>CAJTYS010000004.1 GCA_910583765.1 uncultured Eubacteriales bacterium | reverse complement strand
AAGGGCTTTGCCCGAAAGTAAACAACCCCGCGTTTGACGCGGGGATGGTTTTTTCAAATGTCCCTAAAATACCTTGTAAACCACAAAAGAAGAATCCCCCTCACCCGATCAGCACCCGCTTCCCTTCAAACGCAAAGCCATAATGCCGGATTTGCCCCTTTGAGAAGCCTCGGCTGGCTAGACCTGCGTCATAATCCTTCTCTTCGATCTGCGTCAGAGCGGCGGCCACCGTGTCTTCCAAGGTCTTTTCACGGCTTGGCTCATGGACCTTGAATTCAAACACATAAGCATCCTTCCCCTTGTCCTTCGGTTCCAGCACCACATCGTAGCGTCCAAAGCCGCTTTCTCGGTTGGAAGTGATCACATAATCCAGCCTTGAATCTGCGATGAGCCCCAGCACAAAACCATGGAAGAAGCGTTCCGGCTCCTGGCTGGAAGGTTTGCTCCCAGTGTCGAAAAAGCTGAACGTTTCCGCCGTGAGCCGGTTCATGAACTGATTCATGTGCTCCACATCGTTCATGAGCAAGGCTTTGACGAAATCATTGTACCTGGCTTTTGGCTTGCTGAACCAACCTTGGAACATGGCTCTGAACATGCGATTCACTTCTCCATTGGTCAAAGAAAGGCGATAACGCTCATCGCCAGGGTCAGGACAATCACCTGCGTCTCCTGGCGCATCTTCCACCTTCAAATAACCGGAGGCTAACAGCAGGCTCCAGATGGCGGTTTCATCGCCGTCCAGCCGGTCGAAGACAATCTCCTCGTCAATGGGCGTTTCGATGGAATTTCCCGCCAGCAAATCTTCCATGGATATCTTGATATCCGGCGAACCCTCCTGAATCAGCTTACTGATCAGGCTGTTAGAGCTAGTGTTGGCCCAGTGGGAACCCAATTTCCCGGAGTCCAAATACTTGGTAATGGACCAAGGATTGTAAATGTCGCTTTCCTTTCCGAACTGAAAGCCATCGTACCAGAATTTCACCTTGTCCATAGTATCGGCCAAGTCAAAAAGAGCCAAAGCGTCTTCCACTTCCTGCTCCGTGAAACCAAAGGCAGTGGCGTATTTGTCCGAAGTGGTAGTGATCACCTGCAGATTGTTCAGGTCGGAAAAGATGGATTCCTTGCTGACTCTAGTGATGCCGGTCATAATGCCGCGTTCCATATACGGATTGGTCTTGAAGGTACAGTTGAACAGACTGCGGATAAAGGAGGTCATTTTCTCCCAGTACCCGTGTGAATAGGCTTCCTGAAGCGGCGTGTCGTATTCGTCCAGCAGGATGATAGCTTTTTTTCCGTAATGGCGGCTCATACAGATGGACAGCCTGTGCAGCGACATGGCAGCCACGTCATCGGACATGTCAGGCTTGATGAAATCAAAATACGCTTTTTCTTGTGGGTTCAGGGCCTTGCTCTGCCGTAAGGAGCCATATTTCGCGTACAGGTTCAAAATCACCTGGACGATCCCGCCCCGTGCGGTTTCGTAAGTATCTCCCTTTATGCCTGCGAAGCTGAGAAAAATCACCGGATACGTTCCCTGCAGCTGCCGATAAGATTCGTCCTCCCAGATGGAAAGCCCCTCAAACAATTCGCCCTTTCCCGCATGATCCGCGGAAAAGAACTTTTCCAGCATGCTCATGTTCAGGGTCTTGCCGAAGCGCCTTGGGCGGGTGATCAGCGTCACATCATCATCCGCTTCCCACCATTCTTTGATGAAGTGGGTTTTGTCCACGTAAAAATTGTTTTTTGTTCGCAGCTTTTCAAAATCCTGTCGTCCAATGCTGATGATCCTACCCATGGTTTTGCCCCTCCTAGCCCCTGTGTTTTCATGGGTTTATTCTAACATTCCTCCTTGGAAATGGCAAGCAAGCAATTTACGCATGATAGTGTGACATTATTAATTAGGAAGCATAACGCGCCACAAGAACACCCAACTGTCATGCCTGCCAAAGCTGCAAAAGGCAGGTAAATAGGCAGCACCGTTTACTGAAGCGCGCCCTCCAAGGGAACCTGCTCCCTGAGCAAATAATTGGCAGCGGAAATTTCATGTTTCAAGAGGCGGAACGTGCTTCGATGGGTGAAAATGCTGTCTGCGCCTTTTTCCCGCAAGTCCTGCGCGATATAGAGCACCAACGTGGCTGGATTCAACTTGCGCAGCGCGTCCTCCACTCGGCGGATGTCATCCATGACAGGCGGCTCTGTTTGGGCGGCGGCCTGCGCTAAGGATCGGGAAAGCTGCTGGCGGCCATAAACAAGACAAGGATCCAGCTTGAAGATTTCCGCCGCAGATTCCGCACCCTGCAATTGGTGGGGCGTAAAGCCGCTTTTTTCAAACGTATATTTATTTCCCGAGAAAACACCGAAGGATTTCATAGTGTCCAGGTATCCCAGTCGGATGATGCGGCGAGTGTTGTCCGTGTCAAAGATCAGGAAGTTTCCAAGGTCCCAGGGGCTTTTGATAAGGATTACTTCAGAAGCTGTTTTTTCAGCGATTTCCAAGGTTCCCCGTCTGACAAACCCGGCGGCTTCCAGATGGACGGCAATGATGCGGTCCGCTCCTTTTTCCAGGGCTAACTCCACAGGCATCACGTCATTATAGCCGCCGTCAATGAACTTGACGCCATCGATTTCCTTGGCCTGGACAGCTGGAAAACAAGCGGCGCTGGCCAAGATGTAGTCTGACAGCTTTCCACTAGGGATGTTTTCTGTAAAAAGATAGTGGGGTTTCAGCGATGGAAATTCCACTGTCACCACGCCCAGCTCCACGTCTGAAGCCCGAATCTTTGCTTCGTTCACGTATTTGGACACGATTTTTTCAAGGCCAGAAGTACCGGCACCGCCATTCAGCAGGATCTCTTTGGCATAGGCCAAGGCTTCACTAGCGCTCATTCCCGCGAATTCAAAATCAAAGAGGCCAGGCTCTTGGTCATGGGTGTCCACATCAAAAACCATGTGGGTCTCCAGTTCTTTCCAAAGCGTTACTGCCAGCTCGAAATCATCCTGTGCCACCATAGCGCCGTTCAGCGCGCCCACGGAAGTCCCTGTGACAATATGGATCGGGATTCCCAGCTCCCGCAGGGCCTGCCAGACACCGATCTCATAGCCGCCTCGGGAACCGCCCCCGCTGAGTACCAATGCGTTCTTTGTCATAAAACCTCCTTCTTAGTTTTTAGTACTATTATACACAGTTTGCCGAAAATGTGTACTGCTTTTATCGCCCAGGGTCAGCAATTTGACATTTCTGTGAAAAAACGAAAATTTGGTTGAACAAATGTTTTTTATGTGGTAAAATAGGAACACAAGTTTTACATGGCGGAAACGCATATTCCATACAGGAGGCGCATATGGAGGGGATGCTTGAAAAACTGAAAATACTGGCTGACAGCGCAAAATACGATGTGTCTTGCTCCAGCAGCGGCGTGGGACGGAGAAACAACGGGAAGATCGGGAATGGAGCGGCAGAGGGCATCTGCCATACTTGGTCCGCGGACGGCAGGTGCATCTCCCTGTTGAAAGTGCTGTTTACAAATAAATGCGTTTATGATTGTGAGTATTGTGTCAACCGGCGGAGCGCTGACACGGAGCGAGCCTCTTTTGAACCAGATGAACTGGCGCGGCTGACCATTGAATTTTATCGCAGGAATTATATCGACGGGCTATTTTTAAGCTCTGCCGTGGAAGTTTCCCCTGACCATACAGCAGAGCGGATCCTTTATTGCCTGCGGCTTTTGAGGCGAGAATACGGCTTTGCCGGGTATATCCACGCAAAGGTCATCCCTGGTGTTTCCCAGGAGCTGCTTCATGCCATTGGCTTGGAAGCGGACCGGCTCAGCGTGAACATTGAAATGCCCACCAGCAAGAGCCTGGCGCTTTTTGCTCCGCAGAAAAAGCCAAAGCAGATTTTTAGTCCCATGCGTCAGATCACCAATACTCTGATTGAGCGAAAAGCGCTGAAAGGACCTGGGACCATGTTCAAAGGGCAGGATCTGAATTCCACGCTCAATTATCTGACTCCAGGACAGACCCAGCTGGAAGTCAGCTCTGACCAGCTGAAAGAAAATCAGAACAGGGACATAAGCCCAAGGCCAGCGATGGTTCCTGCCCGCCGTGGCAAAGAAACATTCGCGCCAGCGGGCCAAACGACTCAGATGATCATAGGCGCGGGCGAAGAGACGGATCGTCAGATCTTGACTACCACGGAAAACCTGTATCATACCTTTAAAATGAAGCGCGTTTATTATAGTGCGTATATCCCTGTGGTGTCATCACCAATCCTGCCGGATGCCCTGACCGCGCCGCCTCTTGGCAGAGAGCACCGACTGTACCAGGCGGACTGGCTGCTGCGGTTTTATGGGTTTCGGGCCAGCGAGATTTTAGATGACGAAAATCCCAACCTGGATCCGGACCTTGACCCAAAGGTAACTTGGGCGCTGCGCCACTTGGATCAGTTCCCAGTGGAAGTCAACAAAGCGCCAATGGATCATTTGCTGCGGATTCCAGGAGTCGGCGCGATATCCGCGCAGCGAATCGCGCGCCAGAGAAAGATCGCTGCGGTCAAGTATGAAGACCTGAAAAAAATGGGAGTAGTGTTAAAGCGAGCGCGCCATTTCCTGACTTGTTCGGGAAAGTATTATGGGGAAAAAAATTTCATGCCCGAAGCCATCAAACATCAAATATTGGAAATAAACGATGGGATTCAAATGTCAATGTTTGGTGGCGGTCAAAGCGTGCTGCCGGCTGCTGGGGAAGGGCGAAAGCAGGTGGAGTTTCATGGTTGATTATCTATATGACGGCACCTTCGAGGGACTGCTGACCTGTATCTATCACCATTACTATACAGAAAAGGCCAGCGGCATTTTTCCTCGGGAGGAATACCAATCCACCATGCTGGGCGGATATCGGGAGGTGGAAACAGAAGAAGAAAAGGCAGTGACCGTATATGAAGCCATTGAAAAAAAGATTTCCGCCTTCACGCTGAAACGGATTTACAAAGTGTTCATGTCCAGTGTGGAAAACAAGGAAAGCAAGATCCTTAATTATGTTAGACTAGGGTTTGTCAGAGGTCCGTGTATCAGTATGCTGCATGGAGATGCTATCGTCGTGCCGGTCCAAGAAGCGGAGTACAAGATCAATGGCGAAGTCCACAGGATGAAAGGGCTGATTCGTTTCTCTCAGCTGCAGGGCGGGATCTTGTACAGCCCCATTGAACCGGATCACGATATCGTGGAATTCCTGGCCAGCCATTTCAGCGACCGATTCAAAAATGACCCATTTATTATTCATGATGTGAAACGGAGCAAAGCATTGGTGGCTTATGGAGGAAAGTGGTATATCAGCCACTTTACAAAAGACAACATCCCGCCGCTGTCCGCAGAAGAGAAGGCGTACCAGGAAATGTGGAAACAATACTTTGAAAACATGGCCATTAAAGAGAGAATCAATCCTCGCTGCCAAAAGAATCTGATGCCGGTCCGTTATTGGAAAAACTTGACAGAATTTCAGTTATAGAAGATCGTGAAACAGGGAGCAGGGGATTCCATAAAACAGCGTCAGGGCTTTGGCTGGCCGGCTTTTTGGGCAAAAATCTGAATTCTTCGACGAGACTTGACAAGCTGCGGTAAACCTGATAATGTTAGGTCAAATTCGACTTAAAACAAACTGGGAGGGCAAATATCAATGTTCTGTGAAAATTGCGGTGCGAAAATCGACGAGGATTCAAAGTTTTGCGAGAATTGCGGAGAACCGGTGAGGGCAGGCTCCGCCATAGAATTTCAAGAGGGATATGGAGATCCGCCAAAGGGATCGAACATAGAAAAAATAGAAGAAGAGATACGAGATGTGAACGAATTGATGGAATTGGATGGAAATGGTGATTGCGCTGATTCCCCTGAAAAGACGATGATCTTTGTAAAATCATCGTCAAGCTCAAAGGAAGCGCGGAAAATAGAAGAAGAGCATCAAGAGCAGAAAGGACCAATGGACGCGGAACCGTCAGAGAGCGAGCTGGAATCTCCGGTTGAATCAGAGGCTCAAAGTGAGCCAGAGTGCCAGATTGAGCCAGACAGCGAGTCGCAGGAAACACAGGGGCAGGCGCCTGCAGGTGAGAATGATCCAGGCGTTTTTATCAAAAGCGGCATAGATCCGGAAGACGAATTTTTCGTTGAACCAAGGGTGGGCGCTATACGAAAGAATCTGCCCATCGTGGATTTTGGAGAAGAACCAGAAGAGCGAGAAGAATCAATAGAGCCGGAAGAAGAGACAGGGGAGACAGGAACGCCAGAATCAAGGGCATCCGCAGGATCAGAAGAACCGATCAAGCCAGCAGTACTGGAAGAGACAGAGCCATTAAAAGACAAAGGAGCGGCGCTGACAGAGGAGAAAGACCCTGAGAAAAAGGGCGTGGAAGCAGTATCCTCTGGAGAGCCTAATCAAGAACAAGGGACATCTAACACAGGATATGAACCGCTGTTTTGCATGGCCTGCGGCAAGGCTCTTCCAGAAGGCGCGGCATTCTGCGATGCCTGTGGTACGCGGACAGGAGCAGTGTCGCCTGCGGAGATTCGGGGCAGGAGACAATCCAAGCAGGGGCTGGCATTTGGACTTTTAGCGGATTTCTTCAAGAAACCGGAATCTACCATAGAACGAGCTGCGGACGAAGACGCATGTTTGTCAGGAATTGGCTTCTTCCTGTTCAAGGACGTGATCTTGGCGGTCCTTGCCGCGGCCTTTATGAAAAAGATCACAGTTTCCTTGGGCATGATCGCGCCGTGGCTCACGGGCGGGGACTCCTTTGGATTCGCAGCAAAGGTTTTCCTGTGCGCCATCCTCATGGATGCTTTATGGGTGGGGATCCTCTTTGGGGCAGGCTACCTTTTCCGAACAGACTGTCCGGTCAAAATACTCATCGGAGCCTGCGGCACGGCCAGCCTTTTGCCAACAGTATTGCTGATTATCGCCACACTGCTCATCGCCTTTGCCCCTTTTGCTGCCATGGGAGCCATAGCCGTCACAGTGCTAGTCACGCTGATCGTGATGACAAAAGCCGCGGCAGCGGCGTTCATACCGCCGCAGGATCGATTGCTGTACCTGATGTCCGCTTCCACAGCTGTTTATGCCATCATACTTGTGGCAGCCATGAGTTTGATCGATATCACTTTGTTCGCATGATCTGATTGAAAAACACAACAGGCAGCGCACGCCCGGGGCAGAGCTGGCAGGGACGGGGCGCTTTTCCAAGACTTTGAAAAAAAGAAGAACAAAGGTAAAAAATACCCTTGCAATTCAGCCTTGAATGGTGTAAGGTTAACAAGTAAGAAACAATGACAAAAACGTATCAGGCATGGATGGAAAAGAGGTGACAGATGATATGGTAGAGAGCATTGCAGCGGCAAGCATCGTCTATAGCCAGGCGCAGACACAGCAGGCTGTCAGCATTTCATTGATGAAAGACGCGATGGACACGCAGTCCGAGGCAGCTGCCCAGTTGCTCCGCAGTCTGGACGCTGCTTTAACTGGCTTAGGGCAGAACATTGACATGATGGCTTGATCAAAGAGTGACCGGATACGAAGGATAGACTCGTGTCCGGTTTTTTTCTATGTTTCAGGATAGGGCAAGCACCATTATTTTTCAATAAAAGCACTTGATGATAGGAGGATAAAGAATGAAAAAAATAGCAGCGATGATTTTAGTTTTCACCATGATCTGCAGCTTGGCCGCATGCGGAAAAGATGACGCAAAGAGCCAATCGAGCAGTCAAAGCCAGGTGAGCAGCGGGGAAAGCAGCATCCCGTCAGCCAAGTACTATCAGCTGCTTGAAAACGATGACAGCAAATACTATTACGAAGCCAATGTAGTAGAGGAATTTATAGAAGATGAGGTCACGGAAACAGGTCTGAAAGGCGAAGCGCGGGACGGCAAAGGAAACTATGTTTTTTTGAGCGGCGAGGAGAAATTGGACATACGGGACATTGAAACGAAAAACGCCTTTTATTCTGTGTATGACTCGGACAAAGAATACTCCAAGGAAGTAAGCGATGCTCCTGCTGAAGGGGAAGCGGGGGCAGAAGATGAGATGAAGCTGACCTATGTGAAATCAGATCAAATGGAGATGGACGGAAAGACCTATGATTATGACGAATATCAGGGGAAATACGAATTTGAAGGCTACACAGAAGACGAGCAGGTGGTCATGGAAGAGTACGTGCTCATTAGGCGCTATGTGATGAATGAAAAGGGAGAACTTCATGCCCTCATAGAACTGCAGGAAAAAATCGGAGAGAACGGAAAGAAAAACACCCCGATCTATCGGAGGACTGAAAAGATCACAAAGTTCCAAGAAGGCCAGTTCCCAGAAAACGTCTTCAAGATCCCAAAAGATTATGAAGAAACAGCAGCCTTTCCTGAAGAAGATGTGATCATAGAAGAATAAAGGAGGAGCAAGACCATGGACGCAAGAGTGAAAGCTGTCATTGATGAGAGTAAAAAGATCGTGTTTTTTGGAGGCGCAGGCGTTTCCACGGAAAGCAACATACCGGATTTCCGGTCGGAAAGCGGGCTTTATCAAGCAGTGTCCCAGTACGGACAGTCGCCGGAAACCATGCTATCCCATTCTTTTTTCATGAACCATATGGACACGTTTTTCGATTATTACAAGAATAACCTGATCTATCAGGACGCAAAGCCCAATAAAGCCCACGAAGCCTTGGCGCGTTTGGAGCAAGAGGGAAAATTGACAGCCGTGGTGACGCAAAACATCGATGGCCTTCATCAACTGGCCGGCAGCAAGAAAGTCTATGAGCTGCATGGTTCCGTGCTGCGAAACTACTGCATGGACTGCAATGCGTTTTACGATCTGGACTATGTGATGGAGCCGGAGCACTGCGAAGGTGACATCCCAAAATGTGAAAAATGCGGCGGTATCATAAAGCCAGATGTGGTTCTTTACGAAGAAGCTTTAGATGAGGAGGTGATCTCCGGCGCGGTGAACGCCATCAGCAAGGCAGACACTCTGATCGTGGGAGGCACTTCTTTAGTAGTGTATCCGGCTGCGGGGCTGATCAATTATTTCAGAGGCGACAACCTAATCCTCATTAACAAATCCCAGACTCAGTATGATAGTCGGGCCACGCTGGTCATCAATGATGCGATTGGGAAAGTCTTGGGAGATTAAAGCTGTCTTTTGTGGATTTCAGTATTTTTTAGTACGTTTAGTACGGAAGTGCCAGACAGATCGAAGGGCTCTGGTACTTTCGTTTTTTGGTGGAAAGAAAGAACCTAGAGGCATGTGGGCAGAAAAAGCTTGCATCATGGTCAGAAGAGAACTATAGTATAATAGTTATCAATTTTTTATGAAAGGGAGACATGACAGTGACTTTTATCAGAGAGGGCGTGTTGTTTTGCTATTTATTTGCGATTTTTCTGGGGATCGCAGGGATCACCATGGTATTTCTCGCAGGAAAAAGGCGGCCCGCTCCACTGAACAAAGCGCTGAAAGCATTTCTGATCGGCATGCTGGTCATGAGCTTGTACGATTTGCTTCTTTATTATACCGGATATGTCTTGGGAAACATTACCGACATGCTGGCGCTTCGAATCGGAAGCTGTGTCATCGCCATCCTTTTTTACCTCTGGCTTCACCTGGGAAAGAGCATTGCCCAAACCGATGAATTTTCCGCCCTGCAGAAAGCAGCAAGGACATACATCTTGATTTACGCCTTGCTTTGGTTCGGCTCCACGATCCTATTCACAGTCAATTATTTTTATGCCCTTCGCTGGCTGCTGCTAGTAACGGACATCATCCTCCTGCTCATTATGCTCATCGGAAGCGTGGTGTATGCCAGCAAATGCGTGCTGGACCATAAACCAAAAGGCACGATCTATTACATGGTCATCGTTACCGCCATGCTGGTATGGAATTATGCTTCCTACTTTTGGGGCGAAGCCTCTGTGTATTGGGGGAACAGCAAGTTCATCCGAGAACCCCTGGACCTGACCATCATTTTTTGGTTCGTGGTCAATATCGCTACCGTGATCTTCATCTATAAAAATGACTTTAGCCAAGCTTTCGCAAGCAGCGAGGAGCGGCCTGAACCAAGGCAAAAGGGATTCGATCTTGACAAACGGCTGGACGAAGTGGCAAAAGACTTTGAACTGACAGGCAGGGAAAAAGATCTGAGTCGGCTCATCTATGAAGGCAAAAGCAATGGGGAGATCGCAAAGCTGCTGTTCATTTCTGAAAGCACGGTCAAGACCCATGTGTATAATATTTTCCGAAAAATGGACGTCAAAAATCGCATTGGCGTGACATATATCATACGAGGCGAAAATCCAGACCCAGCGCCCAAAGAAGAAAAAGAAGAATAAAAATCACAAAAGCACGAGCCCTCAGGTCATAGAGAACAGCATCGTGCTTTTGCTTTTAGTGGTTCATGAGTGAGATTTATAACATTGTGATCCGCGGAAGATCATGCTGCCGCTGCAAGAAGCTTTTCAAAATTCGCTTCTTCGATCACATGCTTATTGAAATAAATGTCAGCCAGCCACCATGTCCCAAAGGTGAGAGCCACCATAGCCAGCTTGCAGCCGAACATTTTCAGTCCGCCCTGATAGAGCCGGTCGATCCCGAACATACCCAAGAATATGGAAAGAATCAGCGCGACAACAGGATTTTTAAACGTAAGGTCTGCCAGCTTTTCTTTTCCACAGGTCGCCGCGGCAGCCTCTGCCTCCTGCCAGTGTTCTTTTCCAACATATTTTTTCAGTGATTCAATATCGGTCATTGTTTTTTTGTTCCTCCTACTAATGATCATCATAATGAATGTCGTGGCTTACACTTTAGCAAAAAATCGAATTCCTGTCTGTAGAACAACAGTATGAAGCAAGTGGACTAGGCCTACGACTCTAGTATGAAAAGGCCTGACGCACCGCAAGCCGCACATGGATATCCGCGGCTGATCGGGGCATGATCTAGAAGTCTGAATTTTGCGGATTTTGCCTGCCGCAAAAAAAGAGAAGCGTATGGTGCGAAAGTTATGGTATAATGAACGCAGTTGATTGGAAGCGGCGTTGCCGAAATGAAGCGTTCATTGAATCACGGCCAGGGATCATATATTTAGAGGAAGGCCGTGGTATAATAAACGCAGTTGATTGATACGGCGTTGCCGAAATGAAGCGTTCATTGAATCACGGCCAAGGATCATATAATCAGAGGAAGGCCGTGGTATAATAAACGCAGTTGATTGATACGGCGTTGCCGAAATGAAGCGTTCATTGAATCACGGCCAGGGATCATATAATCAGAGGAAGGCCGTGGTATAATAAACGCAATTGATTGATACGGCGTTGCCGTAAGGAAGCGTTCATTGAATCATGAATCGCAAATGCATGTTTAGAGAAGTTTCATGGCAGAATAACACGATAGGCGTGATAGATTGGTATTTGGCGAAAGGGGAATGAGGATTGAATATATTGCTGACAAATGATGATGGGATTCAGGCTTCTGGGATTCGCGCGCTGGGAGCGGCTTTGTCAAAAGAGGCGGATATTTATGTCTGCGCGCCTGACTCTCAGAGAAGCGCGGCAGGTCATGGCATCACAGTGGGCAAACCCATTGAGGTAGAGGAGACGGTCTTTGAACATGGGGCAAAGGCCTATGCCATATCAGGGACGCCGGCTGACTGCGTGAAGATCGGCACCAAAATCCTGCTGGATCAGGGGATCAAGGTGGATATGGTTTATTCAGGGATCAACCTTGGGGGCAATCTGGGAACGGACACCTTGTATTCAGGGACCGTGTCGGCCGCTGTAGAAGGCTCTCTTTGCGGGATCCCGTCTGTGGCGGTTTCTGTCAATAGCCATCAGGCCACCCATTTTGAATTGGCCTGTGAATTGGCAGTGAACGCGTGCAGGAAGGGTTTTCCCCAAATGGACGCCAAGACAGTCCTCAACATCAATACGCCGGATCTGCCCAAAGATCAGATCAAAGGCGTGAAATACACAAGGCTGGGCGCAAGGGAGTACCAAGAGTGGTTTCGGCCGCAAATGGGAGAGAACGGGAAGACCCAATACTGGTATGAAGGCAATCCAGTGATCTACGAAGGACTCCCAGATGACATTGACGTGATTTCCATGCAGGACGGCTATGCCAGCATCACGCCCCTGCAGTACGATATGACGAGATACGATTTCATAGAACAAGTCAAAAACTGGAGGCTGGAGGAATAATATATGTTCATGTTTGAAAACCGTATAACTGTAGAAGACCGGTCATTTTTGGAAGAATACTTAAATGGCTATGATTATAAAACTTCGGGACTGTCCTTTTCTGCCCTGTATATGTGGAGGGACATCAACAGGTTCAGCTGGATGCAGGCAGGGGACTATCTGCTGCTGGCAGGCATCAGCCATTTGGAACTGGAAGATGGCATTATTGAGCCTTTCCTGTTTCCGCCGCTGACAAAGACTGGAGCGTATGATCCGCAAGGAGTCCGCGAAGCGCTGGAAGAGGCAAAACAGATCTTTGAAGAAAAGGGTCATCCTTTCAGCATCCGTCTGCTGCCATTTCATATGATCGACATCATAGAAAGCGCTTGTCCGGGCAAGATGAAATTCATAGAAGACAGGCCAAACTACGATTACGTCTATAGGCGGCAGGATCTGGTGGAATTGAAAGGACGGGACTATCACGCAAAGAAGAACCATCTCAACTATTTCCACAAAAACTATCAATATGAATACGTGCCGCTCACATCCGCCATGGCAGATGACGCCATGCGTTTCATCGATGAGTTCAACCAGCGCAAGGAAGTGCCGGAGCACGAAATGCAGATGCTGAAAATGGAAGAGCAGGCCATGGAAGACGTGTTCCGCAACCTGGAAAAGGTAGGATACACCGCAGGCGCGATCTTGATCGATGGAAAGATCGAAGCGCTTACCATTGGCGGGACTTTGAACAAAAATACCATCACCGTGCATGTGGAAAAGGCCAACGTGAATTTCAGAGGGCTGTATCAGGCCATCAACAATGAATTCTGCATCAATGTGCCGCCCTTTGTGAAATACATTAACAGAGAAGAAGACATGGGCATTCCAAACCTGCGAAAAGCAAAGCTTTCTTACAAACCAGTGAAGATGGTGGAGAAATATATCGCGGTTTTTAAGTGACTTAACAGTTTTTTTCTGCCATATAGAAAAAAACTAGTAAGATATTCATGAGTTTTTGCTGAGAATGCTTGCGATTCTGGAAATTTGTGATAATATTTTAAGGAAGACAAGCAGTAATTAGCTGAAGCTCTAACACAGTTATTTTGGCACGGCAACGTGCGGAAAATTTAAGGAGGACATGAAAAATGAGAGATGTTGTAATCGCAAGCGCAGCAAGAACACCAATCGGCAGTTTTGGCGGATCACTGAAGACCGTACCAGCAAGGACACTGGGCGCGATCGCAGTGAAAGAAGCCATTAAAAGAGCAGGCATCAAGCCGGAAGAAATCGATGAAGTGGTTCTGGGCTGCGTATTACAGGGCGCGCTGGGACAGAACGTGGCAAGACAGATCGCAATGGACGCTGGGATCCCGAAAGAAGTGCCAGCAATGACCATGAACAAAGTATGCGGATCCGGACTGAGAACCGTATCCCTGGCGGCACAGATGATCAAAGCAGGAGACGCTGACATCATCATCGCGGGCGGCGCGGAAAACATGTCCATGGCAGCTTATGCAATGCCAGCTGGAAGATGGGGCGCGAGAATGAACAATACTCAGATGGTTGACATGATGGTAAACGATGGTCTGACAGACGCGTTCAACAACTATCACATGGGTATCACAGCAGAAAACGTAGCGGAAGAATGGGGCCTGACAAGAGAAGAACTGGACGAGTTCGCGGCAGCTTCCCAGCAGAAGGCAGTCGCTGCTGTTAAGGCTGGAAGATTCAAGGATGAAATCGTTCCTGTGGAAATCCCGCAGAGAAAAGGTGATCCAAAAATCTTTGACACAGACGAATATCCAAAAGACGGCGTAACCAAAGAAAGCATCAGCAAGCTGAGACCAGCGTTCAAAAAAGACGGTATCGTAACAGCGGCAAACGCTTCCGGTATCAACGACTCAGCCGCGGCAGTGGTTGTAATGTCCAAGGAAAAGGCTGACGAACTGGGAATCAAGCCTCTGTGCACCATCAAATCTTATGCGTCCGCAGGCGTAGATCCTAAAATCATGGGCGTTGGACCGATTCCAGCTTGCAGAAAAGCGCTGGACAAGGCAGGAATGACCATTGATGACATCGACCTGATCGAAGCAAACGAAGCTTTCGCCGCACAGTCCGTAGCAGTAGGCAAGGATCTGGGATTTGATTCTGAAAAACTCAATGTAAACGGTGGAGCTATCGCGCTGGGTCATCCAATCGGAGCGTCCGGCTGCAGAATCCTCATCACTCTGATCTATGAAATGATGAAGAGAGACTCCAAGACTGGTCTGGCTACTCTGTGTATCGGAGGCGGACAGGGAACATCCATGATCGTTGAAAGATAGTTTGATGTTATGACGAGAACCTGAGGGAGCCTGATCTTCTTCAGGTTTTCTCTTAATTTTAGATATTCGATCCGCTGATGCCTTTTTAAGGGGAATGTTAGAGGAACATCAGAATTTCTTAAGATTTTCCTCAAATTTCTGACACATTCCAATTCTATAATAAACTTACAAAAGGGAACAACAGATAACACTACACATGGGAAAGGGGAATCTATATGAAGCAAAAAGCAGTTGTAATGGCAACGACATTCACCATGTTACTGGCAGTAGGCGTTATTGGCTTGGGAGGTGAGACCCTGCACCAGCATCCTGCTTATGCCAATCAAACGGCAGGAGCGGGGACGCAGCAGGTTTTATCGCTTTCCGCGCCGGAAACAGAGACGTTGCTTTTGACAGCGTCCACTCAGGGAGAGAATAAATAAGATTTGCGAAAAAGGAGCATTGGAGCTCCTTTTTCATTGCATTTACCACCATGATTGGGATATAATAATCAAGTATTATTAATAGGAGGAACGGCTATGGCAGACACAAAACAGGCAGGCGCGCCGGAAAGCGCTTCTAACTTTATTCATAACATGATCGACAAGGATCTGGAAGCAGGCAAGTATGGAGATCGGGTACATACTCGTTTTCCACCGGAACCTAACGGATATCTCCATATTGGACATGCCAAATCCATTTGTCTTAATTTTTCCACAGCAGAAAAATACAAGGGAAAATGCAACCTGAGATACGATGACACCAATCCAGTCAAAGAGGACATGGAGTACGTGGAGGCCATCGAAGAAGACGTAAAGTGGCTGGGATTCCAGTGGGACGACCGGCTCTGGGCATCGGACTACTTTGACAAAATGTACGAATATGCCATCCGTCTGATCAAAAAGGGCAAAGCTTTCGTGTGCGACCTAAACGCAGATGAGATTCGGGAATATCGGGGAACTCTGAAAGAGTCGGGCAAAGAGAGCCCTTATAGAAACAGGAGCGTAGAAGAAAACCTGCGTCTTTTCGAGGAAATGAAAGAAGGCAAATACGGTGACGGAGAAAAGGTGCTGAGAGCCAAGATCGACATGGCATCACCTAACATCAACATGAGAGATCCGGTGATTTACCGGATTTCCCACACAGAACACCACAACACTGGTGGAAAGTACTGCATTTATCCCATGTACGACTATGCCCACCCCATTGAAGATGCGATCGAAGGCATCACTCATTCCATCTGTACTTTGGAATTTGAAGATCACAGACCTCTCTACGACTGGGTTCTCCAGGAATTAGAGTGGGAAGCGCCGCCGCAGCAGATCGAATTCGCGCGGCTCAATTTGACAAACACGGTCATGAGCAAGCGGCATCTCAAGGCTCTGGTGGACGAGGGCACGGTAGACGGCTGGGACGACCCAAGGATGCCTACTGTCGCGGGCCTGCGGAGAAGAGGGTACACGCCGGAAGCCATCCGTGACTTCTGCGAGCGCATCGGTGTTTCCAAAGCAAACAGCACAGTGGATGTGGCTCTGCTGGAGCATTGCGTGAGAGAAGATTTGAAAGCCAAGGTGGAGAGCCGCAATGTGGTGGAAGATCCCATCAAGATCGTCATCACCAATTACCCGGAAGACCAGACTGAGGAAATGGAGATCGAAAACAACAGGGAAGTGCCGGAAATGGGCAGCCGCAAAGTGCCGTTCAGCAGGGAGCTTTATGTGGATGGCGCGGATTTCATGGAAGAACCGGTGAAAAAATATTTCCGTTTGTTCCCTGGAAATGAAGTCCGTTTTAAAGGCGCGTATTTCATCACTTGCAATGAAGTAGTGAAAAACCAAGACGGCACCATCAAGGAACTGCTCTGTACGTATGACCCAGAAACAAAGAGCGGCAGCGGTTTTGAAGGCCGCAAGGTAAAGGGAACCATCCACTGGGTGGACGCCAAGACAGCGGTCAAGGTGAAAATCCGCAATTATGATTATCTGATGGTGGAAAACGAGCAGGGTGAAAATGTCCTCAATCCCGATTCCCTTCAGGAAACTTGGGGCTATGCGGAGCCGTCTGTGGCAAAAGCAGCGCCAGGCCAGCGGTTCCAGTTCTTCCGCCACGGCTATTATATCGCTGACGCGAAGCTGACGACGGATGAAGAAAAAGTGTTCAATAAAATCGTGGGGCTGAAAAGTTCCTGGAAAAAATAAGGAGGGGCCATGGATTATTACAAAGAGTCTTTGAAAATGCATGAGGAACATAGGGGAAAAATGGCAGTGGCGAGCAAGGTTCCAGTCAAGAATAAGGATGACCTTTCCACGGCATATACGCCAGGAGTGGCTGAGCCATGCAGAAAGATCCACGAAAATCCGGAAGATGTTTACCGCTACACCAACAAGAGCAATACCGTGGCAGTGATCAGTGACGGCTCTGCGGTATTGGGCCTGGGAAACATCGGCGGCCTGGCCTCCATTCCGGTCATGGATGGAAAATCCCTGCTGTTCAAAGAATTCGCAGGGATCGACGCCATTCCCATTTGCCTGGAAACCCAGGACGTGGATGAGATTGTAAGCATCGCCAAAAACATCGCGCCTACCCTTGGGGGCATTAATCTGGAGGACATCGCGGCCCCCAGGTGCTTTGAAATCGAAAGAAAGCTCCAAGAGCAGGTGGACATTCCAGTGTTTCATGATGACCAGCATGGGACGGCTGTGGTGGTGACAGCGGCTATCATCAATGCCCTGAAAATCGTGGGAAAGAAATGGGAAGATCTGAAAATCGTTATCAGCGGCGCAGGAGCGGCAGGAGCGGCCATTGCCAAAATGCTCCTTTCCGTGGGTGCGGGAGACGTGATTGTCTGCGATAGAATCGGCCCTCTTGCCAAAAACGATGACCGCCTTTCCCCAGCAAAGGAAGAACTGGCCAGGATCACCAACAAGGAGATGATCAACGGCACTTTGGCGGACGCGCTGGCAGGCGCGGACGTGTTCATCGGTGTTTCTGCCCCAAGGATCGTCACAGAAGAGATGGTGGCGTCCATGGCAAAGGACGCGCTTGTGTTCCCAATGTCCAACCCAGAGCCGGAGATCATGCCAGACCTGGCGAAACAGGCAGGCGCCAGAGTGGTGGGCACAGGACGTTCTGACTTTCCAAATCAGATCAACAATGTGCTGGCGTTCCCGGGGATTTTCAAAGGCGCGCTGGCGGCCAGGGCAAAACGGATCACAGAAGATATGAAAATCGCTGCGGCAAAGGCCCTGGCGGACATCATTCCTGAAGAGGAATTGAACGAGGATTACATAATTCCCAGCGCCTTTCATCCAGGCGTGGCAGAGGCCATCGCAAAAGCCGTGGCCCAGGCCTGGAAAGCATAAAAAGCATGTACAAAAAATTCATTAAAAACAATTACCAGGAGGTTCTGGCTATTTTGAATTGCCTGAAGGTGGGGGTGTATATCACCGATGGCAAGGGCAACACCTTGTGTCTCAACGATGAATCCTGCAAAACAGGAGGCCTGACCCGAGAAGAAGTCCTGGGCAAGAACATGCGGGACTTGGAAGACATGGGCTTTGTAGCGGATTCCATCACCCTGCGGACCTTGGAAAGCGGCAAGGAAGAAGAGATCATCCAAAACCTAGGTGACGGCGATAAAGTTTATGTCACCGGAACGCCTCTTTACGATGGAGACAAGATCGATCTGGTAATCAGCACGGAGCGGGATATCACCGAAACTTTGACCTTGAGAGAACTGCTGAAGGAGCGGGACAACGATCATATCAAAATCAAGGAAGAGGTCGAATACCTAAAACGGCAGAACATCACTATGTGGGGCAATATCATCGCTGAAGATGAGGAGACCCGACAGCTGGCGGAAAAGGCCATGCGCATCGCTGGACTGGACGCGACCGTTCTGCTCACAGGCGAGTCAGGGACAGGGAAAGAAGTGTTCGCCAATTTCATCTATCAGAACAGCAAGCGGGTGGGCAAGCCCTTTATCAAAGTCAACTGCGCGGCTATTCCAGAAAACCTGATGGAATCAGAGCTCTTTGGCTATGAGGGCGGCGCGTTCACTGGCGCAGATAAAAAAGGAAAAATGGGCCTTTTTGAAATGGCAAACACAGGGACCTTGTTTTTAGATGAGATCGGAGAACTGCCCATCCATTTGCAGTCAAAGCTGCTGCGAGTGCTCCAGGAACGGGAGATCATGCGGGTGGGCGGCGCGGAAACCATTCCTTTGGACATCCGACTCATCGCGGCTACCAACATGGATTTGAAAAAGGCCATTGAAGAAGGGACGTTTCGCGGAGATCTATACTACCGGCTGAACATCATGCCTTTGGAACTGCTGCCCCTGCGAGGCCGCAAGAAAGACATTCGGGCCCTGGCCCTCTACTTTGTGGAACAATTCAACAAAGAATATAGGCTGGACAAACATATTTCAGAAGAGGCCATCTCTGCCCTGCAGAACTTTGATTGGCCGGGAAACATCCGAGAGCTGGAAAACATCATGGAGCGCATCATGATCAGCTTTGACGGAGACAGCATCACCCGATTCCAAGTGGAGCGGGCCATTGGCACGCCCATGGAAACTTCCGTGGCCAGATCTTCTAACATCGAGGATAAAAGCATGACTCAGCTGCTGGAAGAGTACGAAAAATACATCCTGGAAACCATGATGGGCAAGCACAAACGGGCCAGCGACGTGGCTAGAGCCTTGAAAATGAACAAGTCAACATTGTCCCGCAGGCTGAAAAAGTATGATTTGGACTGAGAAGTTCAGCAGAGTTGTAAAATTGAAACTTAAAGTTTTGATTTTGAAACAGAAAATGATGAGATTTAGAGAGATGAGGCGATTGGTTTTAAAAATGAAACACATCGCCTTGTTTTTTATGGAAAATTTACTTCAAAGAGGCAAGAAACAGGAAAGACGAAAAACTTCTTAACCTTGAAATTTCAACGGTTTCAGACTATAGAAAACAACTTGGCACACTCTTTGCTCTATCTATATGCGTCATGATACAGAAAAGATAGAAAAAGCAAGGAGGAGTTTGAAATGAAAGTATTGATTGTAGGCGCAGGCGGACAGGGCGGCGCGTGCGCGTCCATTTTAGCGAGACAGGATGCCATAGAAGAGATCAGGCTGGTGGATTTGAAAGAAGAGACAGCCCAGGCAGTAGCAAAGGAGATCAACAGCCCGAAAGTAAAGACCGGCGCTGTGAACGCCACGGATCCAGATGACGTGGCAAAGGCCGCGGAAGGCGTGGATGTTGTGGTGGACATGGTAATGCCTTGGATGGTGACTTATGTGATGAAAGGCGCGCTCAAAGCAAAAGCCAATTATATCAACACTGCTTTTGACGATCCGTATTGGGATGAATTCCTGGAAGGAAAGGCCATTGAAGATCTGACATTGTGCAAAGAATTCAAAGAAGCAGGCCTGACAGCTCTCTTTGGATGCGGCTTCGCGCCAGGCATGACCAATGTGCTGGCTAGAAAATTCGCCAACAAGCTGGATGAAGTGGACAGCATCAAAATGAGGATCGGCAAAGCCACTGTGATGCCAAACGAAGGACCGTATGATTGGGTGCTGCGTCCATGGAATCCAGGCTGGTCTCCAAAGCAGGCTCTGGTTGACTGCGCCAGCCCGACTTATGCGCTGGAAGATGGAAAGTATGTCCAGTATCCTCCATTTGGCGGCATTGAAATGTGCGACTTCCCAGAACCAGTGGGCACGCTGCCAGTGACTCATCACTCACACGAAGAAATCTACAGCATGCCATCCACATTCAAGGGTGTGAAAGATCTGGACTTTAAATATTACATGATGTATCAACCAGCTATTTTCTACGCTTCCGGCCTTTGCTCTCAGGAAAAAGTCAAAGTCGGTGACGTGGAAGTGGCGCCTCTGGATGTGATCGCGGCAATGGTACCGCCTCCACAGAACAATATTTTCGGAGCAACAGATGAGCAGCTGGCAGAGGCTGACAAAACAGCGTTCATTGAGCTGATCGTAGAAGTTTCTGGAAAGAAAGACGGCAAGAAGGTTACATACAAGGCGAACTGTCCGAAGATGAACGCCCCAGGACCAGAACTGAAAAAACTGTACGGCACTGCTCTGGTTTACGTGGCACTGCCTCTGGCTATCGGCACACTGATCGTAGGCAGTGAGGATCTGGCAAAGGGCATCGTGTTCTCAGATGAACTGGATCCAGATGATTTCCTCAAGAGAATGATGGATACCGGATATCCGTACAAATGGAAAGAAGAATGCATCGAAGGCTAACTGTTTACCTACATCATAGAAGATCCCCTTCCAGGCATCAGGGCTTGGGAGGGGATTTTCGTCTTTTGCCCAATAGCTATGGTTTCTGCGGCTAGATAGGTGTATAATGAAAGAAAAGCAAAAGGAGGCTCATTATGAAAATACAGTTTTGCGGAGCAGCCACCGGCGTTACCGGTTCCTGCCATCTCATCAGCACAGAACATCACAAGATCCTTTTGGACTGCGGCCAATTCCAGGGGGGCAAAGCCATGGACGCCATGAATCATGAGGAATTTCCTTTTGATCCGGCTGAGGTGGATTATCTTGTTTTGAGCCATGCTCACATTGATCACTGCGGACGGATTCCACTGCTTGTGAAACGAGGCTTCAAAGGGGCCATCTATTGCACGGACGCGACTGCTGACCTGCTGGAAGTCATGCTCAAGGACAGCGGTTACATACATGAAAAAGAAGCGGAATGGAAGAACCGAAAAAACGAGCGGGCGGGAAGGCCGCTGGTAGCGCCGCTTTACACCTGCAACGATGCCATGGAAGCCTTGAAATTCGTCAAGCCGGTTCTTTACGATCAGCTCATTGAACTGAATCCGGAAATGCGGCTGGTGTTCAATGACGCGGGACATATTTTAGGCTCTGCCATCACAGAGCTGTGGATCACGGAAAACGACAATGTTTCCAAGATCGTTTTTTCTGGGGACCTGGGTGTCATGGATCGGCCGATTTTGCGGGATCCGACCATTATCAAAAAGGCGGACTACGTGATCATGGAAACCACTTATGGCAACCGGCTGCATCCACAGAACGCCATGGATGTGAAAACGCTGCTGGAGATCGTTCTCAAAACAGCCAAGCGGGGCGGCACCACGGTCATCCCTTCCTTTGCTGTGGGCAGGACCCAGGAGCTGATCTACGAATTCAATCATTTTTACAACAATAATGAAGAATATCACAAGGAACTGGAAAATCTCATGGTCTACGTGGACAGTCCCATGGCTACCACGGCCACGGAAGTGTTCCGAAACAACGCCCAGGTCTTTGACGAGGACATGAAAGAGACCATCACCAAGGGAAGCAACCCGTTGGATTTCAAAAACCTGAAGTTTACCAGGAGCAGCGAGGAATCCATGTTCCTTAACACGGACAGGCAGCCAAAGGTGATCATTTCTGCCAGCGGCATGTGCGAAGCCGGACGAATCCGGCACCATCTGAAACATAATTTGTGGGATCCAAGGTGCAGTGTCATTTTTGTAGGATATCAGGCAGAGGGCACGCTGGGGCGTCTGCTGGTTCAGGGCGCGAAGACAGTGACTTTATTTGGCGAAGAGATCAAGGTCAACGCGGAGATCTATAATCTGGAAGGATTTTCTGGGCACGCTGACCGAGATGGATTGCTGCAATGGCTGGGAGGCTTCCAGAAAGAACCCAAGCATATTTTCCTGGTACACGGGGAGCAAGAGTCAAAAGAGGCGTTTGCTGAAACTGTGAAAGAAAAGCTGGGCTTTACGCCTATCGTGGTGCAGGGGAATTCTGAATTCATCTTGGAAAAGAATGAGATCGTCAACAAAGAAGACGCGCTGCGGGATGCCATGGACAGTGAAACCCTGGCTGATATCAAGAGAAACATTTCCGACATCCATCGGCGGCTGGAAGGGATCCTGTACAACACTCACCTGGCGGTTAACGAAAAGCTTTCTCCGGAAAAAATGGCAGAGATCAATAACATCGTGCTGCAGCTAGAAAAATATTCTGTTAATCTGGGATCCGCGGTCACGGAAGAAGATCATGAAGAGCTGCCAGGCGCATGATCCGACCCGCGCATCTGGAGCAAGGGCAGGAGCCAAGAAGAATGCAAACGGAAAGCCTATATGAAAATCTTAAATTTTGTGGTACAATGATAAGCATAGTATCGCAGAGCGGTCATGTGATCGCGAGGAAGCGTTTATCGGAGCACAGTAAGTTCACAAGGAGGGAAAAAGGGTTAGATGTCGATTTTGAAGGAGATTTCTGATAGCGTTACCCAGGTGGCGGAGGCCATCAGTATCGCCATTGGGGTTGAAGTTGAAATTGTGGACACGGACTTGACGATTTTAGGCGGGACAGGCGTTTATGCCACTAGGATCGGGCAGAAGGAAGAGGACGGGCGTCTGGACAGCAATTATCTGTACGCCAGGGTCCTCAGGAGCGGTGTGACGGAATCCATTGAAGATGCCATAAAAGATGAGGATTACGATAAAATGGGCGGCGGGCGCACATACTTTGGCGAACTTGCTGAAATCTGCACGCCCATTAAAACAAGAGAGCATATCATTGGGATTATTGGACTCATTGCCTTTACAGAGGAACAGCGGTCCATCCTGTTAGATAAAAAAAGGAGCATGGTCACATTTGTGGAGAAGATGGCCGACCTGCTGGCGACCAAGGCGATCCAGCAGGAGATGCTGGAAGATGTAGAGGACTCTCGGGACGAAATGTCCATTGTCCTGGAAACCACCCACGAAGGGATCTTCGCGCTGGACAAAAGCGGGTATATCAAGCATTGCAACAACATGGCGGCCAATTTGTTCAAGACCACAAAGGCAGACATGATCGGCAGCCATATCAATGACTTTATGATGGGAACTCCTGCGCTGGAGGTCATTTCCACAGGCCAGGGGTACACGGAAAACGAGGAAATGTTCAAGACCGAGCGAGGGCAGATGCATTTTATCGTCACAGCAAAGCCCTTTATGTCAGGCGATGAGATTGGCGGCGTGGTTATTTCTTTCCGGGATATCGAGGAAGCGCAAAAGCTGGTTTATAACATCAACACCAGAGCGCTGAAAAACACGCTTGACGATATCATTGGGATCAGCGATGAGATCAAGCGGGCCAAAAAGCAGGCTCTGATCACGGCAAAGGGAAATTCCACAGTGCTGATCACAGGAGAGAGCGGAACCGGAAAAGAGATGTTCGCCAAGGCCATCCATTACGCCAGTCCAAGGGGCGAAGGACCTTTTGTCACCGTGAACTGCGGCGCGATTCCGGAAAACCTGCTGGAAAGCGAGCTCTTTGGTTACGAGAAAGGGGCCTTCACCGGAGCCAGCGATAAAGGCAAGGTGGGGAAATTTGAAACCGCCAACGGCGGGACCATTTTCCTGGATGAAATCGGAGACATGCCCCTCCATTTACAAGTAAAGATTCTTCATGTGCTGCAAAACATGCGTTTTGAGCGGGTAGGCGGCAATAAGAACATTATCGTGGACGTGCGGGTCATCGCGGCCACAAACAAAGACCTGGAAGGCATGATTCAGGAAGGCACGTTTCGGGAAGACCTTTATTACCGGCTCAGCGTCATTCCACTGATGATCCCGCCTCTGCGGGAACGGCGAAACGACATCAAACTCCTGATGCATCATTTCCTGCAGAAATATAACACTTTCATGAACCGGAAAATCACAGGGTTCACAAGGGAAGTGGAGGAATTGTACCTCAATCATTCCTGGCCTGGCAATGTGCGGGAACTGGAAAACGCAGTGGAATACGGGACCAACATGGCCTTTGGCGACACCATCGGCATTGATGAAGTGCCGGCAAGACTCCTGCGCAACGAAGAAAGCATCATGAAATTCCAAGACAGCACCCTGCCCCTGGCCGACCAAGTAAAGCGTTATGAAAAGGAGATCATCACCCGGAAGCTGAAAAAATACGGCACCAGCGGGAACGCCAAGGACACGGTGGCAAAAGAGCTGGGGCTGTCCAGGGCCACTTTGTACAGAAAGCTCACAGAACTGGAGATCACAGTGTGAGCAGGGGAGAACGGTTTCGTGTTAGGTATGTGCTGCGCAATGATAAATATTGTAAAAAAAAGAAAATTATAGTTGAATATTGATATAATCAAAATAAGAGCGCTACCCTAAAGGTAGGCGGTTAGTCCTTCTCCGGAGGGACTGTGACCCTCTGATTACATAGAAATCCCAGAAGAATCTGTGGAAATCTTTTGAAAGGAGGGAATGCCATGCTGACACTTGAAAGTTTGATCGCAGTTATCAGCTTATGCTTGACCTCTTTCGGACTTGGATATGCCATCGGAAGCAAACACTCACAAAAATAGCCACCCACGTCTGGTAAACTAAGCGGCAATTTTTGTCAAGCTATTTATTGGACTAACCATCTATCGGTAGTGCTCTTTGTATTATATTAGCATTCCTATCTTTAAATGTCAACTTATGAATTTTAAGCGGCATTCCGAATTCTAAAGCAGATCGGCCATTTATTATGGCGGTAAACCAGTGTCCATCAGACTCTCACATATTTTTGATTCTTGCTGTTTGGCTTGTCCGAATCGTGCGGACGATCAATCCGGCAGATTTTTTAAATTCCACAGTATGATTCTCACCGTGTTGTATAAAACTGAAAAGCTCAGATGGTAAAAGTATCAACTGCGACCTCTTTCTGTAAAGTATTTATGTTTATTATACCCGATAGGAGTATTGCGTACAACATAGGCATGCAGAAAATTTTTTAATACGCAAAATATTTTTGCAGTGCCAAAAATATTTTCGCTAGGAAAAAACGAAATTTTCAGGCTTTTGTTGCCAAGTGCAAAATATTTTTGCATGCAGCAAAAATAGAGCAATGCCAAACCCATTGCAATCACAGGCTTTTCTATGTGGCATGGAATTTGCTAATTATATAAATGGATCGTGATTGATGCAAATGATAATGAAAGATGCGGCACAAGCCGCATAGAAACAAAAGGAGGACTAAAATGGCTAAAAAGTATGTACCGGAACCGTTTCGGATCAAAATGGTTGAAACAATCAAAATGACAACAAAAGAGGAACGTGAGGAAGCGTTGAAAAAGGCGCATTATAATATGTTCAATCTTGCTGGAGAGGATTGCTATATCGACCTTCTGACAGACAGTGGGACCAACGCCATGAGCCAGGACCAGTGGGCTGGAGTCATGCGGGGAGACGAAGCTTACGCCGGAGGAAAGAGCTACTACAAACTAGTTGAGGCAGGTCAGGACATCTTTGGATACAAATTCATCCAGCCTGTTCACCAGGGACGCGCGGCAGAGAAAGTTTTGTTCCCATTGCTTTTGGGTCCTGGAAAATTCTCGATTTCCAACATGCATTTCGACACCACCAGGGCGCATGTGGAACTGGCAGGCGCACGGGCCATTGACTGCGTTTGTCCAGAAGCGAAGGACCCTTCCATGATTGCGCCGTTCAAAGGAAACATGGATGTGGAAAAGCTGGAAGCGCTGATCAACGAGCATGGAAAAGAAAATATCGGCATGGTAGTCATGACTGTGACCAACAACTCAGCGGGCGGCCAGCCAGTACAGATGAAAAACATCAGAGAAACAGCAGCCATCTGTAAAAAATATGGGATCCATCTGAACATTGACGCTGCCAGATACGCAGAAAACGCATGGCTTCTGAAATTAAGAGACGATGAATGCAGAGACAAGTCCATCAAGGAAATCATCAAAGAAATGTTCAGCTACGCGGACACCTTCACCATGAGCGCCAAGAAAGACTCCATCGTCAACATGGGCGGCCTCATTGGGATCAAAGACAACGAAGACCTGTACCGTGATGTAAAAGGCAGATGCATTTCCTTTGAAGGATTCATTTCTTATGGTGGACTGTCAGGCAGAGATCTGGAAGCTTTGGCCATCGGACTGTACGAAGGATTGGATGAAGATTACCTGAAATATAGGATCGGGCAGATGGAATATCTGGCTTCCAGGCTGGATGACGCAGGCATTGCGTACCAGTCTCCTGTAGGCGGGCATGGCGTGTTCGTTGACGCGAAGAAGCTGCTGCCTCATATTCCGTATTACGAATTTCCGGCGCAGGCCCTGGCCATAGAGCTTTACAGAGAAGCGGGGATCCGTACATGCGACATCGGTTCCTACATGATGGGCAACGACCCTGACACAGGAAAGCAGATTGAATCGGAGTTTGAATTCACAAGGTTCGCCATTCCAAGGAGAGTTTACACCCAGGCGCACATTGATATCATGGCAGACGCTCTGATTGCTATCAAAGAACGGGCTGAAACCATCAAGGGATATCGGATCACTTGGGAACCTCCGATCTTAAGGCACTTCCAGGCATTCCTCGAACCCCTGGAAAAATAAATAGGAGGCAAATCATGAAGCAGATCATTGACACAAAAAAAGCGCCTGCCGCAGTGGGCGCGTACAGCCAAGCAATCAAAGCGGGGCAGCTGGTGTTCACTTCAGGACAGCTGCCTATTGACCCAGCCACAGGTGATTTTGAAGATGATGTGAGGGCGCAGGCGCATCAGAGCATGAAAAACGTAGGCGCGATCGTCCAGGAAGCTGGCGGCGATTATTCCCACATCATTAAAACCACTGTGCTGCTGTCTGATATTTCTGACTTTGCTGCTGTGAACGAAGTTTATGAAACGTATTTTGACGGCGAGTTTCCTGCAAGGTCCTGCTTTCAGGTAGCCGCCCTGCCAAAAGGAGCGAAGGTAGAAATCGAAGCCATCGCTTATGTAGAACAATAAAGACCAGTAAATGGCCGCTCCGTTTCCCATAGATCGGAGCGGCTGTTTCTGCCTTTGATCACGCCTCTTGATTTCAGCGGTGATTCCAATCAAAGAACGCATTCTGCAAAACACGGAGCGAACCTTTCTAAAAATCGTAATTCTCAAGCCAAAACCTTGATTATGCTGCCAAAGATGGTATCATAAAAGAGTATATGGCCTCATCACACAGGCTCTTTATGAATTAGGAAAGCTCATCGAATTTGATTAAAGCCTCAAAGAACGCAAATAAATTTTGCATTGAAAAAATATTTTGCGCCTTTAAGAAGATAGAATTTTCAGTCTTTTGCTCGAAAACCGCAAAGGGATTTTGCGCATCAGTGAGAACGAACATCTCTAAACGTGCTGCAATCACACGATTTTTCATATGGCATGAAACTTGCTTACTATATAAACAACAAGGAGGAAAAGATATGAATACAGATTCCATCAAACTATGTATCAACGGAAGAGATTATGTTCTCAAGGTTGGCAGGGATTTTGAGATCACGGAAACATTATCCACAGTACTAAGAGAACGGCTTGGCTTCACTGGAGTCAGAGTGTCCTGCAATCAAGGCGCGTGCGGCGCCTGCACCATACTGCTCAACGGGAAATCGGCGTTGTCCTGCATGATGCTGGCCGTGGAAGCAGATGGATGCGACATTACCACCATCGAAGGCATGCCGGCAGATGATCCGATCATAGAAGCTTTTGCCAAAGAAACGGATCCTGGATATGGGACCGCCATGCAGTGCGGGTTCTGCACCCCAGGCTTTGTGCTGGAAACAAAGAGCCTTCTTGCTGAAAACCCGCATCCCACTGAGGCAGAAATCAGGGACGGATTGTCTGGACACGTCTGCAGGTGCGGCGCGTACCAGGGGATCGAGCATGCGGTCAAGAAAGTGAGCGCGGCAGTCAAGGAGGTGAAGTAATCCATGAAATATCAATATGTGCCCCGTGTGAAAAGAAAATACGTGGGATCCTATGAACCAAAGATCGATGCCAAAGAAAAGGCCATGGGAAGGACGAAGTTCTTCGATGATCAGACCATAAAGGCCAAGAACCCGAGAATGCTCTACTGCTCCATCATGAGCGCTCCTTATGCCAATGGCAAGATTCTTTCCATGGACACGGCGAAAGCAGAGGCGTTGGAAGGCGTGAGAGCCATTATCCGCTTCGATGATCCGGAAATCATGGCCATGCCGCCAACCACAAACTCTTGGACAGACACGGCCATCACCCCATATCACAGAGAAACCGTGCCAAAGTGGTTTGATAGAAAAGTGTTGGACAACACAAGCCGCTTTGTAGGCGACCTGATGGGCGTGGCAGTGGCCGCGGACACCAGAGAGATCGCGGATGAAGCCATCCGTCTCATAGATATCCAGTGGGAAGTGGCACCAGCGTTCCTGGAAGTGGAAGACGCGGAAAAATTGGGAGCAAAAGTGCTTCATCCAGAGGCAAATCCAACAGGAAACCAGCTGCCGCACCGAAATGATCTGGATGGCGGCGTTTCCGTGGACAATATCGTGGTAGACAAGGGAGACGTGGAAAAAGGCTTCGCGGAGGCTGACGCAGTCGTAGAAGTGGATGAGACCTTTGGCGGAAACTCCACTCAGGGTACTTTGGACTATAGAGGCTGCATGATCGAATGGGTGGACGACAAAATTGAAGTGTGGACGAACCACTATTATTCCGATCAAGTGAGAATGCATCTTCACGACATGCTGGGCCTGCCTTTGGCAAAGATCAGAGTACACAACACCAACTGCGGCGCGCACATGGGAAAATGGAACATGGGAGAGCAAAACTTCTTCCTGCTGTCTGCCATGCTTTCCAAGCGGACAGGCTGTCCGGTGAAATATAAGATGAATGTACACGAAGAATTCGCGGAAACCAGGACTCAGATTCGCTTTAAAATCAAGGCAGGGGGCAAAAAAGACGGGACCATCACGGCCCTGGACTTTGACGGCATTGGAAATCAGGGCGCTTATAACGGCGTGACAGGATACGCGCTCACTGGATTCATGAACGCAGAAGGCATACCAAGGCTCTTTTATCCAGTGGAAAATGTCAGGATGAGAAGCAGAAATTTCTTCACCAACCGGATTCCGGGCGGCGTGTTCCGAAGCGTGGGCAATGTGCAGCAGAACTTCCCGCTGGGACAGGCTGTGGACCAGCTGGCAGAACAGCTGGGCATCGATCCCATCGACATTTACAAAAAAAGCTTTGGAAACTCTTACGATCCCCAGCCAAACGCCAGCATTGCTTCTGTTTTGGACACAGCGTCCGAAGAATTCGGCTGGAAAAACAGGCATGCAACAGATGCGGGTCCGCTGATCGACGGATACAAAAAGCGGGGCATGGGCATGACCCTGCACAATCAGTGGCACGCGGAATGGCAGGAAAATGAACGGGGCAGAATCGAAACCACCATCAGGGTGAATCCTGATTTGTCTGTGATCCTTAACGCGCCGACAAAAGAGACGGGCGCGGGCGGAAACAGCGCGGCGGTCATGGCATGCGCGGACAACCTAAGTTTCTTGGGGACCACGCCGGATGATATCAAATGGGTATCGGACGGAGACACGGAAATGGGACTGAGAGACTGCCCGCCAACAGACAGCGTGGTGTCCTTCATTCTTTCCGAATGCATTGTGGGAGCCGCATTGGACGTGAAGAGGCAATTTATCGAAAGAGCCGCTGAAATGATGAACATGAAAGCGGAACTGCTTGACATCGCAGATGGAAAGGTGTATAAAAAGACAGAACCATGGATTTATATTGACGCAAGCAATGTGATGATGGAGGATGACTGCGTACCGATCACAGGCCGGAACGTCAGGAACAACAACAAGACAGTCACAGGGATCGCCTATGGCGCCTGGTTCGCAGAGGTGGAAGTGGACACGGAAACAGGTAAAGTAACGGTCCTGGATCTGGTGATCGCCAATGACGTGGGACAGGTCATGCACGCGTCAGGCGCGGAAGCCCAGCAGATTGGCGGCGTTTGCATCGGCATGGGTGAGACTCTGACCGAAGAGCTGTTTTATGACAAGCGCACAGGAACTCCGCTCAATGTGAATTACATTGACTACAAAATGCTGACCATGGCGGATGTGCCTGAAATATCGCCGATTCTCCTGGAAACCTGGAAAGGCGCCAGCGAATACGGCGCGTGTGGATTGGCGGAATCCACGCCGACCGGAGCATCCACGGCCATTGCCAACGCAGTGTACAACGCAATTGGGATTCGGGTGCCGAACGCACCGTTTTCACCGAAAAAAATCCTGGAAGGTCTTGCGGAAAAAGAAATGAAGGAGGCGCAAAAATGATCAATAATTATACATACACAAAACCAGAAACCATGGACAAAGCTGCCTCTGAAATCCATGACAGCGCAAATGGAAAGTTCATTGCCGGCGGCACGGACATTGTGGGCGTGATCAATGAAAAAATCAAGGCAGCCTGTCCTGACAAGCTGGTGTCCCTGAAAGACGCGGGACCAGCGGACATCACAGAGGAAAACGGGACGCTGCGGATCGGCGCCATGGCAAAGCTTGGCGACATCGAAGACTCTGAAATCATTAAAGAAAAATACAGTGTCTTGTGGGAAGCGGCGCATCAAGTGGCCTCCCCGCAGATCCGTCATATGGCTACGATTGGAGGAAATCTCTGTCAGGAACCAAGGTGCTGGTATTATCGGTATCAGGATGATAAATTCCATTGCATGAGAAAGGGCGGCACCCTCTGCAATGCTATGATGGGAGAAAATATTTATCACTCTGTGTTCGGCGGAGCGAAAGTCTGCGGATCTCCTTGTGAGAGCCAGTGTCCAAATGGCACCGCCATCCCGGAATACTTTGATTTGATTAGAAAAGATGACCTGGATGGAGCCGCCAAAGTCTTGTGGGAAATGAATCCCCTGGCAGCAGTGGTGGGCAGAGTATGTCCGCACACATGCCAGAACGAATGCAATCGCAATGAGTACGATGAGCCGGTTTCCATCAGGGGCATTGAACGCACAGTAGGCGATTACATGTTGGAAAACGCCCAGCGTCTCATAGGAGAGACCGCACCGGAAACTGGCAAAAAAATCGCAGTCATCGGAGCCGGCCCCGCAGGTCTGACAGCCGCTTATTTCCTGAGAAGAGCAGGTCACAGGGTGACTATATATGATGCCAACGAAAAGCCTGGCGGCATGCTGAGATATGGGATTCCTGCTTACCGTCTGCCTCGGGACATCTTAGATCGGCTGGCTGAAATCTTCACGGATCTGGGGATCGTTTTCAAGCAGAACGCAGTGATCGGAAGGGACGTGAAAATAGAAGAACTTTGCCAGGAAAATGACGCGGTCTTCACTGGGATCGGCGCATGGGGATCCGTTCCCATCGGCTGCCAGGGAGATGACGCCAAAGGCGTGGTGGGCGGCATCGAATTCCTGAAAGACGCGTCAGAACACAAAGAAACAGGCGTGGCAGGAAAAACCGTAGCAGTGGTCGGCGGAGGCAACACGGCCATGGATTGCTGCAGGACGGCAAAACGTCTGGGAGCGGCCAAGGTCTACAATTTCTATAGAAGGACAGAGGCGGAAATGCCTGCGGAAGCAGAGGAGATCGCAGAAGCAAAAGAAGAGGGCATTGAATTTTGTTACTTGGTGTCCCCAACTGAAATCATTGTCAAAGACCAAGGGGTCAGCGCAGTGAAACTCCAGAAAATGGAGCTGGGAGAACCAGATGAAAGCGGCAGAAGAAGGCCGGTGCCGATTCCAGGCGAATTTGAGACCATTGAGGTTGATCTGCTCTTTGCGGCCATTGGACAGAAAGTAGAGCCACATGGCCTGGGCCTGGACACAACAAGCCGCGAGTGGATCAAAACAGACGAGAACCACGCTGCGAGCATGAAAAACGTATTCGCCGCAGGAGACGCGGCCATTGGTCCGGGAACAGCTATCGAGGCCATTGCGGATGGCAGGAAAACGGCCGACAGCATCCATCGTTATCTGGGTGGGGAAACGCTGCTGCGAGAGACGAAGCTGCACCAGGAATTGTTCTTCGATCCATCCTGCGTGGAAGCTTCACAGCCATTGGTGCTGAAACCCGCCCCTGTGTCCCAGCGGAGTCTGGACACAGAAGATAACAGCAGCGCGTCCATTGAGGCCATCAAAACAGAAGCAAACAGATGTTACAATTGCGGCTGCGTGGCGGTCAGCCCTTCAGACACGGCTCCCGCGCTCATTGCCTTAGGCGCGTCCATGATCACGTCAAAGAGGGAGATCCCCGCGTCAGAATTTTTCATGGCAGGGGTGGACACATCCACGGTCCTGGAAAAAGATGAGATCCTCAAGGAGATCGTGATCAGAGAGGAACAGGCAGGTTCTGTCCAGCAGTACAATAAATTTAGGACAAGGCAAACCATTGACTTCCCAATCGCAGGCCTTGCCAGCAACATCAAACTCAGCGGCAGCGCCATAGAGTCAGCCAAGCTCGTGTTCAGCGGAGTCGCGCCAGTGCCTTATGAATTTTATGAGGTGGAAGCGTTCCTGAAAGGAAAGACTCCGTCAGAAGAAATCGCTGCGCAGGCAGGCAAGCTGGCGATCAAGGACATCAAAGTCTTGAGCGACAACAAGTTCAAAGCGCAGGTTATCAAAGCTTATGTGCGCAGGGCAGTGGCCGGGGCCATAAAGTGACCCCTCCGAGCAGCGGCAGGCAAGGGCTGAGGAGAAAGGAGATGTTAGATGTATAATCTATTATTGAAAAACGGCAGCATCCTGACCATGGATGCAAACATGTCCCGAAAAACATGGCTGGCCGTAGATGAGAAGGGAAAGATCGCTGCCATGGGTGAAAAGGACGACGCTCCCACAGAAGCGGGAACCATCATTGACCTGCAGGGAAAGACGCTGATGCCAGGCATCATTGATGCGCATGTGCATAGCAGCATGTCGGGGATTGATTTTAATGGCATAGATTTAAGCGGGATCGACACGTCCCAGGGAATCCTTGACGCAGTGAAAGCATATTGCGAAAAACAAGAAAAGCCGCGGCTCATTTGCGGCTGGAACATGAATCTGAAAGAAGGAATGGCTGACAAAAAACTACCTACAAGGCAGGAGCTGGACGAAGTCACTGGCGACCACACGGTGATCCTGGTGTTTTGGACAGCCCATGGCGGCGTGATCAACAGCAAAGCCATCAAGCGGGCCAACCTTCCAGAAGAATACAAATATGTGGAGAAAGACGGATATTTCAACAGAGACGATGTGTCCTTCCATATTATCGGAGAAATTTACGCGCTGCACACAGAAGAGGAATTCAAGAACATTTACATGGATCTGGCAAACAAGTGCGCGGGCTACGGCATCACCACCATCGGCGCGCTGGACGGCATGATGGTCAAGGATGACATTGACGTGGACATGATTCTCAAGATCCACGATGAACTGCCAGTGGAATGGGTCAATTATACCCAGACCTTTGATTATGAAAAAGTCGCTGGGCTGGGACTGCCTCGCATTGGAGGGTGTTTGACCATAGACGGATCGCCTCCGCAGCTGACAGCAGCTTACTTTGATCCGTATCCATGCGCGCCTTTCACAAGAGGCCTTTTGGAATACTCGGACAAGTATTTATACGATTTTATCGTGGAATGCTCGAAAAGAGGCATGCAGTGCGCCTTCCATGCCATTGGCGACAGGGCAGTGGACCAGATTGTGCGGGTTTATCAACAGGTGGACAAAGAAATGGGAATCAAGGAGCTGCGCCACAGGGTAGAGCATTTCTCCCTGGCCAGTGATGAGATCATCGGGGCGGCGGCGGAAACCGGACTGGTGGCCACTTCCCAGCCAGCCATTGGCAACGCACTGGATCTGGGGGAAGAGGGCAATGGATTTGAGGCCTTCGTGTCTCCTGAAAAAGCTCAGAGGCACGAGAATTTCAACTACCTGATCAAAGGCGGCGTAATGGTGGCAGGCAGTTCGGATTCCCCTTGCTCGCCGCTGGATCCCTTTGCGGGCATCGACTCCATTGTCAACGCCCATAATCCAGCAAGGCGGGCTTCGCTGGACACGGCTTTGAAGATGTATACGTACAATGGGGCCTTTGTCTGCAAGAAAGAAGAGGAGATCGGTTCCTTGGAGATGGGCAAATACGCGGATATGATCGTGCTGGACAAGAGCCCTTATGATGTGAAAGACAGCATCAACAGGGACACCCTCACTGTTCTGGAGACTTTTAAACGAGGGAAAAGCATTTTTAAGAAATAGAGCATGGTCCCCGGCAATCGTTACCACCTGTTTGAAGTAAGGAGAATTATCATGAAAGAGAAAACAATAGGGTACCAAAATGGAATAACCGCTTTATTCTTCCTGACATGGGGATTTATGTTCATTGACAGGTTAGCCATATCTTTCATTTTCCCAGTGATCGTTCCTGAACTGGGGCTGACCAACGGCCAGGTAGGGACGGTCAACATGTCATTTACCATTATGTGGGGCATATCCGCCATTGTGATCTGTGCGATCGCGGACAAAGTAGGGCATCTGAAAACATGGCTGATCATCAGCGGCGTGCTCACTGCTATATTCAGTGGGTGCTGCGCGCTTGCCAATTCTTATACAGCGCTGCTGCTTTTGAGAGCGCTGGTAGGCATCGCAGAGGGTCCTTTCTCCACGTTTATCATGGCAGCTCTTGGAAAGTCCGTGAACGGCAATCGCCTGGGCGTTTCCGTAGGGATCGTCAATGCGGGAGTATCGGTGATCGCGGCCACATTGGGGCCAGTCCTGCTGACGCAGCTGATCACCATCACTAGCTGGCAGACAGCCTTTCTGGTAGCTGCGGCGCCAGGGCTGATCCTGATTCTCTGCGTGGCCTTCTTCCTGCATCCGATTCCGGATGAAAAGAAGGAAGACGTGGCCACGGAAGAGGCCAAGAACAAAGGGATGTTCGCGGAATTGTGGGGATACAAGAATTTTAGGGTATGCTTTTTCTTAGCAATGTCCCACATGTCAGGGTATTACATCATACAGATCTACGCGTCTCTTTATTGGACAGAAATCGCTAAAATTTCCGTTCAAACAGCGGGGTGGCTCATTTCCGCGGCAGGGCTGTTCGGCATTTTCTGGGCCGTGTTCCTGCCAAAACTGTCAGACAACTTTGGCAGAAGGAGCATTCTGGCTATCAGTTACATTGTGGCGCTGCTAGTTCCCATTTCCATGTGGCTCATTCCAGGAGCAAAGATTTCCATGGCATTATACGTGCTGTTTTCAGCCATTCCAGGAGCCATCGGTATTTTCTGGATCAATTTGATTCCAATGGAATCTCTGCCACCGTATCTGACATCTACTGGAATTTCCATTCCTATGTCAATGGGTGAATTCATCGGCGGCGCGCTGATCACGACCATCGCTGGATTTGTCGCTGACGCGCTGGGTCTCAACAATATGATGGTGCTGGCCGCGTGCGGATACGCGATTTCCTTTGTGCTGGCACTGCTGATCATTGAATGCGCTCCAAGAGTTTTGGAGAAAAGAAAGGCAAAACAGGAATAAAGACTGTGGATTACAAAAAGAAGCTTGAAGAAACAGAAAAAAAGCTGCGATACTGCATGGAAGCCCTGAATCATATGAATGAGGGCGTCATTATCACGGATAAAAACGGGATCATTGTGATTTATAACAAGAAACTGGCAGAGTTTGAAGATCTCAACGAGGAAGAGGTGATCGGCAGACACTTGATGGACGTGTACGAATGGTCCACGGAAAGCAGTGAACACTATCAGGTGCTGCGGACAGGCGAACCCATCAAAGAGGGCAATTACCGGAACATCACCAAACTGGGGAAGACCAACTATCTGATCGCCAATTCCATCCCGATCATGGATGAAGATGGGAAACCGGAAGCAGTTTGCTCCATCAGCAGGGATGTTACCAGCATCCGAGAGATTTATAACCGGACAATGGGGCTGCAGAACACAGGTGAAAAGGGGAACGTTCCTTTAGAAAACGGCACTCGCTTTACTTTTGAAGACGTGGTCTGCGAAAGCGCGGCAATGAAAGAATTGATCGCCAATGGGAAGCAGGCGGCCATGAACAACGCGCCTGTTTTGGTGTACGGCGAGACTGGGACCGGAAAGGAAATGATCGTCCAGGGCATGCATAACGCGGGCCCTGGATGGGATCAGCCTTTTGTTGCGCTTAATTGCGCGGCCCTGCCGGAGACGCTTTTGGAAAGCCTGCTCTTTGGGACGAAAAAAGGAGCGTTCACAGGGGCGGAAAACACCACTGGTTTCTTTGAGCAGGCTGGAAAAGGGACGCTTTATCTGGACGAGATCAATTCCATGCCCCTGAACCTGCAGGCAAAATTCCTCAGAGCCATCCAGGAACGGAGATTCCGCAGGGTGGGTGATGACAAGGAGCGCGCCATTGAATGCAAGATCATCAGTTCAGTTAACGTGGAGCCCATGCGGTGCGTGGAAGAGGGACAGCTGCGTCAGGACCTTTACTACCGGTTAAGCGGCGTCACCTTGGAAATCCCGCCGCTGAGGAAAAGGAGCGGAGATATCGCGGCTCTAATCAAGCATTTTGAACACAAATACTGTGCCATGTACGGCAAAAAAGACGTGACTGTGGACAAAAATCTGCGGGATGCCTTTGTAAAGTACGAGTGGCCGGGAAACGTGCGGGAACTGGAGCATCTCATAGAAAGCGCCATTTCCCTCACAAACAGCGGCGAAGAACTGACCCTGTACAATCTTCCGCCGTATTTGAGGAAGACCATGTATGCCAGCAATTATGTGCCTGAGGATGTGGAAAGCATGACGCTCAACGAAATTCTTTATTCTGTGGAGAAAAAGGCAGTGAAAGACGCATTGGAAAAGAACGACATGAATGTTTCTCAGGCAGCCCGTTCTTTGGGCATCTGCAGGCAGAACATGCAGTATCGGATCAACAAATTAGGATTGAGAAGCACAGAGAAAAAATAAGAAAAGCAAACCTTTGAAAATGCAGAAAAGGCATTTGAAACGACAGGGAGGTGAAGATAAGTGACAGACGAGAGATTTAACGTATATCAGATCAAAGCCATGGAAGCGTGTTTCCTCCTAGTAAAGGAGGAAGTGGACGGGCATTACAGGGAAAAGATTGACTCCATGTCCAAGGATGGAGCACCTGATCATTGGCGGATCATGAAAGAGGCAGTCGATCATTTTGACGCGGTTTCCCAGCTCATGCTGAATAACGAGCTGGAGAAGATCAGCGGGATCCAGTGGCAGGAGATCATGCTGCTAGTGGAAACCGTGAGCCACGCCTGCGGCAGAGGGAACAGGCAAAAGACAGAGGCTTTGAAGAAGGGGCTGCTGTTATTAGTGGGCATGTTCCGCAACCAATTCCCAGGGGAAAAGTGGAATCCGGAAGAATTCCGCTGGACCACGGTGGGAGATGTGGGCGAGAGGGGATTGTCGCCAATGCTCATGGCAATCGCAGAGCTGTAAGTATGGATAGGACGTGAAAGCAGGTATGAAAGTATCTGCTTTTTCGATTGAGGGGATATCTTCATTGCGAACATCCATGAAACTTGATATAATGAGAGTTGTTATTACAGGGGCCCTGCGCATTAGAGATAGAGCGAGATGGAAAGGGGGATTTTGCTATGGATTTTGATAGGGATAGGGTAGTTCTCCCTGTGGGGCGTTCGAGTTTTGCGGACATCCGGGAAAATGATTATTATTTTATTGACAAGAGCGGCTTGATCGGGGAATTGTTGGAAACGGATGGTACGCAAGTCACGCTGATCACCCGTCCCCGCAGGTTCGGCAAGACGTTGGCCATGAGCATGATGTCGGAATTTTTTGACATACGCAAAGACAGCGAGGCGTTGTTCCAAGGCCTGAACATCGCAGAAAATGAGAGTCTGTGTCGGGCCTGGATGAACCAGTGGCCAACGGTGTTCCTTTCTTTTAAAAGCGTGGATGGATTGGATTTTAATAGTGCCTATGAGCAGTTGGCTTCTGTTCTGGGTGAGATGTATAAGGAACATTTATATTTGCTGGAAAGCGAGAAACTCAGCGGCTATGACAAGGAATTTTTTGATCAGATTGCGGCGGAAACCGCTGACATGAAAGACGTGAAAAAAAGTTTGCGAAAGCTGACCCAAATGATGGAGGCCCATTACGGGAAGCCGGTGATCCTGCTGATCGATGAGTACGACGTGCCCCTGGCAAAGGCCAGTGAAAAAGGGTATTACCGGGAAATGATGGACGTGGTCAAAGGCGTCATGCAGGCCATGAAGGATAACACTTCCTTGAAATTCGCGGTCATCACCGGCTGCCTGCGGATCGCCAAAGAAAGCATTTTCACCGGCACCAACAACTTCGTGTCCGACACCATTTCCGACACTCGGCTCAACGAATACTTTGGCTTCACCCAGGCGGAGGTGGACCGGCTGCTGGGGGACACGGGACTGTCCTCCCATCAGACGGAAATCAAGGAATGGTACGATGGGTACCGGTTCGGAGATTCCCACGTTTACTGCCCTTGGGACGTGATGAACCATGTGCGGAACCTGACGCTGGATCCGTCATCGAAGCCTAAGAATTTCTGGGAAAACACCAGCGACAATGCCATCGTCCGCTCTTTTTTGGACAGGCACGATTTGGACGTGAGTGAAAAGTTTGAAGCGCTGCTGGCTGGTGAACGGATCAGTGAACCCATCACGGACAACCTGACCTATGACGTGCTGGATTCTTCGGAGGAGAATTTGTGGAGCCTGCTCTACTTCACCGGCTATCTGACAAAAGCGGACGTGAGAGGATCGGAAGAGGGAGAGTTGCCGAGGGATCGGCTTCCGCTGCGAATCCCCAACGCCGAAGTCATGGACATTTTCAAAAAGAGCGTGAAAAGCTGGTTTCGCGATAAACAGGTGGAACGCGACAGAAGCGCGTTCTTCCAGGCCTTGTGGACAGGGGACGCGGAAAAACTGACCGCCATGATCTCGGATTTACTCTTTGACACTATCAGTTATCATGATTATCGGGAAAGCTTTTACCACGCCTTCCTCACAGGGCTTTTGGCCAATGCGGGGTATGGGGTACGGTCGAATTATGAAACCGGCCTCGGCAGGTCGGACATCATCATCAAAGACAGAAAGAACCGGCGGGCCGTTGTCATAGAAGCGAAGTGGACGGATGATGAAAGCCGCCTGGACAAGGAATGCGATGACGCTCTGCGGCAGATTGAGGAAAAGCGATACGCCGAAGAAATACAACGGGCCGGATTCAGGACGGTGGAAAAGCTAGGCGTGGCGTTCTGCCAGAAAACCTGTTTGGTGAAAAGGCAATGATATATGGAGACGGAACCAGTTTTTAACTATAAGTTCATTGTGAACACCCTATAAATGTGATGTAATAACAGATACATGAAAGGGAACGGCGATAGACCGCCAGAAAGGGGATGTTGATATGGGTTTTGATCGGGATAAAGTGGGGATACCGGTAGGCACTTCGCATTTTGCGGAAATCAGGAGAGAAAACGATTATTATGTTGACAAGTCCGGCTTGATCGAAGCGCTGCTGCGCACCAAAAACACAAAGGTCACGCTGATCACCCGTCCCCGCAGGTTCGGCAAGACGTTGGCCATGAGCATGATGTCGGAATTTTTTGACATACGCAAAGACAGCGAGGCGTTGTTCCAAGGCCTGAACATCGCAGAAAATGAGAGTCTGTGTCGGGCCTGGATGAACCAGTGGCCAACGGTGTTCCTTTCTTTTAAAAGCGTGGATGGATTGGATTTTAATAGTGCCTATGAGCAGTTGGCTTCTGTTCTGGGTGAGATGTATAAGGAACATTTATATTTGCTGGAAAGCGAGAAACTCAGCGGCTATGACAAGGAATTTTTTGATCAGATTGCGGCGGAAACCGCTGACATGAAAGACGTGAAAAAAAGTTTGCGAAAGCTGACCCAAATGATGGAGGCCCATTACGGGAAGCCGGTGATCCTGCTGATCGATGAGTACGACGTGCCCCTGGCAAAGGCCAGTGAAAAAGGGTATTACCGGGAAATGATGGACGTGGTCAAAGGCGTCATGCAGGCCATGAAGGATAACACTTCCTTGAAATTCGCGGTCATCACCGGCTGCCTGCGGATCGCCAAAGAAAGCATTTTCACCGGCACCAACAACTTCGTGTCCGACACCATTTCCGACACTCGGCTCAACGAATACTTTGGCTTCACCCAGGCGGAGGTGGACCGGCTGCTGGGGGACACGGGACTGTCCTCCCATCAGACGGAAATCAAGGAATGGTACGATGGGTACCGGTTCGGAGATTCCCACGTTTACTGCCCTTGGGACGTGATGAACCATGTGCGGAACCTGACGCTGGATCCGTCATCGAAGCCTAAGAATTTCTGGGAAAACACCAGCGACAATGCCATCGTCCGCTCTTTTTTGGACAGGCACGATTTGGACGTGAGTGAAAAGTTTGAAGCGCTGCTGGCTGGTGAACGGATCAGTGAACCCATCACGGACAACCTGACCTATGACGTGCTGGATTCTTCGGAGGAGAATTTGTGGAGCCTGCTCTACTTCACCGGCTATCTGACAAAAGCGGACGTGAGAGGATCGGAAGAGGGAGAGTTGCCGAGGGATCGGCTTCCGCTGCGAATCCCCAACGCCGAAGTCATGGACATTTTCAAAAAGAGCGTGAAAAGCTGGTTTCGCGATAAACAGGTGGAACGCGACAGAAGCGCGTTCTTCCAGGCCTTGTGGACAGGGGACGCGGAAAAACTGACCGCCATGATCTCGGATTTACTCTTTGACACTATCAGTTATCATGATTATCGGGAAAGCTTTTACCACGCCTTCCTCACAGGGCTTTTGGCCAATGCGGGGTATGGGGTACGGTCGAATTATGAAACCGGCCTCGGCAGGTCGGACATCATCATCAAAGACAGAAAGAACCGGCGGGCCGTTGTCATAGAAGCGAAGTGGACGGATGATGAAAGCCGCCTGGACAAGGAATGCGATGACGCTCTGCGGCAGATTGAGGAAAAGCGATACGCCGAAGAAATACAACGGGCCGGATTCAGGACGGTGGAAAAGCTGGGCGTGGCGTTCTGCCAGAAAAACTGCTTGGTGAAAAGGCAATAAGACTGCTGTGTTTACATGGCAGTTTTTTATATGGGAGAAATGAGGAATAAAGTTAAATAGTATCGCACAAACTTAATTCATGAGGAAAAACAAGAAAATAAATTAAATTTAATTAATTTCATATCTAAAAAATTATATAGAATTAAATATATTTAATTCTATTGACCAACAAGATCTGTTGTGCTGAAAGATATCATCATGCGAAACCGAATCACCTCCCCGGTGGCTTTGGAAAAGGTGCTGGGATATTTGATCGCCAATTCTTCTACATCAGATTTCTATGCAGCAGAAAATTTCCTCTTGCTTCCAGCCGTTGATTATGGTATACTACACGAACAATTAAAAATAAAACTTCCGAGTACAGTGCGCTAAGGGTGACTATGGGTGCTGTACCGATGGGTCACATTGGAAACGATGGGGCCTCCCGTGTTTGGAAAGGAATGATACGATACATAATTTAACGATAACCTTTCATTCCGAAAGGTTGTTTTTTTAGGTTGTGTTTGTTATCATTCTATTTTTTATGTCAAAAACAGAGCCGCTCCAGTGAAGCCAAGAGCAAGGCTTTGCGAGTCAGGCGATTCTGTTTCTGAAAAATAAACGCAAAAGCTTAATTGTAGGAGGAGAACAATGAAAAAGAGAATTTTTGCAATCTTTATGGTCATGGCAATGACATTATCCATGACAGCCCTGCTTTCCGGCTGCGGCGGCAGTGATGACAAAGACGCAGAAGGCGAAAAAGCCGCGGAAAGCAAAGGAACCATCAGATTGGCCACCACTACCAGCACAAAGGACAGCGGTCTGCTGGACGTGCTGCTTCCGGAATTTGAAAAGGCGTCTGGCTACAAAGTAGACGTCGCGTCCGTTGGCTCCGGTGAAGCCATGACAATGGGTGAAAACGGCGAAGCCGATGTGCTGCTGGTACATTCTCCGGCTGCTGAAAAGGAATACGTAGATGGCGGACATGCTGACGAAACTGGCAGACTGGACGTGATGTACAATGACTTCGTAGTAGTTGGACCAAAAGCCGACCCTGCTAAGGTGGCAGACTCCAGTGAGGACGCGGTCGCAGCGTTCAAAGCCATTGCCGACAAGAAATCCACATTCATTTCCAGAGCCGATGAATCCGGTACGCACAAGAAAGAACTGTCCATCTGGGAAAAAGCTGAAATCAAACCAGCAGGAGATTGGTACGTGGAAGCAGCCGCTGGCATGGGCGATGTGATCACCATGACAGACGAGAAACTGGGATACACTCTGGCTGACAGAGCCACATGGCTCAACGTGGGCGGCGAAACAGAGCTGAAGATCCTCTGCGAAAAAGACCCGAGCGGAACCCTGAACAACCAGTACGGCGTGATCTGCGTGAATCCGGACAAAAACGAGAACATGAACCACGATGGCGCGAAAGCCTTCCAGGAATGGATCGTATCCGAAGACACACAGAAGCTGATCGGCGAATACGGCGTGGAAGAATACGGACAGCAGCTGTTCGTGCCAAATGCGAAATAAACCATGGATACCATAGGACATGGATTTGAAGAGGCCATTCGCCTGATTTTCGCAGGCGATGCCGAAATTTTTGAAATCGTGGGACTCTCCCTGTATGTTTCCATTTTTTCCGTAGTGGTTTCCACTATCTTGGGGATCCCGCTGGGGATCTTACTGGGAACGTGCAGCTTCAGAGGAAAAGGAATCCTTGTTCGGATCATCTATACGTTGATGAGTTTACCGCCAGTCATCGCAGGGCTGGCGGTATTTCTGATTTTCATGAGACGAGGACCTCTGGGGAGCCTGCAGCTGAACTACACGGTTTCCGCCATGATCATCGCCCAGATCTGCCTGGTGACACCGATCATCATTGGCCTGACTTACAACATGGTCAAGGAAAAGGCTCTGGTGGTCAACCAACTGGGGATGACTCTCGGAGCAGGACGGTTTCAGCGGCTGCGGCTGCTGATCTATGAGATGCGGGTAGGCATCACCACTGCGGTCATCAGCGGATTCGGCAGAGCTATTTCTGAAGTGGGCGCAGTAATGATCGTAGGCGGCAATATCAAAGGCAAGACAAGAGTCATGACCACCTATATTTCAGAGCTAAAAGGCATGGGGAATTTTGAGCGGGCCATGGCCGTGGGGCTGATTTTGCTGCTCATCTCCTTTGTGGTGAACGCGATGCTTTATCATTTCCAGGAACGGGAAAGCAGGTGAGAACATGGATGTGAGATTCACAGATTTAAAAAAATCCTACGATGGAAGGCTGGTTTTAAACCTTCCTGACGGCGGGATCCGCTCTGGCAGCAGGACCGCGCTCATCGGCCCTAATGGTGCGGGAAAAAGCACGCTGCTCCGTATCCTGGCGGGTTTGGAATCCTCTGACCAAGGGAGCGTTCAATACGATGGAAAGCGGGAAATGCCTCGGCAGGATATCACTTTGGTGTTCCAAAAACCATACTTACTGTCCACCACAGTGGAAAACAACATCGCCTATCCCATGAAATTGCGGGGCGTACCCAAGGCACAGATTGCGGAGCGCATTGATGAGCTGCTGGAAGAATTGGGGCTAACGGCTTTCAAAAAGCAGAAAGCCTGGAAGCTCTCCGGCGGAGAGACTCAGAAAGTGGCACTGGCAAGAGCCTTATCCTTTCATCCGCGGCTGCTGTTATTGGATGAACCAACGGCCAACATCGATCCTCACACCACTGCGGAAATCGAACGGATGCTGCTGACCATCAGTGAAAAGGAAGCCATCACCATCGTGGTCATCACCCACAACTTGGCCCAGGCAAAGCGGCTCTGCGATGACGTGCTGATGCTTCACAAAGGCGAACTGGTGGAAGCGGGCGAGAGCCGGAAAGTTTTGGCGCAGCCTCAAAACGAGATCACCAGGCAATTCGTGGCAGGGGAGCTGCTTTTATGAGGTTGCTTCTGCCTGCGCGCGGCGCATGGATGAATATTATGAACGCGAACTGCAGTGAACGCATAGAACCTAAAACACAAGTTCCTTCCTTTTATATAGGAGCCAGGCGATGATCACGGTCAAGGTTTCGGCTACCATAAAGGACCACCAGATGCCTGTCATGCCCATTGCTTTAGAAAGCGCCCACATTGCTGGGACTAGCAGGGCCAGCTGCCGCAGAATGTTGATCAGCAAGCTGCAGCCTACCCGCTTTGTGGACTGCATGAGAGAAGCGATCATGGTGGAAATGGCGGCGAACACATAGCTAACGCACATGATCCGCAGGGCAGGAACGCCAAAAGCCATCATTTCTTCCGAAGCCTGAAAGATCCGCAGGACCTGCTGTGGAAATAAACAGAGAATGATAATCCCAAGTCCGGTGATGAGACAGCCGATCAAGGTGCCGTATCGAAACGACTGCTCCAGCCGCTGCCGATTTTTTGCGCCAAAATTATAGCTCATAATGGGGATGCAGCCTTGTACCAAGCCATTGAGGGTCATGATCACCACTTGCTGCAGCTTGAAATAAGCGCCGAAAAAGGCTACTGCGGTGGTGGAATACAGGACCAGAAACAGATTAGCGAAATAAGTCATGAAAGCCCCCAATGCGTTCATGACGAAAGAAGGAAAACCGATCACGAAGGTCGCTTTCATGATCCCCAAATCTAAACGAAAACCAGAGACCTTCATCTTTACTTTCTGCTTTTGAAACAGCAGCACGTAGAAAGCCAGGATCATACTAAAGGTATAACCGGCCACAGTGGAAATCGCAGCGCCTTTCACACCCATTTCCGGGAACGGACCCACACCGAAGATCAAGAGCGGGTCAAGGGCAAAGTTCAGCAAAACCCCTGCGATCTGAAACCACATAGGCGCGATCATGTTTCCTGTCCCTTGGATGATTTTCTGGATGCAGATGTGGACCATGTTAGGGACCTGCATGAATGCGCAGATCCCCATGTATTGGAGCGCCAGATCAAAGATAACAGCGGAATCCGTAAAAGAGGCGAAGAAGGGCCTGATGATCATCAGCACGATTCCCGTGAGCACGATCCCGCACACCGTGCAAAGAATGATGCCGTTAGTCACCACACTGTCAGCCAGATCCTGCTTTTTCTGCCCCAGATAATTAGCGATCTGCACGTTCACGCCCACTCCAAGGCCAATGGACATGGCCAGCATCAGCGTAGTCAAAGGAAAGGCCAGAGATACCGCGGTCAATGCGTCCTCCCCCAGCCAAGACACGAACATGCAGTCCACGAAATTGTAAGTGTATTGCAGGAACATGGAAATCAGCGGCGGCACTGCCATGGAAATGATCAGAGGCACCATTGGTTTTGTTGCCATTTTGTTTTGTTCTGCCATATGTTGCGATCCTCCTTACTTGCAAAGCCCTTCCAAAAATTTTGGCAGCACCATAGCCGAATATTGGCAGAGGGAATAGTTGCCGCTGGAAATGCACCAGTCATACATCAGGCCCCGTTCAAACATGGCATAGGCCCTAGTAATATCGTTAATAGACAATTCGTCTTTGAACACCCCTTTTTGCTGCCCTTCCAGGGTGATCTGGCGCAGCAGTTTATAATATGTCCGGTTGGGGCTGAGAAGATGCCGCTCGCCGCTTGTGGTCAGCTGGGAAGCAAAGAGCCGGCTCAAAAGATCCACGGACACGGTGTTTTCGATCATGAGAAACAGCTCGTGGTTCATGAGCGTCAGCTTTTCCACGGGGGAAAGGCTGGGGTCCATGGTTTCCGTCAGTTCGTCATATTTTTCATCGAACAAATAGGAAAGGGATGTGAGCAATGCGTCCTTTCCATCAAAATAGTGATAAAAAGAGCCTCTGGAAGTGCCGGATGCTTCCACGATTTCTTCTACCGTGGTGTCCTCGTACCCCTGCTGATAAAAGAGCCGCCAGGCGGCAGAGACGATTTTGCCTTTCGTGTTTCGAGCTTTTTTCTTCATGGTTTTCCCAGATTCCTTCCAAAGTTTCAAAATTATAATTTTCGTATTTATTTCTGTATAGAATGAAGTTTATCACTAAAATCCTTGAATTTCAATAGAATAATAAGCTGATTTCACATAAAATCCTAAAAATAGTATGGAATCTATTCTGTATTTTGTTCTGTTTTTAAATGTGATACAATATGAAAATTGTTGAACGTTTAGAGTTAAAAAACATAACAAGGAGGAAACATGAACGCAGAACTTTTCGCATTTGTCTTATATTTCATCATGCTAGTAGGCGTTGGACTTTTCTTTTTCTTCAAGGGGAGAAAAAAGGCCAATGAGAAAGAATACTTTTTGGGCGGCAGGTCCATGGGACCTTGGGTCACGGCCATGTCAGCCCAGGCCTCTGACATGTCGGCTTGGCTCCTCATGGGACTTCCGGGCAGTATTTTGGCATTTGGCTTTGGCCAGATGTGGATCGGCATCGGCCTTGCTCTGGGAACAGCGGCCAACTGGATCTTTTCAGCGAAACGACTGAGAAAGTTTTCCAAAGCAGCTGGTGACGCCATCACCGTGCCTCAGTACTTGAGCAACCGGTTCATGGCCAAGAGCCATGCCCTGCAGATCATATGCGCCATCATTTTCTTTGTCTGCTTCACGGTTTACGTGGCATCGGGCTTTGTGGCCGGCGCATCGGTGTTCACCACAATTTTTCCGGCCCTGGGCACAAAGACGGCCATGCTGGTGTTCGCGCTGGCCATGTTCGTATGCACGTTCTTTGGCGGATTCAAAGCCGTATGCTGGACTGACTTTTTTCAGGGACTGCTCATGGTAGTGGCGCTGCTGGCGGTGCCCATCATCATCGTGGCCACCCAGAATCTGGACACAGCGGCTCTGGACACAGTGTATTCCTACAAGGACGCGGTCAGCGGGCAGACGGTGGAATGCTCCTTTGGAGCAGGCGTATTCAGCGCTTCCTGGCAGGAGGTCGTCTCTGGTCTGGCATGGGGCCTCGGGTACTTTGGCATGCCGCACATCATTGTCCGGTTCATGTCCATTGAGAAGCCGTCCATGGTGAAAAAAAGCGCCACCGTAGCCATCATTTGGGTGGTGCTGTCCCTCGGCGCAACTTGTCTGATCGCATATTTTGGAAGGATGCTCATTGCAGAAGAACTTTTGACGATTGGTGCGCAGAGCAAGGTCTTCATCACATTTGCCAGGATGCTGTTCCCGGGATTTTTGGCAGGCATTCTGCTGGCAGCTATCATGGCGGCTTCCATGTCAACGGCGGACTCCCAGCTGCTGGTGGCATCCAGTTCTTTTACGTCAGATATTTACAAGCCGATTTTGCGCAAGAACGCCAGTGAAAAGGAAATCCTCTGGGTGGGCAGGATCGTGGTGCTGATCGTAGCGGTCATTGCGTTCTTTATCGCTTCCAGCAAAGGGGAAGGCGCCCAGGCCATTATGAATCTGGTGGAAAACGCTTGGGCAGGCTTCGGTTCTTCCTTTGGGCCAGTGGTGCTGCTGTCCTTGTTCTGGAGAAGGTTCACCTACAAAGGCGCGGTGGCAGGCGTTGTGGGCGGCGCGTTGACCGATGTGCTGTGGTACATGTTCCTGTCTGAATCCACTGGGGTTTACGAATTGTTCCCAGGCTTTATCGCTGGGCTGCTCTGCTCAGTGATCGTGACGCTGATGGACAAAGAGCCTGAAGCGGCAGTGCTGGAAATGTTCGATAAAGCAACGGATCCGAAGCTGGACGAATAAGGCAGAGCACAGCATAACAATCGGGATAAAATGGACTGTTAATAAGGAAACAATTGTCAGCAGAAAAAAGCGGGCGATAGGGATGCCGGATGACTGGGCAAAAGAAAAGCTGGAGTCAGGAAACTGAAACTCCAGCCAGCTCTTCATCCGGTATTTTGTTTTGTCATTTTTTGGACTACAGAAAGAATCTGCGATCCAAAATTTAAATTATGCTGCATTCGTCCCAATTAAAATGCATGGGGCCTGCAGTCCTTTCATCCATTGATCCAGCGCACCATGCCCGCACCCATGTGATCATTGGGTCGGGTGACGAAGCCGAATTTTTCGTAAAACCTTTCGTTCCCAGGAGTCGCCATGAGATTGACCATGATCATGCGCCCGCCTTTTCCCAGAGAATCCAGCCAGCGGTTCACATTGATCAGCAGCTGGGTGCCGATCCCCTGACCTTGGTAAGGCGGCAGCACCATCACATCAGCGATCAGCGTCATATAGCCGCCATCGCTGATCACCCGGGCCATGCCCACAGGCCGCCAATCATCCCAGGCCACCGTCAGATAAGCGGAGTTTTCCAGCCCTGCCGCTGCCTGCGCCGAATCCAACAGTTTCCAGCCCACAGCCAGCCGCATGGCATTGTAAGATTCTGTGGAAATTTCGGATTTATAAGTGATCATCTGCTGTCCTCCTTATCTGCGCCGCGGTCCTGCGGAAATTATCATATGGATTATTGTACCATGTATTTGCGATTTATCAAGATGGTGCGTAAAAAATATGCCCTGCTTGCCATTTCCAGGAGAGGATGATAGAATAGACCCATAAAAACATGAGCATGCTGGAAAAGATTTTTTCCGCTTTTCCAGAGAATTGACAAATGGAGTTGGAAGAAAAATCCAGGTTATCAATAGAAAATTATCGACTTTTCCTTGAAAAAAGGGGAAATACATGGTAATGTGGTAGATAGATACCAATGTATGCCAATCCTGAATAAGAGGAAACAAAAAACGCCAATATAATAAGGTAAGAAGGAGAAGATAAATGGAACGAGTAAATTTTCTGCCAGTGCTGCTTGCCAGCGACATCAATGTTTACAGCATGGCACGGGCATTTCACGAAGCTTATCACATAAAATCTCTGGTGGTCGCCAGAAACGATAGCGGCCCGCTGAAAGATTCCAAGATCGTCCACATACGGGTAGTGAAAGATTTGGACGAGACTGAGGTGTTCCTCAAAACCATGAAAGAAATCTACGCCAAATTCCATGAAAAGAGAAAGCTGCTGCTCATCGGGTGCGCGGATCATTATGTGCGCCTGATCGTGGAAAACAAAGAAGCGCTGAAAGACATGTTCGTCCTGCCATATGCGGACAAGGATGTAATGGACAACATCGTACTAAAGGAAACCTTCTACGGTTTGTGCGCAAAATACGGACTGGATTACGCGAAGACCTTTATTTACACGCCGGAAATGGGATATGATTTTGAATTGCCCTTTGACTTCCCCATTGTCTTAAAGCCATCCTGCAGCGTCAGCTACAACAAGCATGCTTTCGTGGGGCAGCACAAGGTTTATTTCCTGGACAACATGAAAGATTTGAAACAGGCGCTGAAGGATATTTACGACAATGGCTACGATGACCACATGATCATCCAGGACAGAGTGCCGGGAGACGATGCCCAGACTTATGACCTGCACGTTTACACGGGCAGCGACCACAAGGTGAAACTGATGAACATGGGAAACGTGCTGCTGGAAGAACACACGCCAAAGGGGATCGGCAGCAACGCGGCGACCATTGTGGAATGTCATGAAGAGGTCATGAATAAGATTAAATATCTGCTGGAGGACATTGGCTACGAAGGCTGGGCGGACTGTGACCTGAAATACGACACCAGAGACAATACCTTCAAGGTTTTTGAAATCAACATTCGTCAGGGCCGGAGCCACTACCGGATCACAGGAGGCGGCAACAACGTGGCCCGCTATATCGTGGAAGACTACATTTATCATACGCCAATGGAATTCAAAATGGTGAAAGAACCGTTCTTCTGGCATGTGGTGCCGTTGGGCGTGGTGTACCAGTATGTGAAGGACAAGGAAAAAGTCAAGAAGGTCAAGGAACTGGTACGACAGAAAAAATACTGCCATTCCTTGTACTATGAAAAGGATCTGGGCTTCAAAAGGTGGCTGTACTTAAAGCTGAGAGATGTGAATCAGTTCAAAAAGTTCAAGCATTATTTGGCAAATAAAGAAAGTAAATAAGAATGGCCGGCCTGCGGCTTGACACGGCATGTTTCTTTCCCCTAAGCAAAAATCTTTTTTCCGAAAAAAGCGGTTTCGCGAAAAAGACAAAATCCTAAAATTATCTGTGATAGAATCGGAAAAACGGAGCATAATAGAAAACGAGGGGGGATTAGAAATGAAAAAGAATAGTCAAAAGAACCAAAACAACCAGAACCAGAACAACAACCAGAACAGAAGCGAAAAGAACAACCAGAACAATCGCTTCAACAACGAGAACAACAACCAGGAAAACTAAAGCAGTTGGGCGAGAAGAGCAGGGCAGGAACCCCGCTCTTTTTGCTTAAAAAACTGTTTTTCACTATGAATCCCGTGGGTTTTGAGCAGCAGATACCTGAAAACAGTTAATTTTTGTAATTTTTAGTTAGGTTCTGTTTGCCATTGCTGAAAATTTGTAGTATAATATTAAAAGTTATAATCTCGAATTCCGTACGCTGAGACGAAAAAGAGAGAAAATTTTATACGAAATCGGGAGAACAGAGCATAATAATGACAACAACAATAATTGCGATCGCGATACTGGCAGCCTTGGCAGTAATGCTGCTTGTTGGCTTGATCCTTTGGCAGAGACAGAGCACCACACATCTCAAAATCATGAAAAACATGGAGCAGCAGATTCAGACCTTACAGCAGGAACTGGAAATTCTGAATCGCAAGATCGGAGAAGCCGCGGAGAGCAGCCAGCGGGCAGGCGATTGTCAAGCGCCGGAACGTGAGGCTGCGGAATGGGCAGAACAGACGTTAGAAGAAAACGTCTCCACACATGGAGAATCTTCGAGTGAAAACATAGAACAGACATCTGAAGCAGAGACGCAGCAAGCAGATTTATTTGAGGAAGAACTGCTGGAGCTAGAGCGATTAGACGCTGAAATAACCCAGAGCCTCCAGGAAGTGGCCACAGCAGAAAAAGGCGTCTTAGAAGAACCCCAGAGAACAGATCTGGACAGTGCGAACGCTAAGATGGATGAGCTGGAAAGCCATGTATGGTCACAGCTTGTGGAGTTGGCGGAGCAAGAAGAACAGGAACAGGAAAAACAAGGCCAAAGTGCCGATGATGAAAAGCTTATGGATTCGGATCAGGCAGGAGAACAGCCTGGCCCATCTGGATATAATGTTGGAAAAAGCGGGAAAATTTACACTGAAGAGGAACTTGAATTGCTGATCAAGGAGTAATTCGCAGAGGAGGAGCTTATGTATTGTAGAAACTGTGGACACAAGCTGGAAGAGGGAGACAAATTTTGCAGTTCCTGTGGCGCAAAGACAATTGTAGAAAATGACGCGAACGTTTCATCAGAAGGAGCGGGCGCAGAAACCATAGCGGCAGGCGAAAACCAGGGCGAGAGTGCTTTAGGCGGCTCAAATTCACTTTTTGAACCTTTTGACTTTAGCAAAATCGACCTGGCGTTAGGCATTGAAGAAAACTCGGAGCAGAAAGAAACGGAAAAGAAAACTTCGCCTGTAGAAGAGTTTGATTGGAACATACATACCTTCCCAGGCATGGAAGTGGAAAAAACAGAAGATATTGACTTTAACTGGTCCATGCCAGTGGAAGAACCAGAACCTGTGCCAGCAAAGCCGGTAGCGCCAGCTCCGGAGCCGGTTCTGGAAACACCGGTCGTAAAACCAGAGCCAGCAGCTCCGGAAAAAACGGAGCCGATTGGATTCGCGGCCAGAACAGAGCAATCACAGACGCCTACTCAGACACTGGAAACAAAGCCGGCAGCCGCTCCGGAGAAAAAGACGGAGCCTGCGCAGGAGCCGCTGTCAGGCTTGGAAGAGCGTCTTTTTGGTGATCTGGACAACAAAACAGATGAAGCAAGAAAACAGTCAGAAGAGATGGATAAATTCTTTACGTTCCATAAAAAGAACGAAGAATTTCAGAAACTGCTGGATCAAGAATATGAAAAAATCAAATCAGGAAACATGCTTTCTGAAGAAATGGACACTGCGACCATGGCTTCAGAAGAAAAGTTCGCCACCAGGAAACCGGACGATCCAATGGAGGCTCTCTTTGCCTCAGAAGGTGTGGTCAAAGGCTATGAACCAAAACCCATTGAGACCGATGTGTTAGAACGCATCGAAGCCGCTGAAGCAGAAAAGCGGGCCAAAGAAGAATCCGCCAGACTGGTAGAAGAGGAAAAAGCCAGGGCAAGAAAAGAAGCGGAAGAAAAAGCGAGACAAGAGGCTGAGGAAAGAGCGAAGCAAGAAGCGGAAGAGAAGGCAAGACAAGAGGCCGAAGAAAGAGCGAAGCAAGAAGCCGAAGAAAAAGCAAGGCAGGAAGCAGAAGAGCGAGCCAGGAAAGAGGCTGAAGCCGCGGCCGCAGAAAAAGCGGCGAAAGAAGCCGAGGAAGCAGCCCGTCTCAGACTGGAAGAAGACGCAAAACGGGCGGCAGACGCCAAAGCCGCACAGGAAGCCGCTGAAAGAGAGCAAGCAAGAATGGCGGCGCGAAAAGACGCGATGACCGCCATGAAGAACATGGAAGCGGAAGAACAGCGGATCAAAGCAGAAACAGAAGCTAAACTGGAAGAGCAGGCAGCTAAGATTCAAGCGGAGATTGCCAGGCAGGAAGCAGAAGCTGCGATGCTCCAAGCAGAGGCTGCGAAAAAAGAGGCGGAAGAAGCCAGGGCAAAGGCCCTTGCTGACATGCAGAAGGCAGAGCAGGAAAAACAGCAGCAGGAGCAGATGCCGGAAGAAACTCCAGTAAAAACAAAGGCTGTGAACAAAGCGGAAATTTTGGCGGGAATGGCGACTGCCACTGAAATGGTGGAACGAGACAGGGCCTTCGCTGCCGCGGAAGCAGCGGCAAAAGCAAAAGAAGAGCCAGAGCCTATCGAACTGCCTGATTTTCTGGGTCATTTAGACGAAGCAGAGAAAGAAGCGCCAAAAGAGGAACCGGCTCAGGAAGCATCCGAGCAATCCGTTGACATATTTGAAGAATTATCTGCGATTGAAAAAGACGCGCCGCAACCTGGAAGCGCGGATGGAGATCAATCCGCGGAAGACCTTCTTTCATTGGAAGATTTACTGGCAGAAGACGACAAAGAACCAGAGCCTCTTGAGCTTGCGGAGCTTGATGAACCGTCAGCCCAGGAAGAGCAGCTGGTTCAAGAGCCAGCCCAGCCGGAGCCAGCGGCGGAAACTCCAGTCTTAAAGCCGGAAGAACCGGAGACTTCGGAGCCAGTTCAGCAAGAGGAAGAACCGGAGGAGGAAGACGAACAATCCGCCAAGAGAAGAAAGAGGAAAGGCTCTGCATCCTCAGACACTGCGGAACATGAGGCTGTAAAGCAGCAGGAAGAAGCAGAAGACGATGAGGATGACGATGAAGAGGAAGAAGAAACAGGAGGAAAAGGCAGGATCGTATTAAAGATCTGTCTGGTAATCTTAATCATACTTCTTGCACTGGAAATTGCGGGCGTCGTGATCAAAGTCGCGGCACCGAACAGTGAAGCCGCTAAATTCATTGACAGTCAGCTCAATAAAGTGATCCAAATGGTCACGGGCGATGACGTGGAATACCGAGTATTAGCGGCAGAAGAAGACATCCGTACTGAAACAATTCAGGATAAGACGGAACTGATCGAAGCGGAAATGGGCAAGAATAAAGATGGAAACATCGCCCGCGTGGAATATAACGGGGACTTGAAGTTTGATCCGCAAAAAGAATACGAAAACACAGATATCAATCTGACCCAGGAGCTTTCCGATGTGACTTGGTACAAAGACGCGTCAGACAAGCAGGTATATTATGATCAAGCTATCGTAGGAGCAGTGATCGCTTATGATTCACAGCGGATGAATCTGCTCAATTATGGTGACAAAAGCGTCATGAACTTGGTCCAAAAGGGATCAGAGCTGTACAAGGAACTGAAAGATTCCGGAAAAAAAGACGGCAAAGACTCTATGAAACTGCTGCAAATCGGTGAAATCAGGCAAGCGGGCCCGTCCTATTTCGTATGGGTGTCTGAAAAAATAGGCGGCACGCAGACAAAGAAGATTTATGAGATGACGCCAGAAGGGGAAATGATGAAGCTTACAGCTAGTTATGAACTGTAGGCAATGTACGTTAGAGAGATGAGTTATTAATTAAGGGAGGAACAATTTTGAAAAAGAAAAAGCTGGGCATAAAAGGATTGATTATAATCATTTTGCTCCTGATCGCATTGTTTTTGAGCCTGATCGGTTTTATCACTGATTTTCTATGGTTCAAAGAGTTAGGTTACGTGAGCGTATTCCTGAAAAAGTTGGTGACCCAGCTGGAAATCGGAATACCGACGTTTGTCGTGATTACGCTGCTTGCGTATATTTACCTGAAATTCCTGAAAAAAGGATATTTTAAGAAGGTCGTTTCCACAGAGCAGACCAACCACAAAAGGCTGAATCTGATTTCATGGGGCATGGCCATTGTGTTTGCTGCGCTGGTGACGTTCGTGTCTGTGACGCAGCTGTGGTTTGAAATTTTGAAATTCACCAACAGCACGGACTTTGACATAGCGGATCCGCTGTTCCATTTGGATGTTTCCTTCTATGTGTTCAAGCTGGCGTTCATCAAGGCGATCAATCAGATCCTCATTGGCGTGATCATTGCCTTTGCCATCTTAACGCTGCTGTACTATACGGTGCTGCTATCCATGCGCACGCCGCAGATGTTTGAAGAAAAAGAAGAACCAGCGGAAGAAGAGCGTTTTGACGGCTCATTCGCTGGAGAAGCGGGCCAGAGAGGAAAAGCAGGATTTGACAATGTGAGCGATCTCTTCGGCAAATTTGGAGAGGCTTTTACCGGACGAAAACGGCCGATCCACACTGCGCCGAAAAAGAAAAAACAATTTGATGACAAAAACTTCATGCAGCTGGTGAGCATCGCGGAAAAACAGCTGATCATCGTAGGCGTGTTGTTCTTCCTCATGGTAGGCGTGAACTTCCTGCTGAAGCAGTTTGATTTGCTTTATGGGCACACGGGTTCCGTTTATGGCCCGGGATTTCGGGATGTCATGATCACTTTGTGGACTTATCGCATCATCATGGCGCTGTCTGTAGTCGCGGCCATTGCCTTTGGCGCGGGAGTGGTGAAAAGAAAGTTCAAGATGGTAGTAACCGTGCCAGTGCTGATGATCGCAGTTGGATTGGTTGGAACAGGTGCGGGCATGCTGATTCAGAATTTTGTGGTATCTCCAGATGAAATTAACAAAGAAAGCAAATATTTGGAGCACAACATCGAATACACGCAGCATGCTTATGATTTGAACGATGTGACCATCAAGCCGTTCGCGGCCAGCAATGATTTGACCAGTGAGGATATCAGCAATAACGTGGAAACGATTTCCAATATCAGGATTAATGACTATGAGCCGGCTGAAAAGTTCTACAATCAGACCCAGAGCATCCGATCTTATTATACGTTCAATGACGTGGATGTGGATCGTTACATGGTCAATGGCGAGTATACCCAGACCTTCCAATCCGCTAGGGAGATTGACGAAGAAAAGATCAGTGAAGCCTGGCTCAACAAGCATCTGAAATACACCCATGGTTACGGCATCACTTTGTCCAGAGTAGACAAAGTAACGGCCAGCGGGCAGCCGGACATGCTCATCGACAGCATACCACCGGTATCTGACGTGGAGGAAGTCCAGATCACAAGGCCGGAGATTTACTTTGGGGAAAAGACGGATAACTACGTATTACTGAACACCAATGAAGAAGAGTTCGACTACCCAGAGGGAAACAATAACAAGTATTCCACCTATGAGGGCACGGCGGGCATCAAACTGAATCTATTGAACAAGACCATGTTCTCCATACGGGAGCGCAGCCTGAAGCTGCTGGTTTCCAGCAACATCACAAGCAACTCCAAAATTGTCATCAATCGGAATATCGAACAGCGTGTCAGGGAGATCATGCCATATCTGGAATATGACAGCGATCCATACATTGTGACCGCGGACGGAAAGCTCTATTGGATGCTGGATGCGTACACCACCAGCACCAGGTATCCGTATTCCGAGCCTTTTGACTCTACTAGCGGGACCAATTATATCCGAAATTCTGTCAAAGTGGTGATTGATGCTTACAACGGCACGACCAACTATTATTTGGTGGATGATAAAGACCCGATCGCTAACACCTATAAAGAGATTTATCCAAAACTCTTCAAGGATTTTGAAGAGATGCCGGAATCTCTTCAGGCGCATATCCGTTATCCGAATGTGCTGTTCAACATTCAGGCCAATGTTTACAAAAAATACCACATGACGGATGTGAAAGTCTTCTACCAGAAAGAGGATATGTGGGACATTGCCAATGAAATTTACGGCACTGAGGAAACGCCGATGACCCCGAACTACTATATCATGAAACTGCCGGGAGAGCAGAGCGCGGAATTCGTGAATTCGGTTCCTTACACGCCAAAAGGCAAGATGAACATGACAGGACTTTTGGTGGCAAGAAATGACGGGGATAATTACGGGCAGCTAGTGCTCTATCAGATGCCAAAGAGCCGGATCATCTACGGTCCGACACAGATTGAGGCGCAGATCGACCAGAACACGGAGATCTCCAAAGAGTTTTCCTTGTGGGATTCAGCAGGCTCCAAGTATAATCGAGGAAACATGTTCGTGATCCCAATTGAGGATTCCCTGGTCTATGTGGAACCGATCTATCTGGAAGCAAAGAATTCCAGTATCCCAGAGGTCAAGAGAGTCATCGTGGCTTATGATGAACAGATCGCTTATGAACCGACCCTGGCAGAAGCGCTGAACTCCCTGTTCGGTGAAGGCAGTGCCAAGGAAAGCCCGGGAAGCGGCGACGCGCAGCAGGCAGAAGGTGATCAGCAAGGCAGCGACAAACCTCTGAGCCAGACGGAACTGGCCCAGAAAGCCCAGGAAGCGTTCAACAACGCGGAAAAAGCTCAAAAAGATGGAGATTGGGCGAAATACGGGGAATACCTGGATGAACTCCAGAAATACCTGAACCAGTTAGCGCCGCCAGCACAAGAGTCAGAGGCGGAACAGGAGTAAATCCTGAATCTACGAAAAAATAAGAAGGACTGAGAGGACATTTTCTTTACAGGCTGTTTTGTAGAGGGAATGTCCTGGTCTGTTTGAGAAAGCAATTGCATGGCACTAGAGCATAAAACTAGAAATCGAAAGGAGTGTTGCGGACAATGCAGGATCTATTTGACTTTGACCTAAAGAAAATGCTGTTTACCATACCAGCAGACAATCATTCACCGGAGGAAATCACAGCAGCGCTGCGGGCTCACCCAGAGGTGCGCTTTGTTTCTTTGGTGGGGATCGATGTGGGCGGACACGATACAGATGAAAAGATCCCAGTGGAGCTCTTTATCCAAGACATGGAGAAATTTTTGACATCCGGTGTCCAGACTGATGGGTCCAGCGTTGTGCTCCCTAAGATCGCAAAGCTGAACAACGCGAAAGTGGATATCATACCAGACACAGAAGTCAACTGGTACGTGGATCACAACTTCAAAAATGTGGATCGGGAAACTGGACTGCCTGTAGGGACACTGCGGATTCCTTCTTTCCTGGTACATAACGATGTGGCAGAGGTGGGTTCCCGAGTGATTCTGCGGGATGCGATCGTGAATTTCAAGCGTGAGCTTTTCCAGATCATCAAGGCACATCCTTATGTGTTCCAATATTTGGACATCAATAGCGTGGATGAGATCGAAAAACTAGAGATCACGGCAGCCACGGAGCTGGAATTCTGGGTAAAAACGCCAGATGATGAAGCGGACAGAGAGCAGCTTTCCACGGCTCAGATCCTGAAAGAACAGTATTGGAAGAGAACCACCGGCCCTGTGAGGACCGCGCTGGAAGAGGTGATGCTGGTCTTGGATCATTATGGCGTGGAAATGGAAATGGGCCACAAGGAAGTGGGCGGCGTCAAAGCGAAGATTGGAAACTCTGGAAACTACGACCATGTCATGGAGCAGCTAGAGATTGACTGGAAATTTTCTACAGCGATCCAGGCCGCAGACAATGAAAACCATATTAAATACGTAGTGCGGGATATTTTCCGGCTCCACGGCTTGGATGTCACTTTCATGGCAAAGCCTATGGAAGGCGTGGCCGGCAGCGGCGAACATACCCACATGGGGCTGGCGGCAAAGCTAAAGGACGGCCGCAGAGTCAACCTGTTCGCTGCCAAGGACATGAGCAAAGAATTCCTCAGTCCCATTGGCTTTGGCGCGCTCATGGGCATCTTGAAGAATTATGAAGTCATCAATCCTTTTGTCAGCGCCACCAATGACGCCTTCAATCGATTAAAGCCAGGCTATGAAGCGCCGGTCTGCGTAGTGACTTCCTTAGGCCATGGCGTGGAGCTGCCTTCCAGAAACAGGACCGTTCTGGTAGGCCTGGTGCGGGACGTGGCAAATCCTCTTGCCACTCGTTTTGAACTGAGAGCGCCCAACCCAAAGAGCAACACCTATCTGGTGCTGGCCGCATCCTACATGGCCATGCTCGACGGGATCAAAGCTGCTCTGGAAGCAGGCAAAACGCCGAAGGAATTGGAAGCTTCCATATCCAAAGCATACGGAGAAGAAGATTTTTACCTGGATCAGGATCGTATCTACCGGAGCGAAGAAGATGTGTTTGAAGAATACACAGAAGAAGAGCGAAACCGCCTCTTTGGGTCAGTGCCCAGGACTGTGTGGGAAAACATCTGTGCCTTTGAAGAGCATCCTGACAAGCTGAAAGTGTTCCAGCGTGACGATGTCATGACACCCATCACCCTGGAATCTTACAAAGAGGCGATCCTGGCGCAATGGGCCACAGAGCTGCACAACCGGATCGTTCCTAACACCATGGAGCTGATCCGTCATTGTGTGAAATGTCACGCGGATAGTGACTGCGTGGACTATGATGTGGTATACTGGGAGAAAATCAACACCATACGCAACCACCTGGGCAAAGACAAGCTCAACGAAAAGTGTTTGCTGACAAAAATCGTCAGAGCATTGGATGAGCGGGATTACGTCACAGCCTCCAACCTGCAGATTGAGATGCAGGAGCAAGTGGAAGAATTGAGAAACCAATATATTATCTACAAGAAAAATTTATTTTAGGAGTGGGCTATGTTAGACATCAAAAGAATAAGAGAAGATTTTGAAAACGTAAAAAAAGCAGTGGAATCCAGAGGACAGGGAGATTTCGGAATTGACAAGGTTTTGGAATACGACAAAAAGAGAAGAGAGACCCTGGCGAAAGTAGAGCAGATGAAAAACAAGCAGAGCACTGCTTCCAAACAAATCCCAAAGATGAAAAAAGCAGGGGAAGACACGACTGAATTGATGAAGGAATTGAAGACGCTTTCAGAAGAGATCAAGGAACTGGACGCAGAAGTCAGCGAAGTGGAAGCCCAGCTGCGTGACGCATTGCTGAACATCCCCAACACTCCACATCCAGATGTGCAGGTGGGCGTGGATGACAGCGCCAACGTGGAGCTTCGTAAATGGGGAGAACCAAGGGAATTCGACTTTGAGCAGAAAGCCCACTGGGACGTGGGTCAGGACCTGGATATTCTGGACTTTGAGCGGGCAGCTAAAATTTCCGGCACCCGCTTTACCGTATACAAGGGATTGGGAGCCAGGCTGGAACGGTCTGTGATCAATTTCATGCTGAACCTTCATACAGAAGAGCATGGCTTCACAGAGATCCTGCCGCCGTTCATGGTAAACAGAGATGCGATGACTGGGACAGGTCAGCTGCCGAAATTTGAAGATGACATGTTCCACGTTCCAGCAAAAGACTTTTTCCTCATACCAACAGCAGAAGTCCCAGTGACCAATCTGCGCATGAATGAGATCATGAGCTATGATGAGCTGCCTGTGTACTATACAGCTTATACGCCTTGCTTCCGCAAAGAAGCCGGCTCCGCGGGAAGGGACACCAGAGGCCTGATCCGCCAGCATCAATTCAACAAAGTGGAATTAGTGAAATTCGTGGATCCAAAAGAATCCTACAAGGAATTGGAGCTGCTGACCGCTGCTGCCGAGGAAGTCCTCAAGAGATTGGAGATTCCTTATCGCGTAGTGAGGCTTTCCACAGGAGACCTGGGATTTTCTTCTGCCATGACTTATGATATCGAAGTGTGGATGCCAAGCTATGGAAGGTATGTGGAGATTTCTTCCTGCAGCAATTTTGAAAGCTATCAGGCCAGAAGAGGCAATATCCGTTTCCGCCCACAGGAAAAGGGTAAACCGGAATTCGTTCATACCCTCAATGGCTCCGGCCTGGCAGTGGGACGGACCGTGGCCGCGATTTTAGAAAATTATCAGCAGGCAGACGGCTCGGTGGTGATTCCAGAAGCATTGCGGCCTTACATGGGCATAGACAAGATCACGAAATAAGGAGAAAAAATGAGTTTTCAATTACGACAATATATAGAACCTGATTTTAGTATAGAGAAATTCACCAAAGCGCCGGACGCGCGGCTCCAGTTCGCGCCAAAAGACATGACCGCGCCTGAAGGATTTCACGCCACCTCGATTTTTCCAGAGTATTTTAAAATCGATGGAAACTGGCTCTTGGCCGAGGATTCCAGGATGGACTGCGTGGCTGTCTATGAAAATGGAAAGATCCATGTGCGGGAATTCCGAAACGTGAAGCAGGGAGACCGGATCGTGGTGGGCAGAACAGAAGACTGTGAAGACGGGATTTATGTCCATGCGGACTGCTTTGCTAGGGACGAAAACAAAGACGCGCCCTTTTCTTTCCGTCAGAGCCGCAGCAGAGAAACCGCTTTTTCCTATGATTATGAACAGCTTTATGACTTGCTGCGGCATGAAAGAAAGAACGGCTATATCGTGTGGGTCCTTGGACCTGCCTGCGCCTTTGACGCAGAGGCACGGTCTGCGTTTTCAAAGCTGATCGCAGAAGGCTATGTGAACGCGCTGCTGGCAGGAAACGCGCTGGCCACTCACGACCTGGAAGCCAGCCTGTTAGGAACAGCCTTGGGCCAGGATATCAGGACCCAGCGGCCGCATTTTAACGGGCATTACAATCATATTGACACCATCAATAAGGTCAACCTGCACGGATCCATTCCCGCTTTTCTGGAAAAGGAAGGAATTGAGGAAGGTATCATGTACAGCTGCGTGAAGCATGGGGTTCCCTATGTGCTCAACGGTTCTTTGCGGGATGACGGGCCGCTGCCCGAGGTGTACGAACATACTTATGTGGGACAGGACGCAGTAAGGAGCCATGTACGCAAGGCTACCACAGTCATTGGCATGGCGACTGTGCTCCATACCATCGCAACAGGAAACATGACGCCGAATTACAGAGTCATGGAAGATGGCACCATTCGGCAGATCTACTTTTACACCATCGACACTTCTGAGTTTGCGGTGAACAAACTAGGAGACAGAGGCAGTTTAGCTGCCAGAGGCATTGTCACCAATGTGCAGGACTTTGTCTGCAACCTGGCCAAAGGCCTGAACTTGTAGGAGGAAATAAAAATGATTTCAGAAAAAATGAAACCCTTGATGGAAAACAACTCCGCCATTCGCACCATGTTTGAAGAAGGAGCGAAAATGCGGGCAAAATACGGCAGGGAAAATGTGTTTGATTTTAGCCTGGGAAACCCAGACGCGCCTACGCCGCCGGAAGTGAACAAAGCGATCAAAGACATTGTAGATGAAGAGCCGGATTTGATCCTGCATGGATATATGAGCAACGCGGGCTTTGAAGATGTGCGGCAGACCATAGCAGAACACATCAATAAAACCCAGGGAACGGCTTTTTCCGCGAAAAATATCCTCATGACAGTGGGCGCGGCCAGCGGCCTGAACGTTGCCCTGAAAACCATTCTCAACCCAGGGGAAGAAGTGGTGATCTTCAAGCCATATTTCCTGGAATACAATTGGTACGTGAATAATTTCGATGGCGTGGTGGTGCAGGCAGAAACGGACAAAACCACATTCCAGCCTGATCTGGCTGCTTTTGAAGCCTGTATCACGGACAAAACCAGGGTCGTTCTCGTCAACTCGCCTCATAACCCAACGGGCGTGGTTTACTCGGAAGAAACCATCAAGGGCATTGCTGCTGTTTTAGAGAAAAAGCAGAAGGAACTGGGGCGGACCATTTTCATCATCGCGGACGAACCTTATCGGGAGCTGGCCTATGATGGCGTCCAGGTGCCTTATGTGACAAAGTATTATGCCAACACCATTGTGGCCTATTCCTACAGCAAGTCCTTGTCCCTGCCAGGGGAACGGATCGGCTATCTGGTGATCCCTGATGAACTGGAAGAAAGCGAACTGGTCTTTGACACTGCGTCCAACGCCAATCGGATCATCGGCTGTGTCAACGCCCCATCTTTGCAGCAAAAAGTGATCGCCAAATGCGTGGACGCGAAAGTGGATCTGGATTACTATGATAAAAATAGGAAGGCTCTTTATGAAGGGCTGACAGAATGCGGCTTTTCCTGCGTCATGCCTCAGGGCGCGTTTTATCTCTTTGTGAAATCGCCGGTGGAAAAGGAAGAAGAATTCTGCCAGGCAGCGAAGAAATACAATATCCTCATGGTGCCGGGCAGCGCCTTCGCCGGACCAGGATACGTCAGGCTGGCTTACTGCGTTTCCTATGAAACCATTGTCAACTCCCTGCCAGGATTCAAGAAACTAGCGGCAGAATACGGGTTGTAAGAGTAGTCGCGTTGATTTCATACCAATTCCGGTGGAAAAAGGAATTGATAAAGAATTGACAAAGCGCAACGGGCTAATGTATAATGAATACATCAGATTGAAACGGCGTTGCCGCAAGGAAGTATTCATTGAATTGCGAATTTAGATTTTATTTTCAAAGGAGATTCGCAGTATAATGAATACATCAGATTGAAATGGCGTTGCCGTAAGGAAGTATTCATTGAATCATGGATCCCATTGTATTTTCAAAGGAAATCCATGGTATAATGAATGCATCAGATTTCAAATCTGAACAAGCAAATAACTCCGAATCTCCGCATGACACCCTGTGCCGGCGGAGACGTCAGGGTAATAAGAGCGATTTTATTGCCTGCCATTGTGCAAAGGAGAGTCTAACGGCTGCTAAGGCAGCCACGGCTTTACTTTGCTTTTTTGTTACGTAAGAAAAAGTAAGGTTCGTGCGATTAGTGAAAAAAGGAGAGAAGTAAATGAAAAGACTGAAGTTTGCCAAGGAAAAATGTATTGGCTGCCAGCTGTGCGCGCAGGTCTGTTCAGCCATGAAGGAAGGCGAATATGTCCCTTCCAAAGCGAGGATTGCCATAGAGACTTACTATGACAACGGCAATCTCAAGTACAACGACCATTTCTGCATTTTGTGCGGCATGTGCGCGAAAGCGTGCCCAGTGGACGCGATCAAGATCGGCGAATACATACAGGTGGACATGGACGTATGCATCGGCTGCGGCGCGTGTGCTGACAAATGTCCAAAACATGTAGTAAAAATCAGAGATGAAAAAGCGTATATCTGCGATACCTGCAAAGGCGACCCGACTTGCGTGAAAACATGTCCGCAGAACGCGCTGACGTTTGAATAGGAGGGGGAGATCAATATGACAATGCTTGGATATCAGAATAAAGTCTTAAGAATCGATCTGACGAAAAAGGGCGCGTCCTTTGAGCCGCTGCGTATGGATTTCGCTAAAAAATACGTAGGTTCCAAAGGTTTAGCCATTCGTTACATGTATGAAGAGCTGGAACCAGGGATTGATCCGCTGGGACCAGAAAACAAACTGTTCCTGACAACAGGACCGCTGACAGGCACACCTGTTCCATGCTCAGGAAAGCTTTCCGTGGCAGCGAAATCTCCGGCAACAGGAACCATGAACGACTGCTCCATTGGCGGTCATGTGGGGATTCGTCTGAAATACGCTGGTTACGACATGGTAATCTTTGAAGGAAAACTCAGTGAACCAGGATACATACTCATCGATGACGGTAAAATCCGTTTTATGGATGCTTCCCACCTGTGGGGACTGGGTTCACACGAAGCAGAAAGCATCCTGGCCAAGGAATATGGAACAGAATACAGCATCATGACCATCGGACCGGCAGGAGAAAACCTGTGCATCATGTCCTGCATCAACTCTGACTACTACAGACAGGCAGGAAGAGGCGGCATTGGCGCTGTCATGGGATCCAAGAACATGAAAGCCATTGTCATTCGGGGAACAGGCGGCGTGAAAGTCAATGACATTGAAAACACCACCAACCGGATCATGGAACTGCTCAGAGAAAGCGTTGTCACAGAAGACAATCAGTTCATCTATGATGACGGTACGACCGCGTTCCTGGAAGCCTGCAATGACGGGGGAATCCTTCCGTGGAAAAACTTCTCTGACACCACTGATGAAAAGTGGACAGAATATAACGGCGACGTGCTGAAACAGCACAGAGTCGGAAAAAGAGGCTGCGGCAGCTGCGGTCTTGGCTGCGGCAACTTCCTGCAGATCGGAGACGCGATTTGTGAAGGACCAGAGTACGAGTCCATTTCCGTGGCAGGACCGAACGCAGGCGTGAGAGACCCAGAAAAGATCGTCAAGTTCAACCAAGTGGCAGATGACATGGGACTGGATACCATCAGTGCTGGAGACACCATCATCTGGGCCATGGAAATGACAGAAAAGGGCATCCACGACTTTGGTATCAAATTCGGTGAAGCTGACAAGATGATCGAATATCTGAAGCTGATGGCGAAAAACGAAGGTGTTGGCAAAGACCTGGCACTGGGAACAAAGCGGGCTTCCGAAAAATTCGGAGGAACAGAGTTCGCTATGCAGGTAAAAGGATTGGAGTATCCACAGTACGAACCACGCGGCTCTTGGGCCATGTCCGTGTCTTATGCGGTTTCCGACAGAGGCGCCTGCCACATGAGATCCTATGCGCCAAACGAAGAAGTGTTCGCGGCATCCGTGCCTCCATACACTGGTGAAAACAAAGGTCAGCTCGTTTACAACCTGGCAGAATTCAATGCCATCAAGTTCTCCCTGTGCATCTGCGACTTCTGGGGGACCATTGACTATGACATCATGGCAGAGCTGCTGACCATTGTCACAGGTGAAACATGGACGTCAGAGGACATGAGCACCATTGGCCGCAGAGTCATCAACATCGGCCGTGCGTTCAACCAGAGAGAAGGCTTTAACAGAAGCCACGACACCGTGCCAAAGCGGGTAGTGACAGAAGCATTGAAGAGCGGCCCGGCAAAAGGTCAGGTCATTCCGCCGGAAGTGTTCGATGACATGCTGAGCCAGTATTACCAAGTAATGGGCTGGGATGAAAACGGCATCATGCCAGATGATCTGGTAGCATCCTTACTGTAATACAGAAAATTTTAAAATTAGGGGCTTTTTGCCCAAGCAAAAATGATGTATAATAAAAGAGTGTTCGGGCATCAGCCCTGACACTCTTTTTCAAAAGGAAGGTACTATGGAGATTACAATCACACTGAGAGGCACCCTAAAAAAGCTCTTCGGACCGGACAAGGAACGAAAGGTAGAAGTGCCGGATCACTGCACCTGCGATGAAGCGTTGCGGGCCGTGGGGATCAATTACAAAGAAATCCCAAACTTTGGGTTTGTGGCAGTAAATGGCATGCGGGTAATGATCGATGATAAGCTGTCACCGGGAGATGAGCTGAAAGCATGGTCTCGCATATCAGGAGGCTGAGTGACCGATCAGTGAGGTCGTTATTGCTGGGGAAAATTAGTACAAGGGAAATCGGATCATTATGAAAGTACGAAAAGTAAGTAATTTTGAGAGAAACGTGATCATTGCGATGATCGGTTTGGGAATCGTTGTGATCATTCTGGGAATCTGTTCATTTTTGCAGTTCACGAAACCTTACGCGGTATCAAAAGACGGCATAAAAGTAGAACAGCCTTGGGTAGTAAAGATCGGAGATGATGAAAGCTTCGTGGTGGCCAGCAAAAAGGATGGGCAGGACATCATCGAGCAGGTGAAAAACAGCTACAGCACAGACAACACGCAGTCAGAATCCACTACCTTATCACCGGAGATCACAGTGGTTGAAAAGGAACTGGAGCGGGGCGAGGACAAAGTGGCTCTGACAGACGCGGAAGACGCGGTAGCGGAAGTGGTGACCGCCAATCAGACAGAGGCGCCAGTGGTCACAGTCAGGACCGTGGAACAGGTCACAGACATCAAAGCCATTGATTTTAAAACAGAGTATGAAAAGTCAGACGAGCTTCCAAAAGGCGAAACAAAAGTCATTCAGGAAGGGAAAAAAGGCAAAAAGACCATCGTTAGTCAGGTGGTGAAAGAGAATGGAGCGGAAGTCTCCAAAGAAGTCCTTTCTTCTGCCATCGAAGAAAAGCCAGTGAACAAGATCGTCCAGGAAGGGACGATGGAAGAGATCGAGGAACCGGAACCAGCGACAGAACCGCCTACTGCGCCGACAGCCACAGCGGACAATGACGCGGACCGGTCAGCAGCGAAAAGCAGCGCGGTGAAGCCAGCCGCGGACGATGACGGCGACTCTAAAAAAGACGACGAAAACAAAGACAAGGACCAGAAAAAGTCTAATGATTCGCAGAAAAGCGAAGATAAAAAAGAAAAAGACAAGGATTCTGATTCCAAATCAAAAGACGATAAGGATTCAAAGTCCAAAGATGATTCTGATAAAAAAACAGAGACAAAGAGTGGCTCTGGCCAGGCAGTCGTTGACTATGCGCTGCAATTTGTGGGCAATCCGTATGTATACGGTGGGACTAGCTTGACAAAGGGAACAGACTGCTCTGGATTCACCATGAGCGTGTTCAAGAAGTTCGGCGTTTCCCTGCCGCATTCTTCCAGCGCGCAGCGTTCCTATGGAAAGAAAGTTTCTTACAGCAACGCGAAGCCAGGTGATTTAATCTGCTATTCCGGCCATGTGGCTATTTATATTGGCAAGGGAAAAATCGTACATGCAAGCACCCCAAGCACAGGGATCAAAGTCAGCAAAGCGACTTACAAGAACATCCTTTGTGTAAGGAGACTAGTGAAATAATGTTCGCGGAGCGATATCAGCGCAATTTGGGAACCATGACACCTGAGGAAAACCGCAGTCTAAGGGATTTTCGAGTCTGCGTCATTGGCTGCGGCGGCTTAGGCGGATATGTGATTGAAGAGCTGGCTAGACTAGGGATCGGACAGATTATCGCTGTGGATGGTGATGTCTTTCAACACAGCAATTTGAACCGTCAACTGTTCAGCACCGAAGCTTTGATGGGCCAAAGCAAAGCGCTGGCAGCCCAAAAGCGGGTTCGGAGCATTAATTCAGAAGTGGAAATCCAGGCCATAGACCATTTCCTGACAGAGGAAAACGCGGATTCCATTATCACAGAAGACTGTCATGTGGTCATCGACGCGCTGGACAATATCAGCAGCAGGCGGCTCTTGGAACGGCATTGCCACAGTAAGGGTTTGCCGTTAGTTCATGGAGCCATCGCAGGGTGGCACGGGCAAGTGGGTGTGATCATGCCAGGGGACAAGCTCTTTGATCAGCTTTACCCAGAAGGCGCTGAAAAAGGCGCTGAACAGGAAACGGGAAACCCGTCATTCACGCCAGCAGTGGTCGCGTCCATTGAGGTGGCGGAGACTCTGAAACTGCTTCTTGGAAAACCAGGCATTCTGCGGAACAAACTGCTGACCATTGATTTGCTGGAACAAGAATACGATATTATTGAATTATGAGTAAAAAGGAGAGCTCTTCATCTTTCGTGGAGAGTTCTTTGTTCATTATGGAATCTGTATGAGAATTAGAAGATCAGCGCCCTGAAAATAGAGACGCATAGGAGGAATCAACGTGAGGATCATCATGGTAAAGGGCTTTTCCAAGACTGGAAAGACCACGACAGTCACAGCCCTGATCAAAGAACTGCGAAAGCGAGGCTACAGTGTAGGAACTGTAAAGGACATTCACTACCAGGGGTTTGCCATGGACCAGCCTGGAACAGACACTTGGAAACACACAGGCGCTGGAGCTCAGCGAGTGACTGCCATGGGCCTGAAAGAAACGGATATTTTGTTTTCCAGGCCCATGGATATCAAAGCAGTGTTGAAATATTACAAAGAGGATTTTGTGATTTTAGAAGGAGACGGCGGTGCGGACTGTCCGGTGATCCTGACAGCAAGAACGCCGGAAGACATCGAAAAACGCATGACAGACCGAGTAATCGCGATTTCCGGCATCATTGCAAGTGAACTGGACACCTGGAAGGGACTTCCGGTCATTGACTGTACAAAGGAGGTAGAAAAAATGGCGGATTTGATCGAAAAGGCGACTGCAAAGGAAAAGAAAGAAGCAGATGTGCTCTTGACTATCGATGGGGTAGAGATCCCCATGGTGCCATTTGTCAAGGAAACGCTGAAAAACGTAGTCACTGGAGCTGTAAAAGCGCTGGACGGTTATGAGGACGGAAAGGAAATCATAGTGCGGGTAAAAGGATGACAGACATCAAGGAGCTTCTCAAAACACAGCAGGCTTATTTTCTCTCTGGCGCGACCTTGCCTGTAAAAAGTAGGCAGGACTCTTTGCTTGCTCTCAAACAGGCGATCAGGGACATGGAATATGAGATCTTGGAAGCCCTTAGGGAGGATTTAGGGAAGAGTGCTGGAGAAGGGTATATGAGCGAAGTGGGCATGGTGCTGGAGGAAATTTCTTTTATGCAAAAGCATGTAAAGGGATTTTCAAAAGAGCAAAAGGTAAAAACGCCTCTGGCTCAATTCCATGCCAAAAGCTATGTGAAGCCTTGCCCTTATGGAAACGTTCTGATCATGAGCCCGTGGAATTATCCCTTCCTGCTGACAATGGGGCCTCTGGTGGACGCGCTGGCTGCGGGAAACACAGCGATCCTGAAACCGGGAAAGGATGCGGCAGCCACCAGCCGAGTTTTGAGCCGTCTCGCAAGGAAGGCCTTTCCTAAAGATTTGGTTTCTGTGGTGGAAGGCGGCAGAGAAGCCAACGCCCAGCTGCTGGAGGAAAAATTCGATTATATCTTTTTTACTGGCGGCAAAGAAGTGGGGCGGCTGGTGATGGAAAAAGCGGCCCGCCATTTGACACCCGTGTCCCTGGAATTGGGAGGAAAGAGCCCCTGCGTCGCAGATGAAAGCGCCGACATTCCTTTGACTGCAAGACGACTGGTGTTCGGAAAATTTTTGAACCTGGGGCAGACCTGCGTCGCACCAGATTATCTGCTGGTCCACAGCTCCATCAAAGAAAAACTGCTATACCATATAGAGCGGGAGATCCACAGGCAATTTGGCAAAAGGCCCCTGGAAAATCCGGATTACGGGCATATCATCAATGAAAAGCATTTCCAAAGGCTGCTGAGGCTCATGGAGGGAGAACGGGTCCTCATAGGCGGCAAAGCAGGGCAGGGGAGAAGGCTGGAACCCACGGTTCTAACAGGTGTCACCATGGACAGTCCGATCATGGGAGAAGAAATTTTCGGCCCCATTTTACCGGTACTGGAGTTTCAGACCATTGAACAAGCCATAGAAATCATCAGGCAATATCCAGCGCCTTTGGCGCTATACTTGTTCACCAAAAAACAGGCGGTCAAAGAGCGGCTCCTGCGAGAACTTTCTTTTGGCGGCGGGTGCGTCAACGACACGGTCATTCATTTGGCAACGCCTCACATGGGCTTTGGCGGCGTGGGAGAAAGCGGCATGGGCGCATACCACGGCAAGGCGGGGTTCGACACTTTTACTCACTACAAAAGCATTGTGGACAAAAAGACCTGGATCGACTTGCCTTTTCGCTATGGACCTTACAGTGAAAGGAACATCAAGCTGATCAAACTATTCATGAAATGACAAAAAGGAGCAAATCATCGCAGGATGATGCTCCTTTTTTCCATCTGAAAACAATTATTTGAACGTCACATCCAACTCGAACCAGAAGGTGGTTCCTTGTCCCAAAGTGCTGTCCACACCGTAATTTACCTTGTGCAGGGAAAGGATTTCTTTGACAATGGATAGCCCCAGACCGGTGCCAGTGGTGGAACGGACCATGTTGGTGCTGGCTTTGTAATACCGTTCCCAGATATGGGCCAGTTCCTCTTCTGGGATCCCCACGCCGTGGTCCTGCACCTGGCAGAGGGCGTGTTTGCCTTTTCGCTTTACAGACACGTTCACTGTCTTGTCATCACCGCAGAACTTCAACGCATTGTTGATCAAATTGGAGAAGACCTGCTTTAGCCGTTCTGGATCGCCGCTTACCATCAGGGTTTCCGGGCAATCCAAATTGATTGCGTATCCATCCTCTTCCATGAGCAATTTGTAGGAAAGAAGGATGCCCTCCACGACTTCCTTAATGTCAAACTGGGTCTTTTCAATGACAATGGCACCTGACTGCATCCTGGAAAGGGTCAGCATGTCCCCTACCAGCAGATTCAGGCGGTCCGCTTCATCGATGATCACCTGCAGGTGCGCATTCCGCTTTTGTGGATTATCACCAGACAGATCTCGGATCATTTCCGCATAAGATTTCACCATGGTAAGGGGCGTCCTCAAATCGTGGGATACATTGGCAATCAAATCCTTTTGCAGCATGGTTGATTTTTCCAAGGCAATGGAGGCTTGATTCAGCGTGTCCGCCAAGTTATTCAGTTCCGAGTAATGGCCGCCCCTAAAGACCACGCCGTATTCCCCTTGAGCCAGCCGGCCAGCAGATTTGGTGATGTTTTGAATCGGGGTCGTGATCCTGGTAGCTAAATACCAGGCCAGGATAAAGGTCAAGATCAAAGAGATCGCTGTGACGTAAACCAGTTGGTTGGTCAGGATCTCAATGGTGGAAGTCACGGGCCACAGAGGTGAAAAGATATAAGCTACCATTTCCGGTTTATCGTCAGATTGGAGCAGGGTACCGCAGGCAAGGGTGCGGCGGCGGTGTTTGGTTTCACCAATGCGCAGAGAAACCGACCGCAGATGCTTGGTTTCCATTTCATTGCGCACCCGCAGCATCTCCTGGGTGTAATCCCGGGCAGAATTGTCGCCTCCATAGATGAGGAAGGGAAGGCCTTCCATGTAAGTGATATAAATGTACATGTCGCTGCTCTCACCGATCTGCGCCACTTTGTCGGAAAAGCCATAGAGGTCGTTTTGCGCATAAGCCCGCTCAATGCTGTGGGTGACTTTTTCCGTTTTGTGTTCCTTCATGGTTTGATAAAAGGTATTCAAAAAGAACACCTGCAGCAGCCATAACACGGTCATCAAAAGCACGGCGAACAAAATGAAATATAGGCATACTTTGAACTTGATGCTGTGCGAATCCAGTTTAAGCTTCAAATTTATAACCAACTCCTCTTAATGTGACAATGTAATCTCGGTATTTTCCAAGGTTATTGCGCAGATTTTTGATATGAGTGTCAATGGTCCGGTCATCGCCGAAAAAGTCATAGCCCCAGATGTCTGACAGCAGCTTGTCCCTGGAAAGGGCGATGTTCCGGTTTTCCACCAAATAAAAGAGAAGATCGTACTCCTTTGGCGTCAGCTCGATTTTTTCCCCATCCACAGTCACGGTGCGTGCGGCGATATTGATGGACAGGCCGCCGAATTCCAGCTCCTGAGGCTGCTGCGGCATGCCTCCCTGTTTTCTTGCCAGCACAGCGTTGGCTCTTGCCATCAGCTCTTTGGGACTAAAAGGCTTCACCACATAATCGTCAATCCCAAGCTCAAAGCCAAAGAGCTTGTCATATTCTTCACTTCTGGCAGAGAGCATGATGATGGGAATATCCTTGATTTTTTTGATTTCCTTGCAGGCCGTGAATCCGTCTAGCTTGGGCATCATAATATCCATAATGATCAGATCATAATCGTTTAGCTTGCAAAGGCCCACCGCGGTCATGCCGTCAGCCGCCTCTGTCACTTCAAATCCATTGAACTCCGAATACTCGCGAATGACCTCGCGAATCTTTTGCTCATCGTCAACTACTAGTATCTTAGCCATGCACGTCTCCTTTCCGAATCTTTCTGTCTAACAGAATACAGAGGTTCTGTGATTCTTTTGTGAAAGTTCTGTAGCTATTGTATCATAATTAACGCAAAAACTCCTGAATTTTTGATTAAAATTCTTATTGACAGTAAAAAATCCTTATGATAAAATTAACAATTTATTTACTTGACAGATTCCCAAATGGTGAATTATACTTAAATAGTAGGTATAGACGGGAGGTAAAAAATGTATGCCATAGGAGATAAGATCGTATATCCAATGCATGGCGCGGGCATCATCGAGGAAATCGAAGAAAAAGAGATCTTAGGTGAAATGAAACAATATTATATTTTAAAGGCGCCTTATGGAAATATGAAAATCATGATACCAGTGGACAACAGCGATGAGATTGGAGTAAGGAGCATCATCAGCGCAGAGGAGATCAACACGATTCTCACAGTGCTGAGAGCTGCTTCCACGGAAATGTCCCGAAACTGGAACCGGCGGTATCGGGAAAACATGGAAAAGCTGAAAACTGGAAACGTGATTCAGGTGGCAGAAGTGGTCCGGAACTTGACAAGGACAGAACGGACAAAGAAGCTGTCCGCGGGGGAAAAGAAAATGCTGAACAACGCGCGGCAGATCCTTTTAAGTGAGATCGTCCTGGCAGGGGACATGGACGCGGCCAGTGCCGACATTCTTATTGACGAAGCTGTTTAATTTTTAGCTCCGTTAATAAGGCTGCGAGGCCTTTGCTATACCCAAAAAAGCGAAATGCGACAAAGACAGCGGGATTGTTTTTATCTGGGCTGGACTTTGTTGATATTTCCTATATGATAAAAAAGGAGGTGAAGGGATGCTGAGAAAATTAATGAGAGCTGTTTTTACTCTGGTAGGCGCCATAGCTGGCTATGGTGTATTTTTGTTAGCTCAGTTTCTTCTTGATATTTCTGGCTACAAAAATGAGCTCAACCTTTCGACCACGCAAGAGGTTCTTGCGCTGGTGCTTTGTGTCATTATCTTTGGATTAATATTTTTCAGGTTGACGCCTACTCTAGGAAAAAAGACCAGCAAAGTAGTAGACAACATTGAAACAGATTTACAGAAGATTTCCACAAATGACATTGTGATGGGCACCATTGGACTGATCGCGGGGCTGCTGATCGCTTCGCTGATCAGCGGCATTTATGCGGGAATCGCCATTCCATTCGTGATCGTGGTGTTAGATATCATCACGTATTTTATTTTAGGGTTCTTAGGAGTAGTGATTGCCACCAGGAAGGGACCGGATATCAGGGCCGCGTGGCTCAGTTCCAGAAAAAGCACGGCTTCGGGAGGAAAATCAAAGGGAAAAAATCACGACGCGACACCGAAAATTTTCGATACCAGCGTCATCATAGACGGGCGTATCGCGGACATCATGAAGACAGGATTCATTGAGGGGACCATTGTGATCCCTGAATTTGTCTTAGTGGAACTGCGGCATATCGCGGATTCTTCCGATTCTCTAAAGCGGAATCGGGGCCGGCGGGGACTGGACATCCTCAACAAGATCCAGAGCGAATACGGGATCGAGATTTACAACACCACTGCGGAAAAAGCTTTGGATGAAATACCAGAAGTGGACGTGAAACTGCTAAAGCTGGCGCAGATCATGAACGGCAAAGTGGTGACCAATGATTTTAACCTGAACAAAGTGGCGGCCATTAAAGGCGTGGAGGTCCTCAATATCAATGAGCTGGCCAACACAGTGAAGCCAGTGGTCCTTCCAGGCGAAGAAATGACCTTGTTCCTGGTGAAGGAAGGAAAAGAAAATAACCAGGCAGTGGCTTATCTGGATGATGGGACCATGATCGTGGTAGAAGACGGACGCAGACACATTGGAAAGACCATCAAGGTTCTAGTGACCAGTGTGCTGCAGACCGCGGCAGGACGAATGATCTTTGCCAAGCCCCACCTGAGACGGGAATAAAACAGCAGAAAACGAGGATATGACCATGGAAAACAGAGTTGGGATCGGATTTGACGTACACCAGCTGGTGGAAGGGCGCCCGCTGATCCTGGGCGGCGTGGAAATCCCATTTGAAAAAGGCCTCTTAGGTCATTCGGACGCGGATGTGCTGGTCCATGCTCTGATGGACGCGCTGCTGGGAGCAGCGGCCTTAGGAGACATTGGACAGCATTTTCCAGATACGGATGAAGCCTATCGGGGGGCATGCAGCATGGAATTGCTGGCCCAGGTAAAAACATTGATCGAAGACAAAGGCTATGCCATTGGAAACATGGATATGACGCTGATGGCGCAGCGACCCAAGATAAAAGCGCATATTGGCGATATGACTGCGAACATCGCAAAAGTCCTGGCAGTGGAGGAGAGCCAGATCAATATCAAAGGCACTACCACGGAAAAGCTGGGATTCATAGGAAGAGAAGAAGGGATTGCGGCACAGGCTGTTTGCCTGCTCTGCCGCTAAGACAATATCGTATGGAAAAAGGAGACAAAGCAAAGCAATGAGACTATCAAAGATGCACTTAAAAACATTGAGAGAAGTACCGAATGAAGCAGAGATTCCGAGCCATATCCTGCTGCTTCGGACCGGCATGATTCGCAAACTGGTTTCAGGCGTATACGGATTCATGCCTTTAGGATGGAGATCCATCCGTAAAATCGAAGATATCATTCGGCAGGAAATGGACCGCTCCGGCGGCCAAGAGATCCATATGTCCGCCGTACAGCCAGCGGAGCTGTGGGAGGAATCAGGCAGATGGTCTGTTTATGGTCCAGAACTATGGAGACTGAAAGACCGCCATGGCAGAGAATTCTGTTTGGGACCTACCCACGAAGAAATCTTCACAGACATTGTCCGCAGCGACATCTCCTCTTATCGGCAATTGCCGATGAATCTGTATCAGATTCAGACAAAGTACAGAGATGAGGCGCGGCCTCGCTTTGGGCTGATGCGGAGCAGGGAATTCATCATGAAAGACGCCTATTCTTTTGACCTGGATCAGGAAGGCTTAGATAAAAGTTACGAGGACATGTATGCTGCTTATGACCGGATCTTTACCCGCTGCGGTCTGACCTTCCGTCCTGTGGAGGCGGATTCTGGAGCCATTGGCGGCAGCAATTCCCACGAGTTCACTGCGCTTTCCGAAGTAGGAGAAAGCGAGATCGCTTACTGCGAAGCCTGTGACATGGCAGCCACTGTGGAACGGGCAGCGTGCGTGGACGCGGCAGCCAGTTCAGAGCCAGAGCTTCCAATGGAAGAAGTCCATACGCCGGGAACAAAGACCATTGAAGAAGTGGCTGGATTTTTAGGCCTTTCCCAGGAACAGACCATGAAGGCGCTGCTGTTTGTCACATATGATGACGAGGGCAAGGAAAACGGTTATGTGGCAGCTTTTGTGCGGGGAGACAGGGAACTGAACATGACGAAGTTAGTCAATGCCTTGGACATACCGGAACATTCCATCGAGTTCGCGGATGAAGAAAAAATGGGCGCGGTCACGGGATGCGTAGGTGGTTTCACTGGTCCCGTGGGCCTGCACGACTGCAGGATCGTAGTGGACAGTGAGCTCCCAGGGCTGAAAAACCTGTGCGCCGGCGCGTGCAAGGTGGATCACCATTTGAAAAACGTCAATTATGGAAGAGATTATAAAGGTGATATTGTAACGGACATTAAAGTCCTAAAGGAAGGCGACCCATGTCCAGTATGCGGAGCGCCAGTGAAACACGCTAGAGGCATTGAAGTGGGCCAGGTGTTCAAACTGGGGACAAAATACAGCCAATCCATGGGTGCGGTCTACAAAGATGAAAATCAAAAAGATCAGCTCATCGTCATGGGATGTTACGGTATCGGAGTCACCAGGACCCTGGCTGCTGTGGTGGAACAGCATCATGATGAAAACGGGATCATCTGGCCTATGGCCATCGCGCCGTATCATGCCATCATCACAGTCATGAAGCCGGACGATGAGACCCAGATCCAGGTGGCTGAACAAATCTACCAGGAATTAGGCGGCGCAGGCGTGGAAGTGCTGCTGGATGACAGGAAAGAGCGGCCAGGCGTGAAATTCAAAGATGCGGATCTTTTAGGAATTCCAGTGCGTATCACAGTGGGAAGAGGAGCCGCGCAGGGTCTCGTGGAATACAAGCTGCGCAGAGACGCGGAGAAAGAAGAAGTTTCTGTTGAAGAGGGAATCGCCAGAGCGATCGAGATCGTGAACAAAGAAAAATAGAGAGCGATTGTTTAAGGAGGAGCATGAAGGACAGCAGGAAACAGACATTCAAAACACATGGCAGTCTGTTCTGGGAGTTTTTTAAGATCGGACTTTTCACCATTGGAGGAGGAATGGCCATGTTGCCCTTGATCCAAAAGGTGGTGGTGGAAGACCGAAAATGGCTGGGCGAGGAAGAGATGATCGACTGCGTAGCCATTAGCCAGTCCCTGCCAGGGGCGCAGGTTGTCAGCTGCGCCGCGTATGTGGGAAAGCGCCAGTGTGGACTCACTGGTTCCATAGCTGCTGCGTTAGGGATCATCATGCCTTCCTTTTTAATCATTATCGCAGTGGTTACGCTGCTGGGCACCATTGGTGACAACTCCTATGTGAATGGGGCTTTTACCGGAATCAAAGCCGCGGTCTGCGGGTTGGTGATCTTATCCGCCTGCAAACTGGGAAAACAGGTGATGAAAGGACCGTTCCAGTGGATCATGGCATTACTGGCCTTTATTGCCATTGGCATCTTTCGCGTCAATGCTCTGTGGGCCATTGTGACAGGCGCTGTGATCGGGATCTTCGCGCTGCTGATTCGAGGAAAAAGGGGGAAAAAGGCATGATGCACCTTTACTTGTTCACCATGTTTTTCCGCATCGGATTCTTTAGCTTTGGCGGCGGACTGGCTATGCTGCCTCTGATTTTTCAGAGCGTTCAGGATTTTGGGGTGATGAATGCCCAAGAGTTTTCCAACCTAGTGGCCTTGTCCCAGGTAACGCCAGGTCCCATCGCTGTCAACGCGGCGACTTACGTAGGGCTGAACTACGCAGGCGTTTTAGGCGCGGCCACGGCCACCCTGGGCGTATGCCTCCCATCCTTTCTGCTGATGCTCATTGTCATGAAATTCATCGACAAGTTCAAGGAAAGCAAAGGACTGGAGGGCGCGTTTTTAGGAATTCGCCCAGTGACAGTGGGACTCATTGGAGCGGCGGCCATCTTTGTGGCAGAGACAGTATTGGTAAATGGCGATCTGTTTTCCACGAAGCTGTTTCAAGAGCCAAGCACGTATATCAATCTTGTTCCCTGTCTCATATTTGTGGTAACGCTGGTTTTGGCAGGGAAATTTAAAGTAGGGCCCATCAAGATCACGATTTTGATGGCCATCATAGGAGCAATACTATGTGGGTAGGCGGCGTAAGAGTCATTATTTTAGATGATGAAAAACGAGTGCTCATGGTGCGGCAGCATCATGATGGAAAAGATATCTGGATGGTTCCAGGCGGCGGAGTGGAAGCAGGCGAAAACTCCAGGGACGCAGGAGTCAGAGAAGTGCTGGAAGAAACTGGCCTGCAGGTGAAAATGGGCAAGTTGGTCTGGCATGTGGAGGAGGTGTCCGCAGAACGGGGTCACAGGTTCGTGAATTTTTTTCTGGCAGAATTGACAGGAGGAAATTTGGAACTTGGCATGGATCCGGAATTCGACAAAGAGCACCAAGTCCTGCGGGAAGTCCGCTTTATGTCCCGAGAGGAATTAAGTCATTTGGAAGTTTTGTACCCAGAATACCTGAAAGACGAGCTGTGGAGTTTCCTGGAAGAGGATTACTATGGGTATGATGCTTTTAAAATAAGAGAATAACAGGAGAAAAGATATGAAAATCGTAACATTTGAAATGGAAAACGGCGATGTGATGAAGGGCGAACTGTATCCTGACAAAGCGCCGGAAACAGTTGAAAACTTTGTGAAGCTAGTAGAAGACGGGTTTTATGACGGTCTGACTTTCCACAGAGTCATTCCCGGCTTTATGATCCAGGGCGGCTGTCCTCTTGGGAACGGCACAGGTGGTCCGGGGCACACCATCAAGGGTGAATTTTTGTCCAATGGCTTCAACAATGACCTGCGACATGAAAGAGGCGTGCTTTCCATGGCAAGGGCGATGGACCCCAACTCAGCGGGTTCCCAGTTCTTCATCATGGTAGCCACTGCGCCACATTTGGATGGAGAATACGCAGGCTTTGGAAAAATCACAGAAGGAATGGAAGCCGCGGATAAGATCGTCAGTGTGAAGACTGGGTTCAATGACAAACCAAAGGAACCACAGGTGATCAAAAAAGTCACAGTGCAAGAGGTGGAGTAGGAACAATGGAGGCGGGCGCAGGCTCGCCTTTGGTTTTCGCCTGTGTTTGAAAAAAGACCGATAGAAAATCAATAACTGCATAACATAAGGATGAAAGAGGAGGTTTTTCATTATGAAAAAGAAAATCACATTGATCATCATCAGTATGTTAGCGTTATTGCTCATTGCCGGATGTTCCTCCAATGACAACGGCGCGGACCAAGAAAGCGGGACAGAGACCACAGCGTCTGCGGCCGCTGGCGCGGACCAGGAAACCACAGGGCCTGAAAAGGACACGCCTGTGGATGGGACCCAGGATGTCATCGGAGACACAAAAGCCAAGGGCATCGCTCTGGCCAGAGTATCGGGAGCCAAAGAATCTGATGTTACTGAGTTCAAGCTGGAAAAGGACCATGGGAAACAGAAATACGAGGGCGAAATCCGGTACAAGGGAAAAGAGTATGATTTTGACATTGACGCAGTGACCGGTGAAGTCCTGGATTGGGAAGAAGAAGCGATCAAAGATTGATCGACCCAGCTGAAATCCTTGAACAAGAAAAGGCCGCCTGCCACTTGCTGGTCCAAGGCGGTTTTCTTAACAACAAACATATCGGTAATAAACGATTTTATTGAAAATCCAAACAATGTAGGAGGTAAAAACATGTATGACATGATCATTATCGGCGCAGGACCCGCAGGCCTGTCAGCTGGAATTTACGCGATTCGTTCAGGGCTTGACACCCTGATTTTGGACAAGTCTTCTTGGGGAGGCCAGACCATCCTTTCTGCGGAAATCGAAAACTATCCAGCGGTTCCCAATGTGACAGGTCCGGATTTTGCGCAAAAGATGTATGACCAGCTGACGAGCTTAGGAGGAATCATTCAGCTGGAAGAGGTGAAGGAGCTGGATCTTCACAAGAAAAAAGTAGTGACTAGCAGCAATGTTTACGAAGCGAAAACCATTGTCATCGCAGCGGGTTTGAAGCGGCGGCTCCTCGGTTGTCCTGGTGAGGGCCGGCTGACAGGAAGAGGCGTGTCCTACTGCGCGATCTGTGACGGCCGCTTTTTCACTGGAAAGGACGTAGTCGTGGTAGGAGGTGGAAACACAGCCATGGAAGACGCCCTGTATATGTCCACCTATTGCCGCGAGATCACTATCGTATGCAGGAAGGGAAGCATGAAAGGCGAGGAAAAGCTAAAGCAGGCCATTGAAAAAAAGGAGAACATTCGGTTGATCTATAACGCTAATGTGGTGGAGATCAAGGGCGAAAACCTAGTGGAAGCCGCTGTCTTGGACAACGGACAAACTCTGGAGACCAGCGCGGTCTTTGTGGCCATTGGTTACGAGGCGGACAGCGGTTTTCTCAGCAGCGACCTGGAGATGACAAAAGAGGGATACGTCGTGGCAGGTGAGGACTGCAGGACCAACATACCAGGGGTTTTCATCGCTGGCGACCTGCGGACAAAGTCTGTTCGCCAGATCGTCACAGCGGCGGCGGACGGAGCAGTGGCGGCCCTGGGAGCGGCAGCGGATCTATTGTGACGCAGGACTCATCTCAGTGCCATCAAGAGCCTCCTTGAGGCAAATGCTTTTCTGCGAGCCACAAAAAAACGAAATATGTCGAATTTCTCTATTGAAAAAGAGTTCATAACGTGAGATAATTTTAATGTTAATATTCTGACAATTTGTGGACCTTTTGATAAAAACCTGGCCGCACCCAGAGTCCGAACAGATGCGGAGCATGGAAAGACAAGTAGACGAGCGATTAGACTAGGAAAGGATTGCAGGGAGGCGATATGAATATCAGGCATATAGCAAAGCAGGCCGGCGTGTCTGTGGCCACAGTTTCGCGGGTGCTGAACCATCCGGAAAACGTGGCGCAAAAAACAAGGGAGCGGATCGAAAAGATCATTGAGGAGACAGAATACACACCGAACTGGTTCGCCAGAGGGCTCAATTTTAATAAGACAGGGACCATCGGTCTCATGATCCCTCATATTTTAAATCCAGTGTACATGGAAATCGCAAAGGGCGTGGAAGACGTGGCTCATCAAAAAGGATACATCGCGCTCATGTGCAATGAAGAAAACAATGGAGAAAAGGGCAGGAACTATTTGGAACAGCTGTTGAAACGGCGGGTAGACGGAATCGTGTTCATTTGTTCAGCCCTGGAAGAAAGAGATTTTGACCTGCTGGAGGAACAAAACATCCCAATCGTGCTCATTGGGGAGCATAAAAACACGACTGGCCAGCACATCGTCAGCGTTGATTGTCAGCAGGCTGCGAAAAAAGCGGTGACACATCTTTTGGGAAATGGCTATGAACGCATTGGCATGCTTTACGGCACAGAACCAAAGGTGGAAAATGAATATAAGGTGGCTGGATATCGAAAGACTTTACAACGATCAGGCATACCTATAAAGGAAGAGCTCCTTCGGCAAGTGGACAATTCCATTGAAGGCGGTTACTTAGGCGCAAAAAAATTGGTGGAGCTGGCAGAACCGCCCCAAGCCATTTTTACCACCAGTGATTATCTTGCCTTTGGCGCTATGGACGCGATCAAGGACAAGGATTTGCGCATACCCGAAGATGTGGCCATTGTTGGCTTTGACAACATACGAATGTCGAACCTGGTAGAGCCAAAACTGACTACCATTGACGTGCCCCTGCACAAAATGGGCGTATACGGGGCGCGGCTTTTGTTCGATATCATTGAAGGAGAGGAAGAGGCTGAGGCAGAACCCAGAACCATCCTGCTCCAGACAAAGCTTAAAGTACGAAAATCCTGCGGACATAAAGAAAGAATTGGAGAAATGTTTTAAATGATGAAAACAGATTTTTTAGGGTTAAAGCTGAAAAACCCAGTGATCGCGGCGGCTGGTCCATGGAGCGGCAGCGGAGAAAGCATCCGCCAGCTGCTAAAGGCAGGGGCTGGAGCGGTAGTCACAGAAAGCGTTGTCAGCGATAGGGTGCTGGATGTGCGGCCATGCATCGCATATGATGGCCTTGGCGCCCAGAACATCCGGCGGTACAATGACACGCAGATCGAAGGCTGTGAGCGGGAAATGGAAATCGCCAAAAGCACAGAAGGCATTGTGATCGCCAGTGTTTCCGCCCATACTCCATCAGAGCTGGCATATCTGGCCACAAAGATGGAAAAATTCGGCGCGGATGCCATTGAAGTCAGCGTGTCCAACCCTATGTGGGAGGCTTTGGAGGTCATGGCCTCTCATCCAGACACAGTATATGAGATCACAAAGGAAGTGGTTTCCAATGTAAAAATTCCTGTGCTGGTAAAGCTGTCTCAGAACGCTACGAATATTTCCGCTGTGGCAAAAGCCGTGAAACAGGCAGGCGGAAGCGGCGTGAGCGCTATCAACACCATACGCTGCATCCTCAACGTGGATATTGAAACAGGAGAGCCGTGTCTAGCCACTTACGGCGGCTATTCCGGTCCGCCCATTCGTCCATTGGGCCTGGCTTCTGTGGCCACCATCGCCCAGACCGTGGAGATCCCTGTGTGCGGCATCGGCGGGATCGTGGATTATCGCAATGCACTGGAGTACCTGATGTTAGGCGCTTCCGCAGTACAGGTGGGAACGGCCATTATGCTGGAGGGGCCGTCAGCGCTGGCTCGGATCATCCATGATCTAGAGGCTTGGGCAGAAAAAAAGAACATCACATCTATTGAACAGATCAGAGGGATGGCGCTGAAAAAGATGAAATCCTTTGATGAAATGAAGATTGAGCCAGCTACTAGCACCATCAGCAGCGCGCCATGCACGGCTGAATGCGACAAATGCATTAAATGCTGCTGTTATCACGCCATTTCCAAAACAGAGGAAGGCATTTCCGTGGACAAGGAGTTATGCACTGGCTGTGGGCTGTGTACCTTCGTTTGTCCGGCAAAGAAGCTATCTCTGGATTGGTGACAGCAAAAGGGAAAGCAGCAGGTACAGCACTGGCTGGGTGGAGCGGAAAATAGGTGAAGGAAGAGTAGAGGTGATGATGTGATCCGCGTAGCGATCTGCGATGATGAAAGCCAGATGTCTGATCAGATTAGGACAATGGTATCTGATTTTTTTCATAAAAAGAATATAGAGATCACGATCCTGCAGTTTTCCTGTGGGGAAGAATTATTGAAATACGACCAGCCTATAGAGATTTTGTTTCTGGACATCCAGATGCAGGGAATGGACGGCATGGAAGCTGCGAGAAAACTGCGCAAAGGCAAATTCAGAGGCTTTCTGATTTTTATCACTGTCCTCAAAGAAATGGTATTTCAATCTTTTGAAGTCCAGGCCTATGATTATCTGGTAAAGCCCATCCAAGAGCAGCATTTTAAAAGAACCATGGAACGCCTTTTTCTTTCTATGAGAAATGCCAGTGAAGCGAATCTGCTGGTGCAAAAGGGGCATGAAAGCCGCATTGTTTCTTTTGAAGAGATTGTTTTCTGTGAAATCATGGATAGGAAGGTGTATTTGCATCTGGTCTCATCTGAAATCATTGACTTTTATGATCGCATTGAAAATCTGGAAACCAAACTGGATAACCGTTTTTTTCGATGCCACAGGAGCTTTCTGATCAATCTGCGGTATTTAGAAAGCTATAAAAAAGGAAGCGCGTATTTGAAAGGCGGCAAGGTGATCCCTGTGTCGCGCTTGCGGAGCAAAGAGTTCTCCAGTGTGGTCTTGCGATACATGAAGAATCTGTAAAAATCTCTGGGCTTGGCAAATCACAAAAGGACGTAGACTGTGTGGCGCGTTTTATGGGAGAAGGGCTGATCGTATGGATTATTTTGATGGATATGTCTTAGGAAGCGGGCTCCTGCAAATGCTTTTGGGATTTTACTTTTTCTCTAAGTTTTTGCACAAAAAAGTAAAGGCTCGCTTTTATTTTTTGTTCGCCCTATGCGGCCTTGGGATTTTATGTTTCATTTCCGCTGGCAGGCTCGCTGAATTTGGGGCGTATGTCCTGCTGCTTACGGCAAATGGACTCTTCTTATGGCATGCGGATTGGAAGTCCGTCATATTGTATGCCGCGCTAGTGGTGGAAGTGACGCAGCTTTGCTATGGGATCGTCAACTCTCTATCCAGCGTTCTATATCCGTTGATGTCAGCCTTTGATCAAAAGTTCATAGGCATTGCCTTTATGCTGTTAGGAGAGCTGGTGTCACTGTTGCTGATCAGCGTCTGCTGCCACATGGCCTGCCGATATTTTTCCTATTATGAATCCGTTAAAAAACAATATGTGTTTATGGTTTTCATCCCGATTTTGCTGATATTTTTTATGGATGAGATGATCAATTCCATGGTTTACAGCATCAATGTCACAGATGGCAGCGGGATGATGACCAATATGAATCATTATCAGCTGCTGTTGATACAGCTCCTAGGCATGGCAAGCCTATTTTGCGTCTTGCTCGCATATAAAAAACTGCTGCGGAATTTTCGCCTGAGCACAGAATTGTCGCTCCTAGAGCAGGAGGAGCGTTCTCTCAACCAGTATGTGGAGGAAGCTAAGGCTCGCTATGAAAAAACAAAGTCATTCCGTCATGACATCAAGAATCATATGGCAGTGCTGAAAAGGCTTTTGCAAAGGGGGCAGCTGGAACAAGCATTGGATTATATTGGAGACATGGCGGAAATCACGGAAGAATTGTCGTTTCCATGCAGCACCAATCATCCGGTGGTGGACATTCTGGTAGGGAACAAACTGGGGATCGCCAAAAACAAGGGGATCGATGTTCACTGTTCACTGCTGTTGCCGTATCCCTGCGGCCTGCGTGACATGGATGTCTGCGTGATTTTGTCAAATGCTTTGGACAATGCGATCCATGCCTGTGAAAACATGGATGAAGGCGCGGAAAAACAAATCCGCGTGGCAGGACGCACGCAGGGAGACTTTCTTTTTATAGAGGTCGAAAACAGCTTTCAGGGAAACCGCATGTTCAAAAAAGGGACAGGCCTGTCAAATGTAAAGGCAGTAACTGAAAAATATCATGGAGCAATGAGCGTGAAAACACAGGACGAAACATTCATTCTCAATGTGCTGCTGATCATTCCACGGCATGCAGAACGCATCTCACAGCAAATGGATTAATTCTCGGCTTTCAGGGGACGAAAAAAGAATTGGAGGGCAGAGCTTCGCGAGCCGCGCTGTCCGACAATAGAAATCCAAGGAGGCAGAATCATGATTATGGGAATCCATAGAAACCACGATGCGAACAAAACGAATTACATGGAACAGATGAAGGAAAAGCAGGCACTGGACAGGGCTGAAAAGGCAAAGGAGGCAGAAAAAGGGGAAAATGAGGCAAAAGCGGCTGAAAAGATATCTCCGCGGCATGACGAATACATCAGCAGCGAAAAATCGGCTCCAGAACCCAGCGGCCTGTATCGATTAGGGGAGGACGAAAATGGGGAGCGAAAAATCTTGTTTGACGATCCCAGTAAAGCTGACGGCGCGGGCGAGAAGGCGGGGCCAAAAGTAAACGCAGGCGAACCGGACAAGTCAGAAGAGTCCTGCACAGGGAACACAGATCAGGTGGATCAGGAAATCAGGAAGCTAAAAGAGAAAAAGCAGCAGCTGGAACAGCAGATCCAGGCTGCGTCAGGGGATGAAGAGAAAGTCAGAGAGCTGGAGAAAAAATTGGCACAAGTGGATAGGGAATTGAGCCGGAAAGACACTGACGCCTACAGACGGCAGCATACTGTGTTTTCTTGATGAGAGCACGAGTCAAAGCCAGCTCCAATATTTCTGTTCCCTTATAAAAAATAGCGATGTTGACTGCGGCCCCGCGGCCAGCCTATGAGAAAATCTATGTTAGAAAAGAATAGAAATGGAGGAACATATGAAATTCGCGATGTCCTATAGCTGCGGCAAGGACAGCACCCTTGCTTTGCATAAAATGATAGAAGCTGGACATGAGCCGGTCTGTCTGGTGGTCATGGTGGAGAAAAAGGCTGACCGCTCTTATTTTCATGGGGCTGACATGGACATGCTGAAAAAATATGAAGCATCCCTGGGACTGCCCCTCATCCTGTGCCCATCCGATGGGGCGGATTATCATCTGGCTTTTGAAGCGGGCCTGCGAAAGGCGAAAGCCATGGGTGCGGAAGCCGCGGCTTTTGGCGACATCGACATAGAGGGCAACCGGAAATGGGAAGAGGACAGGTGCCAAAACACAGGATTAACACCTATGTTTCCCTTGTGGCAACGGGGGCGGGAAAGCAATGTCAGCCAGATCATAGGGCTGGGGTATCGCTGTTTGATCAAAAGCCTGAACAATGGTTTGCTGCCGGAAAGTTTGCTGGGCCAATGCCTGGATCAACAGGCCATTGGCGTCATGAAGGATGCGGGCATTGATGTCTGCGGGGAAAATGGCGAGTATCATACCCTGGCAATAGACGGACCGATCTTTAAAACCCCTCTTGATTTTAAGACGGGAGATGTTTTGCGTTTTGGGGAGTATTCTGTGATTGATGTGCAGTGAACGCTGATCGCTGTAAACTCTGACAGATTGTATCAAATAAGCAGGTCACAGATGAGAAGGACTTTCCAGTTGACAGGATGTGACTACTGTGATAGTATAAATGCATAGTTAACTATTACAGTAGTCATATGGCGACAGAAGGAGAGTGGCAATGGAACAAAAATTGTTTGATTCCGAGCTAAGGGTGATGGAGCATCTTTGGCGGGACGGAGATTTGACGGCAGGTGTTTTGGCAAAGCGCCTGACAGAGGAAACAGGGTGGAATCGCAACACGACTTATACGGTCATTAAAAAACTAGTGAGCAAGCAGGTGATTGAAAGGCTGGAGCCTAATTTCCTATGTCATGCCTTGGTATCGAAAGAAGAAGTGCAGCAGCAGGAAGCGGAAAACTTGTTAGATAAACTGTTCGATGGTTCGCCCAGTCTGTTGTTCTCATCTTTTCTCGGCAATCAGAAATCCCTTCCGCCAGAGGAGATCCAAAGGCTGCGTCAATTGGTGGAAGAGCTGAAGTGAGGTGCGGACATGAATGATCTCTTAACCGCCAGCCTAAACGGTGGGCTGTTCATTTTGGTGATCCTGCTTTTGCGGGCTCTATGCAAACAGCGTTTGCCCCGGACTGCCTTTGTAGTGCTGTGGCTGGCTGCTGCTTTCCGGCTGCTGTGCCCAGTGAAGCTTCCTTTCGCGGCCAGCGTTTGGAACCTGATGGAGCAAGACGCGCCAAGCGGGGCGATAAGTTCCATGCCTGAGGCGGCAATGGCCGGAGCCAGCCTGCCAGAACCTGCGGGAGAAAGCTGGAGCGCACTGTGGGTGTTATGGGCGGTCATCGCCCTATGCCTGCTGATGGGCATTCTGATTTTATATGCGCGGAGCCTGCGGTCAGGACGGAAAGCCAGACGGATAGAACCAGGTGTGTATGTGTGCCAAGAACTGACATCGCCTCGAGTCTGCGGGATTCTGCGTCCGCGGATCTTGCTGCCAGAAAGTTTGGATCAGCGGTTGCTGCCCTATGTGCTGCTGCACGAGCGGGTCCATGCGCGGCGGCTGGATAACTTGTGGAAGCTGCTGGCGCTTACTGCGGCGGCCATCCATTGGTTCAATCCAGCCTCGTGGATCTTAGTGATCCTGCTGGACAGGGATCTGGAAGTGGCCTGCGATGAATGGGCGCTGCGAAGGCTGAGCGGAGAAGAACGGAGCCGCTACGCCCTCTCCTTGATCGATATCGCGGAGCGCTGTGAAAAGCGCGCTCCATTGGCCTGCGGGTTTTCCTATGACCCGCTGGAAGAAAGGATCAGGTGTATGATGAAAAGAAAACAATCTATGGCCGCCATTTGTGCGGCAGCTGTGATGATTTTAGGCGCCACCGCTGTTTTCGCCACCGATGCGCCGGCAGACGAAAACGTGTCCAAAGCCGAAGCCGCCAAGCTGGTGGAAATTCAGCAAAGCGAGAATGGAAAAGTCGTAGAAAAGGGCAGCAAGCAGTCTGTGAGCGTGAAAGAATACCAAGCTTACATGGATCAGGAAAAAGAGCGGCTGAAAAAGCAGGTGCAGGAGGGACATTTGTCTCAAGAGAATTATGAAAAGACCGTAGAAGACATGGAGAAGGTGCTGGAGTCATTGAAAAACGGCACTGCGGTTGTCATGTTAGTAAAGGATGAAAATGGAGAAGTCACTGGGGAGACCATTGTGCAAGGTGATCTGAGCAAGCTGAAAGAAAATGGCATGCGGGCCAGTTTCAGCATGAATGCTTCCACCGATGAGGTTAATGTGGAGAATGACGTAGAACTGCGTGAATCCTCGGAGCAGTCTGGTGACGAGACGAACGTGAATGGAGAGGTCAGCGTAAATCTAGAGGCAGTTGAGTAGAACAAGAAGGAAAGTTTCCCGATATGGTACGGAACGCAGAAAACAGACAGCAGGCTTATTTGCGCCTGCTGTCTGTTTTCTATTATTGCTTTGCCAAAAATTTATCAAAACATGAACGGTTTTTCTATGAACGCAGCAGGCTGAAACCCTTGGGACCACAGGGAAATGGAAAAGTTAACAGAACATTGATAAAATATTGACAAATATTCTGGTAAGCGTTAAACTGTGAGGGTGAGAGTAAGGTGGACAACTGTTCGTAGAATGGAAAGGAGGCGTGTTCATGAAGAGATTATTCATATTATGCATGAAGCAGCAGTGTTGATTTTTGAAAAATGGCAGCTGATATACGGATTGTCTACAAAAAAAGTTTGTTAAAAAACCTTCAATCCATTGGATTGCAATGGAAAGAAATTTTCAACGTATTTTGTATAATTGTTCGTACAATCTTGACATTTTGAACTGGTTGCGGTAAAGTATACCGTATATTGCAAAAATATAATAGTGGTACTATTGTTTGGAGGGAGAAAATGACTAACAAAATAATGAAGACAATGGACGGCAACACAGCAGCGGCGCACGTATCCTATGCGTTTACTGATGTTGCTTCCATTTACCCGATCACCCCGTCATCCACGATGGCAGAGGTTGTAGACGAATGGGCAGCTTACGGAAGGAAAAATATTTTCGATCAGACTGTGAAAGTAGCGGAAATGCAGTCCGAAGCAGGCGCTGCGGGTGCTGTGCATGGCTCCCTGGCTGCTGGCGCGCTTTCCACTACGTTCACCGCGTCACAAGGACTGCTCCTGATGATCCCGAATATGTATAAAATCGCGGGAGAACTGCTCCCAGGCGTGTTCCATGTGGCCGCGAGGAGCGTTTCCACCCATGCGCTGTGCATCTTCGGTGACCATTCAGATGTAATGGCATGCCGCCAGACAGGATTCGCTATGCTGGCCTCTGGTTCCGTACAGGAAGTCATGGACTTGGGAGGAATCGCGCACTTGGCCGCGATCAAGGGCAGAGTTCCGTTCCTGCACTTTTTCGATGGATTCCGCACATCACACGAGATTCAGAAAATCGAAGTGTTCTCTTATGATGATTTCAAAAAACTGGTTGACTGGGACGCGGTTCAGGCGTTCAGAGACAGAGCGCTGAATCCAGAACATCCAGTGATCAGAGGAACGGCTCAGAATCCGGATATTTTCTTCCAAGGAAGAGAAGCGTCCAACAAGTATTATGAAGCCATTCCGGAAATCGTAGTGGAATATATGAATAAAGTCAGCGAGTTGACGGGCAGGACATACAAACCATTCGATTATGTAGGCGCGCCAGATGCGCGGCACATCATCGTTGCCATGGGTTCTGTTTGTGAAACCATTGAAGAAGCAATGAACCAGTTGATCGATGAGGGCAAGAAAGTCGGACTGATCAAAGTAAGGCTTTACAGACCGTTTGTTAAAAAATATTTTATGGATGTGCTGCCAGAAACTGTGGAACGGGTCGCTGTTTTAGATCGGACAAAAGAGCCGGGCGCTTTGGGCGAGCCGCTTTACCAGGACGTAAAGACTATGCTTTACGATGAAAAGAACGCGCCGGAAGTATATGGCGGCAGATACGGCCTTGGTTCCAAGGACACTTTGCCGGGCATGATCCATGCGATTTACGAGAATTTGGCTAACGCGGAGCCAAAGAACCACTTTACCATCGGTATCGAAGACGACCTGACAGGGACATCCCTGCCATATGTGAAAGAAATTTCAACAGAACCAAAAGGAACGATCAAGTGCAAGTTCTGGGGGCTGGGTTCTGACGGCACAGTGGGTGCGAACAAAACCGCAATCAAAATCATCGGTGACAAGACAGACATGTACGCGCAAGGATACTTCGCCTATGACTCCAAGAAATCCGGCGGCTTGACTGTTTCCCATCTGAGGTTTGGGGAACATCCGATTCAGTCTACATATCTGATCAACCAAGCGGATTTCGTAGCTTGTCATAATCAGGCGTATTTGAAGCAGTATGATATGCTGAAGGATCTGAAAAAGGGCGGAACCTTCCTGCTGAACTGCATGTACGGGGAAGAGGAACTCCCTGATATGCTTCCTGCGAAAGTAAAGCAGGAATTGGTGGAGAAAGAAGCCAACTTTTATATCATAGACGCACAGAAAATCGCCAGCGAGGTTGGACTTGGAAACAGGATCAACATGGTCATGCAGGCCGCCTTCTTCAAGTTGGCGAAAGTGCTGCCTGTGGAAGACGCGATCCAATATTTGAAAGACGGCATTGACAAAACTTATGGCAAGAAAGGGCAGCGTATCGTGGATATGAACTGCAAAGCCGTTGACATGGGCGTTTCCGCGATCAAGAAGATCGAGGTGCCGGCTGATTGGGCCAATGCGAAGGAGCCGGACGGCGAGCCAGTAGAATTACCTGAATTCATCGAAGAGATCCTTGTTCCAATGAACAAGCAGGAAGGCGACAACCTGCCTGTCAGCGCATTTGAAGGCATTGAAGACGGCACGTTCCCATCAGGTACCGCTGCCTATGAAAAACGCGGGGTCGCTGTCATGCTGCCTGAATGGAACGCGGAAAAATGCATCCAGTGCAACCAGTGTTCCTTCGTATGTCCGCACGCGGCTATTAGGCCAGTGCTGCTGAGTGATGAAGAAAAAGCTGCCGCGCCAGCAGGATTCATCACATCCGAGGCAAAGGGCAAAGGATTGGAAGGCCTGCATTACAGGATGCAGCTTTCAGCTCTGGACTGCTTGGGATGCGGAAACTGTGCGGATATCTGTCCGGCCAAGGAAAAGGCTCTCGTGATGAAGCCTCATGCGGAGCTTGAGGGTGAAGCGGAGAACTGGAAATACGGTATTGAGATTCCGAGAAAAGACGACAGAGTTTCTCCTGAAACTGTAAAGGGAAGCCAGTTTGCGAAACCATATATCGAATTTTCCGGCGCATGCGCTGGCTGTGGTGAAACACCATACATCAAGCTGGCCACGCAGCTCTTTGGCGACCGGATGCTGATCGCTAACGCCACAGGTTGTTCCTCCATATGGGGCGCGTCCGCGCCATCCATGCCTTATTGCAAGGATGAAAATGGACGGGGACCAGCATGGGCCAACTCCCTGTTTGAAGATAATGCGGAGTACGGGTATGGAATGGCGCTGGCCAGCAGACAGCATAGAGATAAAATCGAGCACAATATGAGAGCGCTGCTGGAAATGGATGTGGATGAAAGCCTGAAAGCAGCCATGAAAGATTGGCTGGAATTCAAGGATGACAGCAAAGAATCCAGAGCAAAGAGCGATACCGTGATCAAGGCTCTCGAAGCTGTGAACACCACAGACGCGGCTGTGTCTGAGCTGTGTGACAGCATCAAGGAATTGAAAGATTATCTGGTCAAAAAATCCATCTGGGCCCTGGGCGGCGATGGATGGGCTTATGACATTGGGTATGGCGGACTGGATCACGTCCTGGCTTCCGGTGAAAATATCAATATCTTGGTGTTTGACACAGAGGTGTACTCCAACACAGGCGGTCAGGCGTCAAAAGCTACTCCGGCGGCGGCTATTGCGAAATTCGCCGCATCTGGCAAGCGGATCAAGAAAAAGGATCTGGGCATGATGGCTATGTCTTATGGCTATGTTTACGTAGCACAGGTTGGCATGGGCGCAGATAAAAATCAGTTGATGAAAGCCATGATCGAAGCGGAAAACTACGATGGACCATCTTTGATCATCGCATATGCTCCATGTATCAATCACGGCTTGAAAAAAGGCATGGGCAAATCACAGGAAAATATCAAAGACGCAGTGGAAGCAGGCTATTGGAGCCTGTACAGATACAATCCTGACTTGAAGAAGCAGGGCAAGAATCCGTTCACATTGGATTCCAAAGAGCCAACGAAGAGCTTTAAAGACTTTATTATGGCGCAGACTCGTTACTCGTCCCTGGCCAAGGAATTCCCAGAAGTGGCCGACAAACTCTTTGCGCTTACAGAAGAAGACGCAAAAGACAGATTGGCAGGCTACCAGAAACTGGCGCAGCAGGATTGATAAAATCGCAGTAAAAAGGATGTATTCCTTTCTACAACAATAATACCAGCAGAAAAATCGCAGCTTATGCCGCGGTTTTTTTGCTGTCTAAAAGGAATTTTCGGATAAAACAACGAACCACCCGCAAGCTGCAACTTGTGAGTGGTTCTATTCTTTTTGGGCAAGGCAGCTTACACCTTAGGCTGGTTGCCGATCATTTATCCCCATCCAACCATTTGCAGACATAGTACGTTGCTATGCCGGCCATGAGGGAGACAACAAATGAAATAAGAATTTCCGTAAAGACACCCCCTTCCTGCGCCGGTATAGGAGTGGCAACAAATAAATTTTAGCATAAAAGTAAAAAATTAACAATATATTTTTAAAATTTATATTGATTTTTTTTTAATTAGGTGGTATAGTGATATATAGGTCAAATGAAATAAGAGTTTCGTAGAGACGAGAGATCGGATTCGCAAGCTGCAACTTGCGAATCCTTTTCTTTATGGACAAAAGGATGATTACGCTGTCCGTTATTTTTCTTCCCCGCCATCCGCGGCTTGTGATGCCTGCGGTTTATTTTTTTTATTATGCTTCATAGCAATGGCGATGGACACGCCACAGCCTCCCCAGAGGCCAATGGCAGCGATGAGAAGCATGACGATAGCACCTGTGCTCATATTAGTTTACCTCCTTATAGGCAATTTTATCAAGATCTCGATAACCGTCTTTCCCTTTCAGGGCAGTCAGGAAATCCGCGAAGACAATGACAAACAGGATAGTCCCCCAGCCAAAGACTGCGATATCAGAGCTGGCGTATTCGCCATAGCCATTGTAAAGGTAATCTTTGGTGTTCAGGAACAACATGATTCCAAGGACCACTGTGGTAATGATTCTCAGGGAGAAGACCCACCATCTTCCAATGCTGAAATTGGAATAAGAGTTTGCTTCCTGGCGAAGCTTTTCTGTGTTAAAGAATCTTGTTACCAAAATGACTTCGATCACGCCCGCGCTGGCGATGCCCACATTGTTGATAAAGGCATCCACGATATCCAAGATGTTCATGCCTGCGCCTGTGATGAACAGGAAGCTCAGAATAAAGGCAGGAACCATTACCAGTGTGACCGCCTTTTTATGATCCAGCTCGAATTTGTCATGGAAACTGGAAACCACTGCCTGTAAAATAGAAATCAGTGAAGTCACGCCTGCTGTGAACAATGCGCCGAAGAAGCAGATCCCAAAGAGAGTGTTCAGGGCAGGAAGCGCGCTGATGGCTGTTGGGAAGGTCATGAAAGCTAGTCCAATCCCCGAGCCTGCGATATCATCCACAGGAACGCCCTGCTGCATGGCCATGTACCCCATGATGCTGAACACGCCGATGCCAGCGAAGATTTCAAAACCATGGTTCGCAGTGGCGGTAATGAACGCGCTGTTGACAACGTCCGTCTTTTTTGGCAAATAGCTGGAATATGCCAGCATGATGGCAAAGGCAATGGACAAGCTGTAGAAGATCTGTCCGTAAGCAGCGACCCACACGCTCGGCTCTTTCAGAGCGCTCCAATTTGGTTTGAACATATATTCCAGACCATCTACCGCGCCAGGCAGAGTGAGGCCTCTGATCACCAGGATCAAAATCAAAACGAATAAAATCGGCAGGCAGATCTTGCAGGCCAATTCGATGCCCTTGCTGATCCCCTTGTACATAATGAAGGCAGCGATGGCCCAGATTAAAATAAATGGGATGAGCAGCTTTGTCTGGATGCCGCCCAGATTCAAGGCGCTGTCAGTCAGACCCAGGAATTCCACGAAGAATGTGGATGGATCCGCGCCCCATGCCTGAGTAAAGGAAAATCCGATGTAGGATACGACCCATACGATGATAGCAAAATAGTAAATGCCAATGACAAAGGCGATCATAGCCTGGAACCATCCCAGCCACTCGAATTTCCGGTTCATTCTGGCCCAAGTCACAGGCGCGCCTCCCCGGTAGGTTTTTCCCATCGTGTATTCCAAAATCAGAATCGGGATACCTGCTGTGATGATTGCGAAAAAATATGGGAGCAAGAACGCTCCACCTCCGTTTGTTGCCGCAACATATGGAAAACGCCAAATATTGCCCAGGCCTACGGCTGAACCGATGGCGGCCAGCAGAAAGCCAACTTTTGAATTCCATTGATCTCTCAAAATACAATTCCTCCTCAATAAGTAAATAAAATTAACAATGCTACTATATCAAAGAAATATTGGAAAGTCAACGTATCCACTGTGTATACACAACAAAAAACCATGATGAGATTTGTGGAAAACATATAATTGCGTCTAAGTCACAAAAAAATTCCCCCAAAATACAAAACAATTGTTTGAAACCACAAGAAAGCAGTAATATAATAAAAAGATAGTTTGTTAGCAAGAAAGGCGGCGCGCTATGCACGAATATCCAATTACAGAACAGATCGTAAAAATCGCGGAAAAACATTGTAGAGAGTCCAATGGGGAAAAAGTCCGAAAAGTGAACCTGGTGATCGGGGATTACTCCGGTTATGTGGGAGACTCGGTACACATGTATTTTGACATAATCAGCGAAGGAACCATGTGTCAAGGCGCGGAAGTGGCCATCACCCATGTGAAGCCAAAGCTGAAATGCCCTTCCTGTGGAGAACTGTTCGAGAAAAAGCTCTTGTCCTTCGCCTGTCCCAACTGCGGCACGGATGGAGAACCCACAGAGATCGGAAAAGAATTTTATATTGAAAGCATTGAAGTAGAATAAACAGGAGGAAGCTATGCACGATATTAGGAAAGTCAATGTGATGGAAGGCATTTTAGATGAAAATGACCACATCGCGGAACATGTCAACGAGCATTTGAGCGCTCATGGCATATTGGCGGTCAATGAAATGGGAGCGCCGGGAGTGGGAAAGACTACGACGCTCAAAAATATTTTCAAGCATTTGCAAGGGTTCAAGCCTTATGTGATTGAAGGAGACATTGAATCGGATCTGGACACCCAGGACTTGAAAGGCATGGGCATTGACACTTATCAGATCAATACTTACGGAGCCTGCCATTTGGACGCGCCCATGATCGATCACATGGTAGACCACATGTCCTTTGACCAGAGGGGCATGCTGTTCATTGAAAACATCGGCAATCTGGTGTGCCCAGCGGAGTTTTCCATTGGTGAACATGTGATGATGCTGATTTCCACAGTCACAGAAGGAAGCGACAAGCCGTACAAATATCCGCTGGCTTTTGAAAAGGCAGACATCATTGTTTTGAATAAAGTGGATCTGATCCCTTATCTGGATTTTGATGAGGAATTCTTTATGAAGGGGGTTCGCGCGCTAAACAAAGACGTGCCTGTTTTCAAAGTTTCCGGAAAAACCGGAGAAGGCTTTGAAGCGGTGGCCGCATGGCTCATGGAGCGGGCAGGAAAGCTGGAGATCAAGGAACACGGACATCACCATCACGAGCACGATCATGAATAGAAAGGATCAGATCACGGAACGGATCCGGCTGTGGGGCATTGTCCAAGGAGTGGGCTTTCGCCCTTTTGTGGCCAAAACAGCGGCCCGCCTTCACATGAAAGGGCAAGTCTTGAACATCGGCGGTCTGGTGGAGATCGTGGTCACAGACACGCCAGAGCGCATTGATGATTTCATCAAAGCCATAGAAAGGGACAAGCCGCTTCCTGCGGAAATCGTCCATGTCAAACGGACGAGAGAGCGCTTTCAGGCTTTCGATGATTTTACGATTTTAGATAGTGACCAAGGCGATGATGAGGCAGCTATGATTCCTGCGGATCTGGCCATATGCCCAGACTGTCTGGCGGAAATGCGTGACCCTGACAATCCAAGATACCGGCATCCCTTTATCAGCTGCATGGTATGCGGCCCCCGCTATACCATCATAGACAGGATTCCCTATGATCGGGGAAACACCACCATGATCGACTTTCCCATGTGTGATTTCTGTGAAAAGGAGTACACCAGCATCAAGGACAGGCGATATCACGCCCAGACCATTTCCTGCCATGACTGCGGCCCAAAGCTGAGCATGACCGTGGAGCAGGGGGCAGAGCTGCTTGGGGCAGGGGAAGTCATTGCCTTTAAAAGCATGGGCGGATATAATTTGCTCTGTGACCCCTTAAAGGATGAGGCAGTGGCAAAGCTGCGGGAGATCAAAAAGCGAGAACAAAAGCCTTTTGCCATCATGTTTCGGGACCTGGAGCAGATCAAGCAATATTGTCATGTTTCAGAAGTGGAGGCAAAGCTGCTGGCTTCATCTGCCAGGCCCATTCTGCTGCTTGAACACAAGCCTTCCAGCTCCGCAGAGATTGAGAAAAGCCGGTTCATTGGTGCTTTTCTCCCTAGTATGGGGGCGCAGTATCTTTTGCTGGAGCAGATCAGTCCGCTGATCGTCACCAGCGCCAATTTGTCGGAGCAGCCGATCATCAAGGATGATGCGGTCATGGGGGCGCTCATGAAGCGAGAACCGTTGATCAAAGGCGTGATTTCCAACCAGCGCAGGATCCAGGTCAGGATGGATGATTCTGTGGCTCGGGTCATTGACGGTCAGCCCCAGATGATTCGCAGGTCCAAAGGCTATGCGCCGGTTCCCCTTTATGCGGACACCAGCTTTCCAGGGCAGATTTTGGCTGCGGGCGGACAGCTAAAAAATTCCTTTGCCCTGACAAAAGGTCCCTTCGTTTATATGAGCCAGTATTTTGGCGACATGGACAGTTTGGAAAATCAAGAGATTTACGAAGAAAACGTCCGGCGCATGGAAGGCCTGTTCCGTATCAAGCCCCAGCTGGCGGTCTGTGACCTGCACCCTCTTTATGATACCACCGCTTTCGCGGAAAAGCTGGGTTTGCCTTTGGTCAGAGTCCAGCATCATCACGCTCATGTGGCTTCTGTTATGGCAGAGCATGCTTTGAAAGGGCAGGTGATCGGCGTCAGCTTTGACGGCACTGGCTATGGAACGGACGGCGCCGTATGGGGCGGAGAGTTTTTACTGTGTCAGGATGGGGAGTTTCAGCGGGTGGACCATCTTCGCTACGTGCGCATGCTGGGAGGTGACGCTTCCATGAAAGAGGCCTGGAAATCAGCGGTCAGCTATATGCATGCCTGGGAAACGGATTACAGGCAGCAGGAGGAAGGAATCGGAGTGGATCTTTCTGAGATCATGGATTTCGCAGTAAAGGAAAACCAGAGAAACTGGCCAGGGGAAGAACTGGCCAGAAAAGCCATTTCCGCAGGCATCAATACCATCCAAAGCTCCAGCATGGGCCGCCTTTTTGACGCAGTGGCTGCGCTTTTAGGCATCAAAGATAGGAATGATTACGAAGGCCAGTGCGCGATTCTGCTGGAAGACGCGGCAGCAACCCCAGAAAAGGGGCGGGCGAACCAGCTGGCTCTGGAGTTTCATCATCAGATCGCGAACATGATCCTGAACACCTGTGTCAGGATCCGAGAAAAAACAGGAGTCTCTCAGGCAGCATTGACAGGAGGCGTGTTTCAGAATAAAATTCTTATGGAAGAAAGTTTGTCCCTGCTGCGGGAACATGGCTTTCAAGTGTTTTACAATATTTCTGTCAGTCCAAACGATGGGGGCATCGCGCTAGGGCAGGCATACATCGCCATGAAGAAGAAGGAGGCTGAAAGTGGCAATTGAAAAAGTAAGAGCGTATTTTAGAACCGTGGGCATGGAAGACCGGATCAAAGAATTCGAGGAATCCAGCGCCACTGTGGAGCTGGCGGCAAAAGCGGCAGGAGTGATCCCCGCCAGGATCTGCAAGACCATTTCTTTCCTGGATCCGGAGGGTGGCTGTATCCTGGTCCAGACCGCTGGGGACACGAAAATCAATAACGGCAAGTTCAAAAGACAGTTTGGCTTTAAGGCAAAGATGCTCACCGCGGAGCAGGTGCTGGAATTCACCGGCCATGCGGTAGGAGGCGTATGCGCCTTTGCTATAGAAAATGAAGATGTGAAAATTTACGCAGATGTTTCCATGCAGCGTTTTGACACGGTGTTTCCGGCCTGCGGCAGTTCCAACAGCGCCATAGAATTGACATGTCAGGAACTGTTTCAGTATTCCAAAGCGCGGGAATGGATCGATGTCTGCAAGATACCGGAGGAAGAATAAATGTGCATTGCGATACCAGGAAAAGTCGTTTCCACGGACGGAACCACCGCCCAGGTGGATTTCAAAGGAAACATGGTGGATGTGAACGTGGGCCTTGTGAGCCCTCACCCGGGACAATATGTCTTGGTCCACGCAGGCTGCGCCATTGAAGTCATGGAGCAGGATCAGGCAGATGAGCTGATCGGCCTTTTCGCAGAACTGGAGGAGTTATCCTAGTGGAAATCAAAAACGTGATCGAATATTTGAAAGCTTATGACGGGCCGGAGCTGAAACTCATGGAGGTCTGCGGCACCCATACGGCCAGTATTTTTAAAAATGGCATACGCAGCCTGATCTCCCCGAAGATCAAGCTGATTTCAGGGCCCGGATGTCCGGTCTGTGTCACGCCTACCGCATATATCGACAAGTGTGTGGAATACGCCATGAAAGAGAACCATGTGCTGCTCACCTTCGGTGACATGATGAAGGTTCCAGGCACAAAAGGGAGCCTTTCCGATCAAAAGGGAAAAGGCGCCAAGGTCCAGTTGATGTATTCGCCTTTTGAGGCAGTGGAAAAAGCAAAACAGCATCCAGAGATCACCTATGGGGTGGCTGCGGTGGGTTTTGAGACCACGGCGCCGGCCTATGGGCTGATGCTGAGGCAGGCAAAGGATTTGGGCATCCAAAACATCCGTCTGATCACTGCGCTGAAAACCGTGATCCCCGCATTGAGCTGGATCTGTGAAAACCAGCAGGACATCGATGGGTTCATTTGCCCGGGACATGTGAGCGTGATCATCGGCAGCAAGCCATACGAAGCTCTAGCGAAAAAATATGGAAAACCCTTTGTGGTGGCTGGATTTGAAGCAGAGCATATTTTAGCCGTGATCTATGATCTAGTGCGGCAGATTGAGAAAAAAGAGGCGAAAGTAAAGAATCTGTATCCCCATGCGGTCCATGACCAGGGGAACGAAAAAGCTTTGGCAGTGCTGGAGGAATATTTTGAACCAGGCCCTGCCATGTGGAGAGGGCTGGGGGTCATCGAAGACTCAGGGCTATATCTGAAAGACACTTGTTATGACGCAGAAAGCAGAGGGCTGGACCAGGACATGGAGCTGCCGGAAGGCTGCCGGTGCGCAGATGTGATCGTGGGAAAGATCAATCCGGATCAATGTCCGATGTTCAAAACAAAGTGCGGCCCAATGAATCCTTTTGGCCCATGCATGGTTTCCGCAGAAGGAGCCTGCGGAATCTGGTATCGGAACCAGTGATGAAAATTGGAGGAAAGCATGAAAATTACAATGGCTCATGGCAGCGGTGGCAAAACATCCGCGGAACTAATGAGCAGCATTTTTGGAAAGCATTTTAAAAACAGCGTTCTGGACAAGCTGGAAGACGCTGCGGTTTTGGAATTAAACGGGAAAGCCGCGTTCAGCACCGATTCCTTTGTGGTCACGCCTGTGATTTTTAAAGGGGGAGACATTGGGAAACTGTCCGTATGCGGTACAGCCAATGATTTGCTGATGATGGGCGCAGAGCCTAAGTACATGACCTGTGGTTTTATCCTGGAGGAAGGCCTGGATATTTCCGTGCTGGAACAGATCGTGGCTTCCATGGCTGCCCAGGCCAGAGAAGCAGGGGTCATGATCGTGGCGGGCGACACAAAAGTCGTGGAAGGAAGCGGCGGTTTGTACATCAATACTTCCGGCATTGGGCTCATCCCCCAGGATAGGGATGTGAGCGCCGCCAATTGCCGGCCAGGAGACAAGATCCTGCTGTCAGGAAATCTAGGCGACCATCATGCCTGCATCCTCAGCGCCCGCATGGAAATTGAAAACAATATCACAAGTGACTGCGGGTGCTTGTCCGACATCACGGAGGCCCTCTTTGCCGCGGGCATTCAGGTGAAAACCATGCGTGACGTGACAAGAGGCGGACTAGGGACCATTCTCAACGAAATCGCAGACGCATCAGGGCACAGGATCCAGCTGTCAGAAGAATCGATTCCAGTTGATGACGAAGTCCGAGGGTTCGCGGATATCTTAGGCCTGGATCCGCTATATATGGGAAACGAAGGAAAAATGATCGCCATTGTGCCGGAAGCGCAGGCAGAGCAGGCTTTGGCGCTGATGCGGCAAACAGAGCATGGGAAAAACGCGGCCATGATCGGGGAAGTGACAGAAGGAGCAGGAACCTTTATCACCACAAGGCTGGGCGGCAGCAGAGTGCTGGACGCGCTATATGGAGAAGGGCTGCCTCGGATCTGCTGACGATTAGCTGATTTCTAAAGAAGTTCAGCAGGATTTCCGGCATAGATTTCACTTGTTATGGAAATAGTAGAGATAGAAGTCAATGAAATGATTCCCAGGTGTTGACAAGCCTTGGAAAGTAAGTTATCATACAGTCGATAAATTCTGAATAAAAAATGGAGGTATCAGAATGTTTAAAAATGTAATCGTAAGAAGACCGTGCAAAGCTATGGTAGAAGGTATCACTTCCGCGCCAGAGCTGGGAAAACCAGATTATGAGCTGGCATTGAAGGAACATGATGACTATATCGCCGCATTAAAGCAGTGTGGGGTAGAAGTGACAGTTCTGGAAGCAGATGAAAGATATCCGGATTCCTGCTTTGTGGAAGACCCAGCTGTCATCACCAGAAAATGCGCGATCATCACTAATCCAGGCGCAGCTTCCAGAAATGGTGAAAAAAATGAGATCATTGGAGCAGTGAAAAAGTTCTTCTCAGATGACCAGATCGAATACATCAAAGATCCGGGAACACTGGAAGGCGGAGATGTAATGATGGTCGGTGATCATTTCTATGTGGGCCGTTCCGCGAGAACAAACGAAGAGGGAATCAAACAGTTCATCGCGATTCTGGAAAAGTACGGGCTGAGCGGTTCCGAAGTTCCTCTCGAAAAAGTGCTGCACTTAAAGACTGGCGTAAACTACATTGAAAACAACAACATGTTAGTTTCCGGCGAATTCATTGACAAACCGGATTTCGCTAAATATAATAAGATCGTGATCCCTGAAGAGGAGGCTTATGCTGCCAACTGCATCTGGGTAAATGATACAGTTATCGTTCCAGAAGGATATCCAGCAGTGGAAAAAGCAGTGAAAGACGCTGGCTACAAAGTTCTGTTAGTGGATACTTCTGAATACAGAAAACTGGATGGCGGACTGAGCTGCCTGTCACTCCGCTTCTAGGATAACGAGCAATTATCACTTTTTATTTATTTTACAAAAGGATGTGGACAATTTATGAACAATCCAAATGAAAACAAGCTGGGATCCGTCAGGCTGACCATGTTCGGCATCGGGCTCATCCTGGCCAGCGGCGCCTTTGCCATTCCAGGAGACTTCGCGTCATCCGGCGCGTACCCTTTGGCATCACTCATTGGGTGGGTCATCGTCGGTGTCGGCATGCTGTCCCTGTGCATGTGCTTTTTAAGGCTGGGTATCGCCAAGCCTGAGCTTACCAGCGGGCTGTATACCTATGCCAGAGAAGGATTCGGTGAATTCATCGGATTCTGTTCCGCTTGGGGATACTGGATCAGCGCGGTTTTGGCGCAGGTTTCCTTTATCACTATGCTGTTTGGTTCCCTGGGACATTTCTTCCCTGTTTTCGGAACCGGCAACAATCTCGCGTCTATCATAACGGCATCGGTCATCATGTGGATCCTGACATTCCTGGTTTCCAGAGGCATCAACCAGGCTGTGACCATCAACGTGATCGTTGTTATCGCGAAGCTCTTGCCAATCCTTACTTTGCTGGTGGCCATTATCTTTGCCGGAGCCTTTGATCCGGACGTGTTCATGGCCAACTTTACTGGCGAAGGTTCTGGAATGAGCCTGATGGAACAGGTAAAAGGCACCACCTTCATCACCGTATGGATCTTCATTGGTATCGAAGGATCTGTCGTTATTTCTGAAAGAGCTAAGACCACAAAGGCTGCGGGACGGGCGACCGTTACTTGCTTCCTGTGCATGCTGGCCCTGTACATGATGATTTCCATTCTCAGTATGGGCGTGCTGCCAACAGAAGAACTGGCTGTGCTGGAAACTCCATCCATGGCAGGCGTGCTGCAGGCTGTTGTTGGTGACTGGGGTTCAACGCTGGTCAACATCGCGGTTATCATTTCTGTCGCTGGAGCTTTGTTCACCTATACGATTCTGTGCGTGGACAGCGCTTACGCGCCTGCGACAAAAGGCTGCTTCCCGAAATTTTTTGCAAGAGAAAACAGCAAGGGCGTTCCAGTGACCTCACTGCTGCTTTCCATGATCGTCATTCAGATCTTCCTGATTCTCATCTACTTTAACGATGCGTCATTCCAGATCTGCTATGCGCTTTCCACCAGCATGATCATGTTCCCTTACTTCCTGTCAGGACTCTATTGCCTGAAGGCTACGGCAAAGGGAGACACGCTGGACAAAGACAGTTCAAAAGCAGCGACCTGGATCTTTGCCATCATCGGTGCGGTATACGGCTTCTGGATGCTATATGCCAGCGGCTGGCAGTCTGTGTTGGCCACAGCGCTGCTCTTTGGAATCGGGATCATCATTTATCTGTATACGCAGAAAGAGAAAGGCGAAAAATTATTCCCGAAGACAACGGACCTGGTGGCAACAGTCGTAGTGCTGATCGCGTTCATCGCGGCAATCGTGCTCATGATCAATGGTACGATCCAATTGTTATAAAAAACAGACCATGTTTTGAGACAAAAATGTCTAAAATAACGAAAGAGGCGGGCATACCAGGCCGGCCTCTTTTGCTATATAAATACCGGCTGGTAATAGGTTCGTGAAAAAACTTACCTTTGAAATCAATTTGACAAAATGCCAGAGAGATAACATAATAGAAGGTAGGAGGCATGGCGGCTCCTTAGAAAATTTTATCAGTTGGAAAACCTTTTCCACCATCAATCAGATCGTTATATCATGAATCAGAGAATAGAAATCAAGCAATAATCGAGAAAGGATCACAGGTTTTGGACATCGAAGAGAGAAAGGCGCTTTTATGCAGCAAATATGACAATATCAATCGGCTCCTCATTATTCAAAACGTACCGAAACAAGATCGGGAAGACTTGCTTCATGACATTTTCATAAACGCGCTGCGCTCCTTGGACAAGCTTCGGGAGCCGGATAAAATGGATGCGTGGTTATGGCAGATCGCAAGACATGAATTGAATCGCTATTGGCGCAACTTCTTCAGGGGACAGGGTCTTGTCCGTTCCACGGATACCGAGGATTTTGAAGCGGAGATCCCGCATATCGATGATGTGAATCAACGCAAGCTGGAAGAAGCCTTCGATCAGGTAGGTCACAGGGAAGAGCTGTGCAGGGTGCTGAAACATTTACCGAGGAAAACGCTGGTCATCTTTCGTCTGTACTATTTTGAAGGATACAGGCTGAAGGAGATCTCTGAGATCACAGGCGAAAACGTCAATACCATAAAGACCAGGCACGCTAGAGGGCTGGCATACTTGCGGCAGTTCCTCATCACCACGAAAGTGGAGCCAGAACTCACAGAGGAAGAGATCATAGAGGATGTGTTAGAGCGGAGAGGCTTTCATATAAAAGGCAAAAAGAAACGATGAAAGGGGTTACTGCGCTTTCTGTGTTTGGCCCTTGAAGATCACGGCCAATGGGCCCGTGGACAAGCAAAAAGAAAAATTCACAATTGACTTCCGTCTCTTGGTGTGATATACTACTGAAGATTTAGGCAAAAACAATAATGAAAGGAAACCAGTATGACCACACTGCTAAAAAACGGATATATTTTTACAGAAAACGGATTTGTGAAAAGGGATATTTTTGTGATTGATGACCGTCTATCTCTTTCTCGCTTTATTCCATATGACGAAAGCATTGATTGTGATTCTTGTTTTATCATTCCAGGTTTTGTTGATGTTCATGTACATCTTCGGGAACCTGGTTTTTTTTATAAAGAATCCATCCGCTCGGGAACCATGGCCGCTGCCAGAGGGGGATACACGGCGGTCTGTCCCATGCCCAATCTGGATCCTGTGCCCAGCACCATGGAAAGCCTGAACGTTCAGCTGGACATCATAGAACGGGACGCCGCGGTCAAGGTGTTTCCATATGGCACCATCACAAAAGAGCAGAATGGAAGAGGCGTTTTGTCAGACATGGAAGCCATGAAGGACAAGGTCATCGCTTATTCGGACGATGGAAAGGGCGTGCAGACCACAGAACTGATGGAGGCAGCGATGAAAAAGGCCAAGGCTTTGGACAAGATCATCGTAGCCCACTGTGAGGATGAAAGCCTGCTCCACGGCGGTTACATTCATGAGGGGACTTATGCGGCGGTCCATGGGCACAAAGGCATCTGCTCAGAGAGTGAATGGAGACAGGTGGAGCGGGACATCGCGCTCTGCAAAGAGACAGGCGTCCGCTACCACGTATGTCATATTTCCACGAAAGAAACGGTGGACCTGATCCGTCAGGCGAAAAAAGAGGGCGCGCGGGTCACTTGCGAGACAGCGCCTCATTACCTGGTGCTTTGCGATGAAGACCTGCAGGAAGACGGGAGATTCAAGATGAACCCGCCGCTTCGTTCCAGAGAGGACAGAGCCGCGCTTTTGGAAGGGCTGCTGGATGGGACCATTGATCTGATCGCCACGGACCACGCGCCTCATAGCGCAGAAGAAAAGAGCAAGGGACTGGCGGAAAGCGCATTTGGCATCGTGGGTCTGGAAACTGCTTTTCCTGTTTTATACACGCACCTTGTGAAGACGGGAAAACTCACCTTGGAAGAGCTGGTGGATCTGATGGCCATCGCGCCTCGCAGGATCTTTGGAATCGAAGGCGGTTTTATCACAGAAGGTCAGACCGCGGATATCGCGGTGCTGGATGTGGATGGTCATTACAGCATCGATCCCGCGCAGTTCCTATCAAAAGGACGCAGCACGCCTTTTGCCGGAATGCAGGTCCAAGGTGAAAACAGAATGACCTTTGTTAATGGAAAAAAAGTTTGGGAGAAATAACATGAAAAACAATCGTTACATTGTGGTTTCAAATAAAGAGCTGGCTCCTGACATGTGGGAAATGAAATTGGAAGGTGATGTTTCGGAGATCTCCGCCCCAGGCCAGTTCATCAACATCAAATTAGAGGGATGTTATCTGAGAAGGCCCATTTCCATCTGTGATTGGGATGACCGGTCGCTCACTATTATTTATAAAGTCGTGGGAAAAGGCACCAAGGCCATGGCAGGGTATCAGCCAGGTAAAAAACTGGAGATCCTCTGTCCTCTGGGAAACGGCTATGATCTTTCTGCCATCAGCGAGGCGCCGGTGCTGGCAGGCGGCGGCGCGGGCGTGCCTCCTATGTACGGTCTGGCAAAAGCCCTCATTGCCCAGGGAAAACAGCCAAAGGTGATCTTAGGATTCAATACAAAGACAGAAGTGTTTTATGAAGCAGAATTCAAAGCTTTGGGTGCTGATGTGACTGTGACCACTGGGGACGGAAGCTATGGGACAAAGGGCTTTGTCACAGATGGGTTTGAACCCGCGGATTATGGATGTGCCTGCGGTCCGGAGCCCATGCTGCGAGCAGTGGCAGGCAAAGTGAAGGATGGACAGTTCAGCTTTGAGGCCAGAATGGGATGCGGGTTCGGCGGCTGTATGGGATGCAGCTGTGAAACAAAGTACGGATACAAACGCATCTGCAAAGAAGGGCCAGTGCTGAGAAAGGAGGAAATCATATGGTGAACATGAATGTTTCCCTGAGCGGGCTGCGGCTGGATAATCCAGTGATTCCTGCCAGCGGCACATTTGGATATGGAAAGGAATACGCGGAGCTTTATGACATTAATATTTTAGGCTCTCTATCGTTCAAAGGGACCACCAGGGAATCCAGATTTGGGAATCCTCAGCCCAGGATCGCCGAGTGCAGCCAGGGCATGATCAATTCCGTGGGCCTGCAAAACCCGGGACTTGAGGCTGTTATAGAAAAGGAGCTGCCGGACCTTGCCAAGATCTATGGAAAGCCAGTGATCGCCAATGTGAGCGGGTTTTCTCTGGAAGAGTACGCAGAATGCGCAAAGGCCATGGACGATCAAGAGCAGGTGGGGATCATCGAAGTCAATGTCAGCTGTCCCAATGTGAATCACGGGGGCATGGCTTTCGGCGTTTTGCCGGAAAGCGCCGCGGAAGTCACTAGGGCAGTAAAGAAAGTGACAAAAAAGCCCATCTATATCAAGCTGAGCCCCAATGTGACAGACATCGCGTCCATTGCCAGGGCCTGTGAAGAGGCTGGCGCAGATGGATTGAGCCTGATCAACACCCTTTTGGGCATGCGGATCGACATCAAAAAAAGACAGCCGGTGATCGCCAACCAAATGGGCGGGTTTTCCGGGCCAGCCATTTTCCCCGTGGCCCTGCGGATGGTCTATCAGGTGGCAAAGGCGGTGAAGATTCCGATCATCGGCATGGGGGGCATTTCCAGCGCGGAGGATGTGATCGAAATGATGATGGCAGGAGCCACCGCAGTGCAGGTGGGAGCCGCCAATCTAGTGAATCCCTATGCCTGCAAAGAAATCATCGAAGCTCTGCCAAAGACCATGGAAGAGCTGGGAATTGAGAATTTGGAAGATATCATTGGATGCGTAAATAAAATCAGCAAGCAATGAATTTAAAGCAAAGAGCTAAGGATACAAGCATAGAAAGAGGAGGTTCAAAATGGGAAAAGACGTAATTATCGCCTTAGATTTTAAGAACGGGCAGGAGGCCCTGGCCTTTCTGGATCGATTCACAGGCAGGAAGCTTTATGTAAAAGTAGGGATGGAACTTTATTATGCGGAAGGACCGTCCATCATCCAGGAGATCAAAAAGCGGGGACACAAATTGTTCCTGGATTTAAAGCTTCATGACATCCCCAACACAGTGGAAAAAGCAATGGCAGTTTTGTCCCGCCTGGACGTGGACATGGTGAACCTCCATGCCGCGGGCACCATTGAAATGATGAAAGCGGCCCTTCGAGGTCTGACAAGAGCCGATGGCACCAGGCCTCTGCTCATGGCAGTCACCCAGCTCACATCCACTAGCCAGGAACGGATGACCGAAGAGCTGCTGATTCGGGAAAAGATCGATGACGTGGTGATCAAGTACGCGGAAAACGCGGATATCGCGGGACTGGATGGCGTGGTGTGCTCACCACTGGAAGCAGGAAAGATTCACGATGTCTGCGGGACAGATTTTCTGACTGTGACGCCGGGGGTCCGCTTTGATGAGGCGTCCAAAGGCGACCAGGTGCGGGTGACAACGCCTGCGAAGGCAAAGGAGCTGGGTTCCGATTATATTGTAGTGGGACGGCCCATCACCCAGGCCAAAGACCCTATCGCGGCTTATGATCGCTGCGTGAAAGAATTTGTGGAGGTATGAAAATGAAAAGAGAAATCGCAAAAGGACTGCTTTCCATCGGGGCCGTGTTCCTGCGGCCAGATCAGCCATTTACCTGGGCCAGCGGCATCAAGAGCCCCATATACTGCGACAACCGTTTGACCCTGACCGCGCCGGAGGTCCGGCTGAAAGTAGAAGAAGGGCTGGCTCAGATCATCAGAGCGCATTATCCGGATTGTGAAGTGCTGATGGGAACAAGCACCGCGGGCATTGCCCACGCAGCTATCACAGGCCATATCATGGGGCTGCCCATGGGATATGTAAGAGGCTCTGCCAAAGATCACGGGCGGACCAATCAGATCGAAGGAAAGCTGGAAAAAGGCCAGAAGGTCGTGGTCATTGAAGACCTGATTTCCACAGGCGGTTCGGTGCTGGACACTGTAAAAGCCCTGCGGGAAGCTGGCGCGGAGGTATTAGGCATTGCCAGCATTTTCACATATGGCATGGCAAAAGGCATCCAGCGCATGAAAGAAGCGGATATTAAAAATGTGAGCCTGTGTGACCTGGACACATTGGTAGAAGTGGCAGCAGAAGAAGATTATATTAAAAAAGAAGATGTTCAGCGTTTAATTGCGTTTCGTAATGACCCATCTGATGAAGGATGGATGAAAGGAGAGAAATAAATGGGAGATTCAATTCGTAACTTGATCAGCATTCTGGACATGTCTGTGGAGGAGATCGATCATCTGATCGAGATCGCGGATGATATCGTGGCGAACCACGATGATTACATGGATATTTGCAAGGGGAAAAAATTAGCCACCCTGTTCTTTGAACCCAGCACTAGAACAAGGCTCAGTTTTGAAGCAGCCATGCTGGAACTGGGCGGGACTGTTTTGGGCTTTTCCGAAGCTTCCTCCAGTTCAGCGGCAAAAGGAGAAAGCGTCAGCGACACGGTAAGGACCGTAGGCTGCTACGCGGACATCATCGCTATGCGTCACCCAAAGGAAGGCGCGCCTTTGATCGCTTCCAAGAGGACCACGGTGCCCATCATCAACGCAGGGGACGGCGGTCATTTCCACCCGACTCAGACATTGACGGACCTTCTGACCATCAAACGGAAAAAGGGCGAACTGGGGAACGTCACCCTGGGACTTTGCGGGGACCTGCAATTCGGACGGACGGTCCATTCCCTGATTGAGGCCATGCTTCGCTATGAAAACGTGAAATTCGTTCTGATTTCACCAGAGGAACTGAAAGTGCCGGAATATATCAGGGAAAAACTGCGGGCAGCAGGCGTGGAATGGTGCGAAGTGGAAAGCATGGAGGAAGTCATGCCCCAGCTGGACGTGTTGTACATGACCAGAGTCCAGAGAGAGCGGTTCTTTAATGAAGAGGACTATGTGAGATTGAAGGACACTTACATATTGGATATGGAAAAATTGGAAACTGCCAAGCCGGACTTGACGATCATGCATCCGCTGCCAAGGGTCAACGAGATTTCCGTAAAAGTGGACGATGACCCGAGAGCCTGCTATTTTGAACAGGCATTGTGCGGAAAACATATTAGGATGGCATTGATCTTAGACTTACTGGGAATCAAATAAGGAGGTTTGTGGAATGAATATTGATGGCGTAACGACAGGCATTGTGCTGGATCATATCAAAGCAGGAAAGAGCATGGAAATTTACAATTATTTGAGACTAGACAAGCTGGACTGCAGCGTGGCGGTGGTCCAAAACGTGTGCAGCAGCAAGTATGGGAAAAAGGACATCATCAAGATCGATGATGAGATCGAGCTGGATTTTGAAATGCTGGGATATATCGACAGCAACATTACTGTCAATCGGGTAAAGGACGGCGTGCTGCAGAAAAAGGAGCATTTGGAGCTGCCGGAAACCCTGACAGATGTGATCAAGTGCAAGAATCCAAGGTGCATCACTTCTATTGAACAGGAGATCACTCATGTGTTCAAGCTGGCGGATCGGGAAAAGAAGATTTACCGCTGCGCTTACTGCGATGTGGAGCACAAGGAATATAAATAGGTGGTGTCGAAAAAATCGCAGCTAATATTTTAGCTTTTTATTGATATTTTTGGGATTTTAGGATAAAATATTAGCTATGTACAGATATCGTTTTAATCAGAGAACACCAGGTGAGATCGACCGTTCCATTGCGGAGCGGCTCCGTGACATTCGGAAACGGCGGGGCTTGTCCCAAGTTCGCCTCAGTGAGAAGGCTGATGTGAGTTTAGGGTCTTTGAAGCGGTTCGAGCAGACAGGACAGATTTCTCTTTTGTCCCTGACGAAAATCGCCATTGCCTTAGAGTTGAGTGAAGAGTTGGAGGCTCTTTTTGAGAACGTGCCTTTTTTGACGATCAGGGAGGTCATGAATGAAAGCGATCAGTAACCTGCATGTGTTCTATCACGGGAGGAAAGTGGGGCAGATGGCTTTGTACAAAGGGTATTTGGCCGCTTTCCAGTATGAAAAATCGTGGCTGGGGGAGGGCTTTTCCATCAGCCCTTTTTCCCTGCCCTTGAAAGAAGACGTTTTTATGCCCAAAACCCAGCCCTTTGACGGGCTGTTTGGCGTGTTCGCGGACAGTCTGCCGGATGGCTGGGGGCGGCTTTTGGTGGATCGGGTCTTGGCGAGGAACCGGCTGGATCCTTATGAAGTGGGGCCGCTGGATCGTTTGGCCATTGTTGGAGATTCTGGCATGGGGGCTCTGACTTATCAGCCCGTCCACGACTTTGAAACCCAAGAACCTGATATGGATCTGGACGAAATGGCGCAGGAATGCAGCGCGGTTCTGCGGTCAGAGGAAACGAAAAATCTCGATGAATTGTTCCGGCTGGGCGGCTCATCTGGCGGAGCCAGGCCCAAAAGCCTCATGCGCATAGATGGGGAAGAGTGGATCGTCAAGTTTCCTTCGGCCCAGGACGGGAAGGACATTGGAAAGCAGGAGTATGACTATTCCCTGTGTGCAAAAAAATGCGGAATCCAGATGACAGAGACGAAGCTGTTTCCTTCTGGTATTTGCGAAGGATATTTTGGCACAAAGCGTTTTGACCGGCTGCGGCAAACGGACGGACAGACAAAGCGGGCGCACATGGTTTCCGTCAGCGGCCTTTTGGAAACTTCCCACCGCATGCCCAACCTGGATTACGATGTGCTCATGAAATTGACGCTGGAACTGACCAAGGATTTTGCGGAAATCGAAAAGCTGTTCCGCTTGATGTGCTTTAATGTGTTCGCCCACAATCGGGATGACCATTCCAAAAATTTTACGTATCTATATGAGGAAGCAGAGGACAGGTGGATGCTGTCTCCGGCATATGATCTGACTTACAGCTATTCCTTAGGCGGAGAGCACGCCACCACGGTCCACGGAAACGGGAAGGATCCAGGCAGAACAGATGTGCTCAGCGTGGCCCGGGCCATTGGCATGGACGAGAAAAAGGCGGGCAAGATCGCGGATGACATCCAGCAGCGGGTAAGAGAAGAATTGAAGACGTATTTAGAAACATAGAAAAAAGAAAGAAGGCAGCAATGTTTGAGCTAGTACAAGCAGGTGAACGGACCTGGTATATCGAAAGCCCCAACATCATGGGAATCTATCAATTGAATGACCAAGAGGTGTGCATGATCGATACGGGAAACGGAGAAAAATCCGCGCGAGCGGCCCAGGAGATTTTGGAGACCCGGGGCTGGAAGCTGAAATTCATCATCAACACCCACAGTCATATCGACCATTTAGGCGGCAACAAATATTTGATGAAGACTTGGAATTGTCCGGCTTATGAAACCAACGTGGAAAACGCTTTCGCCAACCATGGCAGACTGGAGGCCTCCTATATGTTCGGCGGCTATCCATTCCGGCAGATGAAGCAGTTCTTTGACCATCCGGGTCCCATCGGATTTCGGGACATCGAAGATTTCGCGCTGCCTCATGGATTGGAATATATGGATCTCCCTGGTCACAGCTTTGGCATGATCGGCGTCAAAACGCCTGATGATGTATGGTTTTTGGGCGACAGCGTACTGAATCAAAAATGTCTGGAAAAATACCAATTCGGCTATCTGGTGGATGTAGAAAAATATATGGAAACTCTGGAACTCCTGGAAACTCTGGAAGGCAGCTTGTTCATCCCCGCCCACGGCGATGTGGTGGAGGACATCAGGCCTCTTGCCCAGGGAAACAAAGAAAATATCAGAAAAAACATAGAAGCGCTACTAGGAATCTGCGGGCAGGGCAAAGGGTATGATGAAATTTTAAAAGGCGTGTACGATCACTATGGGATGAAAGCAAATTTTATCCAGCATGCGGTCGTAGGCTCCACTCTCAGATGTTACCTGACGTATCTGCAGGATAGATCGCAGCTGGAATGCTTTTTTGATGGGAATATCATGAAATGGAAATCTTAGATTTCCATTTCATTTTTCAAGGCTATTTACCTTTATTTCAGTGCGTCCATGATCGCCGCTGACGCGCTGCAGCCAATGCGGTGCGCTCCAAGGCGCAGCATTTCTTTAGTAGCAAGGACATCTCGGATGCCGCCGGAAGCTTTGATCAGGATCTTGTCACCCACTGTTTCTTTGATCAGGGACATGGCGTGGGGCGTTGCTCCGTGTTTACTGAATCCAGTGGATGTTTTCACAAAGGCGGCGCCAGCGTCAATGGCCAGCTGACAAGCGGCGGCGATCTCTTCATCCGTCAGAAGGCAAGTTTCCAGGATGGTTTTCACAATGGCTTTATGAGCGGCAGCGGCTTCAGCCACTTCCATGATCTCCTGCTTCACGTAATCATGTCGGCCTTCCTTCAAAGCGCCGATGTTGATCACCATGTCAATTTCTTTCGCGCCCTGTTTACAGGCCCATGCGGTTTCCTGTTTTTTGATCTCCGCGGCATTCATGCCCAGAGGAAAACCTACCACAGAGGCCACTTTGATATCAGTGCTCTCCAGCTCTTTCACTGCCAGGGGCACGTAACAGCTGTGGACACAGACTGCGTAAAATTCATACTTCTTCGCTTCATCGCAGAGTTTGCGGATATCCGCTTCCGAGGCCATAGGATTCAGGTTGGTATGGTCAAAATATTTGTTCAGTGGTTTCATCGCTCGATCTCCTAACATTTGATACCCCTATTGTACCATAAATATGCTTATAAATGAAATAAAATCCGTTTTTCGTGCCATTATTCAAAAGCCAGCGCCAGATTTTAATGACAAAAAAAGCAAAAGGTAGTATAATGAATCCATGAGTGGTGTGTAGTCAGGAAAAGGAGGTCTTTATGAGAAGGTTATGGATTCTTTTCTTCACAGTCGCTGTCATTTTTTCCACAGCTTCTTTCAGTTATGGCGAATCTGTGTCATTACAGGACGGGCAGATTGACTTTGAACTTCCCAATGGATGGGAGGATATGGAGCCTGGTGAGCATGACCAGCTGATCCAGGAATATTATGGTGATACGGCAGAAGAGTTGGAAAACTACGGGGATGAAACCTCAGAGCTGCTTTTGCTGAAATACAAAGAATTCGCAGGCATGCCTGCCACTGTGGAGCTGTTGTATGACAATGATCCTTATGGGCAGATTGATTTCACGGATTGCGATGAGGCGGATCTTGCTGAGTATTTTGAGGATTATGGCTATGAGTGGATCGACAGCACATTATTGCCACAAGGGGAACATTACAGAGAAATCACTCGTGACGAGCAGCTGCTGGAGGCAGTGGGGTCAGGTGACATCTTTGTGCAGGCAAATGTAAAGGAAGAGACGGAAATAGAGAAAAGCATTCAGTATCGCGTTTACTATACGGTAAAGAACAACTGCGTGATCACCATCCTGCTGACTTGCTACGGAGATGAAGTGCCCGATCAGATGGAAGCAGAGGCTACGCAGATGGTCACGGGGTTTTCTGATGATGGATATTACAATGTCTACGATGGGGCCATCTATGAAGACGATGAAGGCCTGTGGGAAGAGGATGATTCGTCAGGCGGCGTGGGCGTGTTTTTCCTGTTGGCGGCACTGGTGCCCCTCGTTACCGCAGGGATCAACCTTTTGAACAAAAACGAAGATAAGAAGTCAGAGGCAGCCAGCGCTTTCAAAAAAGTCGGAGACAGCGGATCGCAGGCAGAATCAGCACCCGCAGAGGTTTCGCGGCCCGCGCCTGCCCAAAAGACGCAGCCCGCGTCAGTTTCACAAAAACCGTCAAAGCCAGCAGAGCAGATCAGGGCAAAGGCTTCAAAGTTTTATCCCCTCAAAGCCGATGGCAAAGTGGTGCAGGTCAGAAGCACAGAAAGCGCCCGACCGAGCAAAGCGAAAACAGCGGATGAAAGCTATTTGAGCAGCCTCAAGACCTTACTGGATTCCGGCCTTTTGACAAAAGAGCAATATCGAGAAATGGTAGAAAAACATAAACGAGAACATTGAGAGACATTAGGAGGATGACATGAAAATACCAGAAATCTTTGAGCAGAAAAAGCCGGTCTTTTCCCTGGAAATTTTTCCACCCAAAAGGCAGTCTGGCTTAGATAAAATTTACGATACCATTGAAAAACTCGCCGTGTGTCAGCCAGATTTCATCAGCGTGACCTATGGCGCGGGGGGCAACATGGCGGATAATTCCACCTGTGACATCGCATCCAACATCAAAAAGAAATTCGGCATCGAGCCGCTGGCTCATCTAACCTGCGTCAATTCTACCATGGAAGACGTGACAGAGATGATCCGGCGGTTTTCAGAAGCAGAGATCGAAAACGTGCTGGCGCTTCGGGGGGATATCGTGCCTGGAGAGATGATCCAAAAGGAATTCTTTCACGCTAACGAATTGGCCATCGAAGTGCAGCGCAACAGCGGGCTGCAGATTCTAGGAGCCTGCTATCCAGAAGGTCATTCGGAGAGTAAAAATCTGCGGGAGGACATTTCCAATTTAAAATACAAGATCGGCGCAGGCGTGAAAGTACTGATCACCCAGCTGTTTTTCGACAACCAGCTTTTTTATGATTTCATGGTGCAGGTGCGAAACGCAGGGATCAAAGCGCCGGTTTCTGCGGGGATCATGCCTATTGTGAACAAAAAACAGATTGAAAAGACAGTGGCTCTCAGCGGCGCCAGCCTGCCCCATGAGTTCACCAAGATGATCAGCCTTTATGAAAACGCGCCAGAAGAATTGTATCAGCACGGGATCCAGTACGCGGTGGATCAGATTCGGGATCTGTTGGAGCATGGTGTGGACGGGATTCATCTATACACCATGAACAACCCGGAGGTTTCTTTGGCTGTTTACGAAAAGATCAAGGACCTGCTGTGACATGAAGCTGGAAAAACCCTTACAGATCGATGAAAAACAGTGGCTGGGCAGATTAGGAGTGAAAGGCCAGGCGGACCAGCATCTGCGGGCTGCCATGGATACCTGCGAAAAACAGCTGCTTCAAGCAATCAGGCCCCAAGGCGTTTACCGAATCTTAGGCCTGGGCGCCTTGAATTTGGAAGGAACAGCCATCCAAAAACACCTGGCGGGCTGCGGGGAAATGACGATCATGGCCGCGACCCTGGGCGCGGATGTGGATCGGCTGCTCCGTGTTGCCCAGATCAGAGACATGGCGGACGCGTTCATTTTGGACTGCGGGGCTTCTGTTCTCATCGAGCAGGTCTGCGATGAATTGGAGGAACAGATCCAGCAGCAAGCAGGAGGTTTTTTGACAGGCAGGTACAGCCCAGGTTACGGGGATCTGCCCATAGAAACCCAGAGTCAGCTGCTGGCCGCGTTGGACGCGGGCCGCAAGATCGGTCTGAATGTCAACAACAATCACATCATGATACCGAGAAAATCCGTGACCGCGATTTTGGGAATGGCAGACCATCCTGTGACAGGATATCTGGCCACCTGCGGAGAATGCGCGCTGCGGGACACATGCGTATTGAGAAAGGAAGGAAAAAGCTGTGCTGGATTTTAGGAAGAGACCAATATTTTTAGACGGAGGGATGGGGACAACTTTGCAGCAGAGCGGGCTGCGGCCAGGAGCCTCGCCTGACCTTCTCAGCTTGACGGATCCGGATTTGATCACATCCATCCATAAACGATATATAGAGGCAGGCTCTGACATTGTTTATGCCAATACGTTTGGAGCCAATCGCTTTAAGCTGGAGGGCTGCGGCCATACTGTGGAAGAGGTGGTGGACAGTGCTGTGAAGGCAGCTAGAGCTGCCTGTGGCAGCGAGTATTTCGTGGCCCTGGACGTGGGGCCTTTGGGAGAACTGCTGGAACCCATGGGGACGCTGGCTTTTGAAGAGGCTTATGAGGCTTTTGCCCAAGTCATGGCCCAAGGAGCGGCTTCGGGCGCTGACCTGATCGTGATCGAGACCATGACGGATCTGTATGAAGTCAAAGCAGCGGTGCTGGCAGCAAAAGAACACACCGTGCTCCCTGTGCTGGTCTCCATGACATTTGAAGAGAACGGAAGAACCTTCACTGGGACCAGCATCCCCTGCATGGCTGCTGTGCTGGAAGGACTGGGCGTGCAGGCCGTGGGCATCAACTGTTCTCTGGGACCTGTGGAGATTTTCCCCCTGGCGAAAGCGCTGTGTGATGCCACCAAGCTGCCTGTGCTGGTAAAGCCCAACGCTGGGCTTCCAGATCCAAGGACAGGGGAATACAGCATCACCCCAAAGGAGTTCGCCCAGGCCATGGCAAAGTATGGAGAATTAGGCGTTTCCCTAGTGGGCGGATGCTGCGGCACCACGCCGGAATACATCGCAGAAATGAAAAAGGCCTTTTCTCAGGACATCATGAAAGGCCGCGCGCCGTCTCAGGAAAAGAGCGTGATCTGCAGCGGCACTCAGGCAGCGGTCATTGACAAAGTGACGGTCATTGGAGAGCGGATCAATCCCACAGGGAAGAAACGAATGAAGCAGGCTCTGATCGATCGGGATTACGACTATATCCTGTCCCAGGCAGTCCAGCAGATTGACGCGGGAGCGCATGTGCTGGACGTGAACGTGGGAATACCGGACATTGATGAAGTGGAACTGCTGCCAAAAGTAGTGAAACAACTGCAGGCTATCACGGATCTGCCGCTGCAAATCGATTCTTCAAATCCAGCGGCTATCGAGGCTGCGCTGCGGGTATACAACGGAAAGGCCATCGTCAATTCCGTCAATGGGGAAGAAAAAGTGTTGGAACGGATTCTCCCTATCGTCAAAAAATATGGAGCAGCCGTGGTCGGTCTGACTCTGGACGAAAACGGCATTCCTTCCAAGGCAGAGGACCGGTTTGCCATTGCGGAGCGGATCCTGGAACGGGCGGCAGCAGCGGGCATCCCCAAAAAGGACGTGTTCATCGACTGTTTGACCCTGACTGCGTCTGCGCAGCAGGCGGAGGTCCAGGAAACCCTCAAAGCCGTGAGCATGGTCAAGGAGCGGCTAGGCCTTCATACGGTCCTGGGCGTTTCCAATATCAGCTTTGGCCTTCCGTGCAGGCCTCTGATCAACCGGACGTTTTTGGCCCTGGCCATGGAAAATGGTCTGGATCTGCCGATCATCAATCCAAACGATGAAGACATGATGGGAACGATCTATGCATTTGAAATGCTTCACAACAGAGATAAAAACGCAGAGCATTTCATTGAAAGGTACAGCGATGTTTCCCTGGGCGCCATGACAAGAGGAGCGCAGAAACAGGAGGCAGTGTCTGAAAACCAAGAGCCGTCCCTGTTCCATGCTCTGGAAAAAGGAATGAAAACAGATACCATTCATGCGGTGGAGCAGCTGCTTTTGAAAGAAGATGAAATGACAGTGGTCAACGACTATCTGATACCAGCCCTGGACAAAGTAGGCCAGGGGTTTGAAAAGGGAACCATCTTCCTGCCTCAGATGATGCAGGCTGCGACAGCGGCTCAGGGCGGCTTTGAACTGATCAAAGAGCGTCTTGCCAGCAGTGGAAAAGACCAAGTATCCAAAGGACGGGTGGTCATTGCCACGGTAAAAGGCGATATCCATGACATTGGAAAAAACATTGTCAAAGTGATCATGGAAAATTACGGCTTTGAAATGATTGATCTGGGACGGGACGTGCCGGTGGAAACCATCGTGGAAACGGTTTTGGAAAAAGAGATCAAGCTAGTAGGCTTGAGCGCATTGATGACTACTACCTTGAAGAGCATGGAAGAGACGATTCTCGCAGTGAAAAAAGCTGCGCCGGAATGCAAATTTCTTGTGGGCGGCGCAGTGCTGACACCGGATTACGCAGAAAAGATCGGCGCAGATTATTACTGCAAAGACGCCATGAAATCCGTGGAAGCGGCTAAAGAAGTGTTTGGCGGGTAATAGAGACAACAACAGAAATGATACAATATATGGCATATGCAAAACTTGAAAGGCAATGGGAGAGGAGTGCGAATGAACATTAGCAAGAACGCCGAAATGGTGTTGGAACAACGATATTTGACAAAAGATGAACAAGGAAACCCGGTGGAAACCGTGGACGGTCTGTTTCACCGAGTGGCAAAAGCCATTGCCCAAGCAGATGAACTGCGGGGCAGCGAGGCTGATTGTGAGGAAACGGAACGGGTTTTCTATGATATGATGGCAGATCTGGAATTCCTGCCCAACTCACCGACATTGATGAACGCGGGGAAGGATTTGGGGCAGCTGTCCGCCTGCTTTGTGCTGCCAGTGGAAGACAGCATGGAATCCATCTTCGAGGCCATCAAACAGGCGGCGCTCATCCATAAGAGCGGCGGCGGCACAGGATTTTCCTTTTCACGGCTGAGGCCAGAGGGAAGCACGGTCAACTCCACGGGCGGCGTTGCCAGCGGCCCCATCAGCTTCATGCGGGTGTTCAACATGGCCACAGAAGCCATCAAGCAGGGAGGATCCAGACGGGGCGCCAATATGGGAATTCTCAGGATCGACCATCCAGATATCCTGAAATTCATCGACTGCAAAGCAGATAACACGGAGATCACGAATTTCAATCTGTCCGTGGGGTTGACAGAGGATTTCATGGAAGCTGTGGGAGCTGGCAGAGATTATGATCTGGTGGATCCGCACAAAAAGACGGTGGTAAAGCGTCTCAACGCGAAAATGGTGTTTGACAAGATCGTAGACGCGGCTTGGAGAAACGGAGAGCCAGGCATTATTTTCCTGGACCGGCTCAACAGGGACAACATCGTGCCAGAGCAGGGCCGCATCGAGGCCACGAATCCATGCGGAGAGCAGCCTCTGCTGCCCCATGAAAGCTGCAATCTGGGTTCCATCAATTTGACCAAAATGACAAAGCAGGAGGGCGATGCCGTTGTCTTTGATTGGGACAAGCTGGAGCGCACTGTGAAAAACGCGGTGCATTTTTTGGACAATGTGATCGATGTGAACAAATACCCATTGGAACAGATCGACCAGACCACAAAATCCACGAGAAAGATCGGCCTGGGCGTCATGGGCTGGGCGGACAGCCTTCTGATGATGGGTATCCCTTACAATACAGACGAAGCAGTGGCCCTGGGTGAAACTGTCATGTCCTTTATTTCGGAAAAAGGCCGTCAGGCAAGTGAAGAACTGGCAAAAGAGCGAGGCGCGTTCCCACTGTTTGAAAACAGTGTCCTGCCCCAAGGAAGACCGCAGAGAAACGGGACAATCACGACCATCGCGCCTACAGGGACCCTGTCCATCATCGGCGGATGCTCCTCTGGCGTGGAGCCGATTTTCGCTTATGTCTATATCAGGAACATCATGGATGGCACGGAAATGCTGGAAGTCAACCCAGTGCTGAAAGCAGAACTGGAAAAGCGAGGTCTTTATTCCGATGCTCTCATGCGGCGGATCGCCAAGGAAGGAACGGTAAGCCAGATCAAAGAATTACCTGAGGACATTCGCAGAGTGTTCGTTTCCACTCATGACATCAGTCCGGAATATCATGTGCGCATGCAGGCCGCTTTTCAAAAGTTTACGGACAACGCGGTCTCCAAGACTGTGAATTTCAGCAATCACGCCACCAGGGAAGATGTGGCGAGGGTTTACTCTTTGGCGTTTTCTTTGGGCTGCAAAGGCGTGACCATTTACAGGGATGGCAGCAGGGATGAACAGGTCCTGAACATTGGAAAAGTGAACCACAGCGCAGGAACGGAACCAGCGGCAGGCCAGATATCGGAAGAAGAGCCGGCAGGGGGCCGGATCACGCCCCGTCCTCGTCCTAATGCTGTCAGCGGTGTGACAGAACGAGTGAAAACCGGATGCGGGAATCTTTATATCACTGTGAATTACGATGAGCAGGGGATCTGTGAAATTTTTACCAACACTGGAAAGGCTGGTGGGTGTCCGAGTCAGAGCGAGGCAACGGCAAGACTTGCTTCTGTGGCATTGCGCAGTGGCATGGATGTTAACACCATCGTGGAGCAGCTGAAAGGCATTCGCTGTCCATCCACCATCCGTCAGAGCGGGATGAAATGCACCTCCTGTCCAGATGCCATGGCTAGAGTCATTGAGCAGGAGTATAAAAAGCAGGTGGCCCTGGGAAACTGGGGAACTATGGATGAGATGGAAGAACCCGCAGCATTAGGAGAGCCGGAGGATAAAAGCAAATGTCCGGAATGCGGCGGCAGACTGGAATACGAAGGCGGCTGCAACATATGCAGGCAGTGCGGGTACAGCAAATGCGGATGAGGGGCAAGAAACGCGCATGATTATTGCCCAATTAGGACGTGGCTTCCTTCAAAGGCAAAGCCATAATGGCGGATTCGCTCTTGGGGAATCCCTCTTGCCAGCAGTTCCGTATCATAACCCTTTGTTTTGATCTGAGCCAAGGCATTTTTTACGGTTGCTTCCAGATCTGCTTCTTTTGCTGGTTGAAATACCTTGAATTCTAAGATCATGGCATCCAAGTCCTCCCGTAGGGGCTCTAGCGTCACATCGTATCTGCCAAGGCCGCTTTCCCGATTGGAGGTAATGCGGTAACGATCTGTGAGATCAACGATCAGCCCTAAAACAAAACCATGATAGAAGCGTTCGGGTTCCGATTTTTTAGAAGGGTGGGTCCCTGTGTCAAAACTGCTGAAGGTTTCTAAGGCGATCTGGTTCATGTACTCGTTCATATAATCCAAGTCATTGGTGAGCAAGGCTGTGATAAAATTGTTGTAGCGTGAACTGACTGTGTTTTGAAACCAGCCTTGGAACATTTGCCGGAACATCTGTTTTACTTCCCGATTCGTGAGGGCGAGTTGGTATATCGCCCTTTCGGGATCCGTAAAGTCATCCGGCGCGGTTTCTACTTTCAAGTATCCGGAGGCAAGGAGCAGGCTCCAGATCGCTTCATCGTTTTTCCCCAGTTGGTCGAAAGCGATTTCTTCGTCAATACGAGTCTTGAGGGGTGTTCCGCCTAAAAGACCTTCCATGGCCATTTTCACGTTGGGCGTGGCTTCTTGGATCAACTTGCTGATCAGGCGATTTGAACTAGTGTTGGCCCAGTAATTCTTCAATTTGTTGTCATTTAAAAAATTCGTGATGGACCAAGGGTTGTAGATGTCCCGGTGGCTCCCGAAGGTGAAGCCATCGTACCATCTTTTGACCGACTCTTTTTTGTCCGACAAACCCTGCTGCTTCAGTGAACGGAACACTTCTTCTTCCGTGAAGCCAAAGCATGTGGCGTATTGCTCCGAAGTGGTGGTAATCACCTTCAAATTGTTCAGATCGGAAAAGATGGATTCCTTGCTGACCCGGGTGACACCGGTTAAAACGCCCCGCTCCATGCAAGGGTTGGTCTTGAATGCGGCGTTGAACAAGCCGCAGACGAAAGCGGCCATCTCGTCCCAATAACCGCCCGCATAAGCCTCTTGAAGAGGCGCGTCGTATTCGTCCAAGAGGACGATGACCTTTTTTCCATAATAGCGGCATAGATAATTGGACAGATGGTGGATGGCCATCACCGCCACGTCATCTGTCATGTCCAAGCTGACAGAATCGAAATAGGCCAGATCTTTTTCATTGAGGCGTTCGCTATCTTTGATGAAATCGCAGGCGCTGTACAAAGACACCAGGTTGTGGACGATCCCCATTCTAGTGTCCTTGAAGTTTTTCCCTTTCACATTGGCGAAGCTCAAAAAGATAACGGGATACGTTCCCTGTAAGTCCCGGTAAGTTCGTTCGTTCCAAATGGAAAGTCCTTCAAACAATTGGCCTTTTCCCGCATGCTCGATAGAAAAGAAGGTTTCCATCATGCGCATGTTCAGGGTCTTTCCAAACCGGCGAGGGCGGGTAATGAGCGTGACCTCATCCTCGTTTTCCCACCATTCTTTGATAAAGGACGTTTTGTCCACATAAAAATTTCCTTTGCTTCTGATTTTTTCAAAATCCTGATGCCCTATGGAAATGATTGGCTTCATTTTTAATATCCCTTTCTGATTAAATCCGATCCCTTTTCCCTGAGTGTACCACATGACTGAAAGGATGTCACGCGCCAATAAGAGAAAAAACAGGGTAAAATGGCAGCGGTCATGAGAACGAAGTCTCTCATGAATTTCGTTCTTGCTGTTTGGTGGCGCGGTCCCAAAAGGATGTTGCTTTAGGTATGCGACAGCTTCTTGTTTTTTCCTCCTGAATAGTGTAATATAGTCAATATAATTGTGAAAAAATAGAAAGGGAACATTATAATATGAAAAATGAGAGAAAACCCGCATTTGAAACAAGATGCGTTCACGGTGCGTATAAGGCAGAAAGCGGACAGCCGCAGGTGCTGCCCATTGTGCAGAACACGACTTACAGATACTATAATTCACAGGACGTAGCCGAGCTGTTCGACTTAGAAAGCCCCAACTTCATGTACACCAGGCTGGGAAGCCCGACAGTGAAAGCGCTGGAAGACAAAATGGCATTGCTGGAAGGCGGCAGCGCGGGGATCGCCACTTCTTCCGGTCAAGCTGCGACGCTGATTACGGTTTTGAATCTGTGCAACGCGGGAGACCATGTGATCTCCGCTTCCAACATTTACGGTGGAACCCACAATCTGATGGGCGTTTCTCTGAAAAAGCTGGGGATTGACGTGGATTTCGTGGATCAGGATCTGCCTTTGGAAGAGATCCTGAAATTCGCTAGGCCCACTACAAAGGCAGTGTTCGCGGAATCCCTGGGAAATCCGGCCCTCAGCGTCTTGGATTTTGAAAAGTTCTCCAAGGCGGCCAAGGAGATCGGCGTGCCCCTGGTGGTGGACAACACCTTGGCGACCCCTGCCCTGTGCAGACCACTGGAGCTGGGCGCGGACATCGTCATCCAATCTACCACAAAATACGCGGATGGTCATGCCAGCTGCGTGGGCGGCGCGATCGTAGAAAGCGGAAAATTCGACTGGGCGGCCTCCGACAAATTCCCGGGCCTCACGGAGCCGGATGAAAGCTATCACGGATTGAAGTTTTATGAAAAATTTGGACCAACAGCTTTCTGTACTCGTCTGACCGCGGTTATGGTGCGGGATCTGGGATGCCCGATGGCACCGATGAACGCTTATCTGACTCACCAGGGACTGCAGACGCTCCATCTGCGGATGGAACGCCACTGCGAAAACGCATCGAAGCTAGCGGAGCATTTACAGGCTCATCCGATGGTGGATTGGGTGAAATATCCAGGGCTGAAAGGCGACAAATATTATGACTTGGCGCAGAAATACCTGCCAAAAGGACAGAGCGGCGTGCTTTGCTTTGGCGTGAAGGGCGGCAAAGCAGCGGGAGAAAAATTCCTGGAAAACCTGGAGCTGACCAGCATCGTGGTTCATGTGGGAGACATCCGGACTTCCGTGCTCCATCCTGCCAGCACTACGCACAGGCAGCTTTCCGAAGAAGAGCAGATCGCCGCGGGCATCAGCCCGTCTTTGATCCGAGTCTCCGTGGGGCTGGAAGCCATTGAAGACATCATTTATGATTTTGATCAGGCATTAAACAAAGTAAAATAGGAAAAGAGGGGGATAGGATGCCTTTAATTATACCAAACGCGCTGCCAGCGGCAGAAGCGCTGCAGAATGAAAACATTTTCACCATGGATCGAGGCAGGGCCATGACCCAAGACATTCGTCCGCTGAAAATCGTCATCGTGAACCTGATGCCCACAAAGATCGCCACAGAGACCCAGCTTGCCAGGGTCCTGGCCAACAGTCCGCTGCAGGTGGAAATGACATTAGTGCAGATGGATTCCCATAGCTCCACCCATATTTCTCAGGAACATATGGATGCGTTTTACAAAACACTGGATGAGATCAAAAACGAATATTTTGACGGCATGATCCTGACAGGAGCGCCAGTGGAACAGATGCCTTATGAAGAGGTGGATTACTGGAAAGAATTGTGCGAGATCTTTGAGTTCTGTAAGACTCACGTTTACAGCAACATGTTCATCTGTTGGGGCGCACAGGCAGCTTTATACTATTATTACGGCATTGACAAGCATCTATTGGACGAAAAAGTCTTCGGCGTGTTTGAACATAAAGTCACCAGAGCGCATAATCCAATGGTAAGGGGATTTGATTCTCTGTTTTATGCGCCGCATTCCAGACATACGGAAGTGAGGCGGGAGGACGTCCTCCAGTGCCCGCAGCTGAGGATTTTGGCAGAATCCGAAGAGGTGGGACCGCATATCATATCCACGGAGAACGGCCGTCAGATCTTTATCCTGGGACACCAGGAATATGACAAGGATACTTTGGCCGCGGAATATTTCCGGGATGTGAAAAAAGGGCTGGACATTGAGGTCCCTGCCAATTATTTTCGAGATGATGATCCGGAACAGGAGATTTTGTTCCGGTGGCGGGCCCACGCCAATCTGCTGTTTTCCAATTGGCTCAACTACTACGTATATCAGGCGACCCCTTATGATTTAAAAGAAATGAAATAAGATCGCAGAGGTGTGCCAGTATCGTGGTATCGGTGAATTTATCGAAAAAGGTAATGGTTCATAAAATGGAAAAAAATCTTAAAAAAAGCAAAAAAGGCCGCGGAGTTGTTTTGATTATTGCCATTATAGCGATTTTTTGCGTATTAGGCACTGTCGTATACTCTGTGGCAGGGAAAATTTCATCACAAATGTCTCAATCAGCAGTAGATAATCTCAGCGAAAGTTTAGAATTGCTGGAAGGCACTGTGCAGGCGATTTTTAAGAAAGAAGCAGAATTTCAGAAACTGCTTGCCGAGGAGATCGCCAATGCCGACGATCCCAGAGAATTTGTTCGGTCCCACAGCATGAACCGCACCATGGTCAAAATATCGGTCATATTGTCAAAAGAAAGCAAAGGAGTTTCCAACACAGGTGAAGCGTTTTCTGCCGATGATCTGGATTTTTCCTTAGGCAACACGATTGATGGCCTGCCCCTTTCTCAATCATACATGAATGACATGGGGACCTGGGCTTATACCATGAAGTGTCCTGTTGTAAAAGAAGGAAAAGAAGTGGCTACGCTTTATATAGAGTATATTTATGATTCCTTTGATGAAGCGCTGCCAGAGAAATTTTACAGTGACAACGCAAAATACTATATGATGGATACCAAGACACAGAGGTTCGTGCTAAAGCCAAAGGGCCTGGGCGACCGAGCGGCGGGTCATGTGAATCTAGAGGATTTTTATCGCGCCAACAAGATCCTGGAACCGAGTATTCACAAAGAGGTGTCATCATGCATGAACGCAGGGAATGACATCATGTTTTATCATGACATCCAGAGAAATGAATCTTTGATTTTCATGTGGGCAGTCAATGACGGAGCCACATACCTGGTGGGATATGTGCCAATCACAGCCATCCAGAAGGAAGGAAAGGCAGTGAATCAAAATATTTTTGTGGTGGTGTTCGTCACAATCATCGCATTTTTGATTTGCTGCGGCGTGTATCTGCTGACGCACAGACAGCAAGAGAGAGATCGGAAAGAGCGGGAGTTGGAGAAAGAGAATCATAACAACCAGCTAAAAGAGGCTCTCCATGCTGCGCGAATCGCAAGCAGTTCCAAAACCATGTTCCTTTCCAATATGTCACATGACATCCGTACTCCGATGAACGCGATCTTAGGCTTTACCACTCTATTGGCCAAGGACGCGGACCATCCGGCGAAGGTAAGGGAATACACGAAAAAGATCACTGCTTCTGGTCAGCATCTTTTGGGCTTGATCAACGATGTTTTGGATGTTTCCAAGATTGAAAGCGGAAAAGTCGTGCTCACTGTGGGAGAATTCACCCTGAACAACATGGTCTCTTCTGTGGACGCGATCATCCGCCCAATGGCCAAAAACAAAGGCCAGACTTTAGAGGTCACAGTCACTGGTGTGAGGCACGAGCATCTGATCGGTGATGAGACTCGGATGAATCAGGTCCTGATCAATCTTTTGTCTAATTCCGTGAAATACACACAGGAAGGCGGCAACATCTGTCTGCGCATCATTGGACTAGAGCAGCGTTCCAAGCAATATGAACGCATCCGTATCGAAGTGGAGGACAATGGCTATGGCATGACTCCAGAGTACCTAGAGGTCATCTTTGATCCATTTACAAGGGCAGAAAACAGCACGACCAATAAAGTTCAGGGCACTGGCCTGGGAATGGCCATTACAAAGAATATCGTGGAACTCATGGGCGGGACCATAGAAGTCAAGAGTGAAGTGGATCAAGGAACGATTTTTAGCATTGAACTAGAGCTGCGCATACCAGACGGCAAGTCAGATCAGGAATTCTGGCAGGAAAATGGAGTAAGACGGATCTTGGCTGTGGATGATGAAGAGGAAATCCGAGATAATATCCGCATGCTCATGGAAGCGGCAGGTGTTTTGACAGATACGGCTTCCAGCGGAAAGGATGCCATTGATCAACTCCAGTCCATTCACGGGCAGGGAACTGATTATGACATGATTTTGTTGGATTGGAAGATGCCGGGTATGGATGGCATTGAGACGGCAAAACAGATTCGCGCCTTCCTGCCAAAAGAAATTCCAATCGTGCTCTTGACAGCCTTTGATTGGGAAGAATTAGAAGATCAGGCAGACTGCGCAGGGATCGATGGATTCCTAGCAAAACCATTTTTCGTGTCAACCTTCAAGGAAAAAATATTGGAGCTTCGCGGCGGTCAGGATCAGGAAGAGCAAACCGCCGAACCGGAGGAGACCAGCAGTTTGAAAGGATGGCGCTTCCTGGTGGCAGAGGATAATGTCATTAACTCGGAAATTTTGCTAGAACTCCTGGACATAGAAGGCGCGACTGGTGATATTGTGGAGAATGGGCGATTAGCGGTGGAACGTTTCCAGCGTTCGGAACCAGCGGAATTCGATGCCATTTTGATGGATGTGCAGATGCCGGAGATGAATGGCTATGAAGCGACAAAAGCGATCAGGGCACTAGCGCGGGAAGACGCGAAGACCATACCGATCATCGCAATGACGGCCAATGCCTTTGCGGAGGATGTAAAGGATGCCAGGGACGCAGGCATGGACGATCATATCGCAAAACCAATCGATATGGAGGTTGTGAAGAAAACATTAAATAAATATGTAAAAAAGGAGGAGCGAAAATGAAAAAAATCATGAAAAGGGCTTCACTGATTTTCATGGCAGTGATAACAGCCTTGGCAATGATAGCCTGCGGGGAAAGCGGGGAGACTGACGCAAATCTGGTGCACGAAGGGAAGGCTCAGGAAAAAATAGTCAACATGTTCACTCCAATGGAAAAATCTGACCCAAACGCAAAGAACGTAGCAAGATCAGCTTTTGAAAAGACTGTGATCATGGCAGAGAAACAGCTGGGCGTGACTGTGGAGTACCAAACATATACAGCAGAGGACTATAAGGAAAAAACCTATGATGACGTTGCTCTGGACAGAGTCCGCAACAATATGGATGACATGTATCTGCTCAATCCAGACACGCTGCTGGCTTTGGGTGAGGAAGGGAAACTGGCAGACCTGTCGGGCCTGGAGTGCGCCAAAAATCTGAGGGAAGTCGTAAAAACAGCGAACACAGTAGATGGAAAGCTGGTAGGAATCCCGCAGGAAGTGGTGGCATATGGTTTGTTCGTGAACAAAACCATGTTTGATCAATACAAATTAAAATTGCCTAACACGCCAGAAGAATTCTTGAAATGCTGTGAAGTTTTCAAGAAAAAAGGCATCAAAACGCCAATCGGCGCCAATCGTTGGTGGCTGGAATGCTTTGTTTTCGCCCAGGGGTTCGCGGATCTGTATAATGGCGGCAACGCGGACGCAGAAATAGAAGCCATCAACAAGGGAGAAAAAAAGCTGAGCGATTATATGCGTCCTGGATTTGAATTCCTAAAAGAACTGATCGATCAGGAATACATTGACGCAAAGAAGGCTTATGTTTCAGAGGCCATTGAAGGAGAAGGCCCAGATTTTCTAGCTCAAAAAACGCCGATTGTCATGGCATATTGGGGAGCGGCTAATACAGACACGGCTTATGGAAAAGCGGATTTTAACATGCAGGTAATCGGGTTCCCTAGTAAAAGGGGGCAAATGCCTGTAATGCCGATGACAGGCTATGGCTTAGGCGCGGAAGCGGAACATAAGGAAAATGCCATGGAGGTAATGGACGTAATGTTGTCAGACGAAGCGCTCAAAGTATACGCAGATGAAAATAGAGTCATTTCTCCGTCTAAAAATGTAGAAGTGGATTGCGTGGACGCATTGAAACCCTTGAATGAAACAATCAATAAAGGCGTGTACGTGCTTGGGTCCAATGCCAATCTAGCTGTAGAGCAGTGGGGAAACACCTGCTTGATCGTGCGGGATCTGCTGAAAGGCGCGTCTGTGGACGAGTGCATGGACAAATTTGACAAACTGCAGGAAGAAAAGATAAAAGAATAAGGCTGGGCTCTCGGAAATAAGGAGGGGAACAGCTGCGAAAAAAGGCCATGGAAAGGAGCCCGGCAATGAAATATAGTGAATTCCTGAAAGAAAATTATTCAGCGCTGCTGACGATTTTTAATTGCATGGAAGTCGGGGTCTGGATCACAGACGGTGATGCCCGAGTGGTCATGGTCAATGATAAATCTCTGGACACAGGCGGCTTGAGCCGCAAGGACCTCATGGGCAGAGAAATGGGGGAATTGATCGCCACTGGGTATATTTTGTACGAATCCTCTGTTCTCAAGGCTATTGAGAGCGGTCACGAAGAAAGCATCATCCAGGAACTGGGAGAGGGCGGATACGTGATGGCCATCAGCGTACCCCTCTTTTACAATGGAAAGATCGATTTAGTCATCTGCATCGAGAGGAACATCACAGAGGTCAATGTGCTGCGGGGCTTGCTGGAAAAACAGAAGGACATCACAGAAGAATACAGAAGCGAATTGCTGCGTTTAAAGAGCCAGATGAACGCGGAAGAGAACAACGACTTGGTGACAAGCAACATCCAAATGGAGCGGATCAAAGAAATGGCGCTTAAAATCGGGGTCATGGACACCACAGTCATTATTACCGGTGAATCGGGGACCGGAAAAGAGGTCATCGCCAATTTGATCCAGAAAAACAGCGCTAGAGCGACCATGCCCTTTATCAAAGTCAACTGTGCGGCAGTGCCCGAATCCCTCATTGAGTCCGAGTTTTTCGGGTATGAAAAGGGGACTTTCACTGGAGCCAACGCCAACGGCAAGATTGGACTCTTTGAGCTGGCCAATGGCGGCACCCTGTTTTTGGATGAAATTGGAGAATTGCCTCTGCACATCCAGTCCAAGCTGCTGCGGGCCATACAGGAAAAGGAGATCCGCAGGATTGGCGGCAAAGACCCGATCCCCATTGATATCAGGCTCATTGCCGCCACTAACAAAAATTTGAAAAGCGAAATGGAACGGGGCAATTTCCGAAGCGACCTGTACTACCGGCTCTTCGTGGTGCCAATCAATGTTCCACCTCTCAGGCGGAGGAAAGAAGACATTCCCCTTCTTGCCAATTACTTTTTGAACATGCTCAACCAGCGATACAATCTCGCCAAAGAGATTCGGGACGATGCTAACGAAGAATTGAAGGCTTATTCCTGGCCTGGCAATGTGCGGGAGCTGCAGAACGTGGTAGAGCGATTGGTCGTCAGCAGCCCAGGCAATAAGATCACTGGCTTTCAGGTCAGGCTCTGTCTCAATGGGAGCAGTCAGCTCAGTGAAGATGTTTCTGAGGACGTGGATGAACGCTCTTTGAACAGCATCATGAAAGAATACGAAAAACAGGTGGTGCTAAAGGCTGTCAATGAATGCCGGAGTCTGAGCGCCGCGGCTAGAAAACTGAAAGTGAACAAATCAACCATATCCAGAAAGCTGAAAGAATACGGGCTGTAGGAGAAAGCCGATTCCTTCGGCTGCCTGTGGACAAGCAAAGCGTCTATGATGAAAAGAACATCATAGATGCTTTCTTTTTTTGGAAGCAGAGACGTGCCGCGCCTAAAAAAGGGGAGCGCGCGTTTAAAATCGTTGCAAATAAAAAACGCAGTTGCAAAGATGCAATCACCTTGTGAAGAATGCTGGCAAAATGGCTAATTGGCAAGGTTTTAAACTAGGGGGACAATCCATAACTCTAAGAGGAAATCGTTGCGAACATACAACTTCATATTTTGTAAGGCTGTAAAATACAGAGTTCTCATTGGCATAGATGTTGCGTATATAAGTAAGTGAACAGTATGAATATTGTAAAAACTTGAATGATCGCATAAGGATGCCGCGCTTATGAAGTCGTTAAGAAAGGGGGGAAGAACAGCGGCAGCAGGAAACGCTTTTGGAAACAAAGCTTGTGGGTCTTATCAATTTGAATGGAGGAAAACTATTATGGAGAATTTTGGATTTATATTGCCAACAGAAATTCAGTTTGGAGCAGGTGCTGTGACAGCCATCGGAGAAGAAATCAAAAACAGAGGCTACAAGAACCCGCTGATTGTTACAGACAAAGGCATCATTGCCGCTGGGATCATCAATATCATAGGGAAACACATTAAAGACGCAGGCATCAGTTATGAAGTCTTTGATGGCATCGTTCCGAATCCAAGGGATCACGACTGTGACAAAGGGGCGGCTTACGCGAAAGAAGTGGGAGCGGACGTACTGGTGGCTGTAGGCGGCGGGAGCGCCATGGACACTGCCAAGACCATTGCCACCATCATGACCAATGGCGGATGTGCCAGAGATTGGTTTGATGTGGAATTGGATGCACAGAGCGCGCCGGTCATCTGTGTTCCTACAACATGCGGAACAGGGTCAGAAGTAACATTCAACGCAGTGATCACAAATTCAGACACTCGCCTCAAAGCCAATATTTTTGACCCAAAATGCGCACCCATCCTGGCGCTGGTGGATCCAGAGCTGATCAAAAATTTACCTGCGGGCCTAGTTGCCTCCACAGGCATTGACGCGCTGACACATGCCATCGAAGCCTATGTCTGCACAGTGGCCACTCCCATCACAGACGCTATTTCGATCAGAGCCGTCAAACTCATTGCGGACAACATTGTAAAAGCGACAAAAGAAAGAGATGATCAGGCACTTTGGAATGTGATGCTGGCAAGCATGATGGCAGGTATCGCTTTCGGCAACGCGGACACTGCGGGCGTTCACTGCATCGCAGAATGCTTCGGCGGATTTTACGACATCCCTCACGGAGTCACCAACTCCATTTTCCTGGCGGACGTGTCAGAATTCAGCATCCCGGGAAATCCAAAGAAATATGCGGAAGTAGCGGAGGCCATGGGCGTAGAGATCAAAGGATTGTCAGAGGAAGAGGCTGCACTGAAAGGCGTGGAGAAAATCAGAGCCCTTTGTGATGAATTGGAAATCCCGAAACTGAACACCTTTGATGCTATCGACCCTAAAGATTTTGAACATTTGGCACAGGCATCCTCCGTGCACTGCTGCAATGAGCATAACCCAATCGAGGCAACGAAAGAACAGTATCTTGCTATCTTTGAAAAGGTCTATGGCGCATAGCGGAAATCTGGATGTTGGATCAGATCATGATAGAAAAAAGAAATTTTATGGGATCACGCGCTGGGAGCATGTTTGAAAAACAGGTTCGCGGCGCAGAAAGGAAAGTAAGATGATAAATTTTACCAACATGTGGACGAACATCGATTGGATCATTCTGGCCCTTTATTTTGTGGGCGTGCTGCTGGTAGGCGTGAGCATGCGGTCTCGAGCAGGAAAGAGCGTAAAGTCGTTCTTTGTGGCTTCAAGAAGGCTGACAGTCCCCATTGTCATCGGAGTGGCGGCCGCGGGCTGGTATGACTCCTGGACCATCGTGGGCCTGGCGGAATGCGGCTATACCATGGGAATCGTGACCCTGCTGATCTTTGTGGTGCCTGAAGCAATATTGAGGTTGCCTTTGGCTGTGATCATTGGGCCTCATGTAAGAGACAAGATTCCTGATTGGGTAGTGACAGTGCCTGACATGATGGCCTATCTGTACAGCAAAAAGGTGAAGCTCATATCAGCCATCACATATATCGCCAATTTGCTATATGATTCCGCGCTGCTGTGCGCGATCGCAGAAGTGCTCAAGCTGGTGACAGGCATGCCTATGCTGTGGTCCCTTGCCATTTCAGCGGCAGTGATCATGGCGTACACGGCATTATCAGGACTCTGGGGCCTGGCGGTCACGGATCTGATCCAGTTTGCCATCATGACTGTGGCAGGAGGAGCTTTGATGATCGGGATCATTACCGTATATGGCGGCCTTCCAGAGGTCTGGCGGCTTTGTACGGAGGCGGACCCGCAGCTGACGCAGCCCCTGGGATATTTGCAGGACATGGGTGTGTCAGGTGTTTGGGAAGCCATTGCCTGGATCATATCAGCCTGCGCCATGTATTGTGAAGCAGCATGTTATCAGAGATTCGCGGCCGCCCAGTCTGGTTCTGACATTAAGATCGCCTACTCTCTGATGCTTTCCATGGGCGTGTCCTTCTCTGCGGTCATGGTGTTCGCGGGAATGGCAGCAGTGGCGTTTTTCGGAGATGTGGCAGCTTCTCCATCAGAAGGATTTTGGGCGCTGGTGTTCTCTGTTTTGCCTGTAGGATTCAGGGGCCTGTTCGTGGCTGCCCTTTGCGCGGCGGTGATGTCAACGGTTTCCTCAGATTGGCTGCTCTTTGCCACATGCGCGGTCAATGACATCTATCGAGGATTTCTAAGACCGCAGATGAGCGAGGCCAGCACAGTGATCGGGATGCGAGTGGCAGTGGTGGTCTTTGGCGTGATCTGCACCATTGGCACCATGTTCTGGGCTGACGGCATTGCCAATGCCTGGTATTACTTGGGCGGTTTCCTCTTTGCCATGTTTTTCATCCCCATTACCTGCGGGCTGTTTTACAAGAAAAAATCCGCGTCCGGCGCGCTTTGGTGCATCGTGTATTCCGCGGTCATGTATGTGGTGTGGGAATTCGTTTTGGGATGTCCGCTGGCCATTCCATCGAGCCTGTTCGTTTCTGTCACCGGAGCGGTTATTTATTTCATCGTATGCAATGTTACATATAAAAAGGAAAGCGGCGGCCAGCTAAGCAGCGGCGCGGTTGAATAGGAGGATAGATATGAGTGACAAAACAAAAGGCAAAGTGGCGATCGTTTGTGTGATCATCATTTTCGTGCTGAGCGGGATTTATTTATTCGTCCCTTGGGCAGGCGGCTACAATTGGGTAGGATGGCTGCTGGCCATAACCAATCTGCTGGCAGGTCCACTGACTTTGATCGCCTATCTGAACGAAGTGCGAAAGGGCGTGTTTAAAGAAACCCAGGACCCGGAACCAGAGGAACGTCCTGAGTAAAAGCAGGTAAGCAAAATGAAAAGAATAAAAAAATCAGATGGGATCAAGCTATTGGCTAAAGACAAAACACAGAAAATAGAACTTGTCACCCGATCGATTGCTTCGGACGAGGCTGCAGTAGCAGCGAAGATGAAGGCAATAGAACCAAAGCTATTGGGCATCAAACTGGTGAAATACAGCAGGGGCGACAGCAGCAAGGTCTGGGTGCCTTATTATTTCCTCACCTATGATTTTGTTGTCAGGCGAGGACTCTCAAAAAATCACACCAATGATAGATTCGCCAAGAAAGGCAGAATCGCAGTGGTATACGATGCCAATGAAATGCACGCGTCCTTGTATGATGTTTCCGCGGACGGGGAAATCCCTTTTGAAAAAAAGGACGTGTCAGCCACAGGGACCATGGTTTTGCCGGAATCCGGAAAATATGAAGAGATTTTGGAAAACGCGGAGCGCGCCATTCAGAGGCAGATGCTGTTCAAGGCATATAAAACAGAGGGACAGCTTTCCATAGTGGACGCAAAGAAATTTTACAGGGAAGCCTGGCAGCTCCAGGTCTTTTACAAGGACCGAGAGTTTATCAAGTACGCGTATCTAGATGATTATGGAGTCCACAATGAGCGGGCCAGAGGCTTGAAGACCAGGATGGACCATTTTTGATCCCCGCGTTAGGCCTGTGAAACAGCGAAGTGAGCCTCGATGCATATGCGCAACCCGTTGCACGGGAAAAACGAAATCCCTTTTTCGCCGGTTGGAGGGAGGAACCTGAAATTCAGAGGATTTCAGAGCTTTCCCTTGCTGGAAAAGAGAAAACCAGTTGATAAAACGCAACGAGGCGTCAAGAAAGCGATTTCAACACCAAGGGGCAAACTCGTTGAAATTTCAATGCTTTTAAGAGGCTGGAAAAGTTGGCATCATTCCTGCAATATACATAGGACCGAGAGGCTTAGCTTACCGATCAAACAATTATCACTTATCAGAAGGTTAAAAAGGAGGACTTGAAAATGGCAAGAATAGAAGCTGAAAGAAGAGATTTAGTGAGCGAAGTGAAAAAAGGCAGTGACGTTACAGAATTAAAATTCAGAACGTCCATTCACGGCGAAGACATGCACTATCCAGGTGAAATGATTTCAGGCTGCAAGCTGATGGAAAAATGCATCGACTGCTGCACAGAATTGTCCAATATCAGAGATGGCGGAGACGGCGGCTTGTTTGTCAGGACAGAAGGAAACATTTTAAGGCCAGTACATATGTTAGACGCGGTAGAAATCGTGGTATGGCTGATCAAACAGGGCAACACGTCCAGAGTATACGGCTATGAGATGTACAAAACTTCCGAATACAATCAGAAAACAGACCGCTCCGAAGTGTTCGATGAACCAGTCCTGACTGTAAAAGGCGATGTGACTTTCGTGATCGCTCACTAATATAGAAAGCAATAACTTCAAAGGGAACAAGAGACAGTATCCTTGGGGCGGCAGTTCCGAGGATACTGCGATAATGGAGGAAATAAATGGCTAAGATACTTGATGGTGTAAGGATCATCGATTTCACAGAAGGTCAGATGGGAAATTACGGGACCATGCTGCTATCTGATTTCGGGGCGGAAGTCATCAAAATCGAGGACCACAAAAAAGGCGGCGACATCATGCGGAACCGTTTCCCTAAAAATGAAAAGGGCAGCGCCTATCACGCATACATGAATCGGGGCAAGAAAAGCATGTGCGTTGACCGTGAAACAAAAGAAGGTCAGGCCCTGATCCTAAAACTAATGGAAAAGGCGGATGTGGTATGCGATGCGTTCGCGGCAGGCGAGATGGAACGATGCGGCCTCGGATATGAAGACGCGTGTAAAGTGAATCCGAAAATCATTTACGCTTCACATACTGGGTTTGGCAAGACCGGACCCCTCAGCGAAACCGCGGGAAGCAACATGACCGCGGAGGCCATATGCGGGCTCATGGATATCACAGGTCACGTAGGAGCGCCGCCCACTGCCCACGGTTCCAGGATGGCCAATCAATTTGGAGGCGTGTTTTTCGCCATGTCCATTGTGTCAGCGCTCATGGCCAGGGACAGGACTGGAGAAGGCCAGCAGATTGACGTGGCTTCCAGTGACTGCATGTTCACGGCCCTAGAAGACATTCTCGTAGAGGAACTGTTCACAGGAAGGATCTTTATCAGGGAAGGAAACAGTTCCAGGGCCATTGCCCCATACGATACGTTTCAGGTAAAGGACGGCTATGTGTCAACAGCTGTTTCCACAAATGCGCAGTGGGCAAAATTCAGCGAGGCCATGAACATGCCCCAGCTGCTGGAAGACCCCAGGTTCGCCACCAACGAGTCCAGGGGCGAAATTTACAAAGACGTGCTGCGGGACATGATCGCGGGCAAGCTCCAGGATATGACCAGACAGGAGATCGAAGACATGCTCAGGCCGCTGAACATCCCCAGCGGTCCGACCCTCACAGCGGCGGAAGCCATTGAAAGCGAACACATCAAGGCAAGGAACATGGTGGTGGAAGTGGAAGACAAGGCACTGGGCAAGCTGAAGATGCCTGGGATCCCCATCAAGATGTCAGGGGTGGAAGACGTGCCCGCGGGCTCCGCGCCGCTCCTTGGGGAGGACACGGAAACATACCTGAAAGAAGCAGGCTGCACAGAGGAAGAAATCAGGCAGCTGAGCAGCAAGGGGATCATCATGTGTGAAGGAGGTGCGAAATAATGGGACCATTGGAAGGGATCACAGTATTGGACTTCACTCAGGCATACAACGGCCCTTACGGGACCATGAATCTGGCTGACTATGGCGCGCGGGTCATTAAAGTAGAGCGAGTGGACGGCGGCGACCAGTCCAGATTTTGGAGCCCGTACAGTGAAGACGGAAACAGCGGTTATTTTGCTACATATAATAGAAACAAAGAAGGCATTGCCGTGGATCTAGGCGAAGAAGAAGGCAAGGAGCTGATCAAAAAGCTGTTCGCCAAGGTGGATGTGGTGGTGGAAAACTTCAAGTTCGGAACCATGGACAAATTAGGCGTAGGATATGAGGTAGCCAAGGAAATCAATCCAGGGATCATATTCGCCTCCAGCTCGGGCTTCGGACAGACAGGCCCGCTGCGCAAGAACACGGCTTACGACAATGTGATCGAAAGCATGTGCGGGTACATGGACATGACGGGATTTCCAGATCAGCCGCCTCTGCGGTCAGGCGCTTCCATTGGGGACAGCTACACAGGCCTGATGATGGCCTTCGCAGTGGTGCTGGCCTGCTATGACAAGAAAAAGACAGGAAAAGGAAAACGCATTGATGTGTCCATGCTGGATACCATCTTCTCCATCATTGAAGATTCCGTGCTGACTTATACTTTGACAGGCAAAGCCGTGAGCAGGACAGGAAACGCCAAACCAAGAGAAGTGGTGCCTTATGACGCATATGACTGCGAAGATGGTTACATCACAGTCACGGTGACAGATGACTCCATGTGGCCGGATTTCTGCAATGCCCTGGAAATGCCGGAACTCATCAATGATCCCCTTTATGCCACCAATGACCTGCGCTGTCAGCACTACAAAAGCTTTACCGCTCTGATGAAAAAGGTGATGGCCAGCAAAAAGCTGGAGTGGCTGGAGAATCGGTTCAAAAGATACAAGATACCGGCCACCAGAGTATACACGCCGTTGGAAGCCCTGGAGCATCCGCAGCTTTTGGCAAGGGACATGGTCATGGAAGTGGATGACAAAAATGTGGGCAGGTTCAAAACCTTCGGCATTCCAGTGAAATACAGCAAGACTCCAGGCGGCATCAAAAAATCGTCGCCAAAACTTGGTGAGGACACCTGCGCCATCATGCTGTCTTTGGGATACGCACAGGAAGAGATCGACAGACTGATCAAAGAAGAGATCGTATGCACGCCTGAGACTGCGCCCGCGGTGGATTAAAAATCGGGACCTCTGTGGAAGCAGCCACGCATGACGGTCCATAGAAAGACAAGTAAGTTTTTTTCTCTTGACAGGAATAGATGTGATAGAAAGCCGCCTCAAACATGGAGGGGGCTTTCTGTTAGTTGTCCATGTTTTTCCATAAAACAGGCGGTGTTCCCTGCCCCTTTCCAAGAGGCGGCGAAGGGGTGCGGAGTTTGCTGCCCCAGGGATTTCTCCCTTGACTTTACGCGCCCAAACAGATAGAATATCAACGTATATGAAAGTGAACACACAAGGCATGGATGAAGACGGAAGAGGTCCTCTCCTACTTGATGCGATACAAAGCAAGAAAGGAATCGAACATGTTTAAAAACTTATCAGAAAAGCCCATCGCCCAGCAGCAGATGGAGCAGGCGGCAGAATGGGAAAAGGAAGATCTTCTTCACAAATGCGTGACTACCAGAGAAGGGCAGCCATCCTTCATTTTTTATGAAGGACCGCCAACTGCCAATGGAAGGCCTGGCATCCACCATGTGATCGCCAGGACTTTGAAAGACTCAGTGTGCCGTTACAAGACCATGCAGGGCTTTGAAGTGAAGCGAAAAGCCGGATGGGACACCCACGGTCTGCCAGTGGAGATCGAAGTGGAAAAACAGCTGAAAATGAGCGGCAAGCAGGACATTGAAAAGTACGGCATCAAAGAATTCAACGAAAAATGCAGGGAATCCGTGTTCACTTACGAGAGCATGTGGCGGGAAATGACAAAGCGCATGGGTTATCTCATTGATCTGGACAACCCTTATATCACCTTGGACAATGATTTCATTGAAACAGGCTGGTGGATCCTCAAAGAGTTTTTCAAGGAAGGTCTGATCTACGAAGGTCACAAGATCCTGCCTTACTGTCCGCGCTGCGGGACGGGCCTGGCTTCCCACGAAGTGGCGCAAGGATATAAAGAAGTAAAAGTAAACACCATTACCGCGAAATTCAAGAGAAAAGACGTGGATGAATATTTCTTGGCATGGACCACCACGCCTTGGACCCTGGCTTCCAATGTTTCCCTGACAGTGGGGCCGGACGTGGATTATATCAAGGTCAAAATGCTGAAAGGCGATGAAGAGGGCAAGGTGTTCTACGTTGCCAAAGTGCTGGCTGACAAGGTGCTGGGCGCGGAAAACTATGAAGTCCTGGAAGAAATGAAAGGAAAGGATCTGGAATTCGTGGAATACGAGCAGCTGATGCCTTTCGTGAAACCGGATAAAAAGGCCTTTTTCGTGACTTGCGCGGATTATGTCACCATTGAAGATGGCACGGGAATCGTCCATACAGCGCCGGCTTTTGGTGAAGACGACTATCAGACTGGCCGCCGCTATGACCTGCCGGTGGTGAATCCGGTGGATGAAGAGGGAAAATACACAGAAACCCCGTGGGCAGGCCGCTTTGTCATGGAAGACGGGCTGGACATTGACATCATCAAATGGCTGGCTGGAGTAGACAAGATCTTTGCCAAGGAAAAGATCGAGCATAATTATCCACACTGCTGGCGCTGCGGCACGCCGCTGGTTTACTACGCGAAACCAAGCTGGTACATTGAAATGAGCAAGCTGAAAGATCAGCTGGTGGCCAATAACAATACCGTGAACTGGTTCCCTGGCTTTGTGGGAGAAAAGCGTTTTGGCAATTGGCTGGAAGAGGTCAAAGACTGGGCCATTTCCAGGAATCGTTACTGGGGCACGCCGATTCCCATCTGGCGCTGTGAATGCGGTCATTTGGAATGCGTTGGCAGCCGAAAAGAATTGGTGGAAAAAGCCCAGGAATCCATTGATGAAACCATCGAACTGCACCGGCCATACGTGGATGACGTGCATCTGACCTGTCCGGAATGCGGCAAGACCATGAGCAGGATCCCAGAAGTCATGGACTGCTGGTTTGACAGTGGTTCCATGCCATTCGCTCAGCAGCATTATCCTTTTGAAAACAAGGAAAAGTTTGATGAAGAGCTGTTCCCGGCTGACTTTATCTGCGAGGGCATTGACCAGACCAGAGGATGGTTCTACTCCCTCATGGCCATTTCCACCTTTATCAAAGGCAAAGCGCCTTACAAAAACGTGCTGGTCAATGACCTGATCCTGGACAAAGACGGCAAGAAGATGAGCAAGTCCAAAGGCAATACCGTGGATCCATTCGAGCTGTTCGACAAGTACGGCGCGGATGCCACCAGATGGTATTTGATGCACGTTTCGCCGGCATGGTCGCCGACCAGGTTCGATGAAGACGGGCTGGTGGAAATCGTCAGCAAGTTCTTTGGCACTTTGAAAAACGTATATAATTTCTTCGTGCTTTATTCCAACCAGGACGATATCGACCCGTCCAAGATCAGCGTGGAGCACAGCAAGCGGCCAGAGCTGGATCAATGGATCGTCTCCAAGTACAACAAACTAGTCAAAGAAGTGACTGAAGACATGGATCATTATGACCACATGAAGTCCGTGCGCAAGATTCAGGAGTTCGTGGTGGAAGATCTGTCCAACTGGTACATCCGCAGGGCAAGGCGGCGTTTCTGGGGCGAAGAATTGAATGATGATAAAAAATCCGTTTACGTGACCACTTATGAAGTGTTGGTGGGCATCGCCAAGATGATCGCGCCGTTCGCGCCGTTTATCGCAGATGAAATCTACGTGAACCTGACTGGGGAAGAGTCGGTGCATATCGCTTACTTCCCGAAAGCTGACGAGACATTGATCAACGCCAGGACAGAAGAGCGGATGGACTTGGTGCGGGATCTGGTGGGCCTGGGCAGGGGCACCAGAGAAAAGGAAAAAATCAAAGTACGGCAGCCGCTTTCCGAAATCCTGGTGGATGGAAAGTATGAAGAATTGATCGGAGATTTGACCCCTCTGATCATGGAAGAATTGAACGTGAAGAAAGTCGTGTTCGAGAAGGAACTGGACAAATACATGAACTACAGCCTGAAGCCAAACTTCAAGGTGGCAGGTCCCATGCTGGGCAAGAATATCAAGGCCTTTGGCGGCGCACTGGCCAAGGCGGACGCTGCTGACGTGGTGGCGAAGTTAGAAGCAGATGGTAAATTGACCCTGGATCTGAACGGCGAAGCAGTGGAAATCACCAGTGAAATGGTGGACACCCGCATCAGCGCCAAGGATGGTTTCGCAGTAGCTATGGAAAACAACGTCTTTACCATCCTGGACACCACGCTCAACAAAGAGTTGGTGGACGAAGGCTTGGCAAGAGAGTTGATTTCCAAGGTGCAGCAGCTGAGAAAGCAAAACGATTTTGAAATGATGGACAATATCAAGATTCTCATCAGTGCTGACGAGGAAGTGGCGGCGGCTGTGGAAACCCACAAAGATTATATCATGAAAGAGACCTTGGCTCTGGAGATCGCTGAGGCAAGTGATCTGAAAGAGTATGATCTGAACGGTCATAAGACAGGGATCGATGTGGAGCGGAAATAGCAAAACAGATGAACGAGCGGCTGCTCGCGCAGGGGGAGAAAGTCCCTGTGCGGGCTGCCGCTTTGCTATGAAAAATGAACCGCTGCAAGCGGCGGCGGTGATCTGGAATATGAGCCATTGTGTATCATTGGGGATTTTATCGCAATTGTACACAATGGACTGAAATTGAATTAGCGTTTTTACTGCGTTCATATGCATGAGAGGGAGAAGATGGGAAAGTTTTTTAACGTGACCGCGGTCTGCAGGCCGCAGCAGCATTATATGGTAGACATCACAGAAAAGCTGGAGCAGATCAAAGCCATGGTGGATCAAGGCCAGTATTTTACCATGAACTGCGCCCGCCAATATGGAAAGACCACGACATTAAAGTTATTGGAAAAATTCCTGAAAGATGACTATCTGGTGATCAGCTTGGATTTTCAAGGCCTTAGCTCGGAAGATTTTCAGGATGAAACTAGCTTTGTAAAAGCGCTTTCAGACATGATTCTCAAGAAAATCAAATCATATGGCGATAGCGATGTTCCTAAAAACGTGGAAGAAAACTTGCGAGAGTTCACAAAAGAAGGTAAAGCAAGGGTTCGGTTGGCCAGCCTGTTCCAATCCTTTAGTGATTGGTGCGGGCAGGCGAAAAAACCGATCGTCCTGATGATCGATGAAGTGGACAGTGCTTCCAACAATCAGGTGTTCTTGGATTTTCTGGCGCAGCTGCGATTTTACTATATAGAACGGGATGAATCCCCTGCGTTTCAGTCAGTCATATTGGCCAGTGTTTATGATATCAAAAATTTAAAGCAGAAATTCGTAGGTGCCGGAGAACATCAGACCAATAGCCCTTGGAACATCGCGGCGGATTTTTTAGTGGACATGAGTTTCTCACCAAAGGAAATCGCCGGAATGCTGGCCGAGTATGAGGAAGAGCACAAGGCAGGCATGGAGGTTCAAAAGATCGCAGAGCTGATTTATGACTATACTTCCGGCTATCCGGTTTTAGTGTCCCGTATTTGTAAACTGATAGATGAAAAGTTGTCAGGGACAGAAAATTTTCCTGACAAGCGCGGCGCATGGACGAAAGTAGGAGTCTTAGAAGCTGTGAAAATCCTCATGGCTGAAAAAAATCCGCTCTTTGAGTCCTTGGTAGGCAAGGTGCTGGCTCAATCATCCCTGCGGGAATTGCTCTATGCAGTGTTATTCGTTGGGAAAAAGATCCCATACAATCCGCTCAATGAATCCATTGGCAGCGCTCAGATGTTCGGCTTTATAAAAAACGAGGATGGGAGCGTGGCGATTTCCAACCGGATTTTCGAGACCATGTTATATGATGTGTTTTTGAGCGAAGAAGCCTTGGGCAGTGAGATTTACAATTCCGCGTTAAAAGATAAGAATCAGTTTGTGAAAAACGGCAGGCTGAACATGCGTAGGGTTTTGGAGAAATTTGTGGTTCACTTTCATGATTTGTACGGTGAGCGGCAGGAGCGCTTTTATGAAGAAGATGGGCGGCGCTATTTCCTTTTATATTTAAAGCCGATCATCAATGGAGTTGGAAACTATTATATTGAAGCCCAGACCCGGGACCTACGGCGGACTGATGTGATCGTGGACTATCGAGGGGAGCAGTTTGTCATTGAGTTGAAAATCTGGCACGGTGAGGAGTACAATGCTAGAGGTGAAGCGCAATTGTCAGAGTATCTGGATTACTACCATTTGGGAAAAGGTTATATGATCAGTTTTAATTTTAATCAGAAGAAAGAGATCGGCGTACATGAAATCGCAGTTGGCGACAAACTGCTAGTGGAGGCAGTGGTGTGAAGAAGCCTAAATCATACGATCGCAAGAGGAAACGGATTTTGCCGCAGTCCGCAGTTACTGCGATACAGATGAAAGAAAAAATATATTGGCCTTATTTTTTTTGCTATTCGTCCGATATACAAATAGGCATAACTTTATGCTGACGCAAATAAATTAACAAATAGGCAGAAGAAAACATATCATAATAGCAGCGTTCGTGCTTTGGATGTGGACTCTGACAGGTTGGAAAATGGTGCCTGACAGAGCGATGTCAGAGTGCGAAATTTAGTTGAAAAGCGTTGAATTTTGTAAGAATTTGTGGTAATTTATAAGTAACGTGTTAGCTTCATGCGAAATGTATTGATTCATGGAGATTATATAGATCACGAGAGAATGTGCACAGATAGAGGGAAGGCGAAGATGATGCGGAATAATGTAATGAAAGATATGAGATTTTTGTTGGTGGTCGTTGCGATGCTGACGGTCACGCTTTTTGTGCCTTGGGAGGCGCATGCGGAGAATAAACCGACTTATGATGTCAGTGCTGGTAATGTAGTGGTTGACGGATGCGGGACCAACTGTACTGGGCATGTGATCACAGGAACAAGCACGAAATCGCAGAATCACAACATCGTAGTAAGAGGTTCGCATAAAATCACGTTGCAGGGCGTAAATGTTGAGACTGACGTTACTCCGGGGAGCGCGTTTTCCATTGAAATGGGAACTGTTGAATTGACTTTGGCGGGTGATAGCAGATTGACAGCTGGCGCAGGTGCTGCGTTGCACGTTCCATCAAGTGGGCATATCATCATTGATGGTGCGGGTACTTTGACGGCCACAGGTGGAAACACTGGTGCTGGAATCGGAGGCCAGTCAGGATCCGCCGCAGGTACGATCACGATCAAAAATGGAACCATAAACGCAAAAGGCGGCCAGGGGGCTGCTGGTATTGGAGGCGGCGCTGGCGGCAATGCGGGAACTATTAAGATCGAAGGCGGTACTGTCAAAGCCGAAGGTGGCGATAACACCAATACCAACGCAATGCCGGGAGGCGCTGGCATTGGCCGGGGCAATGCTGGCTCTGGCGGAACAGTTACGATCAAAGGCGGAGATGTGACGGCTATCGGAGGCATGGGTATCATCGGAGGCTTGAACAACCGTGGTCATGGCATCCATGCCAGCGTGCTTTCCTCTGAGGGCAGTGACAATATGGGCACGAAGATCGTTGCCATGGGACAGGGCACAGGCATTACTGTGGACAACATGCAGCAATTCAACGGAGTCGTAGGTAATGGACAGACGGGAAGCAGCAATCGATACTTAGTATATGGTGATGCGAAGTTAGGCCATCCATGGTTACCTGTTAATGGAGGTTCCGTGGAGATTAGCGAAGGCGCAACCTTGACTTTAGATTCCAACACATCGGATAAATGGTCCTTGGGCAATGGTAAAGTCACGGGAAGCGGAAAGCTGATCAATGACTATATGATCACAGAAGGGACTTTTGGACCAGATGTCCTTACTTATCCAAGATATATTAAAGAGGATATGGTTCCAAAGAAAATCGCGGATCAAGAGTATACTGGAGACCCAGTTGAACCAGATGTGGTGATCAAGGATGGAAAAGGCGGGTCCATTACTCTGCAGAGAGATAAGGATTATCGGCTCACATACGAAGACAATGTCAAGGTGGGTACTGCCAAGATGTGGATCTGGGCCATTGCGCCGGACTACTTAGATGTTGCCACGGGATTCCCGATCGAAAGAGAATTCAAGATCGTCCCGACTAATATCAAAAAGATCGAGATGAGCGTTTCACCTGACGAAGCAGTTTATAATAAGCAAAAGCATGATTTTGACATTACAGTGACAGACGGCACCAATGTTTTGTCGCCAAAGGATGATTATGACATTGAGTATGACGAAAACGCGGATTTTGTCAACGCAGGTGAAATCGGCGTGACCATCAAAGGAAAAGGCAATTATACGGGCACTGTCAAGAAGACGCTGACCATCAAACCAAGACCAGTGGATATCATTGATGCCAAAGCTGCGGATCGAGATTATAATGGGACTCGGGAAGTGACCATGACTGAAGTCGTGCTGAATCAGGATGATATCATAGAAGGCGACACAGTGGAGGTAGATACGAAAGGATTAGCGGGGATCATTGCTAATGCGGACGTAGGTGAGTATGATAGCATCACCTTTGATCCGAAATCCATAAAACTCGTTGATGAAAACGGCAAAGAAACAACGAATTATGTGGCAAACATACCTGGTGGAAGTTTGGCTTTGAATCCACCAGTGACCATCAGCAAGCTGAAACATGGAACGCCGGTGGCAACTGGAAAATCTGAAGCCAGCCGAAGGTATGAAGACAAGTTCGCCTGCAGGATCACGGTGGAGGATCCGAAGCCAGGAGCAACGTATCTGTACAGACAGGGCGTTGAAGGTGAAGAGCAAGAGAGCAACTACTTTGACAACTTAGACGTGAACCAGTGGTATACGTTTGTTGTGCGGGTGGAAGACAATCACAATGTAGAAGCGCCAAAAGAGCCAGACGATCAGTATTTGGTTCGAGTCTATGTGGATAAATTGGATCAGGAACCGCCAGAACCGTTCCAGATCGATTTCAAGAAGAATGAAGACGGTACTTCTTACACAGCCACCATGCCGGAAAAAGAAAATGTCCTTTACAGCTTTGACGGAGGCCAGACATGGCTGACACTGGAAAGCGGCGGCAATATCAAGACCAATTGTGAGCCAGGACATCCATATGTCGGACAAATGAAATACGTGGAAGACGCGACTCATAAGGAAAGTGAGCCGAGAGTCGTGGAAGCCACTGCGCCGATGGAACAAGTGAAACCGCCTACTATTTCTCCGAATGGCGGAGAATTCAAAGGCAGTCAGCTAGTGACCATGACTTGTGAAACACGAGACGCAGTCATCTACTACACTTTGGATGGCAGTGATCCACAAGTGGACGGCGATGAAGTGGGCGAAAAGACGAAGAGATATACCAAGCCGTTTGAAATCACAGATGCGGCAAATATCAAGGCCATTGCTACGAAAGAATACATGCAGAACAGTAGATCGACAAGCGCCAAGTTCGAGCTTGACGATTCTCTGGAAACCAGAGTCACCAAGACGGATCTGAGCAAGGTGGAAATCCCATCCAGCTTACGTGAAGTGGGATATACCAGCATCAGTGACATCACTGCGGCCTTGTCCAGGGTATTGACAGCGCATAGCGGATACACCTATCAGAACATTGCTTACTATGACATCACGGTCATGGTCAGCAACGACAGAAAGACATGGCGTGAAGCGAAGCTGGAAGACTTCCCTGACGATGGACTGACCATCACAGTGCCTTATCCAACAGGCACCACAAAGACTGGTAATGACTTTATCGCTGCCCATATGTTCACAGCCACGGACACGCGTCTGGGAATCGAGGCTGGTGACATTGAAGAACCGACTGTCACCAAGACCGCGAAGGGCATTGAGATGAAGATCAAAGGAACATCACCGCTGGGTGTTGCCTGGAAAGCAGCTGCTGCGGACAATACCAATAGTAATACCACCGCTAACAATGGATCCAATGGTAGTAATGACGCAAATGGAGCCAATGGAACCGCAGCTAGAGCACAGGCCAACAGTGACAACAGCAACAATGGAACTGACAGAAACGGCAACGGCACAGATGAAGATGGCAATGACTCCACAGCTGATGGAGCAGGAAATGGTTCGGATTCATCCTCGTCATCTGCTGAAAATGGCGGCGGTCTAGCCTCTCTGCTCCCGCAGACCAGTGATGGACGAACAATTCTTCTGTGGGTTGTGCTGGCACTACTGAGCGCGGCGATCTTGGGAGGATTAAAAGTCAAGAGGAAGAAGAATTAGTGTCAGAAATGAAATGACTTGTGAGTTCGACTCGCAGGCAAAATGAAAGAACTGACTAGAGTGAAAACAGAGCATAGCGATTGTATATGCTCTGTTTTTGTAGCACAAGAAGGAATGTCTCATTTTTCTATGATTTCAGATTAGTTCCACTATGCCTTTTTAGGAGAATCGTGTATAATAGTGTACATAAGTTGAATTTTTTGATAGACAGCTAATCATAAATGGAAAGCCCAATAAACGTAAAGGAAAAGAATGAGAAAGAACATATGTGAATATGAGGGTCATGAGGGTTTTGTTTAGAGAAAGAGGAGAAATGACATGAAACCAGTAGTTTCGATTGGAACAGAGGATTTCGAAGCCATAAGAACAGGCGGTTATTTTTATGTGGATAAAACCAGATTCATAAAAGAATGGTGGGAAAGTGGTGACATGGTTACACTGATCACCCGTCCTCGCCGTTTTGGGAAAACACTGAATATGAGCATGTTGGATGTCTTTTTCTCTAATCAGCACAAGAATAAAGGTCATTTATTTGAGAACCTTTTCATCTGGCAGGAGGAGTCATATCGTCAGCTGCAGGGAACTTATCCTGTGATTGCATTGAGTTTTGCCGGCATAAAAGGTGACTCTTACGAAACAGCAAGGGAAGGGATCATCCAGGTCATCATTAATCTATATGCGAAATATCGATTTTTGCTTCAAGGAGATCTCTTGAATCAGCAGGAAAAGGAGTACTTTGATTTTGTAAAACCCAATATGCCAGATGCTGTAGCGGCATTAGCGCTGCATCGATTAGCAATTTGCATGAATCGTTTTTTTGGAAAAAAAGTCATTATTTTATTGGACGAGTATGATACGCCTTTACAGGAAGCCTATGTGTCCGGGAATTGGGATAAATTGGTCGCCTTCATCCGTTCTTTGTTCAACTATACCTTTAAAACAAACCCTTATTTAGAACGCGGAATTATGACTGGTATCACCAGGATCAGCAAAGAGTCCATATTTTCAGATCTCAACAACTTGGCGATTGCCACAACCACATCCGAACAATATGCGACATGCTTTGGCTTCACAGAAGACGAAGTCTTTGAAGCGCTTGATCAGCAGGGCCTTTCAGAAAAAAGGGAAATTGTGAAAACTTGGTATGATGGGTTTGCTTTTGGGAGTCATAAGGATATTTACAACCCTTGGTCCATCATTAGTTTTTTGAAATATAATAAACTGAAAGCTTATTGGGTCAACACCAGTTCTAACAGATTAGCGGGAAAGTTGATTCAGGAAGGTTCACCAGACATTAAGATGGCGATGGAAGACCTGCTGGAAGGAAAATCCATTGAAACACCTATTGATGAAGAGATCGCTTTTAATCAGCTGGATGGAGATGAGGTCGCTATATGGAGCATGCTCCTTGCATCTGGTTATTTAAAAGTGGAAAGCGCGCCGAGAGGTGTAAGTGACTATGATGATCCAGGCGATGAACGCTATCAGCTTTCTTTGACGAATCGAGAAGTAAAGCGGATGTTCAAAAAAATGATACGGGAATGGTTTGGTGATAAGTCCACTCGATATAACGATTTTATGAAAGCCTTGCTTGCGGGTGATGTGGATTATATGAACCAATATATGAACCAAATCACTTTGCGTACATTCAGCAGTTTTGACGCAGGAACGCATCCTTCCAAAGACGCAGAGCCCGAACGCTTCTATCACGGATTCGTATTGGGGTTGATCGTGGATCTCGCTAGTCAATATAGGATCACTTCCAATAGAGAAAGTGGACTGGGACGGTATGACGTAGTACTGGAACCCTTAGAAAAAAACAAGAAAGCCATAGTGTTGGAATTCAAGGTGATGAACCCCGCAAAGGAGAAAGACTTGAGAAAAACAGTAAAGAATGCTTTGAAGCAAATCAATGATAAAAATTATGATGAAGAATTGCTGGCAAAAGGAATCGCAAAAACAGAAATACGCCATTACGGTTTCGCTTTTAAAGGAAAAGAGGTATTGATCGGAACAGACACATAAACAGAGACTTTTGAGCCGCTTTTCCATACCCGATTCGGCTGCGGTGAATCATGTTAAAAAACCTACAATTTCATTTCTCGTTTTTTATCAGCGCGTTTCTTTCGTGGCATTCATGCAGCTTAGAATCATCCAGAGAATAGAACTTTCATTACAAAATCGCGCGCCAACCGATACAAAGGAAGAAGGCGGAAAAGTCAGAAAAATAGCGGTTTCAGTAGCATTCTTAGGAAAGTGAAAAATATTTTTAGGAAAGTGCAAAAATCACTTGCAAAAATCTGTGTAATATGGTCTAATAGAGTTATATGGTTGTTACTTTTGTAACGAAGTTGACTATTAAAACGCGGACAATTTTAATAGACAAAAAAACCTACCGGTATTAATAATTTAAGGAGGCATTTACATGAACTTTCAACTCACGAAGGAACAAGAATTCGTAAGAAAAATGGTAAGAGAGTTTGCTACTAACGAAGTTGAGCCGTTGGCAGCAGA
>CAJTYS010000003.1 GCA_910583765.1 uncultured Eubacteriales bacterium | reverse complement strand
GGCGACGCGAAGCCGGCGTAACGGGCAAAGAGTGTGATGGCACTCTGCAGAGAGGACGCATATGGCGTCAAACAAGGTGGTACCGCAGGTTAACACTTGTCCTTGTAGTGAGGGCAGGTGTTTTTTTGTGGAAACGCCCCAGCAGAGAACATCCGAGCAACTGTTGAAATAAAAAGGAGAGAGAAACATGAAAAAGAAAAGCACAGCAATCTTAATGGTCCTAGTAATGGCAGTATGCGGCCTGCTGGCCGGATGCGGCAGCGGAGACAGCCAGAGTGAAAAGGCAGAAGACGGACAGCTGAAGATCGGCCTGGTACAGCTGGTGGAACACCCATCCCTTGATACCATCAGGGAGAGCATCATCGCACAGATGGAAGCGGACGGTTATAAAGATGGGGATAATATTGTCATTGATTATCAGAACGCGCAAAACGAGCAGGCCAATCTAAAAACCATTTGTCAGAAATTTGTATCCGATGGTTCTGATCTGATCATCGCCATTTCCACGCCAGCGGCACAAGCGGCTTTTGGAGAGACGCAGGAGATTCCAATCATCTTTTCTGCGGTTACGGATCCAGTGGCGGCAGAGCTGGTAGAAGACTTCAATGCGCCGGGCGGCAACATCACTGGTACTTCTGACTTAGTTTCTGCGGACAAAATCATGGAACTGGCGCTTCAGATCACGCCGGACATCAAGACCATTGGAGCCCTTTACAGCTCCAGCGAAGTGAACTCCGCGTCCGTGATTCAGGACCTGAAGGATTATGCCAAGAAAAAGGGTCTGAAAGTAGAGGAAGCGGCAGTGACCAATTCCAGCGAGATCCAGCAGGCGGCGCAGAGTTTGGCTGGAAAGTGCGATGCTGTGTTTTCTCCTATTGACAACACAGTAGCCAGCGCCATATCCGTCGCTACTGACGTGTTCAATAATGCCAAGATCCCGTTTTATGTGGGCGCGGATTCCATGGTGACAGACGGCGGCCTGGCCACCTATGGCATCAATTATGAGACGCTGGGCGCTGAGACTGGAAAAATGGCGGTGGATGTTCTGAAAGGCGGAGATACCAGCACCATGGCAGTCAAAGTAATGGACGATATGAAAGCTTATGTCAACCAAGCTACTGCTAAGACCATTGGTGTCAAGATTCCAGACGCGGTACTCAAAGACGCGGAAAATTTAGGAGAGTGATCTCATGATTACCATTGACGCACTGATCGGTTCGATTGAACTGGGAATGATTTATGCGGTATTGGCTCTAGGCGTGTTCTTGTCCTTCCGGACACTGAACACGCCGGACCTGACAGTGGACGGGAGCATTGTCACTGGCGCGGCGGCTTCTGCCATGCTGTGTACGTTAGAGATTCATCCGGTCATTGGGCTGATCGCCGCTTTCATAGGTGGGGCATGCGCGGGCGCGGTCACTGCTCTGCTCAACACAAAGCTAAAGATCCAGCCTCTGCTGGCAGGGATCCTGGTCATGCTGGGCATCTATTCCATCAATCTGCGGATCATGGGAAACAAAGCGAACCTGCCTTTGACCAGGAGCGACACCATCTATTCTAAAGCAGAGGAATTGTTTCCCCAGGAAAGCGCCAAACTGATGATCGGCGGGCTAGTGCTGATTCTGTCCATCGCATTGTTTTTCTTTTTCCTAAAAACCAGGCTGGGCTTTGCTTTGAGAGCCACTGGCGACAATGAGGAAATGGTGCGGGCAGCAGGGATCAGCAGCGATAGCATGAAACTGCTGGGACTTGCTGTTTCCAATGGATTCGTGGGATTGGCAGGCGGCCTGCTGGCCCAGTATCAGGGTTATGCGGACATTGGGATGGGCGTGGGCATGGTGGTCATTGGCCTGGCCTCTGTGATCATCGGTGAAGTGATCTTTGGGACCAGCTGTTTGCTGCGGAGGCTGATCGCCGTTTCCCTGGGCGCCATCGTATACCGGCTGGTGCTGGCCATTGCCCTGAATTTTGGCATGCAGGCCACGGACATGAAGCTGGTATCCGCGGTCATCGTAGTCATCGCCTTGTCACTAGGCGTATTAGGAGAAAGCTTTTCCATCCGGAAAAAGAAGAGGGGGGCCAGAAATGCTTGAAATCAAAAATTTGACTAAAATTTTCAGCCCCGGCACTGTCAATGAAAAGCTGGCACTGAAAAATGTGGACCTGCGGCTCGCCCCAGGGGACTTCGTGACCATCATCGGCAGCAATGGCGCGGGAAAGTCCACGCTCATGAACTGCATCGCAGGCGTCCATGGATCAGATGGCGGCAGCATCCGGCTGGCAGAACAGGACATTACCAAGCTGCCGGAGCACAAACGGGCGAAACTGATCGGCAGAGTGTTCCAAGATCCCCTGAAAGGCACTGCCTTTGACATGACCATCGAAGAAAATCTATCGATCGCGTATCACAAGAATCGGCGCAGAGGTCTGCGGCCAGGGATCAGTAAAAAAGAACGGGAGCTGTTCCAAGAAAAGCTCAGGCTGCTGGACATGGGGCTGGAAAACAGGATGCAGGAAAAGGCCCGCCTTCTTTCCGGCGGGCAGCGCCAGGCGCTGACTTTGTTCATGGCCGTCATCGCCCAGCCAAAGCTGCTGTTGTTAGACGAGCACACAGCGGCGCTGGATCCCGGAGCCGCGAAAAAGGTTTTGGAATTGACCGATCTCTTTTCCCGAGAGCAGGACATGTGCACCATGATGATCACCCACAACATGAAGGCGGCCCTAGAACATGGAAACAGAACCATCCTCATGCAGGGCGGGCAGATTGTCATGGATATCGCAGGCCCAGAGCGGGAGGCCATGACGGTGGAAACGCTCATCGAGCGATTCGAGATCCAAAACGACAGGATGCTCTTGTGAGCCTTTAGAAAGGACAAACATCATGACAGAACCAGCGGGAGCGTTGATCGTTCCCATTGCTCATATTCATACGGATTTTCCCGCGAAATTCGGACTTCCCCGTCAGAGCGGGCTGGTACCAGGACTGGAAGGCATGATCGTCTTCGAGCCTGCGTATCGGGAACCAGAAGCGCTCCGAGGGTTAGAGGGATTTTCTCATCTGTGGTTAATCTGGCAGTTTTCACAGTCCATTTGCAAAGAGTGGTCGCCGACTGTCAGACCGCCTCGGTTAGGTGGAAACAAACGGGTGGGCGTGTTCGCCAGCCGCTCTCCTTTTCGTCCTAACTCCCTTGGTCTTTCCTGCGTGAAGCTGGAATCCGTGGATCCATGCCATCCTGATTTGGGACCAGTGATCTATGTTTCCGGCATCGATATGATGGACGGCACGCCCATCTTTGACATCAAGCCTTACGTGCCCCACGGAGATAGCCGCCCAGAAGCCAAAGGCGGGTTCAGCGCGCAAGTAAAGGATTATGAGCTGGAAGTGGAGTTTCCAAGAAAATGGCTGGCGCTGATTCCCGAAGAAAAACGGGAAGCTCTGACCCAAGCCTTGGCCCAGGATCCAAGGCCAGCGTATCAGAAAGACCCAGGACGGATTTACGGTTTTGCCTTCGCGGGACTGGAAATTCAATTCACAGTAGAAGGGAAACTGCTGCGGGTGCGGAAAGTGGAGAATCGGTAGAAAACAAATTCAGACAAAGACACATAAAACCTCGGGCTTTTGTGAAACCTAAAGGAAAACAGAAGCTGTGAGGTTTTTATGATGAAAAAATTCAGAATGCCCAGTGCGTTCACCATTCTCTTTTTGATTATTATCGTGATTGCCATATTAACCTGGATCGTTCCGGCAGGAAGCTACGAATATGTGGATGAAACAGCTGCCGCTTTGGAGCCGGTCCCAGGGACATATGCCCGAACAGCAGAGCATCCCCAAGGATTCTGGGAAGTGCTGCGTGCTCCGATTCAAGGGTTCTTCAATGCCACAGATATTATTGTTTTCATTTTAGTCATCGGCGGATTTCTCGGTCTGGTGACGGACACGGGAGCCATTGACGCGGGAATCGGCTCTATTGTCAAGCGTTTTTCCGGACGGGAAACCCTGATGATTCCCATTCTCATGTGCGTTTTCGCAGTGGGCGGGACCGTGTTCGGCATGTGGGAAGAGACCATTGCTTTTTACGTCCTAGTGATCCCTGTCTTTGTGGCCGCAGGGTTCGATTCCATCACCGGATTCGCAGTCATTTGCCTGGGCGCGGGCATCGGCTGTTTGGGATCCACGGTCAACCCCTTTGCCACAGGAATCGCTTCTGGGTTCGCAGGCATTTCCATTGGAGAAGGGATCGCGCTGCGCCTAGTGATCTTTGCCGCTTGTTTGGGGCTGGCCATCTGGTATGTGATGGCTTATGGAAAAAAGGTAAAAAACGACCCGAAAAAATCCCTTGTTTACCATATGAAAGAAGAAAACGAAGCCCATTTCCTTTCTCAAGAAACAGGGGCCATGGAAAAACTGTCAGGAAAGCAAAAGGTCATTTTGTGGATCTTTGGCTTGAGTTTTGTTATCATGGTGCTGGGCGTCATCCCTTGGGCAGAAAAGTTCGGGATCACGGTGTTTGAAGATTTCAACCACTGGCTCAGCGGCATTCCTCTGCTGGGTACGGCTCTTGGAAACATTACGCCTTTAGGAGAATGGTGGTTTGGCGACATCACTATCTTGTTCCTCTTATCTTCCTTTATTTGTGGTCTTATTTGGCGGTGGGGCGAGCTGCGGTTCATTGAACTGTTCATCAATGGCGCGAAAGGCTTGTTGGATGTGGCTTTGATCATCGGGATCACCAGAGGGATCGCTGTGGTGATGAACGATGGCGGCATGACGGCCACTGTGCTCCACTGGGGCGAGGAGTCGCTAAAAGCCATGGGTTCCGTGGCCTTTGCGGATCTGTCCTATTTGTTCTTTATCCTGCTGTCCTTTCTGGTGCCGTCCACTTCAGGGCTGGCGGCCTTGTCCATGCCCATCATGGCGCCAATCGCGGATTTCGCGGGAGTGGGAAGGGATCTGGTGATCACGGCCTATGCCAGCGCCAGCGGCATTGTCAATTTGATCACGCCTACCAGCGGGGTCCTCATGGGCGCGCTGGCCATTGCCAGGGTATCCTACGGAGTGTATTTGAAATGGATCTGGAAATTCCTGCTCCTGCTCTTCGCGCTGGTGCTGGTGATCCTCAGCGGGGCGGCGATCCTGTCATGACCAGGCCCTTTCCAGAAACCATCTATCACTATACTTCCGCCTCCGGACTGCGGGGGATCCTCTCTTCTGGGATCCTTTACTTTACGGATAGCCAGTTTCTCAATGACAGGAGCGAGCGGAAAAACTTTTATCAAATGCTGGCCGATCGGCTGAATGGGTGGGAGCCTGACCTGAAAGAGGTCTTGACGCATCGTTATTTCAGCAAGCAAAGTCCTGTGCGCCGAAGCTTGGCAATGGAAAATCCAGCAGATGAGCAGGCGTCTCGGTACTTTGTTTTATCCTGTTCCCAGGAAAAGGACAGCCTGCCCATGTGGAACTATTACACCAGGGGGGCGAGAGCCGCGGGCTATAACATCCATTTCAGCGCCAGAGCATTGGTGGAACAGCTGCAGGCCCATCCATTGATCCAAACCATCAATTGTCAGCCGCGGATCTTGTGCGGCCGCGTCCTCTATCAGATGGAAGAAAAAGAGCAGAGCCTAGAAGGGCTGCTGCAGGAAATTTCTCAAAAATGGAGGCAGGAAAAATCAGGGCAGTATCGCAGGCAGCTGCTGACCCAAGCGGATCAGGCCTTTGAGAAGATGAGCTTGTTTTATAAAGACCAAGCTTTTGCTCATGAAAAAGAGATCCGCATTGTGATTCCTTCAGATAATCGGCGCATTCATAGCCTTCCTGCCAGTGATAACGAAAGCCCTTATCGATTTCGGGAAGTGCGGGGCGCGCAGGTGCCGTATCTGGCCCTGGACGTGTTGGAAAAAGGAAGGGCGATCATCGGGGTGACGGCAGGCCCTGCGCTGGATGCGGAAATGGCAGTCAAAGGCGTGGAATACATGCTGTATTATTATGGCTTTCCCCAGACCTGCAAAGTTTCCGCGGTGCCTCTGCGGTATTGAACGCTGGCAAGCTTCGCGGGCCATGCTAAAGTCCAGCGGGGCCGCTGGGCCGGCTCAGTCAACGGCTTTCATGGATTCCACCATTTGGATGCGCCGCAGCTTGAAGAGCATCAGAACATCCACTAATGCGGAAAAGGCCAAAGTGATCACTGCTGACAGCAAGTAGCTGACAGGCGCGATGTCCCGCCCCATCATCATGTCCACGGATTCCGCGGTGCGAATCACATAATAATGCAGCGCCCAGCCAGCAGCCAGGCCAGTGAGGGTTCCCAGGATGGAAAGCAGGCCGATCTCCCGAAAGATGTAGCGGGCCACTTCATTGTGGTGATAGCCCAGGACCCGCAGAGTGGCCAGCTCTCGGCTGCGTTCATTGATGTTGATGTTGGTCAGATTGTAAAGCACCACCACGGCCAAAGCCCCTGCGCACAAGATTAAAATGTAAACAATGATATTGATGCTGGAAAGGGTGGTTTCATAACTTTCCTGGGATTGAGACGTGAATTCGATGGACGATACGAATTCACTGTCTTGAAGCTTGCTGGCCGTTTCATCTTGCTTTGCCAAGGCAGTGATGCCGGATTTCAACAGGTATCCATTGTACTCGGCGTCCCCATAGGCCTCGGCATAGAGGCCCGGGTCCAGGTAAAGGTAGCAGCCCACATAATTTTCTGTGATGCCCGTCAGAGTGAAGTCAGCTGACTTTTCATCTGCGTCCGTGAGGGTGAAGGTGTCGCCGATGGAAAGTTCCAGAGCATCGGCCATCTTCTCTGTGAGTACTGCGGAACGTTCTGTAAAAGCAATGGCAGCGCCGCTCTTTCTGTCCCGCAGGTTCACGAAATCTCCAAAAGCCGCGGTGTCTTCTGGGACGTAAACAGTGGTGCTGATCTTTTCTTTGTTTTTCTTCCCAGTCACATCTCCGTTCAGGCTGCGGATTTTCACATGCTCCGTAGCTTGGAGGAACTCTGTGAGCACAGAATCTTGGTCATCCTCTGCCAGTTCAATACGCATATCGTACCGCAGGAGCTCGCTGAACTGGGTTTTGATGATTTCTGACATGGAATCCCGCATCCCAAAGCCCGCCACCATCAGGGCGGTGCAGCCCATGATGCCGACAATGGTCATGAACAAGTGCTTTTTGTAGCGGAAAATGTTGCGAGCCGTGGCCTTATAGGAAAAGGAAAGCCGTTTCCATAGGAATCCGATTTTTTCCAGCAAAATGCGTTTCCCCGCTTTTGGCGCACGGGGAATCATCAGGGCCGCTGGCTTTTCTCGCAGCGTGTGGCCGCAGGCCAGCCAAGTGGCTCCTAGGGTACATAAGATCTCCAGGCCGCAGGAGAGCAGAGCGTACTGCCAGTTGAACTGCAAAGGTAGCTCAGGCAGGCTGTATTGAGAAGCATATGCCTGGTAGAAGGCCGCAGGCAACAGCTGAAAACCAGCGGCAAGGCCGATGGCGCACCCCAGCACCGTGGCTGTTCCGCAGTAGATCAGGTATTTGGACATGATTTTCAGCGGCTTGTAACCCAAGGCTTTCAATGTTCCAATTTGGATGCGTTCTTCCTCTACCATGCGGGTCATGGTGGTCAGGGAAACCAGGGCCGCTACCAGGAAAAAGAAGATCGGGAACACTGTGGCCACGGAAGCGACTTTTTCCACGTCAATTTTATATCGTGCGTAACTGACGTTGGAATTTCGGTCCAGGATGTACCATTCCGGCTTTTCCAGGTCTTTCAGCTTCCGCTCCGCTTTCCGGATCTTTTTCTCGGCTTTGGCGAATTCTTCGTTAGCCTCGGCCTGGGCCTTTTGGTATTCAGCCTGGCCATTTGCCAGCTCCACCCGCGCGTCAGCTAATTTTTTTTCATTGGCTGCGATTTGCCGTTTTGCGTCAGCCAGCTGTTTTTCGCTGTTTTTGATCTTTTGCTGGGCGTTTTTGATCTTTTTTTCCTGGCGTTTCAGCTGGGCAGAGCCTTTTTTCCAGGATTTCAAACCCTGGTCATAAGCCTTGATCTGGCCCAGGACTTCCTGAGAAAGGGGCATGCCTGCTTCCTGTGCGGCTTTGGCCTGTTCCACGGAAGGGCGGGCTTTGTCCAGCTGTTTTTTGCTGGCATTCAGCTGCTTTTGGCCCTTTTTTAGTTGGGCTTTCCCACCTTTCAATTCTTTTTTTCCATCACGGAGCTTGGCACGGCCATCCTTCAGCTGCTGTTTTGCGTCAGCCAGCCGCGCGGCTCCATTGGTCAGGTCCTGGCGGCCCCTGCGGAGTTCAGCCGCCGCGTCAGCCAGTTCTTGTTCTGCTTTTTTCTTTTCCTGTGCCAGCTTGCGTTTCGCTTTGTTCACCTTTTCCGTGGCTTCTGCCAAGACCTCCTCATAACGGGCCTGGATCCGCACGTCAGAGACTTCTTCAATATGAGTGGTGACATGATCGACCTGATCCTCGTATTCATCAGAAAAAGCAGGGATCGGATCCTTGATGGTCAGAAAAATATCGGTGTAAGCCTCTAGGTCATAGATGCTGTCATTGGTATAGCAGATTACGCTGGTCCGGCCGTTGCCCACAGAAGAGGGCTCTTTGGCGTTGCAGAAATAATAGGGATTGTCCACGATGCCCACGATGGTGAAGTCCCGCTGGGCATATGTGTCCTTCCAATCATCGTTGTCTTTTGAAATGGTCAGGGTGTCTCCAATGGAAAGGCGGGACATATGGGCATTGGGGTCTTCTATGACGCATTCGTTGTCAGCCTGGGGCATGCGCCCCTCCAGAAGCGTTAATCGGTTGACGGTCAGATGGGAAAGATCCAGGCCGCAGATCCTGGCGGTGAGGAGCTCGCTGTCACCTGTGGCCACTAGCGCGTCCGTGATCATGGCAGGCATGGCCTGATCCACCTGAGGCAGCTGGGTCAAAGCCAGGATATCGTCATCAGTTAGGCCCATGGTGGATTTGATGTCAAAATCAGACATGGAAGAAGCATCATAGTATCCATTAGCCGCAGCCTTCATATCTGGTGTGGAGGAAAGGATCCCTACCAGAAATCCCACTCCCAGCGCGACGATGGCGATGATTGCGGCAAAGCGGCCAAAGCTTTGTTTGATTTCCCTTAAAATTGTCAGCGTGTATTTTTTCATTGCGTCACCATTCGATCTGGGCTACTGGAAGGGGAGCGGGATTTTCTTCTATGGAAGCCACGCTGCCGCTGTGGATATGAATGACTCGATCCGCCATAGGGGTCAGGGCCAAGTTATGGGTGACCACGATGACGGTTTTTCCCATGTCACGGCAGCAGTCCTGGAGCAGTTTTAAAATGGTTTTCCCCGTGTTGTAATCCAAGGCTCCCGTAGGCTCGTCACAGAGCAGGATCTTGGGGTTTTTCGCCAAAGCCCTGGCAATGGCCACCCGCTGCTGCTCGCCGCCGGAAAGCTGGGCAGGAAAATTGTCCTTTCTGGCAGAAAGGCCCACGGAATCCATTACCTCCTCAGGGTCGAGAGGTTCCCGGCAGATTTCAGAGGCAAGCTCCACATTTTCCAAAGCAGTCAAATTCTGCACCAGGTTGTAAAACTGGAACACAAAACCCACATCGTGGCGGCGGTAATCGGTCAGCTGTTTTTCGTTCATGTCGCTGACCCTGCGCCCATCCAGGGAAACCAGGCCTTCATCGCAGGAATCCATGCCTCCCAAAATATTGAGGACCGTGGTTTTTCCCGCTCCGCTAGGGCCCACGATGATACAGAATTCGCCCTGTTTGATTTGGAATGTCACATGATCAGAAGCGGCGATGGTCTGGTCGCCCATGTGATAGTATTTGCAAACGTCTTGAAATGTTACGTAATCCATAAGTGCATGCCTCCATCTATTGGTAATTATATCATGTTTTTGTGGGGTCTGGGTGTGGAATCGGGAATCTTCCTCCAACTATTTTGAATGGCTGCTTGCAGGGCTGGGGAAAAGCTGGGGCTAGAAGGCTTGCGTTCTTTCTTTTGGGATGCTTGGGCCGTTTCAAAATGTTTGGCGTGCCTGAAATGTTTGAAGGCGAGAGCTTGGGATACTTGCAGATTAGAGTTTGGCGGATTTATCACAAATTTGGGAGATTTACCACCAAATAGAAAAAATATTTTGTTTGGTGGTAAATCTTCACATAAACATCACAAACTTAAGTAAAAATTAGCGTATTCAACAAGATTTTTATTCCATAAATATGAATATATTAAATAATTTTAATGCAACATCTAAATTATTCCTTTTTTGCGCTGGCCTTTTACTGCCAAATCAAAAAATAATCCTGTTTGGTGGTAAAGCATTTCTTGCTCGTGCGTTTTCCCATAAGCTGCCTGCGGCTGCCATCTTTGAAAATGTACTTGATTTTAAGGAGAACTTTGCGTATAATAAAAGGCAAGAAAAGGTGAAACCGTTGAAAACGGTTAGCCGGTGTGATTAAAAGTAACCACATCTTTGCACGAGGCGGTTACTTTTTTATGTACTCAATTAAGAGTCCCACAATTCTGTTTGTGAGTTTGTGTTTTTTGTAATATGTTTTTTCTGGCTCAGTTTGGTGAAAGCCTTGCAACAGCCTTATCCTCTTGATTTTAGTTATTTTTTCTTTATTCCATAAACTGAAAAGCGGATGTCCGATGTTGTTCCATTTATTTCCGAATGTATACAAAAGAAAAGGCCACGGAAATCAATTTTTTAAAAATCAATAAAACCCAGGAGCCATCACGCCAACAAATCTAAAAATCAAAGATCAAAATTGCGAAAAAATTGAAACGATTGTTAGAATTTCTAAGTTTAGGAATTACAATGCTGATAAACCAACAAAAAAGACCATTCCACATGGCCGATCTGCCCAAAATCCGCAATTTTAGGGTCAAAGCCAGCGATTTGTTGGCACAGTGGCTTCCTGCTTGTTGGGTTCGTATGGGGTTCTAAAAAATTGATTTCCGTGAGAAAAGGCGAAAAAGGCTTAACAAGAAGCAGCGAGAAATGGTATAATGAACGCTGGTTGATCGATACGGCGTTGCCGTAAAAAGTTGCGTTTATTGGAATGAGAAATGTGTTGAAGGAGGATGTGATTTATATGGGAGTTCTGGCATTGTATCTGGCGATCACGCTGGTGGGCTGCCTGGTAGGGAGCAAACTGCGGAATTCAGAGAAAAATTTTAGTTGGACAGGCAAGGTTCAGCTGGTAGCCATCATTTTATTGGTGTTCATCATGGGAAGCCGGATCGGAGCGGACAAGAGCATCGTGGCATCGCTCTCTTCTATTGGCATCACAGCTTTGGTAATTACTTTTTTCATTCTGGCAGGCAGCGTGGGAGCGGTGTTCCTGGCGCGAAAGCTGCTGGGATTTAATAAGGAGGGCATGAAGACAGATGACTAAGGCGATTGTGGTTTCCGTAGTTTGCGGCATGCTGGCAGGTTATTTTGTTTTGCCCGGATGGTTCATCGATATTTCGGGAAACCTGCTTGTAGTAGGGCTCTGCGTGCTGCTCTTTTTCGTGGGCCTGGACATTGGAATGGAAGGAACCGTGGTGAAGCATTTCAAAAAATCAGGCTGGCGGGTGCTGGTGTTTCCCTTTGCCATTATGGTCGGCACTTATGCGGGTTCCATCGTAGCCGGGCTGGTTCTGCCTTCCCTGGGGATGCGGGACGCGCTTGCGGTGGGTTCCGGTTTTGGGTGGTACAGTTTGGCGCCTGTTATGCTGGCAGAGTATTCGACTTCTGTGAGCGCGGTTTCTTTCCTGCACAATGTGATGCGGGAGCTTTTTGGGATCCTGCTGATCCCTATTATCGCGAAAAAAGTTGGGTATATTGAAACCATCAGCCTCCCAGGAGCCGCGGCCATGGATGTGTGTCTGCCAGTGGTGGAAAAGGCCACTAGGGGAGACGTGGCAGTATATTCATTTATTTCAGGCGTGGTGCTGAGCGCGGCCGTGCCCATCACAGTTGGATTGATAGCTGGCGTATGAGCCAGGTTGGATAAAGAAGGAGAATAAGAATCAATGAAAAAATTAGACGTATTTAAAGGAAGCGACAAGTATGTTGTAACTCAGGAATTGATGAATGCGGTCAATGTTTCCATTGCCCTGGAAAAGCCGCTGCTGATCAAGGGCGAGCCGGGCACGGGAAAAACCATGCTGGCAGAAGCCATCGCGGACTCGCTGGACATGGAGCTGATCATATGGGGGATCAAATCCACCACAAAAGCCCAGGAAGGCCTGTATGTGTACGATACGGTACAGCGGCTTTACGACAGCCAGTTTGGTGAAGGCGATGTGTCCGATATCAAGCAGTATATCAAGCTGGGCAAGCTGGGTGAGGCATTTTCCTCAGACAAACAGGTGGTGCTGCTGATCGATGAAATTGATAAAGCGGACCTGGAGTTTCCAAACGACCTTTTGTGGGAGCTGGATAAAATGGAGTTTTATATCAATGAAACCAAAGAAACCATCAAAACCAAGCACAGGCCTATTGTGATCATCACTTCCAATGCGGAAAAAGAACTGCCGGATGCGTTCCTGCGCCGCTGCATTTTTCATTACATTGAATTTCCAGATGCGGAAAAGATGGAAGAGATCATCAAAGTCCACTTTGGAGACATTGACAAGAAGCTGTGCGAAAAAGCCATGGAAGCTTTTTATGAAATCAGGGGCATGAAGGAGCTGCAGAAAAAGCCCAGCACTTCTGAATTGTTAGACTGGATCCAGGCCCTGATGATCAGCGGCGTGAACATCAAGAAGATCAAAGACGAGCTCCCATTTGTGGGCGTCCTGCTGAAAAAGAATCAGGATATTGATGTGATGCAGGAAATCAAGGAAAAGGGCTACTCCCTAAAGAGGTGGTAACGTGTTTTTAGAATTCTTTTACCTGCTCAGGGCTAGAGGCCTTGAAATTTCCATCAACGAGTGGATGGTGCTGGTGGAAGCTCTGGACAAAGGGCTGGCCAACGCTTCCCTAACCGGATTTTATTACTTGTGCCGCAGCGTCCTCATAAAAACAGAATCAGATTTTGACAAATTCGACGCGGTCTTTGCCGAATATTTTCAAGGCGTCCAGACTCCGGAAGATCTGCCAGAGCAGTTCTGGAAGTGGCTCAGCGAGGACGAACGAGAGCGCGACATCGATGATAAAGGCGATGGCGAAGACTTTTACCGGGAACTGGATGAACTGCTGCAAATGTTCTACGAGCGCATCGAAGAGCAGAAGGAAAAGCACGATGGCGGCAGCTACTGGATCGGTACTGGCGGCACTTCCACCATGGGAAGAGGCGGCTACAACAGCCAGGGAATCCGAGTGGGCGGAAAAGGCCGGCACAAATCCGCGGTTCAGATCGCCGGAGAGCGGAACTTCCGAGATTTCCGGCAGGACAGCATCCTGGATATTCGTCAGTTTCAGATGGCTTTTCGCAAGCTGCGCCAGTATTCTTCCAGAGTGGAAGGGGCCAAGACGGAGCTGGACATTGATCAGACCATTGACGAGACTTGCGAAAACGCGGGGATGCTGAAGCTGGTCTACGACAAGCCGAGGAAAAACACAGTGAAAGTGCTGCTGCTCATTGACTCGGACGGCTCCATGCTGCCCTACAGCAGGCTGTGCAACCGGCTGTTTCAGGCTCTGCGCAAATCCAATCATTTCAAGGATTTGCAGGTGTACTATTTCCACAACTGCATTTACGACAACCTGTACAACACGCCCCTGTGCAAGCGGGGCGATTGGGTGGACACCAACTGGGTACTTTCCAATCTGGACAGTGAGTACAAGGTGATTTTAGTGGGGGACGCAGCCATGGCGCCATCAGAGCTGTACCGCAAAGGCGGCAATTCTGTCATCGGCCTTTGGAATCAGGAGCTGGGCATTGACTGGCTGAAAAAGTTCAAACGCCGCTACAAAAAGCAGATCTGGCTCAATCCCATCAGCGAATCGGAATGGGAATGGACCTATGGCTCCCGAACCATCCAGGCAGTGGGGGAAGTGTTCCCTATGTTTGAGCTGTCTTTGGACGGGCTGGAAAAGGGTATCAAAAAGCTGCTTGTAAAGTAGATGATGTTATAAGCGAGAAGACGGTGCGCTTGGCGGGGACCATGAAGCGCGGTTTTTGGTTACAAGGAACTTCAGAACGCAAAATGTAAAAAAACCCTTTGGCTTAACGTTCTGACCGGAAAATCAACGTTCACATCAGAAGCCTTGCCTTTTCTCCGAATGTTTCTATAATGAAAAAATAGGAGGGTATGACATGAAGAGAATCTTAGCGTTTATATTTATGGCAGTCTTATGTTTCTGCTGCGGGGAGGCTGTGTATGCTGCGGACAGCCAGGTCACGGATATGCCGGCCAGTTCTGAGAAAGTGTTCATCACTTTGGCAGATAACATCAATTATCGATGGAACACAGATGGACACAAAGGCAGCAGCATCCATATGGACGATTCCTCCGGCAGCAATTGCGTCTTTCGCTTTGATAAAGTGAGCGGCTGTGACGGTTTCTATGGTATCAAATTTATTAAAGACAATGGCACGGATCGTTTTGTGGATGTAAAAGATCATTCAAAAAACGAGGGGGCGGAGATCCATGTCTGGGAGAATGAGGACAAGGAGCTGCAGGGAGATAAAAACCATCACCGGCATTGGGCCTTTTATGATGCGGGAACCGACCAGTACGGAAACAAATCTTATTTCATTCAGAATGAAGAAACCAAACTGTGGGCAGGACTCAAGGATTCCGCTCATCCCAGCAGCAGCGACGTGGTGCAGGTGAACAAAGATGAGCGGAAAAGATGGATCGTGACTCCATGCGTAGTGCCAGTGACACAGGAACTGGCAGATGACCTGATCGGGAAAAACGAGACAAACGGGGTCTTCAATTTCTTTAAAAAAGACACCCTGGAGGGCATCAACCGAGTGAGCGATTCCAAGCTGAATCATACCAGACTGGATCTGTACAGATTGGGCACCAGCAGCAGATGGAGGGTTTTGTGGAACGAAAAGTACCAAGGCTATGAAATCGAGGCTCTCAATGATGATAACGGCACCACGAATAAAGTGTGGGACGTGGTGGGCGAAGATGGCTCGCCATGGGCGGAGCTGAACCTTTGGTCCAAGGAGTCCAAGGATCAAAATTATAATACTTCTCAGATCTGGAGATTTGTCAAAACTTCTGACAGGACATACAAGATTCAAAATGCCAGGAGCGGGGTCTTCCTGGGTGATACTTACTCTAAAAAAGAGCGCGAAACTATTTTGATCCAGGCCAAATCAGGCAATGTGGATGAGTTCACAGTGAGCCAAGTGGGTGTCAGAGGAAACCAGCGTTACGAATGCGCCAATCCGTGGATGAAAGATCTGCCTGATGGAGCTAGTCTGGCGGCGCTGAACATCCCCGCCACCCATGACACGGGAACCGCTGCCATTGTCCAGGACGCAGTGCCCAGCCTTTCTCTCACTTCTTGCCAGAGCCTGTATTTTGAGGAACAGTTGAACGTTGGAGCCCGAAGCTTTGACATCCGCTGCAATGCCACAAAAGATAACGCTGCCCCAGGCGATGTGAAGATCATACATGGAAGTTCACTGTGGCAATGCTACGACGCCAATGGCAAAGAACTGACACTACAGAAGATTTTCGATGAAAGCGTGCTGTTTCTCCAGACTAATCCGTCAGAAACCTTGATCTTCAAAATGGCGCCCAATGCTGGCAGCATCCAGGGACTGGCCGAGGCAATAGGAGAATTCATAAAGAAAAACAAGCAGTACGTTTACACTGGCTGGCAGGACAGCGGCGCGCCGTCTCTGGGCGAAGCCAGGGGTAAAATCGTGTTTGTGAGGGGTTTTGATATTGACACTTCCAAATATGATCCGAAAAAGACTGATGGCGTGGAAATTTCCTGGTTTGGACCATATTTGAAAAATTGGGGCTCCATCAATTTCCAGGCTCAGAAATATGCGATGGAAGTCTATAATCAGGACGGAGTTTCCTTCTACGTGCAGGATGCGTACAACAGCTATTCCAGAGGTAAATGGGACTATATCACAGGGACCATGAAGCAGACCACAGGCTCTGACCCGCAGCACACGATTCCAAATGGCGCGTTCATCTATAACTTTACCAGCTGCGCTGTTGGTTTTCCTCTGGGCCTTACCAGGGACATCAACCCTCTGCTGTATAGCGACAAGGCAAGCGATGGGGCCGGATATATTGACAATCGCAGGCTGGGAATGGTGATGCTGAATTTTATTGACGAGCAGACATCCAGGCTGATCTACGAGACGAATTTCGCCATGGATTCCTTCACGGCAAAGGTCAAGTTTCCGACAGACATCGGAATCACATATGGGCAGACGCTGGATGAAGCCAGACTGTCAGGTCAGAGCGAAGCTGTCGAAGGGACGTTTTGCTTTGAAGACGGGGATTATGTCCCTACCTATGAGGACTATGAGAAAAAGAAGCGGTTCAAACTGACCTTTACACCAAAGGATAAAAGGTTGAAGCCAGTGACACAGGAAGTGACGATTACCTATTTTGTGCCAAAAGCCATCGAAATCATCGCTGATGACAAGACCATCGAATATGGAGAATCGTTTCCAGCATTGACTTGGAGTCTGGCGCCTGACGCACTGGTAGGAAGCGATACCAAAGACCTGTTCCAAGTAAGCTTAGAGGTGATCAATTATGCGGGCATCGCAGCGAATTATGACATTTCAGGAAAGGTGAGCACGTCTTCCAAAAACTATAATCCGCGGCTGAAACATGGGACTTTGCGGGTAACACGAAAAATAGTCGGAGTCCAGTGGAGCGACACCAGAAATTTGATTTATAACGGCAGTCCGGTTTCCGTGACCGCAGCGCTGACAGGAGTCCTGCAAAGAGATGCCTGTGCTCCGGTAGTGGAAGGCGGAAGCGAAGTGGGACCAAGCTGGAACGGCGCACCTTCAACCAAGCCGACAAAATACACGGCCACGATCACCAAGCTCACTGGAAAAGACGCGGGCAACTACAAATTGCCAGACGATGGATGCGAGCAGGACTACTATATCCGCAGGGCCGGTGCGGAGGATTTCGCCTTTCCCACAAAGGTGACGCTGACTTATGGACAAAAGCTTTCTGAGGCGGAGCTGGCAGGGGCCTCCGGCGATGGAGAGTTTCATTTTGTGGACGATACTGGAAACATAGACAGCAAGATTCTAGCAGCAGGCAGCTACCAGCTGCAGATGGTCTACCGGCCGAAAAATTCCAGCACAGAGCATCCTGCGGCAGAGAAAGTTCCAGTCACTGTGCAGAAAAAGCCAATCGTTGTTAATGCCAAGGATGCGCGGAAAACCTATGGAGAAGCAACGAGTCTGGATTTTACGGTGCCGGAAAATCAGCTGGTGGGCAGCGATCAAAAATCGGATTTAAAGCTGACGCTGACCGCAGGGGCGGGAAGCGGCGATGAGCCAAAAAGCAATGTTGGTGTTTATCAAATTGAGAAAAAGGTTTGTGGCAGCGACAATTATGACGTGACAGTGGTACCGGCTCTTTTGACCATTTCCAAGAAAATCGCGGAAATTCAGTGGCCTGGCAGCAGCACCTATACATATACCGGCAGCCCTGTGAATATTCAGGCCACAGTGAAAAATAAATTGGCAGGCGACACATGTGAGGTAAAGCTGCTGGGTGCCAAAAGCGTCAATGCCGGCTCTTATACGGCAGTGGCCTGGGGGCTGACCAACAAGAACTACGGGCTGCCTATTGGGGAGCAGGCACTTCGGTGGGACTATGAAATCACCAAAGCAATGCCAAATGTGACCTTCCCAACGTCGGGGACCATTACCTATGGACAGGCGCTGGCCCAGGCCAAGCTGGAGGGCGAAAACCGCAATGGAATCCAGGGCATGTTCCGATTCGCACAGGAAGAGCAGATGCCAACGGTGGCTCAAAGCGGGACCAATTACAAGATGAGATTTCTGCCAGCAGACCAAAACAACTACCAAATCGCGGAGCAAGACGTGAAAGTGGTGGTGAAAGCCAAAGAACTCGTGGTGAACATTGATGACAAAGAAAAAATCTACAACCAGGACACGCCTGCGCTGACTTGGCATATGAAAGAGTCCCAGCTGGTAGGAACGGACTCGGTGGAAGAATTCCAATTTGCGCTGACCGCGGGTGATGGCGACAACAAGAATTGTGACGCAGGCGCTTATGCGATCACGGCGACCACGAAAAAGCAAAATCCGAATTATCAGATCCAGTTTGACAACGGCCGTTTAGTGGTAAAACCACTTACCGTGGAAATCAAGTGGAACCCTGTGAACAACATTAAAGTAGGCGACCCCGCGCCTTCGGCGAACATCACCAATTTGGTGTCGGGGGATGACTGCCAGCTGACTGTGGAAAGCGATGGAACCGCACAAGCCAGCTGGGTGACTGGCAACGAGACTCTAGAAGACTTAAAAATCTTCCATGCCAAGATCACAGGCTTGAAAGGAACAAAGAGCCGAAATTACGCGTTGCCGGAAGATGAGGAAGCGGATGGAGCAAGCAGCTTATCTATACGGTATCTGGTAAGGCGGGCTGGCGCAGATGATTATGCCATGCCACAGGCAGCGGTCCTGACTTATGGGCAAAAGCTTTCTGACGCGTGGCTGGTGCTGGCATCTGGTGATGGAACATTTTCTTTCGTGGAACGGGAGGATGGACCTGAAGCTGGCAATCAATACTTAGAAGCCGGCAAACATGACAACTGGGTCAAGTTCACCCCTACAGACCTGAACAAGCGGCCAGTGTTTAAGAAAATCACTGTGCAGGTTCGCCCGAAACCGATTACCGCTGCGGCAGAGGATGAAGAGAAGGTTTACGGAGAAAGAACGAAGCTGGATTGGGCGATGGATGAAAGCCAGCTGGCTTTGGCGGATAAAAAGGAAGATCTGCAGATAACCCTGACAGCTATATCAGCAGAGGACAGCAGCGGTGAAACCGGCGACAAGCCAAGGAGTCCCGCAGGCGCGTACACCATAGAGCTGGGTCATTGTGGAAACGCCAATTATCGGGTGACCATGGTACCTGCGTCCTTGTGGATCGAGCAAAGGGTCACTGGCGTGGCCTGGGACGATGTTTCCAATCTTCGCTATACAGGAAAACCAGCCAATGTGACTGCCAGGGCAACGGATTTGCTGGCAGGGGACAAGGGCGACATTAAGGTGTTCAATGGCGATCAGATTGAAGTGGGCACCTACAAGGCCCTGGCCGTATCCATTTCCAACGAGAACTACCGTTTGGACAACAGTGAGGCAGCTGTCAAAGGGAGGATTTGTCCGTATACCATTAGTAAGGCAGAGCCTTCCGTGAAATTCCCAGAACGCGCGGTGATGACTTATGGTCAGCCGCTGGGCGCGGCGGAACTGCAGGGCGGAGACAAGGACGAGGAGTTTGTGTTCGCGCAGCCGGCGGCCATGCTGCAAGTGGCTGACAGCGGGAAAACGTACACCATCACCTACACGCCAAAGGACCTGAACCATTATCTGGTCACATCAAAGGAGATTCCAGTGGAAGTAAGGCCAGTCACCGTATCTTTGGCATGGAGCGGCACCAAGACCAGGACTTATGATGGAAAAGCGTCCAATGTGCGGGCTGTAGCTGTAGGACTCTTGGGAGATGACCAGGCATCAGTGACCGTGAAGAATGGAAAACAAAAAAAGCCGGGGACCCATACGGCAGAGGCTACTTCCATTTCCAACGGCAATTATGCCCTGCCGCAGGCCAGGACCGCAAAATACACCATTCTGGCAGAAGCCGCAGCAGGTGGCTCCAAAGACGGTAAAGGCGGCAAACATACAGGGGATGAGAGCGTAAGCGGAAATCAAACGCAAACGGGAGATACCACATCTCAGACGTATCTCATCTGCTTGGCCATTTTGATGCTGCTGTCCGCAGGAGTGATGGGCGCGCTGTGGAGAACCAGAAAACTGAGAAAGTAAAGGACCGCGAGACATAAAGCACAAGAAAAGGGACATTTCAAAGATGAAAAATGAGGTGTCCCTTTTGTGTATCAGAACCGGATATCTGATGGATTTCTGGACTTTAGACAGCGGCAAAACAGACGAGAGACACGAAGCCCTGTCATCGGCTCACACCTGAAAATGCGCAGATAATAGCATTGTTACAAGGGGCAGGGTGGCCATGGAAAACAAAGTGGTCATGGCAACCCCTTCTGCTGCCAATTGAGAATTTTTTCGCTCTTTCGCAGCCAAAGCCACGACAATGACCGCAGTGGGGAAGGCTGCGCCGTAAGTCAGGATCAGCTTGCTCATCTCCTGGATCGGCAGCCAGTTGACCGCCAGGAATGTCAGGGCGGGCCAGATGATCTGCGCAATGAGGGAAATCAAAATTAGCTTGCCATTTCTGATGGTGCGAGTGATCTTGCTGCCTCCCAGCTGCACGCCCACCACGATCATGGAAAGGGGCACAGTAATGCTGCCGATATCTGTCAAAAGCTCGTTGAAAAAGGATGGCAGGCGCAGTCCGGCAAAGAGCATGATGATCCCAATGATGGAAGCCAGAGAACAGCCGTTGAGCATGGGTTTCAGCGTCTTTTTCAGACCCTGGCGGCCCCGCTTTTCGCCACCCATGTTCAATTGCATCAGCGCCAGGGAGTAGAGGTAAATGTTCAGGACAATATTGCTGATGACCATGAAAAACAAGGCCTCGTCTCCAAAGGCCGCCTTTGTGACCGGAAAGCCCATGAACCCCGTGTTGACACTGGTGAGGATGCACATGCAGACTCCCTGGTCAGCCGGAACGACCCGCAGCAACCGAACGACGAGCAAAGATAACCCCATTCCCACCAGAAAAAAGATCATGGTCCCTGCTAAAACCTCCAGCGTGGCCGTAAAGGTGCCGGCAGTCAAGGTCTTTCCTGTGATAGATGTGATCAGCATGCACGGCGTGGTCACGTTCATCAGCAATGCAATAAGATGCCCGTTGGATTCGCTGGGGAGTACCTTTGCTTTGTTGGCAATGAAGCCCACGCCAACCATGGAAAAAATAATCGCAATTTTTGTTAAAATGATGGACATGCTAAAAATACCGGAATACGCCTTTCACTTTACCAAGAATTTTCGCGTCCTGAACAATGATGGGACTCATGGAAGAATTCTCCGGCTGGAGCCGGATATGATCCGCCTCTTTGTAAAAGGTCTTCACAGTGGCTTCACTTTCAAAGCCATCCACCATGGCCACTACAATGTCACCGTTGCGGGCAGAGTCCTGCTGTTCCACCAGCAGATAGTCGCCGTCCATGATTCCTACCTCGATCATGCTTTCTCCCTTCACGGTCAGCATGAAGCTGGTGCCGCTGCCAAGAAAACGAGCAGGCACGGGCAGGGAATCTTCCACGTTTTGCTCTGCCAGAATGGGCGTGCCCGCAGCCACTCGGCCAATGATGGGGATATCCACCACATCTGTCCGCTCCGCATTGTCAAAGCGGGGCGCGGAACCGGAGCCTGTCTGAGCGTCCATGTCTTTTACCATCAGTGCCCGGGGTTTTGCTGGATCCTTGACAATGTAGCCTTTTTTCACCAGATTGTCAATGTCTTTATGGGCAGTGGATGTGGACTTGATGCCCAAAGCGCTACAGATTTCCCGAACTGTAGGGGGATAACCTTTCTGGCGAATCTCGCTCTTCATATAATTTAAAATTTTTTCTTCGCGTTCTTTTAACATAGTAATACTCCTCTCGAGCAGTGTTTGACTTTAAATTTATCATACCACAAAACGAACAGATTGTAAACAAGTGTTCGCAAATATATTGAAAATATTTCTGGCAATGGAAAAGACGCCTCGGAGTATTTGAAGCGTCTTTTCTAAGGAGTACTATTGCATGATTAAAGAGAGTTTATTTAATCATGTTGTCAACTGAATCCATAACTTTGTCCAGGATTCCCATTGCTGTTCTCAGCTCTTCTTCTGTGATGATGAGCGGAGGAGCGACAATGATCATGTTCTCGTGAGAGTAAGTGAAGAAGCCTTCCTGCTTCAGCATGCCGACGATCTTCGCCATCAGGCCATCAGGATCTTCGTTGAAAGCAACGATCGGTTCTTTTGTAGCCTTGTCTTTTACCAGCTCGAAAGCGGAGAACAGGCCGATGTAGCGAACTTCGCCAACGCAAGCGTGCTTTTTCTGCAGATCTTCTAACAATTCGCCTAATACTTTGCCCTGTTTTGCCACATTGTCAGCAATGTTCAGGTCTTTGTATTCCTTGATCGTAGCCACTGCAGCAGCGCAGCCCATTGGATGAGCGCTGTAAGTCAGACCGCACATCATCTTGTGATCGTCAAAGTATTTCGCGATTGGTTCTGTTACGATCACGCCGCCAAGAGGAACATAGCCGCAAGTCGCGCCTTTTGCGAATGTCACCAGGTCAGGTTCGATGCCGAACTGCTGGAACGCGAAGCAAGTACCAGTCCTGTACCATCCAGCCATTACTTCGTCACATACCATCAGGATACCGTATTTTGTACACAGGTCACGAACGCCTTTCACATATTTCGCAGGCGGAACCAGGATACCGTTGGAGCCAACTACGGATTCCATGAAAATAGCGGCAATGCTGTCAGGTCCTTCATATTTGAACTGGTTTTCTAACAGTTCCAGATAGAAATCAGCCACATCGTCTTCATTTTCAAATTTGCAGGCCTTTGGCGCTCTGTAAGCATACGGTCCATCGTATTTGATGAATCCAGCAGGGCCAGGTTCGTTGGCAAAGTGTCTCGGCTCACCAGTCAGCATGCCCGCGCCAGCGGAAGAACCGTGATAGCATCTGTACATGGAGAAGATCTTCCATCTTCCAGTATACTGTTTCGCGATTTTAATGGCGTTTTCATTGGATTCTGCGCCAGCGTTTGTGAAGAATACTTTCGCGCCTTTCAGACCGGAGGCTTCTACGATGGCTTCTGCTGCGTCGGAACGAACGTCAAGGGCGAATCCAGGTCCCATGAACGGGATCTTGTCAGCCTGCTCTTTGATGGCGTTCACGATGGCTTTGTTTCCATGTCCCAGGTTGGAGTTAACCAGCTGAGCGGACATGTCATAATACTTCTTTCCATCTTCATCCCAGAAATAGATGCCTTCTGCTTTTGTGATCACAGAAGGATTCAGTTTGCCCTGTGCGCTCCAAGAGTGCAGGTTGTACTTTAAACTCTTTTCTTTGATTGTTGACATTTTTTTCTCCTTTTTCATTCATTCTATTTAACATAGGGCGGAGGTCATCCGCCCTGACCAAACAAAATTGCCAATAAATATAAAATTAAGCGTCCACCTTAGCTTTGATCGCGTCATCGAATAATTCTTCGTCAGTAGGCTGGAAGGAAGGAATTGGCCTTGAAACATAAGTAAAGTTCAAGAGATCCTTGTAAGTGGCGTTGTGTGACACACTGTTGTGGCCCCAAGTTCCGCATCCCAGTGTCATGGAAATCGGGAATCCGCAAGTCCAGGAACCGGAGTTTGTCAGAGACTGAGGCTGATTTACGCATACCTTGCATACTGGAATGGTTTCACCCAGCTTCGTTACTCTGTCTTTGATGGAAGTGTGGATGCCGCAGCTATGGCCCTTGCCCTGATATTCCAGGATCTTCAGCATTTTATCCACTGCGTCATCAAAGTCTTTGGCCTTTCTGATGCCGGAAACCGGTGACAGTTTTTCGCCAGTGAATGGGAATTCATTTCCATATCCGCCGTTTTCTTCAGCCATGAGCATGAGCGTGTTGTCTGGAACGTCGATCTCAGCCGCGGCAGCGATGGTCTTAGCTCCCTGTGCGACGATCTGCCTGTTCAGCTGATGGTCAGCAGGTGAGTTCGGCCATAATGTTTTCAGCAGTCTTTCCTTTTCTGGAGTGCCTTCTTTGATGAGGACCGCGCCGGCTTTTTCCATGGCAGCGACCCACTTGTCGTAGCATTCTTCCAATACGATAATGTTGTTTTCTGTGGAGCAGGAAGTCGCATGGTCAAAGGACTTGGAACGAACGATCATAGCGGCGACTTCATCCAGATCAGTGGTTCCGTCAATGATGGAAACTACGTTTCCAGTACCCACGCCAATGGCAGGGTTTCCAGAGGAGTATGCCTGGCGAACCATAGGAGTTCCGCCTGTAGCCAGGATGAAATCAACCTGTTTCATCAGTTCTTGGGAAGTTTCCACAGATACGTATTCCGGCTCGATGGCCTGTACCAGGTCAGCTGGATATCCTAATTTTTCAATAGTGGCACGAATCAGGTTCGTTACTTCCAGGTTTGTTTTTCTTGCTTTTGGATGAGGAGCGAGGATAATGGCGTTTCTTGTCTTTAAAGCCATCAGGGACTTGACGACAGGAGTCGCTTCTCCGTTTGTCACAGGGATGATCGCACCGATCACGCCCATTGGACGAGCGTAAGTTTCCATGCCCATCTTTTCATCCACATCAATGAGACCAACAGACTTTTTGTCCTTCATCTGGAAATAGACGCCTTTTACCTTTCCGTACATTTTCGCTTCTTTATCTGCAGGGATGCCCATTCCGGATTCTTCTACCAGCATTTCGCCGAATTTCAGCGCTACCTCCGGTTTTGTCAGAGCATAAGCGACTGCGCCGGTGAGAAGATCCACGTCTTCCTGTGTGAAATCGTTAGCGATTTCCTGAGCAGCCTTTGCTTTTTCCACTAAAGTTGCAACGTAATCATGTGAATTCATTGACATTTTTTCAATCCTCCTTACGAATGTTAGTCATGAAAGGCATTGATGCCTAACATCTGTCATGTTGCTTATATTAAAAGCAATCAGTATGCCAAAGTAAAGAAAAAAATCTTGAATATCGCCGAAAGAATGGACAGCCGGAAAAGCGCAGCGATAAAGCGTTGAAATTTCAACAAATATAGAGATCGTAAATGGAAAAATATAATGTATACACGCATGAAAAAAAGCAAATCTGCGCAAATGAAAGGCAAAAAGAGAGATGAGATGATACAAAAAAGAATCGGATGTGACATGTTTTTTTGTGTATGTCCCAAACCTGTTGGAATCAATGGATTTTTAAAGTGATACAAAAAAGAATCAGTGATACTATTCTGTATCACTGATGGTTAAGCCGTGTTTTCTCAGCTTTCGTACAATGGTAGGCTGGCTGACTTTCAAGACTTTTGCTATGGCCCGGGTGGACTTGTGTTCAGCCATGGCGCGGGTCAAGATCTCCTTTTCCGCTCGTTCCAACGCCGCGCTGAGGGACAGGTCATCAGGCTGGGTCGGCTGAATCTGGGCCGCGTTTTGCACGAAGACCGGAAGGTTGTTTTCTGTGATCACTTCATCCTTAGTCGTCAAAATGAGACGTTCCATCATGTTCTGCAGTTCGCGGATGTTTCCTGGCCACGGATACCGCAGCAGCGTGGATAGGGCTGTTGGATCTAGGGTTTTGTTTTCATTTAATTTTTTGTTGTATTGCTGCAAGTAGGATTGAATCAGAGGCAGGATGTCTTCCGGCCGTTCCCGCAGCGGTGGAACGTTGATGGGGACCACGTTGAGCCGGTAGTACAAATCTTCTCGGAACTTGTTTTCCTGGACTAGCCGCAGCAATTCTTTGTTGGTGGCGGACACGATTCGGACATTGATGGGAATGCCTTTGACGCCGCCGACTCGGATCAGCACCCGCTCCTGAATGACCTGCAGCAGCTTTACCTGCAGGTTCAAGGGCAGTTCGGAAATTTCGTCTAAAAAAATCGTCCCGTTTTGCGCTGCTTCAAAGAGTCCCTTTTTCCCTTCCACTCGGGAGCCGGTGAAGGCGCCCTTTTCATATCCAAAGAGCTCGGATTCAATCAAATTTTCTGGTATGGCCCCGCAATTTACTGTGATGAAAGGAAAATCTCGGCGAGCGCCCTTTTCATGGAGCATCTTGGCGATGACGCCTTTTCCCACGCCGGACTCTCCAGTGATCAGGACCGTGGAATCCACGCTGGCCAGCCGCTGAGCCAGCTGGAACACATTGCGCATAGCCCTGCTGCTGGCAATGATATTGTCGTTGATGAAGCTTTCCAGGGATTCGATCTGCTGGAGGGTTTTTTGGACAGATTCCAGCTGGCTCTGCAAATGCGTCAGTTCCGTGATGTCCCTGGAGGTGGTGACGATTTTGCTCAACTCCCCTTTTTGATTGAAAATAGGCGTTCCAGTGGAAAGCAGCTTTTTTCCGTCTTTGTTTTCATGGACAATGGTGACCTCTTCTTCCTGCTCCATGACCAGCATTGCCACGGAAGGAGCAAAGATGCCGTTTTTTTCCAAATCAGAAACATGGACCCCGTAGATGTCTTCGGGGCCGACTTTATATAGTTCCCTGCATGCTTCATTGCACCAGAGCGCGTAGCCTTCGCTGCTGTCAATGAAAATCGCGTCATCGATGCTGTTCAAGATTGGAACCAGTTCAACAGCTGACAATGTATCCAGAAAGCGTTTCATGGGCATCACCTTTCCTCGCGGCAGCGCCGCGTCAATCAGTGGATTCATCCTACCGCAGCCGCCGCGAAGACGCCGCGTCAGGCCTTGGTCTCATCATTATATAATGTAGGAAACTGTTTCGCAAGAAGTGGCGGTTCAAAAACAAGAAAATTTGATCCTTCTGCTAAAATTTGGTGATTGAAACAAGGGTGTTTTGGGTATCATAATAGCAAGTTCATAGAAAAAGGGAAGATATGGAGGATAATACCATGGCAGTCATGACAATCACAAAAGATAATTTTGAAGCAGAAGTTCTGAAAGCAGAGCAGCCGGTCCTCATTGATTTTTGGGCGGCTTGGTGCGGTCCCTGCAAAATGATGGGTCCTGTGATCGATCAGATCGCCGGAGAAAATGAGAACGTGAAGGTCGGAAAGATCAATATTGACGAGCAGCAGGAGCTGGCTATGAAATACGGGATCATGAGCATTCCGACAGTGGTTCTCTTTGAGAACGGACAGCCAAAGGAAACTTCTGTGGGCTTAGTGCCAAAAGAGTCTATTGAAAAAATGTTGAAATAAAAAGGGAGGACAATGAGATGAAAGCAAAATTTTTTAAATGCGAGCATTGCGGAAACATCATTACAATGATCGAGGACAAGGGCGTGCCTGTGGTATGCTGCGGTGAAAAGATGAAAGAGCTGAAAGCCAATACCACGGACGCTGCTACGGAAAAGCATGTTCCAGTGGTGGAAGTCAAGGAAAATAAGGTGAGCGCCTGCGTGGGTTCCACGACGCATCCAATGACAGACGAGCATCTGATCCAGTGGGTTTACCTGGAAACAGAGCAGGGCGGCCAGGTGAAAAAACTGACAGCCGCAGATGAACCGAAAGCTGAGTTTTGCGTCTGTGAAGGAGACAAGCCAGTGGCGGTTTATGAATATTGCAATCTCCATGGACTGTGGGTAAAGGAGCTGTAAGGAAACAATGAAAAACAGGAGCTGCTGCTTTGAGCCGGATCATGCCAGGCTCGAAGGGGGCGGCTCCTATTTTTTTGTCTGATCAGAACAAAAGCATCAGCCATGAACTTGAGCCATCCGCGCATCAAGAAAAAACGCTAGGCAAAGCGACTGCGAAAGCTTCTATTTTCGTTTCCACATAGCGTTTTTGTTTTGCGTGGAAGGCCTGGGTGTGAATGGGCGTGACGCCGATGGTGATATCTGTTTTTTCCCCGCCCGCGTCATGGATATGAGCCTGTACCTGCTGGGTCAGCGCTTTTTTCGCATGTTCCACTGCCTGGTCAAGATCACAAAAGGTCAGTGTTTCCCAAGGCAGATAGAGAATGAATGCTTCGCTGTTTTTTGCCGGGCGTATGGTGGCAGAGGCGGATTCCATGATTTTCCCAAGAGCCGCTCCAATGGCATTGGTGACTTCTGCGTACTTTGGGATGAAAAGAGGCGCGTGGAGTTTTTTCGCGACTTCCGGCATCCAGGCGTGGATCGGGGCTCCCACTCCCACGATGGGCTTGTTCAATGTGAAATCAGCAGCCATAAAATCCTCGGAATTCTTGGAAAAAGCTTTTTCCATCAGATATTGGGCTGATTTGTCGTGGAGAAAGTCAAAATCATGTCCATCAAAGGCAGCGGCGCTTTGGAGGCAGAACAGATATAACTGCTTGCGAATCTGGTCAGCGGCGATATCCAGAAAATCCTTGGCGCTAAAACCAGCGGCCGCGGCCAGGAGATGGATAGCTTTTTTAGAAGCAGAGGCCTCAAATGCCGTGTACCTGCCCATGGCATGGAGCAGATCAGTAGGCGTTATGGAGCATCGGATCAAAGCGCCAGTCTTCACTAAATGCTCCAGATTCAAAGCCTCGGGCCGCGTGCCCAGCAAGTCCGCTGCGGTGGCTTTACAAAAAGCGCCGGAACCCACGGCTTGAACGATCTGCTGCTCTGACTCGCTGAAGATCATGGCAGAGGAGACGTTTCCCCTGCGATAAAGGCAAACCCTTCCAGGCTCATAGAGATTTTCGATTTTCTCCAATTCTTTCATAACATTTGCGTGAATCGATGCTGTGACGCATAGTGGTTCTGCCCTTTCCGGACCAATGGTCAAAGCGTTGGGAGCAGGGCACTGGATCAGGCTGTCGCCGCCCAAACCGTATGTGCGCGCATGAACGGCCTTGACCTTTGTGAGCCAGCCGCCTACAGCCGCGCCTTCAGAACAGAGCCCCGCGGTTCCCTGATGGAGGCTGGCCAGATCCGAGGTGGTGCCTCCCATATCAATGATCAGGGCATCATCCAGGCCGCTTAAGTGACGTGCGCCAATGGTGCTGGCGGCAGGGCCGGAAAGGATGGTTTCAATGGGCCGCTCCATTGCCATTGACGCGTGCATCAGGCTGCCGTCGCCTTTGACTACCATGATAGGCGCCTGGATTTTCTTTCCCAGCAAGACTGATTTGGCGGCATGGATGAAATCACATATGATTTTCACAAGAGAGGCATTGAGCACAGACGTGACCGTTCGCTCCAGAAAACCCAGAGAACTTGTGAGTTCATGCGCGCAAAACAGCGGCTTGTTTGTGATCCTTTCCAGCAGCTCTTTTACAGTGCGTTCCAGTTTGGGTCCGCGCACGCTGGCATAGCAGGATATGGCGATGGAATCCACTGTTTCCTCCAAATACGAAGCGATTTTCAGGATTTCTTCCTCATCGATGTTTTCTGCGATGTTCCCTTTGATATCCACCTTTCCCTTGACAAAACAGCACTCGTCAGCAGGCAGAGGGCCATCTAACTGTTTGCCCATCAAAATCAAGCCCGTTTTGCAGCCCTTGCCTTCCACAATGGCGTTTGTGGCTAATGTGGTGGACAAAGAGACCAGGGCGATTTCTCCAAAATCCTGAAATGCCAACCCTTGAATGGAATTTTGGATCCCAATTTCCAGATCATCCTTTGTGGTCAGCGCTTTTGAAAAGCAAATGACTTCTTTTGTTTCAGCGTCTAAAATCACGCTGTCCGTATACGTGCCGCCTGTGTCGATTCCCAAAATATAAGCGGTTTGTTTGTGTTCCTTTGATTTCATTTGTCATTCCTCCCTTCCTGCCGCCGCGCCTATGGCACAGGCCACATCACCATCTTCGGGTAATAGTAAATGCGCATGAAGCTTTTCTGCGACTTGCGGGAGCCAGGCTTTTGCCGGCGCGCCAAGGCCCAGGATGGGCTTTTGTATGGAAAAATCTGAGGTGATGGACTCTTGCCGGTCGCAGAGATATTTCTCGATCAAATACATGGTAGCCGGACTGTCACTAAAGCGAAAGCTTTCCTCTTCAAAACCAGCGATGCTCTGCATGCAGAAAAAAGCCAGCTGATTGGTGATGAACCCTTTGACTTCCTGGATGAAAGCATCAGGTTCGCGGCCCTTTCTGGCTGCCAACAGAGAAATGCCGACCCTGGAGATCACAGGATTCCAGCGTTTAAAACTTCCTTCGGCGTGGAGAAGATCCGTAGGGGTCAGAGACGCGCGTCCCACATATCCTGTTTCCACCAATCGGTCCAGGTGAAGGCAGTCTGCGTCCACACCAAAATGATTGGCAAGGAAGAACAAGGAATGGGCGCTTTCCCGCAGTGATTCGATGATTTTGCGTTCGTCTTTTGGCAGCATTGCGTTGGAGCTGTTTCGCTTTAGGAAAAAACAATCGGTTTCCGCAGCAGTACATAGATCGTAATCTTCAGGGAGCCGGTAGGTATCCAGTTCACCAGCCAGATTTGGATATTTGTCCCCCAGCACGCACAGAGGCATGACTTTTTCAGGGCCCACTACGATCTCTCCCATGGAATTCAGTTTGATCAGGCTGTCTCCACCTGTTCCAAAGCACTGCAGATCCAGGGTTTTGACGCAAAAGGCGTAATTGCCCACAGGCGTGTCGGCTTCACAAAACCTTGTGTTCCGATCCATGACCTTGGTAACGTCCAGGCTGGTGCCGCCCATGTCCAGCAGCAGGTAATCCTTTTCTTTTGTGAGACAGCGGCTGCCCATAAAGCTTGCCGCTGGGCCGGACATAATGGTGCTGAGGGGATCATCAATGGCTTGGTCCGGAGAGATCAGACTGCCGGTGTTTGTCAGGATCCGAATCGGTGCCTTGAGGCCATGCCTGCGGAGGAGGTGGGTAATGGAGGCTGTCCATTTAGCGATGATGGGCCTGGCTTCTATGGTGGCCGCGGCCTTCAAAGCGCGTTGGTAAAGGCCAGGGCTGGCAGCGATGTCAGAGCAGCAGATGATTTCAGATTGCAGCAAGCCTTTCAGATAGACCGCGGCGGCTTGTTCCAGCTCTCGATGGTTCGCGCCGCATGCGCAAACTAAGACTTTGGGACACGTTTCATGAAAAAGCTGGATCATGTGCTGAGAAGCTGCGTGATCTACGGAAAAACGGCCTTGGCCGGCATGATACCGGTAACGAGTCAGCTCGTGTTTCGCGGCCACAGGCAGTTTTTTCGATAAATGGGCTCCGATCAACAGGATGCCGATCCCAGAAGGCCGGTCCTCCAGGACCGCGTTCACCATCAGGGTGGTCGATAAGTGAACAGCGGACAATTCTCCACATGCGGCAAGATCGAGAGAGTCCATGCATTCCTGGATTCCCATGGACAGATCATCAGCAGTGGTAAAGGCTTTCGCCTTTTGCAAAACCCGCTTTTTTGCAGAATCCCATATTACCATGTCTGTAAAAGTCCCGCCCGTGTCAATTCCTAATATCAAACTCATAACATCCTCCTTATCGTTTCTCAAAAGCATCGGCCTAGCCGCGCTTTCGCGGATCTCATTCTCATATATGCCATATATGCCGCCGCGATGGAATGCTCCTTAACGGATACTATAGATTATACCCACAAAAGGAGATGGTGGAAATATGCTTATGGCTACGAAACAAATATCCGATGGTCGGTATTTGCGGAAAAGGATCTTTACTATACTGAGGACACGACCACAAGGAATGATCATTCCATAAAAGCGAGAAACAAGGAGAACAAAGAGATGACAAAGAAGAAAATCACAGGCCAGGAATATCTGGCCAACACATTAAAGGAAAACGGCATTACCCATTTGTTTTATCAAGAGTACGCCCTCAATCGATTGATCAACAATTTGGAAACAGACTATGGCGTAAAACCCATTTTAGGGCATTCTGAGCTTGCTGTCGGCTATATGGCCGATGGATACGCAAGAATTTCCGGAAAGCCAGGGGTTTGTTTTTCTCAATCCATTGGAGCCTGCAACCTAGCTGCGGGACTTCATGACGCATGGCTGGGCAATTCGCCGGTCATCGCCATGACAGGATGCAAACCTTCCTGGTTACAGCAGAGGAATGCCTATCAGGAATCCAATCATACGGCCCACTTTTCAGGGGTCACCAAGTATAATGTGCCGCTTTTGGATGATCAGGAATTCCCACATTTGATCAGACAGTGCTTTCGGGAAGTAACCACCGGAAACCCAAGGCCTGCGCACATAGAATTATCCGGTGTTGGCGGAGAAGTCTGGGAAGCCGCGGTGATGGAAGAGGATTTTGTCACAGAAGCAGCCTATCGGACTTATCCGGCTTTCCGGCCAGCAGCGGATCAGACAAAGGTGGAGAAGGCAGCGAGAATGATCGAGCAGGCGGAAAAGCCAGTGATCGTTTCTGGAAGAGGCGTGTTTTATTCAGATGATGAAAACATACTTACCAAGTTGGCGGAAAAATGCCAGGTCCCTGTAGTGACAACGCCGGATGGCAAGACCACCATAGATGAAGACCATAGGCTGTGGGCAGGCATTGTCGGCGGCTACGGAATGGACTGCGCCAACAAAGCCGTTGCCAATGCGGACCTTGTCATCTACATTGGAGTGCAGGTTTCTGACCAGACCACCATGGATTTTACCATACCTGCCAGAACGACCCAGGTCATCCAGATCGATATTGAAGGCTCCCAGATCGGCAAGAACTTCCCTAACACCCTGGGCCTTTGCGGAGATGCTAAGACCGTGATGAAGCAAGTCGTAGCGGAAGTTGGGGAAACGAAGCATACTTCATGGGCGCAACGAGTGGCTGGCTGGGTTTCTGACGTGGCAAAGCTCCAGGCAGAATCAGAAGCAAAGAAAATGAATGGCTGCAATACCGCCAGACTTTGCAAAGAAATAGGCGACGCGCTGCCGGAGGACGCTGTTGTCGTATCGGACACTGGCTGGTCCGCAGTATGGTCGGCAGGTTCCATTAGGATGAAGTCTTCGCAAAAATACGTGCGCGCGGCAGGCTCTTTAGGATGGTCCGTGCCAGCGTCCATTGGCGCAAAGTGCGCGGAGCCTCACAGACCGGTGTTCTGCTTCTGCGGAGATGGCGCGTATTTCTATCATCTCCAGGAAATCGACACAGCAGTGAAATACGGGATCAATACCATCACCATCCTCAATAACAACTCCTTGTACGCACAATGCGTGGACTGCATTGACGAATTCTTTGATCCAGCCACAGAGCAGCACAAGATTGACAAGGAAAAAGAATTATCAACCCTGGGCCCTGTGAATTTCGCCAAGATCGCCGCTGAGTTCGGTGCTATGGCAATCAGGGTGGAAAAAGATGAAGACATTGCGCCAGCCATTGAAGAAGCCATGAAGGCAGGCAAACCGGCAGTGATCGAAGTGGTCACAGACTGGACCGCAAGGCCCCTTGATCCGGTGCTCAAAGCATGAAGGAGGCTGACAGATGGAACTTATGAAAGCTGTGGTAAAACAGCGGGACGGAAAAGAGGGCTGGATCTATACGGAAGTGGAACGAAAAGCGCCAAAGCCGGATGAAGTAGAAATCCGCGTAAAATGTATCGGCATTTGCGGCAGTGAACTCCATCTGTATCATGACAACCATTTCTATACGCCCCCTGTTGTAGTGGGACACGAGTTCTGCGGTGAGATTTCCAGAGTAGGAGAACTGGTCACAGACTGGAAGGTAGGGGACCGGGTAGTGGCGCAGCTGGATAAAGGAGCCTGCGGCACATGCGAATTCTGCAGAAGGGGAATGACAAATTTTTGTCCTGATGGAAAAGCCGTGGGCTATGATGAAAATGGCGGCTGGGCAGAGTATTACTGCACACCGGAACGCTTCCTTTTCAAGCTTGATGACCGGGTCACGGTTGAAGAAGGGGCCATGGCGGAACCGCTGAATGTGGTCTGTCAGGCAGAATATGTAAAGGAAACGGTGCGGCCTCAGGATATCGTCATGGTTCAGGGCTGCGGAACGATTGGCCTAATGGCCGCCATGGCCGCAAAAGCCTTGGGAGCAGCGAAGGTTATCGTAACAGGCACGGATGTGGATGAGGCAGTCAGACTGCCTATTGCCCGCAGCATTGAGGCCATTGATCTGGTAGTCAACATAGAGCAGGAAGACATCTGCGAAATCATCGGCCAGGGGACGAAGGGCCGCGGCGCGGATGTGATCATCGAGGCTTCCGGGGCGGGTCCCGCCATTGCCATGATGCCCTGGCTGATCAAAAAAACAGGGACCATCGTAGTGCTGGGTGAAACAGCGGCTGAAGAAATCAAGGTGAACTGGAACCAGTTCCTGCTCAAAGCCTGCAAAATCGTCTTTTCCTTTGGAGAGATTTATGACGCATGGGACATGGCGGTCAGGCTGCTAACAAGCAAAAAGCTGGAGCTGGAAAAGCTGATCACGCATAAATTGCCTCTGAGCCAGTACAAGAAGGGGTTTGAACTCCTGGAATCAAGAGAAGGACTGAAAGTACTGCTGTATCCTGATGAGCAGTAGGCAATCAAGGAAGGGAGCCATTATGAAATTAAGAAAAATGACATTGAACATCAACGGCGCTGACAGAATGTTCATCTGTGATCCAGAGAAAGACACATTATCAGACGTGATCAGAAGACTGGGCCTCACAGGGACGAAGGTAGGATGCGGCGTTGGCGTGTGCGGTGCGTGTTCTGTGATTTTAAATGGAAAGGTGATCCGGTCCTGCACGAAAAAAATACAGAACATTGAGGAATACAGCAGCGTGATCACCATCGAAGGAATCGGAAGCCCTATGCATCCGCATCCCCTGCAGGTGGCGTTCATGAACTATGGCGCTGTTCAGTGCGGATTCTGCTCGCCAGGGTTCATTGTGTCCGCATATCAGTTATTGCAGGAAAACCCAGATCCAACCAGAGAAGAAATCAGGGACTGGTTCCATAAACATCGGAATCTATGCCGCTGCACAGGCTACAAGCAAATCGTCAACGCTGTCATAGCGGCAGCGAAAGTCATGAGAGGCCAATGCAGCATTGAGGACATCAAGCTGCCTATGCCAGAGGACAAAGCGTATTACGGAAAAGCCCTGCCAAGACCAGCGGCGCTAGGAAAGGTATGCGGCGTGACGGATTATGGAGATGATATGGAATTGAAGATGCCTCCGGAAACCCTTCATGTGGTCATGGTGCAGCCAAAGGTGGCGCACCATGCGAAGGTGCTTAAGATCAATACCCAGGAAGCAGAAGCCATGGAAGGCGTATATAAAGTCATTACCCATAAGGACATCAAAGGCAGTAACCGATTAAATATGTTCACCTTCCTACCGTGGAGCACGGCCAGCGAGCCGACTCATGTGCTGCTCGTAGAAGATAAGATCGTAAATTACGGTGATATCGTGGCGCTGGTGGCCGCTGACACAAAGGCCCACGCTATGGCTGCGGCTGATAAGGTGACCATCGAATATGAAGCTCTTCCTGCGTATACCAATTATTTAGAAGCGGCCATGCCGGACGCTATCCGTATCCATGAGGATCATCCTAATGTGTGGTCCCGGCAGCCAGTGCTTAAAGGCGCGGGTTATGATACTTTTCAGATTTTTGATGACGCGCCGCATGTAGTGGAAGGCAGTTTTTATTCTTCCAGAGAGCCGCATATGCCAATAGAAGGGGACACGGTCCAGGCGTATTGGGGAGACGATGGGCTGCTGACCATTCATTGCAAGTCTCAGGCAGTTTACACCAATCTTGGAGACATCGCGGAGGCCACAGGCCTGCCCGAAGAAAAGATCAGAGTCATCGCCAACCCCACTGGCGGCTGTTTTGGGTGGGGCATCGCGGCGGCTACTTATGCCATAGCAGCCATCGCCTGTATTGCCTGCGATGACAAGCCGGTGGCATTTTCCATGACTTATCAGCAGTACATGGCCTTTTCCGGCAAGCGCTCCCCATCCTACTGCAACGCTAGGCTGGCCTGTGATGATGACGGCAAGATCCTGGCAGTGGAATTTGACGCGGGGATCGATCATGGGGCATATGACGAGCTGGGCGATGATATCATTTCTCCATATGCGAGGTTCCTCTTTTTCCCATACAATGTGCCAAACGCTATAGGCGTGGCAAGAGTGGCGACCACGAACCATTCCTACGGAACAGCGTACAGAGGCTATGGCTCGCCCCAAGCTTACACCACCTCAGAGGCTCTGATGGACATGATGGCGGAAAAGCTGGGGATGGATCCATTTGAATTCCGGTGGAACAATATCGCTAGGCCAGGAGATTCCAACATCACCAGCGCCTTGTTTCCCAATTATCCAATGGAAGAAATGATGGAAAAGCTTCAGCCCGTTTATGAGAAAGCAGCTGCGGAAGCTAAGGCAAAGGATCGGCCTGAGAAGAGAAGAGGCGTGGGTCTGGCATGGGGCGGCTATAAAGTGACAGAAGGCGAAGCTGACGAATGCACGGTTTACCTAGAGCTTCGGGAAGATGGCAAATTCGTGAAATATGACACCTGGGAAGATGTGGGGCAGGGCGGAGACGTTGGTTCACTCCATTGTACGCTGGAAGCGCTCAAACCATTAGGAGTCACCCCAGATGACATTGTGCTGATCCAAAACGACTCCAAGCATTGCCCAAACAGCGGCGAAAGCGCTGCTTCCAGACAGCATTATATGAACGGCAAAGCGGTGGTCAGGGCAGCGGAAGCTTTGATGAACGCCATGCGGAAATCAGATGGCACATACAGGACCTATGAGGAAATGGTAGACCAAGGGATCCCTACGAAATACGAAGGCATGTACGCCAACAAGGAGGATCGTTCTGTCGTAGAAATGGACCCCAACACAGGCGTAGGCAACCCGCAGCCAGAATACTGTTATGCCCTCTTCCTGGCAGAGGTGGAAGTGGACACGGCCACAGGCAAAACCACAGTGATCGGCATGACCTGCGTAGATGACGTGGGGGTGATCGGTGACATAGAAGCTCTCAATGGACAGGCTTACGGTGGCATGTCTCACAGCATCGGCTTTGCCCTTACAGAAAATTACGAGGATGTGACCAAACATACGGATCCTCTCCGAGGCGGCGTGCCGACTATCAAGGAGATCCCGGATCAGTTTCATATTATCCATAATACCACATACAGAACGAGCAATCCGTTCGGCTCTTCCGGTGCGTCGGAAGCCTATCAGTCAGGCGGCCACATGGCTGTGATCAATGCCATCAAAGATGCCTGCGGCGTAAGAATCTACGAGCTGCCCGCATCACCGGAAAAGGTAAAAGCCGGGATCGACGCGCTAGCCGCCGGGAAAACCATAGAACCGCCAAAGCGGTATTTCCTAGGGACGGATTTCAAAGAGGAAATGGAATATATCAGAAACAATCCAAAGTAAATGAAACAAAAGTATCATAGAATTATCCTTTCGTGGGTATGGAACATGTATGTAAGATGGTAGGAAAAGTTTCAAATAGTCTGTAAACTTAAAGCATAAGGAACGGCATACCGCGGATGTACAGAAAAACACGAGGAACAGAAAGGAGAAATCATGAAAATTTTAGGAATCGGACATGTGGGCGTTGTGGTGGAGAGCATTGAAAAAGCAATGGGATTCCATTTGGCGTTATCATTGAACTTATGCAATACTAAATAACAGGAAGGAGATCATTATGAATACTTTGAATCAGATCACGCCCCAGCAGGCGTTGGAGAAGCGTAAAATCAGATATGCTGCCACTGGTCTTTTGTGGGCTTGCAGCGCTGCGGTCACCTGGGCTTTTTACGGGAATATCATGGGTGTGGCAGGAGGCATGTCTCCTTTTGCTAACCCTGCGTATACGGTTTCTGTCATCGCGGTGGCATCTATTGTCACAGGCTGTCTGAATGATCTATTCTCCGGCATCTGGGTGCTGGTGATCAATCTAGCCACAGGAAGGAGTCTGAAAGAATACGGCAGGCTTTTGAAAACGAAGATCGGCGCGGCAACTTTGTTGGCGGCATTTTTCGGAGGGCCTTTTGCCACAGGAGCCAGTTTAATCGCCATTAACCTGTGTGAACCTACGTATGCGCTGGCTATTGGCGGCACATCCCCTATCGTGGGCGCTATCGCAGGCAGGATCCTGTTTAAAGAAAACATGAACGCCAGGATCTGGCTGGGAATCGTCATTGCGGTGGCAGGTGTGTTGATCGTGTCCTGGGCACCGCCAACAGGAAAAGAGTACCCATATTTTGCCATTGGCCTGCTCTTCGCGGTCCTTTCATCTGTTGGCTGGGGCATTGAAGGCGTTTGCTGCATCTATGCCGCTGACATGACCGATTCAGCCACTGCCTGCGGGATTTATCGGACCTTTGGCTCAGGGCTCATGTTCCTGATCCTGTTCGTACCAGCAGCAGGATTGATCGCCGGCGATGTCACCTTAGGATTTTCTATGATGGCGGAGGCTTTCAGCGCAGGGACTCCAATCCTCTGGATCCTGGCAGCTTCCGCGTTGGCAGGCGTTTCTTACTTGAGCATCTACAATGCCTTCCCAAGGGCAGGCGCCGGCAGGTCGCTTTGTGTCAATGTCACTTACTCCCTATGGAGCATTCCTGTAGGATATTTGTTCCTGGCAATGGGGATCGGCAGCTATGCCATCACAGGACAGGCCATCATTGGATGCGTGGTCATATTCATCGGCGTTATGATGGTAGTGGGCAACCCGAAGGATTTAGTGAAACTGAGAAACAATTGATCAAGGAGGATGGAAGTATGGATAAATTACCATTAAAGCTAAGAGTCTTTGAATATCTTTCCCAAGTGGGACATCCTGTGACCACCCAAGAAGTCATGGAGGCTATCAAGGATGAGTATGCCGGTGAACGGCAGATGAACTATAACCGTATGGATGATTACATGCAGGCATTGCTCGGTGTTAACATGATCCGGGAAACGAACGTGGAATATGATGAAAAGGGCGTGCTGCAAGTTCACTATGAAGTCACGGATTTTGGAAAATCGAGGATCAAGTACATTCCAAAGAAACATTAGGAGATTGGGATCAGGGGCGGCCAAGAGGCTGTCTCTGATCCATAAAATAAAGGCGCGGAAAGGTGGATGAAAATGGATAACGTGATGTTGGATTATATAAAGAGCATCAAGCCGGAACCTCATGAGTCGGGAATGGATTTGGTGAAAAAAGGATTAGAAATCGGGAATTCCTTTGAAGCGGGCAGAAGCCGGTTCATCAGGGAAAGCGATGGTAAATATACCTGCCATATGGATTACAAGAAAGAATGCATGCGGGAAGGCAAGATCGTATGGGATCTGCTGGTAGGGCTGGCTACCATTGATGAAGAGGTGGAAGCTATCGCAGAACTTCACAGAAGAGCGGAAAGCCTAGGGTACGAGCTGAATTTGATTCAGACCATACCCAGTCAATTGATGGGGCTGCCCAAAGAATATCGGGACAAAGCGCCAGCCACCACCAGCTACATCATGGAGGGACTGGAGGATTATCTCAAGCATATGGAAGCGGCACCTGTGGATGTGATTTTCGCGGATCATCATTTGGTCACGCCCAATGCCATAGAAACGACCATCAACGCACTGAAGGCAGGTTCGCCGAGAGTTGGGGAGTTTTCTCAGTTCATTTGGGATCATCCTGGATTTGACGATGAAGTGAAGCGTTTCTCCGATATGGTGGTGGCTCTGGGTATCATGGCCTCGAAACGAGAGGAACAGTTCGCAGTGGAAACATATCTGGATGATGGATTCCCAGGCTATTTCATAGACTGCGCTTCCTATATCGGGTACGCGCTGGTGGAGCATTATATCTGCGCCAAGCTGTGCGGCGCAGGGTATTCCATCAGCTTTGGCGGGCTGCTCAGTGAGATTGACACTAGGCTTGCCATTCCTCTGGCGCTCCATAGGCTGTTATCAACAGAGGAGCATCCGGTCATGTCCTATATCAACGGCTCCACCAACATGCAGTGGGACCATGATATCAACGGGAATTTTGGGACCAGCTGTCAAGAGATGCTCTTTGAGATCATCGCAGAAAAGAAATATCGCATGGGGCTGGGCATCAACCCTGTGGCTATCACAGAAAAGATCGCCGTGCCCACCATGGATGAGCTGTGGGATATCTTTGTCGCCGGCAAGCGCACGGAAGAAAAGGCGGATGAATGGCTGCCGTTCATGGATTTTAGCAAGCTGGAAGAAATGGCAGCAGTCATGGAGGAACAGGGAAAGGCGTTCTTCCACAATGCCATGGGAGGATTCCAAGAGGCTGGGATTGATGTGAAGGACCCGTTGGAAATGATTTTGACTTTGAAGCATTTTGACCCCATCAAATTCGAGCAGGCTTTCCACCCGACCACATACAAAAAAGGCACCACGGAGATCAAACCTTTCTATCCAACAGTATTAGGCAGGCAGACGGTGGAAATGAAGGATGAGATCATCCAGGAATTGAAGGCCAAAGGATATGGGGAAGATGATCTGGCAGGAAAAAAGATCGTCATCGGCTCAGGGGACGCGCACACTTATGGAATCATTCTTGTAGAAGGCGTGCTAAAAGCATTTGGTGCCACGGTGATCAATGGCGGTGTGGATATGGATGCCATAGACATGTTGGATTTCGCGGATGAAGAGGGTGCGGTCAACGTGGCCATCAGCTGCCATAACGGGCAGGCTCTGGATTATGGAAGGCAGCTGCTGCAGCTGGCAAAGGACAGGGGAAAGAAATATAATTTCTTTATAGGCGGAAAGCTGAACGCCATTCTCCCTGGACACTCGGAACCCACCGAAATCAGCGACATGCTGCTGGATTTAGGGGTATATGCTTACAATGACCTGGCAGACACCATGGATGTATTGAAGGCGCAATAAATTGTTGACATTTGACATCAGTGACAAGGCTGTTGATCCATTGGGATGAGCAGCCTTGCTGCTTTTTTGGAAAGCGACTCACGTCTCCTGGAGCTTTAGCTTTTCAAAGATCTGCTTTTGATTTTTGATGTCCATTTTACTGTAAATGGAGGTCAAATATTTTTTTACGGTTGGAAGCGACAAATACAACTCAGATGCGATTTCCTCGTTGCTTTTTCCCTTTAAAACGGCTTTCAAAATATCGAATTCTCTGGCGGTCAGGGTGTATTTTTCCTTTGTCTGGTCCAAAGTTTTAGCGATAAAATAGGATAAATCGTAAAGCATGCAGATGTACTGGGCATCGCCTTGGGAGGCTGCCTCTGAAAGCTTGGAAACAGAGATGAAAATCGGCGTGTCTTCAAATTTATACTCAACGGACGCACCTTCTCCAGTAAAGGTTTTCACAGAAGAAAGCTTGCTGCACAGGCTGTTGATCTTATTGATAATGGACGCACTGTTCTGGCTAGAATGAATCAAAGCCTGGTAGGTGGAATTGCTCCGGACTACATCGCAAAACCCGTCCAGCATGGCGATTCCCACGCAATTGTAGTTTTCCAGCATGAAAAAAATGCTGGTAGCATCCTTTTCTTCGCCATAATATTTCAGCACATTGGAGAGATGAGGCTGGAGCAGGGCCATGAGCGCCACGTCTTTCTCGGAAAAATCAGCTTTTTCCTCGCCCCGATAAAAGTTGAACGCCCCCTTGATCTTATGGGTCTTGATCTGCAGGTTCCCTTCCAAGGAATAGATGCAATTGCTGGGGATCAAATAATCGGTCCAATAGACGTTTTTCATCCTGGTTTCCTGGTTAAAGAAAGCGCTGGAGCGAAAAATGATGGGAGAAGGCTGGTCAAAAACAGGCAATGTATCGTCAAACTGACAGTAATAGGTGTCGTACTGCTTCACAGTGTCCGCCTGCTTGTCCCAATTCAAAGACATAGAAGAATGCTTGTGATAGACTTCATTCTCGTCTTTGTAGTAAAAGAGGATCGTGGCTCGATCAAAATAGATCAGTTGGACGACTTCGTTGAGGAAATTGATGATCCTGTTGTGCAGCGGCAGGTCGATATTATAAAGATTGTGTATGATCTGATTCGCATGTTTCACTTCCGAATAATCTAAATGAGAAATCATTGAAACGCCTCCATAACATAAATTTAGATCGCGAATGGACGCTGCGGCGCAGCAGTCACGCATCCGTTATTATCATGTCTATTATACCATGAATCACCTTTTCATGGGTTCATTATACCGTGAATTTCCTCTGAAAATACAAATAGGATTCATGATTCAATGAACGCATCCTTGCGGCAACGCCGTCCTAATTTCATGCGTTCATTATACCGTGAATTTTGTGAGAAAACAGAAAGAGAATGGGACGATCTGGAACATATGGGATGGCAGTGAGCATGTGTGTGTTTTAGGATGGACAGAGAACAGATAGAAGGCTCGATTAAAGTAAAAGGATAAGTTGCTGTAAAGGGGGGTTAAAACATAAAAAGAAAAATATGGAAAACCTCTTGATTACACGACCGTAACATGGTAAAATAAAACAGTTAAAAAATTACAGGCAAGATGCCTGTTGAAAAGGGAACAGGAACATCGTATAATCAAAAGGAGGGATTGGATTGAATCAGGGGAAAGAACTAAAAGACTTAAATCTACTGGATCGGTTTTTGTTCAACGAAGCCGTGGAAGACAAGGAATTCCTGGAAAAAACATTAGGAATCATCCTGGAAAAGGACATCGAACTGGCGCATGCGCCGCAGACGGAAAAAGAAATCAGGCGGTCCGTTTGGAACAGGCAGATCAAACTGGATGTTTGGGCCATGGACACGGAAGGAAGCATCCATAATACGGAAGCGCAAAAGAAAAACACGGGAAACCTGCCAAAGCGTTCCCGAAATTACCAAGGCCTGATCGACAGCCGGCTGCTGGTGCCAGGGGAAGTGGACTTCAACAAGATGAACGATGTTTTCATCATTTTGATCATGCCTTTCGACCTGTTCGGCAAAGGACTGTACCGGTACACGTTTCGCATGAAATGCGAAGAAGCGGCGGACGTGAGCCTGATGGACGGAGCGACCCGAATTTTTCTCAACACCAGAGGGACACACGAAGAAGGCGTGAGCCGAGAATTGGTGGAAATGCTTCGTTACTTTGAAGACACGACAGACGAACGGGCGCAGGCCTCTGGCAGCGAAACCATCCGCTGGATGCACGAGAAGATCCGATCCATCAAATCAAGTGAGGAAGTGGGGATCAAATTCATGAACGCATGGGAAGAGAAGATATTGGACCGGCAGGAAGGCCAGAAAGAGGAACGAGAGCAAGGCATACGAAAAATGATCAAACTCTGCCAGAAACTAGCCGTGCCGCAAGAGGACGCAGCTAGCCAAGTGGCCGAGATGTATCAGCTAGAGCAGGAAGAAATCAGCCGTTACATGAAAGAAACCTGGAACGACTAAGTCAATCATTCAGGGGAGCTGCACATATGAACAAAAAAACGTCCATGTGCGGCCTCCTTTTTTATTATATGGAATTCGGTTAGCAAAAGGACCTTAAATATACGGATTGTGGCCGCAAGTGTATACTTTAGGATATGTTAAGTGGAAAAAAGCGCTGATATACTATATGAGTACGTAATATTATTTATGTAGGGGAGGGGGAACATATGCGGCTGACATTTCGGGAAAAAATGGGGTATGCTTCCGCCGGAATCACGGATTCGGTGAATTTTACCTTCATGGGATCCTATATGATGTTTTTCTTAACGAACATCGCCCATATCAAACCTGCGGCAGCAGGCACGTTAATCGCGGCAGGGTCTATCATTAGCTCTCTTTGGAGTCCGGTAGTGGGATTTTTGTCTGATCATGCCCTTAATCGATTTGGCAGGCGGAGACCGTTTCTTATGGCGGCTTCGCTGCCGTTGGCCCTTTCGCTGGTTTTATGTTTCACTACATTCGAGTCAGCGGGAGCTGTGAAGAATGCGTATTACGGCGTTATGATCGTGCTATTTTGGTGTGCCTTTTCCACCTTTTACAGTCCGTGGCTGGCTTTTGGCGCAGAATATACTGGAGATTACAGTGAACGCACGGAGCTTCGTTCTGTGACTTATGCCGTTACCCTTGCTGGCACAGCCTTTGGACTGGCAGCGCCGCCCATCATGGTGGCAGGATTTTGTGGACTGGGTATGACAGAACGCCGGGCATGGCAAGTCATGGCGGGGATTGTAGCCGTTATGGCGTTTTGCGCCATCAATATTACCATATATTCTTCCAGGAAAAAAGATACGCCGCCTATAAATGAGAAGGGGCACAGGCAAAAATTGAGATTAGCTGACATACGGGGATTATTTTGCGAATACTGGGAGGTCATCAAGCTGAAACCCACGAAGTTCGTGATTGGTGCGTGCTTGTGCCATATCACGGCCCAGGGAATCTTTTTTGCTGACAGAGCCTATTATTTTACATACAATCTCAATCTGACAGCCATCCAATCGACACTGGCCATGTTGGCGTTTCCGGCTTCTGGGCTGCTGACGCTACTTCCGGTGCTCAAGGTCAGCAAATTATTGGACAAGCGGTCGGCTCTGATCCTGTTTCTAAGCATCGCTTCCGTAGGATGTGTGAGTTTAGACAGGATAGTGGGGATCAACGGATTTTGGGGAATGGTTACGCTGACATTTCTCTTTGTCGTAGGCAATTCGGCGTTTTGGCAACTGATGCCGGTGATGATTTACGATATTTGTGAATATGATGAGTACGAAACCGGTAAACGACGGGAGGGCATCATCGTTTCCTTGCAGACCATCATGGAAACCATTTGCTCCGGACTTTCCACCCTCTTGTTGGGAGCGATCTTGCAGCTGACCGGATTCAATGAAAACGCAGTGTCGCAGACACAGGAAGCATTAACGGGCGTGGAGATTTCCATTACCATCGTTCCGGCTGTCCTCATGCTGGGCTGCGTATGCATGGCTTACAAGTATCCTATTACAAAACAGGTCTTCGAGCGGCTGAAACAGGTAATCGCGGAACGGAAGGGGCAAGATCGATCATAAGCAAGCCTGGGTCTTTCCGCTGGCGTGAATCCAATTCATATTTAGTTTTTGTGTAAAAAATAAAAGAAAAATATGGAAAACTACTTGATTATACGATCATAATATGGTAAAATAAAACAGTTAAAAAATTACAAATACGACATCTGTTGAAAAGGGAACAGGAACATCGTATAATCAAAAGGAGGGATCGGATTGAACAAGGGGAAAGAACTAAAAGACTTAAATCTACTGGATCGGTTTTTGTTCAACGAAGCCGTGGAAGACAAGGAATTCTTGGAAAAAGTGTTAGGGATCATTTTGGAAAAGGACATCGAGCTGGAGTACACGCCGCAGACGGAAAAAGAAATCAGGCGATCCATCTGGAACAGGCAGATCAAACTGGACGTTTGGGCCATGGACACGGAAGGAAGCATCCACAACACGGAAGTAAAGAAACAAAACACGGGAAATCTGCCGAAGCGTTCCCGAAACTATCAAGGGATGATTGACAGCCGGCTTCTCGCACCGGGGGGAAGTGGATTTCAGCAAGATGAACGATGTTTTTATCATTCTCATCATGCCCTTCGACCTGTTTGGCAAAGGGCTGTACCGGTACACGTTTCGCATGAAATGTGAAGAAGCCTCTGACGTGAGCCTGATGGACGGAGCGACCCGGATTTTCCTCAACACCAGGGGAACGAATCCGGAAGGAGTGAGTCGGGAACTGATCGAAATGCTCCGCTATTTTGAGGAAACGACGGACGAACGGGCGCAGGCCTCTGGCAGCGAAACCATCCGCTGGATGCACGAAAAGATCAGGTCCATCAAATCAAGCGAGGAAGTGGGGATCAAATTCATGAACGCATGGGAAGAGAAAATATTGGAGCGGCAGGAAGCACGGGAGGAAGGCCGACAAGAGGGTCAGGATGAAGAACGGGAACACGGCATACGGAAAATGATCGAACTTTGTTAAAAACTAGCCGTGCCACAAGAAGACGCGGCTAGCCAAGTGGCCGAGATGTATCAGCTAGAGCAGGAAGAAATCGGCCGTTACATGAAAGACGTTTGGAACGAATAAACCAAGAACTCAAGAGGACCGTGCGTACATACGAAAAAAGTGCTCGTGCGCAGCCCTCTTTTGTTTGCCAGGTAACAGTGTGCTATGAGATTCATTGGCAATGACGATCAGGGCATGAATTGCCCGCCGTTGACATCCAGCGTAACGCCGGTAAGATACGTGGCACGATTCGATGCGAGAAAACTGATCGCAAACGCGATTTCTTCCGGCGTGGCGGCGCGCCCCAGCGGGATGCCGTCCGTTGGGATGCCTTCAGCCTGGGCCATAGGCGTGTCAGCGGTGCCGGGGGAAACCGCATTGACGGTAATGCCGTAAGGCGCGCCGTGTAACGCAAAGGATTTCGTCATGGCGAGCAGGCCGCCTTTGGATGCGGAGTAATGGATGCCAGAATACCATGCGCCACGCTCTCCGGCAATGGAAGCAAGATTAATAATGCGCCCGTGCTTTTGCGGCATCATCAGACGAAACGCATGGCGGCATAGAAAAAAGGGAGCTTTTAGGTTGGTGGCCAACATGGTATCCCATTCTGTCTCGGTAATTTCCTCCATGGTATGGGTATTGGAAATCCCGGCATTGTTCACCAAGATGTCCAGCCGTCCATATGTGTCTGCGAATTGTTCCATCATGGAGTCAATTTGACGCATGTCAGATAGGTCGCAGAGGAACGTTTCACCATCTCCACCTGCTTGCGTGATTTGCTCCAGCGTCTGCGAAATGCCTGCTTCTGAACGTCCAACCAGCAGAAGATGATTCCCGTGCCGCGACAACTCCAAGGCGACTGCCCGTCCAATGCCGCCGCCCGCGCCGGTGACCAGTGCGATAGGTTGATTTGTGTGCATAAAAAAGACCTCCTTTACACATATATGAAAATAGCTTCTTTGATGATGTGACATCAGGAATGATGCGATGTCTAAGTTGCCTTATATTGAAATTTACTTGTAGCCGGTGCACAAATGTCAATATCGTAATCGACATGTATGTGCTCACATTTCTAATATATTAATATATCGAAAATCGCATTGTCAAGCTTTTCCTCTTTTTTCATAAAAATAATCACTGATGTGTTTGTGGTTGGAAAAAATGTGATGATAGTATTTAAAAGCCTATTGCAATTTTAGGAGGTTATGTTATAATCATATTAATATATTAATATATTAAAAACAGAACGAACGTTCCATCAAATTTTAAAACAAGCCATGAAACGAAACGCACCGAAGGGAAACCAAGTTTCTTACACAGCGGCGCGGCAGCAAGCAGAGTGTTGATGGTAACAAATCATTTTTCTAGAATAGTATAATCAAGCAACACAACAAAGCGGTAAAGGAGTGTAAAGATGAATACTTTGACTGTAACAAACCCTCAAACAAACGAGATCTTAGCAGAACTGAATCTGACATCCGAGCCTGAATTAGCTAAGTTAGTCGATCAAGCGAAAGCCGCCCAAAAGGCGTGGGCGAAGAACAGCTTGTACGAACGCTCACGGATCCTGTACGATTTCATCGATGTTTATCAGCAGCATATGGAAGAACTTATCGTCCTTTCTTCCAAGGAAATGGGAAAACCATATAGCATGAGCAGGGATGAAGTGACAAAAGTCCCGCAAAATATCAGGGGAACCATTGAATATGCCAACCACATGTATGGACAGGTTTTGCCAGACAATGATTCCGATGCTGTGGGGGATCTGATCTTCACAAAAAGAGTCCCCTTGGGTTTGATTGGGTGCGTCATTCCATTCAATTACCCTATTGAGCTTACAATTTTAAAAGTGATTCCGGCGCTGGTCATGGGAAACGCGGTCATTGTGAAGGCTCCTTCCTCTAATCCTTTAACCATTCTGAGAATCGGTGAATTATTGGAGGAAGCTGGCGTTCCTAAGGCTGTTGCTCCTTTTGTGGTATGCGAGAGAGCGGCCTGTGACCAGGCGGTGATCCGCAATCCGAAAGTGGACGCGCTTGCTCTGACTGGAAGCACGGAGGCGGGCATCAGCCTTGCTGAAAACAGTGCGAAATGCCTGAAACCATTATTTTTAGAGCTAGGTGGAAACGATCCCTTTATCATTTGCAAAGACGCGGATCTGAATCTGGCAGTGGAAGAAATCATGGACGGAAGATTTTACATCGCGGGACAAACCTGCTGCGCGCCAAAGCGATTCATCGTGGAGCGGGAAATCTGCGCCAGCTTGGCGGAAAAGCTCATAAAAAGGCTGGAAACCGTAGTGGTGGGGGATGCTCTGGATCCCAAAACAGAGATTGCCACGCTAGTTACGGAAAAGGCTGCGAAAACAGTGGAAGCGCAAGTCCGACAAACTGTGGAAGAAGGGGCGAGGCTGGCTTATGGCGGAAGGCGGAATGGCGCTTTTTACGAGCCGACTGTCTTGACCGAGGTGACAAAGGACATGTCCGTTGCCAAGGATCTGGAAATTTTCGGACCTGTGTTTCCAATCATCCCTTTTGACACCATAGAAGAAGCCATTACCATCGCCAATCAATCTTCTTATGGGTTGAACGCGGGCGTTCTCAGCAGTGACATCATGAAAGCGTTCCATATCGCGGCAGAGTTGGAAGCAGGGTCCGCGGTCATTAACGGCCATAGCGCTTATAGGCACATTGATCAAGCCCATGGCGGCATCAAAATGAGCGGATTGGGCAGAGAAGGGATCAGCGTTAGTCTGGAAGAATTCAGCAACGTGAAAAGCTATGTCTTAAAAGAAGCCTTTGGATGATCACATTGATTTCTCTTATTTTCAATTGCGTGAACCCCTTGCGTTTTGCCACGGTTCGGTGTATATTAATATAGTAATATTTTAAGTGTCAAGAATGGAGAACGTAAAATGACGGGCGCACGAACAAAAATCAATGTTTATGGAATCATAAAGGAAAAAATTCAGTTTTTAGAAATGGAACCAGGAGAACGGATCATAGAATCGGAGTTGTCAGAAGCCTTTGGCGTAAGCCGCACGCCCATCAGAGAAGCTTTGAAACGCTTGGAAGAAGAACGTTTCATTGATATTTACCCGCAAAGGGGGACATATGTGTCCAAAATAGATTTTTCCCTGGTAAAAGAAATGGCCTACATGCGGCATGTGCTCGAAAACGATATATTCATGAGCCTGTGCAGGGCGAAAAAAAACGTGACTCACGCAGTTGAGGACAAACTGTTGATGATGGAGCTGGCTTTGAAAAATAAAGACTACAAAGCGTATATCCAGCAGGATGCGCGCTTTCACAGGAGCTTGTTTGCCTGCGGCGGTCATGAACAGATTTGGGATACGATTTCCGGTTTCATGGCACATTACACTCGGGTACTGGTTTTAGACATGATGCTGCCTGATAGTCTGGAATCGTCTTACAAGAGTCATTTGAAGATCGCTGATTGCATTGAAAACGGCAGAGCCGATGAATTGAAAGAAATCATGGACGTTCATCATGACTATTATATGACAGAAGCGGATGAAAAAATCCAGGCCCTGCATCCAGGATATTTCGTATAGAACGATCTAAGGAGCCCTTCGGGGCTCCTTTATCTTTAACATATGGAAAACAGTGAAGCTAGCTATCATAAAGATCCGTTACGCAGTGTACCGGTTAGATTGACAGCGCTTGAGCAAATGCCAGTGGCCCAAAATCGCAGGTGCCTTTTAGAAAAAAATTGTGAGAAAATTTCAAAAAAACTTGACATGAGTGTAGAAATATGCAAGAATATTAATATATTAATATATCTAACCACAAGTGCAAGCTCTCAAAAAAAGGAAGGAGTAACAGCATGAACATGGAAACCATTGAGTACATTAAAAGCTTAAAGCCCGAGCCGCATCAAAACGGCAATGAACTAGTAAAGGCTGGAATGGAGATTGGAAAATCCTTTCAAGCAGGCAGGAGCCGTTTTATTCGTGAAAGCAATGGAAAATACTCTTGCCACATGGATTATAAAAAGGAATGCATGCGAGAGGGAAAGATCGATTGGAACATCCTTCTTGGCTTGGCAACGTTAGAGGAACAGGTGGATGGGATTCAAAAAATTTATGAATTTACCCGCAGGACCGGCCTGGAGCTTCACGATATCCAGTGTATCCCCAGCGGCCTCGTTGGTCTGCCAAAAGAGTATCGGGAAAACGCGCCTGCCACCACCAGTTATGTGATCGAGGAACTTGCGGATTACGAAAAACATATAGAAGCCGCACCCATGGACATTTTCTTTAACGACCATCATCTGGTGGTGCCCAATGCCATTGAAACCACCATCAACGCACTGAAAGTGGGTTCGCCTAGGATTGGGGAGTTTTCACAATTCACTTGGGGATATCCTGGGTTTGACGATGACTTGAAACGTTATAGCGACATGATTACCGCGTTTGGCATCATGGCCTCTAAACGGGATGAAATGTTCACCATTGAAACATATCTGGATGATGGCTTTCCCGGCTATTTCATGGACTGCTCGTCCTATATCGGATACGCGCTGCTAGAGCATTATATTTGCTGCGAATTGTGTGGAGCTAGATATTCGATCAGCTACGGCGGACTGCTCAGCGAAGGCGACACTAGGATTGCGATCGCAGTGGCCCTGCACCAGCTGCTTTCCACGGAAGAACAGCCTGTGCTCACCTATATCAATGGCTCCACCAACATGCAGTGGGATCACGACATTCACGGAAACTATGGAACCAGCTGTCAGGAAATGCTGTTTGAAATTTTAGCGGAAAAGCATTATCACATGGGGCTGGGCATTAATCCCGTATCCATTACAGAAAAAATCGCCGTGCCGACACTCCAGGAGCTGTTGGACATTTTCGCTGCGGGAAAACGGGTCGAAGAAAAGGCCGATGAATGGATGGCGTTCATGGATTTCTCCAAAATCGATGACATGGCAGAGGTAATGGCGAGGGAAGGCAAGGCCTTCTTTGAAAATGCCATGGAAAGCTTTAAGCAGGCGGGAATCGACACGGAAGATCCGTTAGAGATGCTGCTAGTGATCAAAAAGTTCAATCCCATCAAATTTGAACAGGCGTTTCACTCCACCACTTATGGGCAGGAATCCGCAGAAGTCAAGCCATTTTATCCGACTGTGTTAGGAAGGCAGACCATGGAAATGCGAGACAGCATCATCAAGGAGTTAAACGCGGAGGGCCTGAACGGCTCTATCGCGGGCAAGAAAATCGTCATTGCCTCTGGCGACGCGCACACATATGGGATCCTGCTGGTGGAAGGCGTGCTATCCGCTATGGGAGCGGATGTGATCAATGGAGGCGTGGACATGGATCCGGTGGATGTGCTGGATCTGGCAGACGAAGAAGAGGTTTCTTGCATTGGGATCAGCTGTCACAACGGACAGGCATTGGATTACGGAAAGCAAATGTTGCAGCTGGCAGAAGAACGAAAGAAAACCTACTGCGTTTTCATGGGCGGGAAACTAAACTCCATTTTGCCGGGGCATTCAGAACCAACGGAAATCGACGGTATGCTGCGGGACATGGGAATCAACGCGTACAACGATTTGAAAGACACCGTGACTATTTTAAAGGACATGACGCAGGAATAAAGGGGAAAAAGCATGGCAATGGTTCTTGGGATCGACACAGGCGGCACGTTCACGGACAGCGTGATCGTAAACACGGAAAAAAAGGAAATCCTATGCAAAGCAAAAGCTCTGACAACAAAGGAGGATCTGGCAAAGGGTATCCGAAACAGCATCGGCAAGCTGCCTGAAGAAAAACTGAAGGCTTTGGATTTTGTATCCTTGTCCACCACGCTGGCCACCAATGCGATTGTGGAAAACAGGCGGGGAAGGACAGGGGTCATCCTCATTGGGAAAAAAACTGACGATCCTCTCCCTGCGGACATAGTCGTTGAAGTCAGCGGAAAAATCAACATCAAGGGGCAGGTGCAGAAAAGCCTGGAGCAGGAACAGGTCGCGGAAGCGTTAAAAACCATGAGAGGAGCCATTGATGTGCTGGCCATCTCCGGTTTTGCCAGCATTCGAAATCCGGTTCACGAGCAACAGGTAAAAAAGCAGGCAAAGGAAGTGTTAGGCGTGCCAGTGGTCTGCGCGCATGAATTGACCGGACAGCTGGGATTTTATCAAAGAACCGTGACTTGCGCCCTCAACGCGGGACTCCTTCCGATCATCAAAGAGCTGCTCACCAGCGCGAAACAATGCCTGAAAGAGCGCAAGCTGGATATCCCTATCATGGTGGTGAAGGGAGATGGTTCCCTGATGCACGAGTCCGTGGCGCTGGATCGACCTGTGGAAACCCTTTTGTCAGGGCCAGCGGCCAGTATCATAGGTGCGGAATTTTTGACAGGCATGGATTACGCGTTGATCCTGGACATGGGTGGAACGACCACGGACATCGCTGATCTGACCAACGGAAGGGTCCGTATAAAAGAAGAAGGGGCCAGCGTTGGAGGTTGGCGCACGAGAGTGAGAGCCGCGGATATCAATACCTTCGGTCTGGGCGGCGATAGTCATATCTGGTTTGACACGAAGGGTGACATTCAGATTGGTCCGCGAAAAGTGATCCCCATCTCGTCCGTCACCGGTCAATGGCCATCCCTGATAAAGGAACTGCGAGAGTACCGGCGGCCGGAAGGCTACGAATTATGCAGGGAGTCGGAAACAGATTGCTTCTTGTTTATTAAGGAGCAGCCGGGAAGGCGGTACGAACAACAACAGAAAATGATTTTAGAGACATTGAGAAAACAGCCCCATTCTTTATTCTGGTTAGCAGAGCATTTTCAAAAAGACGCGGAAAAGCTGGGGCTGACCTCGTTGGTGGAGGATGGCAGCGTTGGGAGAATTTCATTTACGCCCACTGATGTGCTGCAGGCTGAAGCGCACATTGACTTGTACGACACGAAAGGCGCGAAAGCCGCGTTGGAGATCATGGCAGGCCGAAAAAACATGAGCTGCGTGGATTTCATCATTCAGGTGAAACGCCTCTTGTACAGAAAGCTTGCCGGTGCGTGCGTACAGAGCATTTGCGATTTTGAAGGCAAGGACTTTGATATCAGGAAAGAACCTGCGGGCCAGTGGTTTTTGGAGCAGGCGTTCTGTGAAAACGTCGAGAGCATTCTGCGAACAAAAGTCACAGTGGCAAAACCGATCATCGCCATTGGCGCACCTGTAAAAGCGTGGATGTACAAGGCAGGGCAATATGTAAACACTGCTGTCATCATCCCAGAACACGCGGAAGTCGCTAACGCAGTGGGCGCGGCCGTGGGACGGGTGCTGGAAGAGGCAGAGGTTCGGATTCGTTACGATTCTTCTCTGAAACAGTACTTGATCTACTCTTCCAAAGAGCGGATCATTCAGACGAGCCTAGACGAGGCAAAGAAAACAGCGGAGCGAATCGCCAAGGAGATTGTAAAAGAAGCGGCAGAAAAGGCGGGCTGCGCAGATTATGAAATTGCCGTGCGGCAAGAGGATCGACATACAGAAATTTTCACCTCTGGCGCAAAGCATTATGTGGAAACCATTGTAAAGTCAGTGGCTATTGGAAAGCCAAAGTGGAGCGGATAATAGTATCATAACATCTATTTAGAAAGGAGTCTGTAATGAACATACAAGCGCAGGAAGCGTATACGCAAAAGAAGTACACATATGCGAAAATCGGAATTTTAGTAGCCTTGCTGGCGGGAGCGTCATCGGCTTGGCAGGCGGTCATCATGAGCAAGGCGCAAGGCATGCCGCCATTCGCGGACGCAGCTTACACACTAGGGATCTTATTTGTGGTTTCCCTTGTGGCAGGAGGCCTATGTGATGTTTTCGCCAGCCTATGGCTGCTGATCGTAAACGTGGCAAGCGGCAGAGGACTGCGTGAATATGGGCGGTTGTTCCGAACGAAAATTGGAGCGGTGATCATTATCGGCGCTGTCTGCGGAGGTCCGATCGCCACAGGCTGTTATATGATCGCCATCAATTTGGCGGGGCCGACCTATGCGGCGGCCATCGCCTCGATCAACCCTATTTTAGGCACGTTTCTCGGGGTGATCTTTTTGAAAGAAAAGCTGAACAAGCGGATTTGGCTGGGCGTGGCCATCGCAGTAACAGGAGCGCTGGTAGTCGGGTATGCGCCACCAAGCGCAGAAGCGTATCCTCATTTTACCATAGGCATCATTTTTGCCGTTGTTACGGCTGTGTTCTGGGCATTGGAGGGCGTTTTGGTCACTTATGCCAATGACATGGCGGATCCCAGAGTGTCTGTGGGAATCTACAGAACGTTTATTTCCGGACTGGTTTACTTGCTGGTTCTCGTGCCTTTGGTCAGTGCGTTCTTTAAAGTAGGAACTATTGGGTGGACTATTTTTTCTCAGGCTTTTGCCCTGGGAACGCCGGTGTTCTGGATCGCGATCGCGGCAATCGGCGCAGCCACCACGTATACCACCTTTTATACGGCCATGAACATGACTGGGGTCGGCAGAGCCATGGCCCTCAATACGACTATGAGCCTGTGGAGCATTGTGTTTGGCGTGACCCTAAAGGCGCTGGGGATCATCGAATATTCTGTTACCGCGCAGGCGATTCTCGGCGTGATCGTAATCGTAGTAGGAACAACGCTGGTTGTCGCGAATCCAAAGGAATTGCTGCAGCTGCGAGATGAGAGGAGGCATGAAGCATGAACAAGAGAAAACTGCCCTTGAAATTTCAAGTTTTTCAATGCGTGGCAAATGCCAGCGAGCCGATCTCCGCGAATGAGATCATGGAGCTTCTGCGGGGAGATTATGGGAAAGAGCGGCAATTTACAAAAAAGCGGGTCGAACTGTATCTGACAGCGCTCAGCTGCGTGTCCATGATTAGAGAAGTAGATGTCACATTTGATTCAGATGGAACGCTGCTTGTGTCTTATGAAATCTCTCAGCTAGGGAAATCGAGATTAAAATATTTGCCAAACCATCAAATTTAAAATCACAATCAATAAGGAGAAAAAAATGATATCAAAAAAAGAAAGCCATTCACTAAGCATGGTGATTATCGCCATTGTCGCAGCCTCATTTTTAGGCGACAGCGTAAACGGATTCAATCCAGTATTAGAAAACATTTCTGAAGCGTTTCCTGATTTGAGCTATACGGCCATTTCCTTGGTCGCGACTATCCCGAACATCACCTTTTGCGTTGCTGCGATTGTCGTTGGCGCGATTGTTGGAAAAAAGATGAAGTACAAGACTGCCATGATTGTTGGCTGCGCATTGATTTTAGTTGGCGGAGTCGCTCCAGCGATTTTATACAAGAGCTTTGCCGTGTTAATGTTCTCAAGGTTGATTTTTGGATTGGGCCTTGGAAGTTTGGTGATCATAAACGGGTATGTGACAGCGGCCTTTAACGGTAAAAGAAGGCAAAGTCTATTGGGGTGGCACGTGACATCCATGAACATTGGTTCCATGGCTTTGCTTTTGATCGCCGGCGCATTAGGAGAACTACATTGGCACATTGCGGCATATTCCTATTTGCTGGCGCTCATCCCGTTGATTGCTTCGTTCTTTATCAAGGAGCCTGATGAAATCAAAATAGGGGACAAGAGGGAGACAGTAGAGACACAGGCAGCCGCAAGAAAGGAAAAGATGCGGCTCGAACCGGCTATTGTAGGATATGGCGTGATTATCGTCATTTTGACCATGGCGCTTTACGGATTGCTGCTGATCATGTCGCCATATGTGGTGGATAATGATTTGGGTTCATCGTTCCAAGCGGGGCTTTTGCTGAGCATTTATACCGCAGGTGGCGCGTTCGGCGGGTTGATGTATGAAAAGATGCGGCGGGCATATAAAACCTTCTTTGTGCAAGGCTGTGCGCTGCAGATCATCCTTGGCGTAGCGTTATTCTATTATGCGAAGTCCATCATCATCATTGCTGTCGGGTCATTTCTCGCAGGTTGGGCATGGTATGCTGTCATGAACATTTTCACCGAGCTGGCGGCGAAAAAGAGCAACGAGGCCACAATGGCTTTGTCCACCAGCATGATTTGGATCGCATCCACATTAGGGTGTTTCATCGGCTCCTTTTGGATGAGCGGAGCAGAGTTCGTGTTTGGCGAGTTGTACTTTGGAGTTGTCATGGCGATTTTCATTGTGTTCGCGCTTCTGGCGATCTTATTCCTGTTCGTTAACCCTTTGAAGCGCGAAAGCGCAGAATAAGGAGGTAAAAATGAGCATTTTTCATGTTCCATCGCAGAAAGCGTGGCCCGAAAGCATAAAGAAAGTGGAATTAGACACAGGGATCAACATGGCCTATCAGGAAATGGGCGACACGGACAAGCCAGCTATCATTATGCTCCATGGCTTTTCTGATTCATCAAGGGCAACGAGGATGATCGCATCTCACCTGGTGAATGATTATCATATGTACGCAGTGGATTTGAGAGGTCATGGACGCACGGACAAGCCGAAGCAATTTGCGTATCCCGCGTATCAACACATGCAGGACATTCAGTCTTTTGCAAGAAAATTAAACATAACAAGATTTACGATCCTAGGGATTTCAATGGGAAGTTTCGCTGCCCAGTGTGTGGCATACGCCATGCCGGAGGCAGTCGAAGCAGTGATATTAGTCGCTTCTGGCGCGAGGCTTCGTCATAGTGGAGCAGAAACAGAGGAAATGCGGGCCACTTTCGAAAATTTTCAAAGGCAAACGCCCGCCATCGAAGATTTAGTTCCCACATGCGCGAAATTCGATGATCAGGAATATTTGGAGGAGATGTACAAAGAGGTCTTAAATTGGCCCGCGTATTGCTGGCAAGCTGCATGGTTTGGCATGGAAATCACGGATAACACCAAATTTCTACAGTACATAAAGGCACCTACTATTTGTATGTGGGGAACAGAGGATGACACCTTCACAAAGGAGTGCCAGGAAGAGATGCTGAACAATATTCCGAATGTGGAAGGCGTGTGGTTTGATGGCGGTTCACACGAAATTCAGCAGGAAAAGCACGAAGAGATCGCAGAAAACATGAAGCGGTTTTTGGAGAAACACGAAAAATCATCTTGACAACCGAGGATTAATATATTAATATATTAATATAAACAAAACAACGAAAGGAAGGAGCGTTATGTTACTAAAATTACCAAAGATCCAACAAGGATACAATCCCATCACAAAAATGGAGGGAACAGGCGCTGATATGCGAATGGATATCGGCGTGGAGAAAATCATGGCTGGTACGGAAGCTAAGTTTTTTGATGAGAAAAAGGAATCAGCGTTTCTCCTTTTATCAGGAAAGGCAAAGTTCAAATGGGAACGGGAATCAGCTGTGGCAGAGCGGAATTCTCTGCTGGATGAAGGCTCTTGGGCGCTGCATGTGCCAAAAGACATGGAGGTGACGATCGCAGCGGACACGAATGTCGAAGTTCTAGTCCAAAAAACAGACAATGAAACGGATTTTCCGGCAAAATTCTATCGACCGTCTGACTGCAGAGACGATGTGTTTGGAGAAGGCGTTTGGAAGGATACGGCCAGGCGGGTCGTGCGGACGGTGTTTGATTATGACAACGCGCCCTACTCCAATATGGTCTTAGGAGAAGTCATCAACTACCCGGGCGGTTGGTCCAGCTATATCCCTCACGGCCATGATCAACCGGAAGTGTACTATTACCGGTTCCACAGACCAGAAGGGTTCGGTGCCGCTTTCATCGGTGAGGACGCTTACAAGATCGTTGACAACAGCGCCTTGTGCATACCAGGAGGACCGACTCACCCGCAGGCCGCGGCGCCAGGTTATCCAATGTGGTACGCGTGGATGATCCGGCATCTGGAAAATAATCCTTGGAACAAGCGAGTGAATGATGCGAGATATGAATGGTTATTGGACGAAAACGCGGCGATTTGGCCGGAAAAATAAAAATAGGGAGGGAAAGAACCATGAAGCCATATGAAAAATTAGAAGAACAGGTAAAGCAGAACGAAAAGGTCACAGAGAAAAACAGAGAAGGCCTGATGGCGTTTCTAGAAGAGGAACATCCGGGAGACGTGCTTTTCACGAAATGGGACTATCCGCAGATCATCAAGCACGGAAAAGGCAACCGCATCTGGGATGTGGATGGAAAGGAATACATAGATTGCATTTCCGGTATGTCCACCATGAACATCGGCCATGGGGATGAACGAATCGCGGAAGTCCTGAAAGAGCAGTACATGGAACTGGACAACTGGTTCGACTTTCCGACTCCGGAACGGATCAAGCTGGTGAAAAAGCTGATCGAAATCACGCCAGGGGATTATAAAAAGAGAGTCAGGCTGGCTTTGAGCGGCTCAGACGCAGTGGAGCTGGCCATTCGTTCCGCCAGATATCACACAAAAAAGACACATGTGATTTCCTTTTACGGCGGGTACCATGGGCAGAGCACCGCGACAATGGGACTCACAGGCGCGGGCGGCATGCACAGATGGTACAATCCAGTACCTATGGCGGATCACTGCATCGAGAGATTCCCATATGCGTATTGCTATAGATGTCCGTATGACAAAGAATACGGCAGCTGCGGCATGCACTGCGTCAAGGTCATTGATGAATTGATGGCATCCACCCAGACCAGCCTGGGAAATCCTTACTCAGGTGTCAACAACGTGGCAGCCATGATCGTAGAGCCAATGCAAAGTTCTGCGGGCTACATCGTGCCTCCGGCAGAGTTCTTGGCAGAACTCCGCAAGCTGGCGGACAAATACGGCTTCCTGCTGATTTTTGACGAAATCCAGACAGGGCTTGGACGGACGGGAAAAATGTTTGCCAGCGAACATTCTGGCGTGGCTCCGGATATCACTTTAGTAGGAAAAGCACTGGGCGCTGGCGTTCCTATGAGTGCTGTGGTCGCAAGGGCAGAGATCTTCGAGGACGCGGGCCCAGGCTTTATCTGCAGCACATACGCCGGCAATTCGCTAGGATGCGCAGTCGGAAACAAGGTTCTGGAAATCATTGAGGAAGACGGATTGCTGGAAAAATGCGCGAAAACAGGTGAGCATCTGGCGAAGAAACTGGCCGCGTATCAAGAAAAGCATTCGCTTGTAGGTTCTTACTCTCAGAAGGGCCTGTTCTACGGCATCGAATATGTGCGGGATCAGGAGACGAAAGAACCCGCGGCAAAAGAGACGGCCATGCTGGTCAATGCCTTAAGAGACGCGGGGCTGCTGTGTCAGCTGAACGGCTATTATAACAATAGGCTGTCCTTCATTCCGCCAATCAACATCACAGAAGCGCAGGTGGACGAGATCTTTGACATTCTGGATCAGGTGACGGGAGAAATCGAAAAACAGATCAATTGACCATAAAAATGAAATCAATCAGCGCGCCTTTGCTTTTGCGGGGCGCGTTGATTGGCAATGGAAGAAAGACGTAAAACGTGGAAAGGAGCATAGAAGCATATGAGATTTGATGAAAACAGAGAATTGGATATCATCTTTTTGGGGAGGATCACCATTGATTTTAATCCAGCGTACAGCGACACGGTCAAGGAAGCGTTCATGCCTTTGAAAAACGTGCATTATTTTGAAAAATTCGTTGGCGGCTCTCCGGCCAACACCTGCGTAGGAGTCACAAAACATGGGCTGAAAGCCGGCTTCATTGGCAAGGTTTCCGATGACCAGTTCGGCGATTTTGTGATTGATTATTTCCAGGAAGCGGGGATCGATGTTTCCCAGATCAGCAGATGCGCAGGAGGCGAAAAGCTGGGGCTTACGTTCACGGAAATGCTCTCACCTCAGGAAAGCAGCATTCTGATGTACCGGAATTCCGCCGCGGATTTGAAGCTGAGCGTGGAAGATATAAAAGAAGACTATGTGAAACGGGCCAAATCCCTTTTGATTTCCGGCACGGCCCTTGCGGAAAGCCCTTCGAGAGAGGCCGCGCTCAAGGCTGTTTTGCTGGCAAAAAAGACCAAGACTAATCTTATTTTTGACATCGATTACAGAAATTACAATTGGAAAAATGACGATGAAATATCGATCTATTATTCTATGGTCGCCAAGGAAGCAGATATCATCATGGGATCCAGAGAAGAATTCGATCTTGCGGAAAAGCTGATCAACCCAGGAATGACAGATTTGGAAAGCGCCGCCTACTGGCATGCTCACAATGCGAAAATCGTTTTGATCAAGCATGGAATGGAAGGTTCCACAGCCTACACGAAAGACGGAGAACGGTTCAGCATCAAACCGTTTCCAGTGACCGCGCGCAAAGGCTTTGGCGGCGGAGACGGCTACAGCGCAGGATTCCTTTATGGGATTTATCAAGGCTGGGACATCATGGACTGTTTAGAATTCGGCAGTGCCGAAGCTTCCATGATGGTCAGAAGCAACAACTGTTCAGACGATCTTCCAAATGAGCAGCAAGTCAAGGAATTCATTGAAGAGGAAAAGGCGAGATACGGAGAAATGATAGCGAGAGCATAAAGGGAGGGTGAAACATGCCATTAGTGAAAATGAGTAAGCTGCTGCAAAGAGCAGAAGAAAAGGACATCGGTTGCGGGGCGTTCAATGTAGGCAATATGGAGATGGTCCGCGGCGTGATCAGGGCAGCGGAAGAGCTGCGAACGCCGGTCATCATGCAGATCGCGGAATCCCGTTTGCCTCACAGCCCACTTTCCCTGATGGGGCCAATGATGGTCAGCGCGGCAGCGAACGCGTCCGTGGATGTGGCCGTCCACTTTGACCATGGGACATCAAAGGAACGGATCAAGCAGGCTTTGGAATATGGATTCACTTCTGTCATGTTTGACGGTTCCGCGCTTCCTTTTGCGGAAAATGTGGAAAAAACAGTGGAAATAGCGGAATTAGCGGCTATTTATGATGCGGACATAGAAGGAGAATTGGGGGTCGTGGGAGGCAGTGAAGGCGGCGGAGAGAATGCGGCTATCCGATGCACAGATCCTGCTGACGCAAAACTCTACTGTGTTCAGACAGGCATCAACGCGCTTGCGGTGGCCATTGGAAACGCGCATGGATTTTATCAGGCAGCACCAAAGCTGGCGTTTCATGCGTTAGAGGAGATACGGAGTAGGGTCAGTGCGCCATTGGTGCTTCATGGAGGCAGCGGCATCAATGCAAAGGATTTTCAGAGGGCCATCCGATGCGGAATCAGGAAAGTCAATATAGCGACAGCTAATTTTCATGCTCTGGCAGAAGGCGCGGCAGCCTATATAGACACTATGAGGGAGCCGGACTATTTTCAGCTGAGCCAAAGGATGACGGAAAGCGTGTGTGAAACCGTGAAAAAACATATCCTAGTTTTCAATATGGAAGAATAAAAAGGGATGCTCGGCATATGGAACGGTGAAGTCGGAATAAAGATAGAGGATTGTTTAGAAGGGTGAATTTTTAAATAAAAATTAGAGGCCGTAAAGCCAGAGCGTGATGTGTCAAATAAAGAAAGTAAAGATTAAGTGAAGCCCTAAATATAAAAAGAAAAATATGGAAAACTCCTTGATTATACGATCATAATATGGTAAAATAAAACAGTTAAAAAATTACAGATAAGGTACCTGTTGAAAAGGGGGCAGGAACATCGTATAATCAACAAGCGAGGAAGTGGGGATCAAATTCATGAACGCATGGGAAGAGAAGATATTGGACCGGCAGGAAGCCCGAGAGGAAGGCCAGAAAGAGGAGCGGGAACAAAGCATACGGAAAATGATTAAACTCTGCCAGGACTTAGCCGTGCCGCAAAAAGACGCGGCTAGCCGAGTAGCGGAGATGTATCAGCTAGAGCAGGAGGAAATCAGCCATTACATGAAAGAAGCCTGGAACGAGTAAGATGAGTCTATAGGCGTGGCCTGCGCAAACGAAAAAACCGTCAAATCCGCCCTTGACAGGGGCGCTGGTTTCTGGTATATTATCCAAGTAATGAAGAAGAAGTCATCCGCTTCTCACCTTACCTGGCAATTGCGCTGGCAGGGTATAATAGAGATTCATACACATGGAATGTGTCTTTTTGAAGCGGATAACTGTTTATCCGCTTTTTAAATGTATGGAGGTACGAGACAATTAGTAGGGAAAACCAAATCAACGAAGAAATTCGTGATAAAGAACTGAGAGTTATTGATAGCAACGGTAATCAGCTGGGCATCATGAGCCTGAAAGAAGCCATGGATCTAGCGGCGGAAAAAAAGCTGGACCTGGTGAACATCGCACCGAAAGCAAAACCGCCAGTATGCAAAATCCTGGACTATGGGAAGTACAGATACGAGCTTCAGAAAAAGGAAAAAGAGGCCCGGAAAAAACAGAAAACCACGCAAATCAAGGAAATCAGACTGAGCACGTTCATTGAAGAACACGATGTAGAGGTAAAAGCCAAGAACGCTGCCAAGTTCCTGAAATCCGGGGATAAGGTGAAAGTTAGCTTGAGGTTCAGAGGCAGAGAACGGGATTACACCAGCAAGGGCATGGATGTGATGAAGCGTTTCGCGCAAGTCGTGACCGAAGTGGGTGAGATCGAAAAGAAGCCTTCCTTTGAGGGAAGGAGCCTTATTATGATTCTGGCACCGAAAACGGATAAAAAGTAATACATTGAACCATTAACATAGGAGGAATTGACACCATGGCAAAGAATAAGATGAAGTCTCATAGAGGCGCGTGCAAGAGATTTAAAGTGACCGGTACCGGTAAAGTGAAGAGACACAAGGCCTACAAGAGCCATATTCTTACAAAGAAAAGCGCAAAGAGAAAAAGAGGGCTGAGAAAAGCCACGACCCTGACAGGGGCAGACCAGAAGAGAATCAAAGCAGTACTGAGCAAATAAGGAGGTAAGAAAGATGGCAAGAGTAAAGGGAGGCGTAACAGCCCACAGAAGACATAAGAAAATATTAAAGATGGCAAAAGGATTCTACGGACAGAAGAGCAAAGTCTTCAAAGCCGCGAATCCTGCAGTGATGAGAGCTCTGCGTTCCGCATATGTTGGCAGAAAGAACAAGAAGAGAGAATATAGAAAACTCTGGATCGCAAGAATCAACGCTGGCGCTAGAATGAACGGACTGACTTACAGCAGATTGATGAATGGTCTGAAAAAGTCCGGCATCGAAATTAACAGAAAGATGCTGTCCGAAATGGCGATCCACGATGCCGCAGCTTTTGCGCAGCTGTGTGAAACCGCGAAAAACGCCATCAAATAGAGCGAATAAATGGACAAGGATCCATCCGAAAGGCAGCTTCTGTCAGGAGGATGGAAAATATTTAGAAAGTCAGAGGGACCTTCTGTTTCGCAGCAGAAAGGTCCCTTTTTGTTTACTGGTCGCCACAGGCGGTTTCATGAGTTGCAGCAGCAACGAACTGTTGATACATGTGATACATGTGGTTCAGAGGTCCAGAACCCTTTCCAAGGTCAAGTCCTGCTTTCAGGGCACCGGTTAAGTAAGCTTTCGCACGCCTGATGCTTTCCCGCAGAGTCCGGCTTTCCGCAAGATTGCAGGCAATGGCAGAAGAAAGGGTGCAGCCAGTGCCATGCGTGTTGGGATTGTCCACCCGGGGCTGTTGGAACCAGAATGCCTGTCCTTTTTCATAGAGCACGTCCGCTGCGTCTCCCCGCAGGTGCCCGCCTTTTACTAAGACTGCGCAGCCCAGTTTGCCAGCAATGGACGCGGCGGCCCGCAGCATATCTTCCTTGTCCTGGATGGCAAAGCCGCAAAGGACTTCTGCTTCCGGGACATTGGGCGTGATCACTGTGCCCAGAGGCAGCAGCTGGGTAATCAGCGCGTCAAGGGCCTCTTCTGACAGCAGGCGGCTGCCGCTGGTGGAGACCATCACAGGGTCCACCACAATATTTTTCGCTTCATGTTCTTCCAGCTTTTCAGCAATGATCTTGATAATGGCGCTGCTAGAGACCATCCCGATCTTCACTGCGTCTGGCACAATGTCGCTGAACACACAGTCCAGCTGCTGGGCCACAAATTCCGGCGGCGTGTCCAAGACACCATACACGCCAGTGGTGTTCTGGGCGGTCAGAGCCGTGATAGCGCTCATAGCGTACATGCCGTGGGCAGTGACGGTCTTGATGTCCGCCTGGATGCCCGCGCCGCCGCTGGAATCCGAGCCAGCGATAGTCAGGATCTTCTTCATTCCCACCATTTGTTCTGACAAAGCCCGCAGGAGCTCACACTCTTTTCTAATGTCTTTACTGGCAAAAATCGCAGAAACCAGGGCTACGCCGTCAATGCCTGTGCTGGAAAGTTCTAGGATATTATCTTTACTGATGCCGCCAATGGCGCAGATGGGAATGGAAACAGACTGGCTGATCGCTTTGACAGTCTCATGGGCTACCGCATCCGCGTCTTTCTTGGTAGAAGTATCGAAAACCGCGCCCACGCCTAGATAATCAGCGCCGTTTTTTTCTGCCAAAAGCGCCTGCTCCACGGTCTGGGCGGAAACGCCTAAGATCATGTCAGGGCCGATCTGCTCCCGCACCTTAGCAGCCTGCATGTCATGCTGGCCCACGTGAATGCCGTCCGCACCGGCTCGCACTGCCACTTTTACATTGTCATTGATGATCAGAGGCACGCAGTAACGGTGACACAGTTCCTTGATTTCAATGGCTTCTGCCAGGAAATCGTCATCCGGCATTTCCTTTTCCCGCAGCTGGACACAGGTTACGCCGCCTTGGAGAGCCGCCTCCACCTGTTGATATAAGGTTTGTTCTCCAGTCCACATCTGGTCTGTCACAGCGTACAGCCGCATCAGAGTCTTATCGCAGTTCATGAGCAGCACCCCTTTCTAAGGTTTCGCCGTCAAGCTGATAGATCTCATCGATCAAATGGCTGCGGAAGGCAGCGGTTCCTTCATGATTTGTCAGCCGGTTAAAGGCTTTTTCTCCGCAGAGTCCCATGGCGCACGTGGCCGCGAGGCAGGCTTTCAGCGGGTCTTCTGGATTGGCCGTCACATAAGCGGTCATCATGGCAGAAAGCATGCACCCGGAGCCAGTGATCCGGCTCATCATAGAGTGACCGTTGCGCACGGCAAAGGCAACTTGGGCATCGGCTACGATATCAATGGCGCCGGTGATGACGATGATTGAGCCAGTTTTGCCTGCGAATTCCTTGGCGAATGTCACGGTCTGGGTGAGGGTGTCTTCACTTACCGTGTCCGCCACGTCCGCGTCCACGCCTTTCGTGGTCCCTGCGCCCAGAGCCAGGGTTTTGATCTCGGAAATGTTTCCCCGGATCACAGCGAGTTTCAGCTCTTTCATCAGCCGATTAGCAGTCTGGGTACGAAGGGCAGAAGCGCCTGCGCCCACAGGATCCAGGAGCACGGGATGGCCGCATGCGTTAGATTTTTTTCCAGCAGCCAGCATCGCTGGGATGGTCCGCTGGTTCAGGGTCCCGATATTGATGTTCAGGCCGCCGCAGATCCCTGTGATTTCCTCTGCGTCTTCCGGGTCATCAGCCATAATGGGCGAACCGCCGCAGGCCAGCAGGATGTTGGCGCAGTCGTTCACTGTGACGTAGTTGGTGATATTATGGATCAGCGGCGCTTTTTCCCGCACGTTGTCCAACATTTCTTTCAGCATTTATTTTCCCCTTTCATTTTCTTTTGACTGTAAGATTTTTCCTTACAGCGCGTTTCGGATGCTCAAATTCGGATTCCCAGGAAAGATCATTCATCAAAGATGGAAACGATTTCTCCATCCAAGACCCGATTCATGTTTTTCACAGCGCAGAAATTCCCACACATGGTGCAGGTGTCTTCTTTCTCAGGAATGGAAGAATCTCGATATTCTTTGGCTTTTTCCGGATCAATGGCAAGATCGAACATTTTGTTCCAGTCCAGATTTTTCCGAGCCAGACTCATCTGATTGTCCCAATCCATGGCGCCTGGCACTCCTTTAGCGATATCCGCTGTGTGAGCGGCGATCCTGGCCGCTACGATGCCTTCTTTCACGTCTTCCACGGTTGGCAGGCGCAGATGTTCCGCAGGCGTGACGTAACAGAGGAACGCGGCTCCGCTGGCAGCGGCCACTGCTCCACCGATGGCCGAGGTGATGTGGTCGTAGCCAGGGGCCACATCTGTGACAATCGGCCCGAGGACATAAAAGGGCGCGCCGTGGCACAAGGTTTTTTGGATCTCCATATTGGCAGCCACCTGGTTCAGCGGCATGTGGCCCGGACCCTCGATCATCACCTGCACATCCTTTTCCCAAGCTCGCTTTGTCAGCTCTCCCAAAGCGATCAGCTCTTCAATCTGACTGGCGTCCGTGCCATCAGCCAGGCAGCCAGGACGACAAGCGTCACCAAGGCTCAGAGACACATCATATTCTCTGCAAATTTCAAGGAGCTGGTCAAAATGCTCATAAAAAGGATTTTCGTTTCCTGTCATTTCCATCCAGGCGAAAATAATGGAGCCGCCCCGGGAAACGATGTTCATCAGCCGCTTGTTTTTTTTGAATTTGTGGGCGGTTTCTTTGTTGATCCCGCAGTGAATGGTAAGAAAATCCACACCGTCTTCCGCATGCGTTCTGGCAATGTCCATCCACTCCTGGCTGGTGATTTCGATCAGAGGTTTATTATAATAGACCACTGCGTCATAGATCGGCACCGTGCCAATCATGGCCGGACTGTTTTGGGTCAGGTGGCGGCGGAATTTTTGGGTGTCGCCAAAAGAGCTCAAGTCCATGATGGCCTCCGCTCCCAGATCAATGGCGCTCTGGACTTTGGCAAACTCCATGTCCAGGTCCGTCATGTCTCTAGAAGTCCCCAGGTTCACGTTGATCTTCGTTTTCAGCATGGACCCAAGGCCACTGGGTGAAATGGCTTTGTGCCGCTTGTTGCAGGGGATGATCACTTTACCTTCTGCCATCCATTTCATCAATTGCTCTGTGGCAACTTGCTCTTTTTCAGCCACAATCTTCATTTCTTCAGTCACGATCCCTTTGCGGGCTGCTTCCATTTGTGTCGCGTAATTCATGTCGCGCCTCCTTTCTTTTGTTCCCATGAAAAAACGGAGAACACCGATCTAGGCATTCTCCGTAATAAAAGTTCGTTTCAGCTTCTTCCTACGGTGGCATTACCCACATCAGGTCTTAAGGGTCGAAGTTGGAGCACTTCCTCTCAGCCTGCCATACAAGCTCCCCCGAAATTAGGTCCATTATATTGCATATGGGCAGGGTTGTCAATAAAAAAAGTGGAAATGACGGAATCAGCGGAAATGGCGGGATTAGAGATTCCTATTTCCATAGAAGGAATTTAAATAAAATGCTGGAATCATGATACTAATGTGGTATAATGAACACATATGGATTGTAACTAGGTTGTAACGGCGTTGCCGCAAGGAAGCGTTCATTGAATTACGGATGCTGGACCGTGATATTCATAGGTCTTGGAGAGCGATAATTAAGATTAGCTGAAGATAGAAAGAAAGAGGATTACATATGATTAACAGAGAAGAGCATAAACAGACCATTTTAATCGTAGATGACTCCATGATGAATCGATCTATTTTGGCCGATATCCTGGAAGATTATGAAATCCTGGAAGGTACGAATGGAAAAGAGGGCATTGAAATGCTCGAAAAATATGGAGAAAGGATTGACATGGTGCTGCTCGATATCGTTATGCCTGTCATGGACGGATTTGAGGTTTTAGGCATCATGAATCGGCATCATTGGATCGAGAATATACCGGTCATCATGATTTCTGCGGAGGATGATCCGACTTTAGTGGCAAAGGCTTATGAATTGGGAGTCACAGACTATATCAGCCGTCCTTTTGATTCCCTGGTGGTCCGCCGCAGGGTAGTCAACGCCTTGACGCTTTACGAAAAGCAAAAGAAGCTGATCGACATGGTGGTGGAACAGATTCACGAGAAAGAAGAATCCAATGGTGTCATGGTCATGGTCTTGAGCCATATCGTGGAATTTCGTAATGGTGAAAGCGGCCTGCATGTCATTCATATCAAGCTGATGACAGAACTGTTGCTGGAGTGCTTGATGCGGAAAACAGACAAATACAAGCTGACACACACTGACATACAGTTGATCAGCACAGCCTCCGCGCTCCATGACATTGGAAAGATCAGCATTCCGGAAGAGGTCATCAACAAGCCGGGCCGACTGACTAATGAAGAATTCGAGATCATGAAAACTCATTCTGCCATCGGCGCTTCCATGCTGAAAGACCTTCTGGAACACCACAATGAGCCGTTGATCAAAGTGGCTTATGAGATCTGCCGCTGGCACCACGAACGGTATAATGGACGGGGGTATCCAGATGGATTGGAAGGCGAGGAAATTCCAATTTCCGCTCAGGTTGTGTCGTTAGCGGACGTTTACGACGCGCTTACTAGCGAGCGGGTATACAAAAAAGCATTTTCCCACGAAAAGGCAGTGGATATGATTTTAAATGGCGAGTGCGGAGTTTTCAACCCTCTCCTGCTGGACTGCCTGCTGGAAGTGCAGGATCAGCTAAAAGAGGGCATGGGAGACAGTGCCATGGGCCATTCTTCTGATCAACAAGATGTGAGAAACATGGTACAGAATCTGCTGCACCAGTAATTTGGCGTATCAATAAAGAGTAAGTGGAAACATAGGGAGGACAAGGGTATGACAGTACAGGAATGTTACGAGAAAATAAATGGGAATTATAAAGGTGTGATCGCTCGTCTCATGACGGAAGAACGGGTCAAGAAATTTGCCATGATGTTTTTAAAAGATACCAGTTGTGAGAAGCTGCGGGAAAGCCTGGCAGCTGAGGATTATGGGGAAGCCTTCCGTGCGGCCCATACGTTGAAGGGAATCTGCCAGAATTTGGACTTCACAGGATTGCAGGAGCCAGCCAACGAATTGACAGAGCTGCTGCGGGATTTAGAAGGAACGCAGCCTTCAGAGGAGTCAAAGGCACAGGTTCAGGCACTGATGGATGAGGTGCAGGAACGGTATCAGATCACGGTTTCAGCCATTCAGGAACTTTAGAAGAAAAGATATAAAGCACAACATCCATGAAACGTGAAGTGGGACGTTCTGATTGGCATTGTTTTTCGCATTGACAAGCTGCGTGGCGTGCATTGACAGCAGGTCTCCATTTCATCAGAAAATAAAGAGAGGGAATCATGTCAAATAAAATCATATATTTTGCAAGAGATCTGCTGGAGCAAGGGGAAGATTTCGTGATCGCCAAAGTCGTGGACACCACAGGCTCCACGCCGCGGAAAAAGGGTGCATGGATGTTGGTGAAAAAGGATGGAACCACAGCAGGGACCGTTGGCGGCGGTAGGCTGGAGGCGGAAACGGAAAAGCTGTGCAGGGAAACCTTCCATACAAAGGAAAAGAGCAAACTGCATCATTTCAAGCTGAACACAGAAGAACGGGACGCTCTGGACATGGGCTGCGGCGGAGATGCGGACGTGCTCATCGAATATGTGGACGCGGCCCGTCCAGAAGCTTTCAAGGAAGAATTTAATTTGGAGACCACGGCATATATTTTTGGCGCGGGTCATGTGGGGCTAGCGCTGGAACCTGTTTTGCGCCATATCAATTTTCGGACAGTGGCTATTGATGATCGGCAGGAATATGCCAATCGAGACCGGTTTCCGGAAGCTTCGGAGGTAAAAGTGATTTCAGATTTCCAGCATGCGTTTGATGGCTTGGAACTCAATGAAAACAGCTATATCATCATTGTCACCAGAGGGCATATGGGAGATTATGATGTTTTGAAGGATGCTTTAAAGCAGCAGAGCGCTTATGTGGGCATGATCGGCAGCAAGAAGAAGAACAAGATGCTCTTTGACATGCTGCGAGAAGACGGTTACGCGGAAGAGGATATTTCCAGAGTCCATGCGCCTATCGGCCTTTCCATCCAGGCAGAAACGCCGGAAGAGATCGCGGTCAGCATCGCAGCAGAAATGATCCAGGTAAGGGCGAGTCATGATTAAGGAGCAGGGTGGATTCGGCATCTGTATCCTAGCCGCAGGCTTCTCGTCCAGAATGGGCAAATTCAAACCCTTATTGCCAATAGGCGATGAAACAGTGGTGGAGCGGGCTATCAAAGTATCAAAAGCCGTGGGAATGAGAGAGATCGCAGTTGTCACCGGACACAAGCGAGAATGGATTTCTCCCATTATCCATCGTCAAAAGGCGATGGAAGCATTGAATCCAAATTTTGAAAAGGGCATGTTCACGTCCATACAAGCGGGGGTGGCTGCCCTTTCTTCGAGTCTGGATGGTTTTTTTATCATGCCTGTGGACTGCCCCTTGGTGACAGAACAGGTGCTGCGGCTGTTAATGGAGCGCTTTGAGCCAGATCAGTTCGTAGTGCCGTGTTATCGAGGCAAAAAGGGACATCCATTGCTAGTTCCAGCAGCGTATCAGGAAGCGATTTTGCGTCATGATGGCACAGGTGGCTTGAAGACCATCACAGATCGAGACTTCACGAAAATGAAGCGGGTGGAGACTGGGTTTGAAGGTGTGGTCATGGATATGGACACACCGGCAGCCTACGAGGAGATCAAATCTTATTGGGACCGAGGCTGCAGGTCTGAGGAACTGGGGGCGCTGGCAGCTGGCAGGCGTTTTTTCCTCATACGCCATGGGCAGATTCAGCAGCATAAGGAAAAAATTTTTTTGGGACAGACAGATGTGCCATTAAGTGAAAGGGGGCGAGAGCAGGCACGGGCGGCAGGATGTGCTCTGGCTGGCCATGTGTTGGATACGGACCGGATCTACACCAGCGATTTGTCACGCGCTAGAGAAACCGCAGAAATCATTGGTACCCAGGCCAACCTTCCGGTTCTTGTTTCAGAGCCAGGGTTTCGAGAGATGCGTTTAGGCCCTTGGGATGGGAAGTTCATCAGTCAGATCAAGCGGGATTTTCCAAAAGAATATGAAACGCGGGGACAGAATCTGTTTGCCTGGAAGCTGGGACATGGCAGTGAAAATTTCTTTGACTTGCAATATCGGGTGGTAAAAGCATTGATTCAGATTTTGAAAAGCGATGCTTGTCGGGATTTGGTCATCGTAGCCCACAGCGGCGTGCTGCGTGCTGTCAGCAGGAACCTTCGGGGAGGCGATATATCCGACCCTTGGGAAAAGCTGGGGAATGGAGAAATGGAAATTTTAAAAATTCCTGTTGCAGGATCCGGTGAATGCGTGTATAATAGTTGAGTCGGGACGAGGCATAGCTCAGTTTGGTAGAGCGTTGCGTTCGGGACGCAAAGGCCACAGGTTCGAATCCTGCTGCCTCGACCATGAGGAACGTTGGAACTTCAACGTTCCTTTCCTACTTTTTGGCCGTTTGACGTAAATTTGACGTAAAACTAGATAGGTCATCCGCAATATGTTGATCAGATCCTTCATAAATATGCGCATAATGTTTCATTGGAATTCCATTCAATCGTACAAAAGCTACAGTTGCGGCTGCCTCCCTATTTTTATCTGTGTGTCGTGAGAGTTTAAATTCCCAGTATAGGCTTTACCCATTCTGCGAGCCGCTTGATGGCATGATCCGCGTCTTTGCTGTGCCCAGCCATTTGGTGGAAGCAGTGCTGCATGTTTTCAACAAATTCACATTTCACATTGACTCCGCAGCCATAGGCTTTACCAGCTATGATCCTTGCGTCATCCGAAAAGTTTTCATATTCGCCCACCTGCAGGTACATGGGCGGGTAATCATGAAAATCTTCTATGTAGATCGGAGCCACTTTCGGATTATGCAAATCAGTTGACAACGCTAGGATCGATCCGCCAAGACGTACCATATCCAGACAATTCAAGAGATCTAGGCGGTTGGTTGCGTATATCGGCGTAGCAGCCTCTAAATCTCCCCATGGAGAGATGGAGATCACAGCAGCAACCATTGGCAAATGCAATTCCCTGCATTTAAGCGGAAGCGCTACGGCCATAGCGCCGCCGCAGGAATCTCCGGCAATAGCGATATGGTCATTAGAAATCCCCGCACCTAAAAGCCATTTGTACGCAGTGATCACATCCTCCAGCGGCTGGGGCCATGCGACCTCGGGGATCCGCCCATAATCGACCATCAAAACCCTGCAATTCGTTTGGACCGCGAGATGCGCGTAACATTTGCGGTGGCTATAAATGCTGCCATACGTATAGGCTCCGCCATGGCAGGCGATTATGACGCGGCTTTCGATACAGCCATGGGGCACGCACCACATGCATCTTACATCATCGGCCATGCCCTCCATATAATCCACGTTTTCTGGCTCTGCGCTGTAATTCCCCCATTGATCGAAAAGATAGCGGCCATATCGAAGTGACAGCCGCTTTTCAGAAAATTCTTTCTGCAGGCTCCACAAATAATGACAATAATCTCTATAGATCCTAGAGTCAGAATCAATGGCGGGTACGCGGATTTCCCATTGGTCTTGATGCTTGGACGCGTTTTCCAGCATGAATTTCAATTTTTGTTTCGTATTTTCATAATCCTGCATATTCGATAGATGGCGCTTTGAACAGATAATGCGCCATACACTCCCTTCTATTAAATTTCAAGTGGTTTCAAACTATATTCAAGCAAAAAACATGCCATTTTAGCGCATGGGGAGGAGCTGCCCCCCTCCAAAGCTGAAATCATGCGCTTTTTATGTCCAACTATATTGTGGGCCGCAAAAAAACGAATGCGGCAGACAAAATCACGCACCTGAATGTGTCAATTCTTTTACATAGGGTTAAGAGAAATTGACATGTTTTAGAATCAACTCAGTGCTCACACAGGTCAAATGGCGGGGAGACGGAAACGAATGGCATGGATTTTGCTTTATTTTTAGTGTAGCGGGAACGACTGGCACGGGATTTTTCCAAAATTCAGCGAAGCTTGTATTTGAAAGAAAATAAACAGAACAGGCCCTTTTGTTCAGACAAGGAAGGGAGGTGCCCAAATGATAGCATGATCCATGTTGCGCTTCATGATTGAGATGTTTTCTTTTCTTTTGCAGCGGACACAATAAGAAGAGCGTCACTGGCGGAACATTGCTGATCAAATGATCAAATAAGTTGAGTTCGCGTATCGCGTTTGTACATTGTGTTGAAGGCCGAGGCTTCGGCACTGAATAGTCAGAGAAAGTGTAAAAGGTGAAACAATGTTAGATATTAAAAAGGATTATGAATTGATATTAAATAATATACCAGGGCTTGTGATTATCGATGAAAAGGGCAGATTGCTTTATATAGCCAATAAAACCGCCCAATATTTAGGCGTGAAATCACGCAGCGAACTGATCGGAAAAGATATCACAGAATTGATGGATGAAGACACCAACCGTCTGAATCATGTTTTAGAAACAGGCAGAGAGCAAATCGGAGAAGCTTATTTTTATGAAGGGATCACCATGATCTGCAATGGGTATCCGTTATATAAAGGCGGAAAGCTAGTAGGAGCGTTTGAATTCGATATATTCGAGAGCGCATCGGTACTCAATAGCTTTATCAAAAAGCTGGAGAAAATGAGCGCGGAGCTGGACTATTATAAGACTGCGTACAACAGCATCAAAACCACGAAGCACACCATGGACAACATCATTGGTAAAAGCGAGAAAACGAAGATGCTCAAAAATATGATCAGCAGCACTGCCTTGACCAATTCCAATGTTTTGATCCAGGGGGAAACGGGAACGGGAAAAGAATTGGTAGCCAGCGCCATCCACAATTCAAGCCAGCGGCATTTGAACAACTTTATCGCCATCAACTGCTCGGCTATCCCATCAGGACTCTTTGAGTCTGAACTGTACGGATATGAAGAGGGAAGCTTCACCGGCGCGCTGAAGGGCGGGAAAAAAGGAAAAGTGGAACTGGCTAACAAAGGGACGTTGTTTTTAGATGAAATCGACCAGCTGCCTTTATCTGATCAGCCAAAGCTGCTGCGGTTTCTCCAGGAAAAACAGATCATGAAAGTCGGAGGCTATGACAGCATCGAAGTGGATGTCAGGGTGATCTGCGCCACAAACAGGAGCTTGAAACAGCTGGTGATGGACAAAGAATTTCGAGAAGACTTGTACTATCGGCTCAATGTGGTAGAGATCAATTTAGTCCCCCTTAGAGAAAGAAAAGAAGATATCCCTTTGATCGCGCTCGACATTATCGCAAAGCTGAACAAAAGCATGGGGCGGGTGTCCAGGACCGTTGATACCATTGACAAGGAAGTGGAAGAACTGCTGTGTGAATACAGCTGGCCGGGAAATGTGAGAGAGCTGCAGAACATTTTAGAGCGGGCCATGAACACATGCTATGACAGCGTGCTGACCATCGAACACTTTAGAGATTTCATCCTAGCCAGGGGGATCGACAGCAATGTGATGGATATCGCCAGAAGCGGTTCCCTGGAAGATATCAAAAACAACGCTGAAAAAGCCGCCATCATAAACGTAGGGAAAAGCTGCGGCGGAAACAAAGCTAAGATGGCTAAGATGCTGGGCATATCGAGAGAAACGTTATATCAGAAGATCAAAAAATACAATATAGAGTAGAAGTGAGCGCAGCTGGCTAAAGTGTCAGGAGCCGCCCCACATGTCAGGCTTTCGTGACACATTTTTATGGAAGCGCAAGAAAGAATTCCCTAGACGAAAAAATATTTAAAATGAAACCAATGCTTTGATTTTAAGGCGTGGTTTCATTTTTTTGTCCATGCAGGGAGAAAATAATCACTAGGCTGGCACATGTTTTGCTCTATAATCTGGCAATCAAAAAGGGCAGCGCTTGGCTGCTTGTGTATAAATTGATTTTAGTTGGATGAAGGAGGGACATATGAGCAACAGAATCATCGGCAATCCGGGAAGATATATACAAGGACCGGGTGAATTAAAAAAGGTGTGCCAGTATGCGGGCATATATGGCAGAAGAATGGTGGTCATCGCCGGGCAGCGGGCTAAAAAGGCCATTGAAGACTGTGTAAACGAGAGCGCCAAAAGCAGCGGCATGATCATCGATTGGGTTGATTTCGGCGGGGAATGCAGCGACCGGGAAATCCAGCGGGTGACAGAGATCGCTAGAGCCAAGGGCTGCGACCTCATTGCGGGCGCTGGTGGGGGCAAAGCCCTTGACACGGCAAAGGCAGTGGCAGCTAAGCTGTCCATCGAAGTGGTCTGCGTGCCGACCATAGCGGCCACAGACGCGCCATGCCTGGGGCTTTCCGCGATTTATACGGAAGAAGGCACTGTGCAGGAATACAGAGTCCATGATAAAAATCCAGCCTTAGTGATCGCTGATTCAGCAGTGATCAGCAAAGCGCCCGCACGGTTCTTCGCGTCCGGCATGGGAGACGGACTGTCCACTTATTTTGAAGTGCGGGCCTGCGTGAATTCCAACACGCCTAATCAATATGGCAGCAGGCAGTCCCGCACTTCCCGTCAGCTGGCGAAGCTTTCCTACGATATCATTTTGCAGCAGGGATTCAGCGCTTATATGGCGGTGAAAAACGGCGCTTGCACAGCGGCTGTTGAAGATTTGATCGAGGCAGACGTGTATCTTTCCGGTATAGCCGCGGAAGGCGGCGGCGATGGCGGAGCCCATGCGGTACACAATGGACTGGAGACGCTTCCGGAAACAAAAGCCTATTACCACGGGGAAAAAGTGACCTTTGGCATTTTTGTGCAATTGATCTTGGAAAACGAAAGTGAGGCTTTGTTGGAAAAGTTATATAAATTCTGCATCAGCGTGGACTTGCCGGTCACTCTGGCCCAATTGGGCGTGACAGAGGCCACAAAAGAAAAACTCATGAAAGCCGCAGAGGTGGCAGCAGCTGACACGCTGGTGAACATGCCTTTTGATGTGACAGTGGAAGACACCTACAGCGCCATTGTTACCGCAGATCGATTAGGCCAATATTATCTGGATCAATATCAAGGAGCTAGGCATAAAAAGGAGGCCGCACAATGAAAAAATACGATGTGGCAGTGTTAGGCGCAGGGCCCGGAGGATATGTGAGCGCCATCAGAGCGGCCCAGCTGGGTGCCAAGACTGCGATCATAGAGAAAAAGCGGGTGGGTGGCACATGCCTGAACGTTGGCTGCGTTCCCACAAAAGCCTTGATGAAAAATGTGGAGATCCTTCATGGGCTGGACATAGGCAGGCAGAGAGGCATCCAGGCAGAAAAGGTGACCCTTGATTTCAAAAAAGCCATAAAAGCCAAGGACAAGGCGGTCAGGCAGCTGACCGGCGGAGTCGAGGGCCTGCTGGCCTCCAATGGAGTGGACCTATATGCGGGTAGGGGCACGGTAAAAGAAGATCACCAGATCCAAATAGCCACAGAAGGCGGCTTGGAAACCATAGCCTATGACAAGCTGATCATCGCCACCGGTTCAGTGCCTTCCCTGCCGCCCATCCCAGGGATTGAAACGCCGGGAATCGTCACCAGTGACGCACTGCTCAATGAAACACAGGTCCCGGAAAAGCTGGTGATCATCGGCGGTGGAATTATTGGCTGTGAGATGGCCAGCATTTTTCGGGCATACGGCAGCAAGGTGACTATTGTGGAAATGATGCCTGCTTTGGTCAGCAATTTAGATCACTCCATTTCTGAGAGCATGATGGGCATCATTACCGGACAGGGCATTGAGGTAAAAGTCCGTCAGCGAGTCATCAGATTTGAACAGACGGCAGACAGTGAGATTAACGTTATTTTGGAAGGGCCGGACAAAACAGAAGAAACTCTGACAGGCAGCAAGGTTCTGATTTCAACAGGCAGAAAGCCCATGACCGCCGGACTGGAAGAACTGGGGTTAGAAACAGAAAAGGGATTCGTGCAAATCAATAACCATTTAGAAACGAGCAGAAAAGGCGTATACGCCATTGGTGATGTCACTGGCAAAAGACAGCTGGCTCATGTGGCTTCGGAAATGGGAATCTGGGCGGCAGAAAACGCCATGGGCGCAGACAAGAAGTTGGATCTGAATATCGTTCCCAGCTGCGTCTATACCATACCGGAAGTGGGATCCGTGGGACTTTCTGAAGCAGAAGCCAAAGAAAAAGGTTTGGAGACAGTCATTGGCACGTTCCCGCTTATGGCCTGTGGCAAAGCGGTGGCCACCGGTGAAGCTAACGGCATATTTAAAATCATCGCCCACAAGGGCACAAGGAAGATCCTGGGTGCCCACCTGATCGGCAAGAGTGCCACCGAAATCATAGCGGAAATGGCAGCATACATGAAGATGGGAGCCACAGTAGAGGATATCACCGAAACGATTCATTCTCATCCGACCATTTCCGAATCCATCGCTGAAGCGGCAAGAGCCGTGGATGGCTTGTGCGTCCACATGCCCAAAATATAAGGAAGAGCATCAGGAAGCGGAAAAATAAAAGAAAGAAGGGAAATCATGAGCAAAGAAATCAAAATCAAGGGAATCAGAAAGGCAATGGCAAAGCACATGGCTGAAAGCTGGATCACATCGCCTCTGGAAGGGTTCACCGTAAGCGTTGACATGGGAGCCGCGCTGGCTTTTAAAGATGAATTAAGAAAGCAAGGGATACCTGTGACCATGAATCACATCATTATGAAGGCTGTACAAAAGGCGTTGTCCCAGTTTCCATACATGAACGCCAGCTTCGACCCTGAGCGGGAAGTGATCACCCTCCATGAGAGCGTCAATGTGGGCATGGCAATTGACGTGGGTGACGGGCTCATTGTGGGAAACATCAAAGATGTGCAGGATCTGGATTATTTGCAGCTGGCAGGTGAATCGAGCAAACTCATCGAAAACGCAAAAAGTGGAAAACTGACACTGGATGACATCACAGGGGGGACCTTTACCATCACCAATCTGGGCATGATGGGGATCGAAGCATGCTTTCCTGTGATCAATCAGCCTGAACTGGGCATACTAGGCGTCAATGAAATCATAAAGACGCCGGTCTGCGTTGCTGATGAAATCGTAATAAGGCCGATCATGAAAATGAACCTAAACGCGGATCATCGGGTGATAGACGGAGCATATGCTTCAAAATTCATAACAATGATTAAGAAGAATCTAGAAAATCCACAAGCATAGGCGGGATACGGATTTCAAGGAGAGAAACCATGAAATATGCCATTGGAATAGACACTGGCGGCACTTATACCGATGCTGTGCTGCTGGATATGGAAAAAACATCGGCCGATAGCGTGAGAAAAAAGGCAAAAGCCATCACTACGCATCACCAGTTGGAAATTGGAGTGGGAAACAGCATCAAAGGCCTGGACCTCACGGATGCGGAAAAGGCGGGGATCGAAAAGGTCGTCCTATCCACTACGCTGGCCACAAATGCCATTGTTGAAAAAAACATCAGCAATGTAGGCGTGATTTTGATCGGCACCCGTCCCGCAGGGGAAATCGCGGCGGCTCAGATCAAAAATGTCAAAGGACAGATCAACATCAAAGGCCGTATTGTGTGCGACATCCACGAGGAAGAGGCATTGGGGGTGATCAAAGATCTGATTCATGATGTGGATGCTATTGCGGTGTCAGGTGCCGCTAGCATCAGGAATCCGGTCTTAGAGAAAAAAGTAAAGGCCTTGGTTCAGGAGCTTTGCCAGCTGCCTGTGGTCTGCGGGCATGAGATCGTAAGTGAATTGGGATATTTGGAAAGGACAAACACCGCAGCGCTCAACGCGGGGCTTTTATCCATCATCGCCAGGTTCATCGAGGCCATCAACCATGTGTTGGAGGCCAATGACATCAAAGCGCCTGTCTTTGTGGTGAAAGGAGATGGAAGCATTTCACGCCTGGAGGCCATACGAGAGACACCCATCGATACCGTGCTTTCCGGCCCAGCCTCCAGCATGATTGGCAGCATCAATTTGACTGGCATAGAAGACGCAGTAATCGCGGACATGGGCGGAACCACAACGGACACGGGGATCGTCCGTCAGAAGCGAGTGGAACTGTCGCCTGACGGTGCGACTGTGGGCGGATGGAAAATACGAGTCAAATCAGCAAAATTACGCACCTTTGGTTTGGGCGGAGACAGTCACATCCGCAATGAAAACGGCGAGTTTCGGATCGGGCCGCGGAGAGTGCTTCCTGCCTGCCGAGGCGGGGAATGCCTGACTCCCACAGACATCCTTCACTATACAGGCGAGTTTCGCCAGTGGGACTCTGAAAAGGCAGAAAAGACCGTAATGGCATTTGCGGCAGAACAAGGCCTTTCTCCAGCAGCGTATGTGGAAGAAGTCAAAAAAGCCCTGCGGGAAAAGATAAGGACCAACATCCTGGAACATGTGGATCAGAGCCTGCCGATCTGTGCGATCGGAGCGCCCGCGGAAACCTGGTACAAAATCGTAAACCAAACATTAGGCTTCGACTTAGTGATACCAGCCCATTATGAAGTGGCCAACGCAGTAGGCGCGGCAGCGGCAGGCATTCAGGAAATGGTAGAAACCATCATCAGAGTCGGCGAAGATGGGCATGGCTATTTGGTTCACACTAAGGAAGGGCGTTTTTCCTTTCACAACAGGATTGAGGCCATACAAAAGGCCATTGAAGAAACCCAAAGGATCGCGGCAAATGGGATCATTAGGCAGAACCTGGTGCTTTCTGAAGTGGAGCTGGAAGGACAAGAGGTTTACAACTACAAGAACCAATTGGTCTACCAGCCGCTTTTGATCGAAAACAATCAGCTAAAGCATTATGAAGAAAAGAACGCCGCGCACACTTATATAGAAGCTAGAATCAGAGCTTACGCCAGCGGAAACATATTTGAAAGCTAGCGGGCTGATCAAAGAAAGAGAAAGGGAGTGAAAACCATGGAAAAGGGATATGTGCAAGTTTATACCGGAAACGGAAAGGGGAAAACAACGGCATCGCTGGGCCTGGCGCTACGCTGCGTATGCGCGGGGAACAAAGTCTTTATGGGACAGTTCATGAAAGGTCAGGATTATTCTGAAAAGAAGGCGGAAGATCTCTTGGAAGGCATGACCATGGAGCAGTTTGGCGATGTCCATTTCATACAGGGAGAACCTTCTGCAGAGGACAGGGCCATGGCAGCAAGGGGCCTGGAACGGATGAAAGAAGTCTTACTGTCAGGAGAATACGATCTGGTCATATTCGATGAAGTGAACACCAGCATGTTTTTCAAGCTGTTGTCCGCGGATGAGGTGATTCATCTCATAAAACAGAAGCCGGAACGAACAGAAGTCGTCCTGACTGGACGTTACGCGCCTGATGAAGTCATAGAATTCGCGGACCTTGTGACAGAGATGCGGGAAATCAAACATTATTACAACGCAGGAGTAGACGCAAGGACAGGAATCGAGAAATAAGGCTCCAAGGCGATGTCAGGACGGGCTGACACTAGCAGGCTTTCCTGACATTTCCTCAAACCGTACATATAACGGAAAGGTTGAAATTTACAGGTTTTTGGGATACGTAAACAGCAGAGGAGAGTTGGCACGGAAATTGCGATTATCAATCAGTGAATCAAGAAATAAGAAAAAGGAGGTCAATCATGGCGTTACCAAAAGAAAGAGCGCTTGAAGCTTACAAGACGATGCAGACCATCAGAATGTTTGAAAAGCAGGCTTCAAGAAGCTTTGCGAAAGGAATCGTTCAGGGGTTCATCCACCTGAGCATCGGACAGGAGGCCATTGCCACAGGCGTGTGCGAGGCCCTCGAAAAACAAGACTACATCACCAGTACGCACAGAGGACATGGTCATATGGTGGCCAGGGGCGCGGATCTGGGAAGGATGATGGCGGAGCTGTGCGGCAGAGAAACAGGATATTGCCACGGGAAAGGCGGCTCCATGCATATCACGGACACGGATATTGGCTTTTTAGGCGCAAACGGCATTGTAGGCGGCGGACTTACCCTGGCGGTGGGCGCGGGGATGACTGCGCAAATGAAAAACAACCGTGCGGTGAGCGTGGTGTTTTTCGGTGACGGAGCATCAGAAGAAGGCGGGTTCCACGAGGCTATGAACCTGGCCAGCATCTGGAAGCTTCCCGTGGTGTTTGTGAATGAAAACAATCATTACGCCATCAGCTGCAAGGTAAGCAATGGCATGGCCTGCAAAACCGTGGCGGACAGAGCCATTGCCTATGATATGAAGGCCAAGGTGGTAGACGGCAATGATGTGAATGCTGTGTACGATGCCATGAAAGAAGCGGCGGCCTACGCCAGGAGCGGGCAGGGTCCAGTATTTCTGGAATGTAAAACCTACCGGTGGGACACGCATTTCGTAGGGGACACGGACAACTACAGGCCTCGTGAAGAGCTGAACGCATGGAAAGAAAAATGCCCCATCAAAGCCTATGAAAACTATTTGAAATTCATGAAGCTGGCTGATGAGGAGCAGCTGAAGGCGCTGGAGGCCGAGGCCAAGGCCAATATCAAGGCCGCCTTGAAATTTGCGGAAGAAAGCCCGTTCCCAGCACCGGAAAAGGCAGTGGAAGACGTTTATTCAGATATGGTAGAGGAGGGCAGATGACATGAAAGAAATGTTTTTCTCAGAAGCGATCAGCGCTGCGCTTAGAAATGAAATGTTAAGAGATGAGAGCGTATATCTGATCGGCGAAGATATTGGCGTATACGGCGGCAGCTTTGGCGCGACCGCAGGCCTTTATGACGAGTTCGGCCCAGGGAGAGTGAAGGATACGCCGATTTCAGAATTAGGGATCATAGGCTCCAGCGCAGGCGCGGCCATAACCGGAATGCGGCCAGTAGCGGAAATCATGTACAACGATTTTCTGACCTGCTGCATGGATCCTGTTGTGAATCAGGCAGCAAAATTCAGGTACATGTACGGGGGCAGGGTTCAGGTGCCGATGACTATCAGGTGCGCCTGCGGCGGTTATGTGACAGGCGCGGCGCAGCATTCGCAAAGTCTTGAGGCCATGTTTGCCCATGTCCCAGGATTAAAGCTGGCATATCCGTCAAATCCACAGGACGCGGTGGGCCTGCTGATCTCAGCCATCAGAGACGACAATCCGGTTATTTTCTTTGAACACCAGATGCTCTATGGTGCCAAGAGTGAAGTGGATGAAGCCTTTGAACCCATCCCTCTGGGAAAAGGCAAGATCGTAAAGGAAGGAAAAGACGTGACCTTAGTAGCCACTGGACTGCAGGTCACAAGAGCCAAAGAAGCAGTGAAACTGCTTGGAGAAGAAGGCATTGACGTGGAACTGATCGATCCCAGATCCATTTTCCCATTGGATAAAGAGATGATTTACCAGTCAGTGCAAAAGACAGGCAGGATTGTGATCGTCACAGAAGAATGCAAACGAGGCGCATGGTCAGGAGAAGTGGCCGCAAGCATCGCGGAAGATCTGTTCGAGGCTTTGAAAAAACCGATCATAAGGGTGGGCGCACTCAACACGCCGGTGCCGTTTTCGCAGCCAATGGAAGAATATATGCTGCCGCAAGTGAAAGATATTGTAAACGCTGTTAAAAAAATCGCAGAATAAAGCGAAAATTGAAAGGAGAAGTGAGCAAAATGGTCACAGTAGTGAGAATGCCTAAAATGGGAGCCATCATGACGGAAGGAATCGTCTCCAAATGGCTGGTCCAGGAAGGCGACAAAGTAGAAGAGGGAATGCCAATCTTCGAGGTGGAAACCAGCAAGCTGACCAATGAAGTGGAGGCGGAGGAAGACGGTGTCATGAGAAAAATCTTAGTCCAGGAAGGCGAAACCGTGCCTTGCCAGGAAGCGCTGGCCATTATCGCTGATGAAGACGAGGATATTTCAGACGCTCTTTGATGGATCACTCCGGGGAACTTCTTGTTACATACGAAAGAGCAAAAATGGATGGAAAGGAAACATGACATGGCAATTTTAGATAAAACACAAAGAGAATACCTTCGCAGCCTCCGGCCTGAGAACATGCCTGACTGGAAGGAAAGCTGGAACGAAGGCTACAAAATGGGCGAAGAAATCACGCCTATCAAGACTCCGTTTTTAAAAAAGCACGGCGTGAAAAGCGAAGTGGAATTTAGAATGCAGCAGGCTGAGGCCGGCAAACTGACATGGAAAATCAATATGGGTCTGTCCTCTATTGATGAACATGTGGAAGCCCTGCGGGCAGCGCAGAAATTCAATGAGGACACAGGCCTGAACATTAGCTGCGCCCACCAGCTGCCAAAGAACATATACGGCACGCCAAAGGAAATGCGCGAAGGCCTGCCCGAGGCTCTGGGCTTTGATGTGGAAAAGGAAGAAGATTGGCAGCGGATCACGACCGCGGCGGAAATCCAGGCAACTTTCGGGGATCAGCATTTAGGCGAACCAAATTCCGTTTATATGACAAAAGGCGCTTTGAAAGCGGGCAGCTCTTACCAGGGCATGTTCGGCCATTTCCAGTGGACGATCCCTGGGTGTCCGGACGATGTTTGGAACATGAATGAAATCGTAAAAGGGCTGGGCATGGTGGCAGCGCATTATGATGACAAGATCGTAGTCGATTCTGCGGTGGATGATTCGGTGCCTGCCTATTGCAGCGATTTCGCGTCCTATATCGCCTGGGGGAAAGTGGAGCAGTATTTGGTGTCCACTTTGGGAAAATGCCGGTACGCCATCAGCTTCGGCAATTTCGCATCGAATCTGATCCACAAATCCGCCATGTGGTACGCAGCCAACAAATTATTTAGAAAAGAGGATCAGCCGGGGATCGGATTCGTTTACGCGAACACAGTGGATCATTGGGATCACCATCTCCACGCCAACTATGGATTCCAGATCCCCGAGGCGTTGATGGCAGTTCTAGTTGAACGAAAATACAAAACAGGAGCCACGTTCATTTCAGTGCCGATCACAGAAAAAGTGACAATCCCCACTGTGCCAGAGATGCTGGACATGACAGGCGCTTGCCAGCGGACAGAAGGACCCGCCGATGCCTTTGAGCAGCTGATCAATTGGGGACCTATCGAAGAACTGGGCGAAAAGGTATATGACCTAGCCAATCAGCTGTTTGAAAATTTTCTAAAGGGGTTTGAAGAAGCAGGCATTGATATCACCAATCCTATTGAGATCATGGTTGTTTTGAAGCGCATGGATCCGGCCAAGTTTGAAGCCTTTTTCCATCCTTCCGTGGTAAATGAGGGCAAGAGGAACGTGGTTCCGCTGATGCCGACTACCCTTTGGGCGCAGTCCTCCAATCAGATCGATCTGTTGGTGAAAAAGTTTAAACACACGGCCATCGCTGAAAAATTAAAGGGCAGAAAAATCTGTGTGGTTTCAGCGGATATCCAATTACTTTGGGGCCTACGTTATCACAGAAGTGCTGCGTGAATTAGGGGCGGATGTCATTGACGGCGGAAATCAGATGGAGGTCATTGATGTGCTGGATTTGGCAGAAGAGTACGGCGTAGAGGATATCACAGTCAGCGTGCACAATGGACAAGCCTACGATTATGCCAAGCTGATGGTTGATCTGGCGGAAAAACGGGGAAAACACTACAATTTCTACATGGGCGGCTATCTCTTGAGCTTCCTGGGGGAAGATTGTAAGGAACCTGTGGACGTGACCAAAGAAATTCAGGCAATGGGTGTCAAAACCAGCGTCTCTGTGGAAGACCTGCTGGAGCAGCTGGCGGCCCGTTAAGACGAACAAGCTTCGCTGCCTGTTTTTTAGCAGGCAGCAGAGTTTCATTCAAAATCTCAGACAGATCAGTTATTGCGATAAAACCAGGTTAGAATGGAGGTAATAATGGAAAAAGGAACGATACATGAGCCCCGTTTGCAGGGCAACATGGGCACAGGTGCCCTGGTTATGTCTGTACTGGCCTTTGTGGGGCCGCTGGGCGCTACCACAGGGATCCTGCCTGTGTTCATCTCGTATGCCGGCTCCGGCGCGCCGGCCGTGTACTTTATCATCATGGTGATCCTGCTGCTGTTTGCTGTGGGTTTCGCGAAGATGGGAACAGTCATGGGAAGGCCGGGCGGATTTTATGCCTTTGTCACCGATGGATTAGGCAAGAAGCTGGGATTTGTATCAGCTTCCCTGGCCTCAGTGGGGTATCCGCTCATTGGACTGTGGGCACCGCCGCTGCTGGCGATCCAGGTGAATTTGATCATTACGGAAATCTTTGGCGGAGAAGCGCAGCCATGGGTCATTTGGACTATCGTTTCTACCCTGCTTTCAGGCTTCTTTGCTTATCATAAGATCGACCTTACCGCTAAAGTGCTGGTGGTTGTCATGATTATGGAAACCATATTCATTGTCATATTTGATATTTATTGCTTTAAAATCGGAGTTCCGGCAAATGGCGCGGACGCTATGTTCACGGGCCCAGTCTTCAGCAACGGAGAATTAGGCATGGCTATGCTGTTTGTGTTTGGCAGCTTTTTCGGCTTTGAAGCCACGGTGATTTACAGGGAAGAGTCCCGCAAGCCGGATGTGACCATCCCAGGGGCGACATATGCGTCCATCATACTGATCTGTGTGCTCTTTGGCGTGACCACATGGGCGTATACGGCCTTTTGGGGCGCAAGTAACATTGAGAACATTTGTGACGAAAACGCAGCTGGCATTTTCGCGGTTACTACGGACACGTTTTTCAATAAAGTAGTCTATGACATTATCATGTTCGCGTCAGTATTCTCAGTATTCGCTTCACAGCTTTCCATCCACAACGTGGCGGCGCGGTATTGGTATTCCATGGGAGTGGACGGCGTGATCCCGAAGATGTTCGGCAAAGTCCATCCAAAGCATCATTCGCCGTATGTGGCAGTAATCGCCATCACGATTTTCTGGATCATCATGATGATCATCTTCTATGTGAGCGGGCAGCCGGCAGATACGGTTTACCCACTGTTCAGCGGATGCGGGACATTCTTTGTGACCATCATCATGTTCATGACCAGCATCGCTGTCATCGCATATTTCAGGAAGAACAGGTTTGATGACATCAATACCTGGACAAAATTGATCGCGCCGATTCTTTCGGCCATTGGCATTGGCGCTGTAGTGGCGCTGTCCATCGTTTATTTCCCGGCGCTGCTGGGCTCATCGGGATGGGTCACTGGAGCGTTCATCGGTTTCATCGCCGCATTGATGGTTGTCAGCTACTTTTACGCCAAGAGGCTGGAAAGCAGCAATCCTGAAGCTTATGAAAGATTGGGACGCAACAACCCAGGCGCAGGCAGTTAAACCATTGTGAGAATGATTGCCGCATGAGTGTTAGATGATTTGTGTATACCTGGTTTGGTTGTGCGGCAGATCAAATGGTTCGCGGATTTTGACTGAAATGTTGAGGGGCAGTAAATGGGGCAAGGTGAAGTCAGCGCCCTCATGCCCCTCATTTGTTGCTGAGTCAAAGACTGCGGCACTAGAATAAAGCCGCAGCTGCCGGGTGAAACCGGGGCTGCTGGATAAATGCGAAAGAAGGAGATGAGAAAATGGCGAAAATCATTGTTGCAGGCTGCGGGCGCATGGGAGGTGCGTTGATCAGTGCTTTTCTTGATCATGGGCACGCAGTGAGCATTGTCAACCGGAGCGAAGCTCCAGCCAGGCCCTTTGTGCAGAGGGGTGCTTGCTATTTCAGTGAACTGCGGGATGCCGGGGACTGCGATTTCGTTTTGCTGAATCTGCCTAATGCGGAGATCACGGCCCAAGTCCTTTCTAACGTGTTTTGAGGCGTTAACGGCTTGGCTACCAGGGGTCATAGAGGGGATGAAAAGGCAATTTTCCAATGCGTTCAGCAGTGGTGTGCCCAAGGATTATCCAATGGCAAAGGATTCTGCTATCGATGTTCACCATAGTGCGATGGAGAGCATCGTGACTTCCATGAAAGAAAGCGGCATGAAGCCGGCCCTGGGAGCGTATCTGCTGCGGCTATTGGGAGATTCCCAAAAACTGGGAGACGGTGATAAGGAAATCACGGCAATGATGAAACTTTTTGGTTGAGCTCCAGCGTGATCCCGTCAGGGTCTTTTACATATGCCCAATAAAAAGAATCCTCTTCATTTTCAGCGTTCACAAGGATCGGCTGATCATATACGGGCAGCTCTGCTTCCACCCACTTGCGATGCCATTCATGGATATCGTCCACCTGATAAGCGATATGGTGCTTGCCGATCAGATCCAGCCTGTCTGCCAGGCACGCTGGCTCAGGCTCTAGGAATTGCACAAGCTCAAGGGAAAATCCCGCGTCGCATCGTAAAACACAGGTCCTTGTGACGCAATCTGCGAAGCCCATGCCCCTGCTGTCTTCAGGATCCCGAATGGGCGGCGTGGGTCCTTCTGTGATTTGAAAGCCCATCATTTCTGTGTAAAATTTTATGGATCGTTCGATGTCCGTTACGCATATGCCAATGTGGGTGAGTCCTGTTATTTTCATTGTTACCTCCATCTGCAGCCTATGACCTCCTAGTTCATAGGCTGTATTCGCTTTTGCCTGCGGAAAATCATTGCTTTCCGCGCTTTTCATTCCTATTAACACGCAAGAATCGGGCCAAATTAAAAGCCGGGAACGCATTTTTTCATGGAAGCGCCGGAAGGGTTGTTTTCACTGGAATAGCAACAAGATCACGATCTGCGAAGCCCAGCGGGTCAGCGCATCCTGCCGCGGATTCCTTTCACACCAGCTAAAAAGTGTCAGAAAAACCGAAAGCCTGTCAGATTTTTTTGGAAACACGGAAAGGCTGGGTGCAGACCCAATCCAGACTTGATCCAGAAACCATTGCCAACAGCCGCCTCTTGTGACAGGATAAAAACATAGGCTTACTGAAACACGATTCAGTGAAAGTAATTTCAGCAAGGAAACTTAAGTGGAGGAACAGAGGAAAGAGGGCCTGGTGCTGGTCACATTAGAGGAAGTGTACCGATAAAACGGCAGGGTTTGCGCCGCGGGCTTTAGTCTGATATAATATCACTATCTTTACCTGGGAAAGGAAGCGTTTATGGATATCGCAAAGCAGATTATCGACCAAAGGATTAATCATATTTTAAAGGAGAACGAGACGATCTTTGATGATGGCGATCATGAAAGAAATCGTTCAAAGGCCTTTCTGCTGTTAGGAGTCGCCGCCTATTTAGACATTGATATGATAGAAGCGGCGCAATATTTGACTGAGGGGGGAAATGACGGTGGGTTTGACACAGCGTATATTGTAGAAGCTCAGGACGCACAGTTAAATGTGGTGCTGTTTCAGTCGAAATATTCCAGAAAGCTGGATCGGGACAGCGAGTTTCCAGCAAATGCGGTGGAGAAAGCGGTCAATACTGTAAAATGCGTCTTTGACCCTTTGGCGCAGATCGAATTGAACGCACAGAGCAGGAAAAAAGTAGAGGAAATCCGTTCGTTCATATTGGATGGCGCAATTCCTTATGTGACCTTTGTGATGCTCAATAATGGTTTGCCATGGAATCAGGATGGGCAGAACCATATCGACAATGCTTTCTCGGGTCAGCAGCAGGTTCGGTTCGAGCATTTTTCCCATGCGGACATCCTGCGTTATATCAACAGGGAGCAGACCATCGACACGCAGCTTTGCCTGAGCGGAAAGGCTGTGCAGGAGAATTTTAACTATAAAAGGGTGATCCTCGGGCGAGTTTCCGTCATGGAAATCTATAAACTCATGGAAACCTTTGGAGACGGCCTGCTGGAAAAAAATATCCGTCGTTATTTAGGAAAAAATATTGTGAACGAGGGAATCGCCAATACTCTGCTGGATGTGGACAAACGTCAAAATTTTTTCTTTTTTAACAATGGAGCGACAATGATCTGCAAGAAATTTAGCTACAATGGTTTGCAGGAGCAGGACTGGATCGTCAAAACAAATGATCTGCAAATCATAAATGGCGGTCAGACCTGCAAAACGATCCACCAGATTGTGAAGGAAAATCCGGACGTGGATTTTTCGCAAGTCTATTTGCTGGTGCGGCTTTATGAGGTGGAAGACAATGAAAACAAGGGAATCATACAGGATATCATCTATGCGACAAATAGCCAAAATCCAGTAGATTTCAGAGACTTGAAGTCAAATGACGAGCGGCAGGTTCTTTTGGAGACAGGCACCAGAGATTTAGGATATGCCTACAAGCAAAAAAGAGACAATGTCCTGCGCATCAATGCGATACCATCGACAGTGGCTGCGGAGGCGGTGTTCGCAATATGGAGGGAAAGCCCTCATCTGGCAAAGTATAGGAAGAATGAGTTTTTTGATAAATATTATTCCATCATTTTTGATGAGTTAAACGCAGCGCAAATGATCATTGCTGTGCTGATATTTCGTTATTGCGATAACAACAGAAAGCAAGCGAGCGATGAAGAGGGGATACGGGAACATCGGCCATACAGCCAATACTTCATGGCATATATGATTGGGAAACAACTTCTGCGATCTTTTGGCATTCCCCTGAAAATGCTTACACACGTCAATTTTAATGAAATCAAAGGTTCTTTTGAACAGAACAAAGAGAACCTGTATAGAAAAGCAGAGCAGGCGATGGTCGATATCTTAAAAGACTATTTTAACAGAAATGAGTTATCAGAAATTGATGGACGTACTATGGCCGCAGCGTTTCGGCGTTTTGATATTGTGGAGCGTTATCTGAAAAACGAATCATGGTGGAAATCCAACTTGCTGTGAGGGATAAAGAATCCACTCCCCTTAGCTAATGCCGCGGATGGGAAACGCAGTGCGGTAAAAAGTGAGATTTATTGAGCGAGACAGTTTCGGCTGCCTCGCTGTTTTTGTATAAGGAAAACCCTGTGTTGGACCCTGCGATGATCTTGCCCAGTTCTCCATTCTCCCCGTTTTCACCCGACTTGATGCTTCCTGAATCCCCGCCTGGCAAAAGGCAGCATGATCATTGTCAGAACAGCGTACAACATCGCCCTTGCGGAAAACGCGTCTATTACCAAACCGCCGATCTGGTAAGAAATATATTTTCCGATTTCAGGCATGAGCGCGCGATAGGGCAGCAAAAACAGGGTCAGGTTATATGCGCCTGAGGTTCCGCTGGGCATGAGGAACATGGGGATGAACAGCACCGGCACCAGCACGATCAGCACCAGATATGGCGTTTTCATCTTTGCTGACAGGAGCAGCGTCAGGCTGATCATAGCCAGGAGGATCAAGTAAATGACCCCCAGGGACACCAGCGCAGCCTGCAGGAAGGTGAAAGGATAAGGGATGCTCGTGTTGGCAATCTGTACCGGAAGGTTCCAGCCATCTGCGCCAAAGGCCGCGAGAGACAATCCTAAGGCCGCCAGAACGTGGAGGGTAAAGGACAGAAGTCCGAACAAAAACGAAGCAATGATCTTGGCAGTGATCACTTTTGTTTTGCCGTGTTTTCCCGATAAGATCACAGCGTCTGTTCCAGCTTGATATTCGCCGGAAAACACAGGGGCGATGGAGACACAGATGGCTAATATGGCAAATATCAAAAGCTCTAAGCTGCTGAGCAGGATTTCCCACCCTTCATAATAGCCATATCGCAGCGGGACAGCCACTTTGTCCGCCTTGTGCCGCCAATATTCCTTTTGCTCAGCGGACAAGGCATGGGAGGGCGCATTGAGCAGAGCCTGAATTTTTTGCTCCCTTGCCTGGTAAAAAGCAGCGCCTTTTTTCACCTTTAAATCAGCAAGCTTGCTGTAGCCCGAGCTTTCGCCAGGACGATCGTAAGTTTTAGCGATCAAGTCCAGGAGCTTTTCCCTTGGTGCGATATGCTGCCAATAAGCTGCGCCAATGAGGAATCGTTCGCTGCCATCGTAGCCCACATTTTTGGGATCCTTAAACAGCCGCCGCACATCACCGATGGTCTTGGTGACGTATTCCTCAGACAAGGAATGGCAAAGTGCAGAGTTTTGTTCTTTGACGTGCGCGATACCGGCGGTCCCTTTTATGACACCATTCTGGTCGTAAGTTTGATACTGCATGATGGGCAGCGCGAAGAGAAACACCGTCAAGAGCAGGCTGGCCGCCATGATCATAAGCGTTGCTTTTTTACGCAGTATTTTTAGGAATTCATATTTAATCAACATCTTGATTGTCCTCCTGTGCTGTTTCTCCAAAGTAATACAAAAATAGATCTTCCAGATTTGGCGCCGCGGCTATGGTTTCGGCGGTGGGCGGGGTATCGTTGATGATGCGCAGCCGTGCCAGGCCCTGTTCGTGGCGCAGGTTCACAACGGAAAAACGCCGGCTGTATTCCGGGGCTTCCCCAGCAGGGACCCATGTTTCCCACACCTTGCCTTGGATGGTGTCAGTCACTGCGTCCAGAGGTCCCTGTAATAGGAATCTGCCGTTTTTCATCATCAGGATCGTATCTGCGATATAGGAAACATCGGACACAATGTGGGTTGACAGGATGACGATCTTTTCCTGGGCAAAGTCCGCGATCAAGTTGCGAAAGCGCACCCGCTCTTTGGGATCCAGTCCTGCGGTAGGTTCGTCCAGAATGAGGATAGCCGGATCGTTCAGTTCTGCCTGGGCGATTCCCAGGCGCTGCTTCATGCCTCCAGAATAAGACCTGATTTTCTTGTCCGCCGCATCTTGGAGGTTGACCAGATCCAGCAGTTTTTCAGTTTGAAACTTTGCCTTTTTCTTGCTCAATCCTTTCACGGCAGCCATGTACATCAAGAATTCTCGGCCAGTAAAATCAGGATAAAAGCCGAAGTCCTGCGGCATATAGCCTAATTGGGCATAATACTGCTCCCCTAATTCCCCCATAGTCGTTCCATCCAAGAGAATCTGACCGGAGGTAGCCTCTAGTACGCCGCAGATCATCCGCATCAGAGTCGTCTTTCCCGCTCCATTCGCGCCAAGCAGACCATAGACCCCAGGCGTGAAGCTGGCATCAATGCCGCGGACCGCCCGCTTTGTTCCGTAGCGTTTGCTTAAATGCTGTAATTGTAATTCCATGTGGAACCTCCTCTCGTGCGCATAAAAAATAGATGGCCCATGCTTCATAGCATAAACCACCTATCTTAGGCAGCGCTTTTTCGTATCTTAATTTGTCCTTAAATTACGGTTCAATGGGCAGGAAAATGGTGAATTCCGTTCCCTCACTCGGCTGGCTCTTGACGGAAATGTCACCGCCGTGAAGCGCCGCGATTTGTTTGGCGATGGCCAGGCCAAGGCCGCTGCCTTCTGGATTTTCCTGGGTGTTCGTGCCTCTGTAATAGCGGTCAAAGAGCGCTGCCTGTTCCTCGCGGCTTAGGCCTTTCCCATGGTCCCGCACGATCACCTGGACGCTGTTTTGCTGGACAGCCTTTGCGATGACTGTGATTTTCGTGTCTGGCGGGTTGTGGGTGAGGGCGTTGATAAGAAGGTTCCCCACAGCCCGGCGGAACAAGCCTTGATCGACGCTGACTGTGATTTCTGCCATGTCGCTTTTAAACTGGACGTCACGGCCGCCAAAGGCAGGGTCATTGACGATATCAATGACGATCTCTTTCAGGCAGCGGATAAAAGGGACTTCTTCAGGTTCATAAGGCATCGCGCCTGATTCCAGCTGGTAGGTGAGCTTCAAGTCATTAATCAGTTTTTCCGCGTGATCCGCGTTCCTTAAAATGATTTTCCCGTATTCCCGCATCGTTTCCTGATCCGGCACAGGGCCGCTGGCCAGCAGTTCACTGTAGCCCTTTACTGGAGAAAGGGGAGTCTTCAAGTCGTGGGTGACGTTGGCGATCCATTCCCGGCGTGTTCGCTCCGTGTCTTTTTGCGTCTGGTTGCTGGCATGAATTTCCTGGTCCATGTGATTGAGCTCTTTGTATATTTCACGAAACATTCCTTTTTCAGGAAGGGAGGAATAGGAGCGGCAGGATATGGCGCTGATCCCCTTGGTGATCTTTCCTAGATGTCTTGTGAGCCAAAAGCCATAGGCCAAAAGAAAGAGAAGCGCGAAGACGGACGCGAGACCAATGCTCGTGCGGAAAACAGGTGACAGGCGGCCTGCGTTTTCACCGTTATAGTAGAGCATGTGCTTTCCAATGGCATAGGGGAAACCGATCAAGTAATTCCAAGTTTGATCCTGGCCCGCGAAGCTGCTGATAAAAACCGTATAGCCGTTTTCATAGGAACTGGAGGTCAGCTCAACTAGCTGGGAGGCAGAATAGCTGGCAGGGCGATTTGCGGGTTTGTTGCGGGAAAGGACTTCTTCTCCAGTTTCATCCAGGACTTGCAGCCACAATCCATACTCGTCCAGGCGTTTTGTGGCGATTTTCTCTATTTTCAGTTCTCCGTCTTGATCTTTCATCCAAGTGGAAAAATCATCTGTGAACCCTTGGGGCCATGAGGCTAAACTCAGGCCCTCTGGCTCTGGTATCCCGAAGACATAGTAAAACAGGCTGACAGCAGTGATGATCGCCAGGATGACCAAAACAGCCGCAAGAACGAAGAGACGCAGGAAAGGATCAACTTTTGCTCTATTTTTCATCAGGGTCCACCAGCTTGTAGCCTAGCCCTTTCATGGTAACAATATACTGCGGGGCCGCAGGATCGATTTCTAGTTTTTTGCGTAAATGGCGGATGTGTACCATCACCGTGTTGTCACAGCCAAAGCTGTCTTCGCCCCAAATCGTTTCATATAGACGTTCGCGGCTGATCACTCGTCCTTTGTTTTCCGCCAAATGCCGCAGGATTTCAAATTCCTTCGTGGTCAGCTCCAGGGGCAGGCCGCTCTTCATGGCCCGGCAGCCTTTGAAATCAATGGTCAGTTCTCCAATTCGGATGGATTCATGGTCAGGAGGCTCCTGTCCGTATGCGGCCCGCCGCAGCTGAGCCTTTACACGGTAAGCGATTTCTTTGGGGCTAAAGGGTTTTGTCACATAATCATCTCCGCCCACAGCCAAACCCAGGAGCTTGTCCAGCTCATCATTTTTCGCGGAAAGGAACAGGATCGGACAAAGGGAAATTTCTCGGATCTGCTGGCAGACCTGATATCCATCTATGTCTGGGAGCATCACATCCAAAATGATCACATCAGGATTCAGCTCTTTGCATGCGGTCACAGCAGACAGTCCGTTGTCGATTTTTGTGATGCGGTCGTATCCTTCGATCCGGAGGGCCTTTTCCAGCAGGTCCAAAATATCCGGCTCATCGTCCACGATCATGATTTTGTAGTCGTTCATAAATTGGCGTCTCCTTTTTGTTGAATATCATATCTCTAAGGTGAACATTATACTTTGGATGGGGAAAGAAAGCAAGTTAGAGAAGATGATGAAGACGGTGCTTTTGGTTTCAGAATCCAGGAGAAACAACCGCTGCTCCATGAATCTTTTGTGCGCATATTGCGTATATAATGTGCGCATCGTTTTGCATGAAAAGCGCATGAGCAGAAAATTAATAAAGAGGCAGATTGAAAATGGGTTAATTAAAGATTGAAATTTCAACGGGCCTTCCGTAATGAAAACAGAATGAACTAGGAGGCTGCACATTTTATATAAAATAATGGCACGGCTCTTGCGCTATAGTTAGGCGTCTAGACAACATATAAAATGTTTCACAAAACAAGATAACGCATAAACAGAACGAAGGAGACGATTGAAATGAGAAATGCTTTTTACAGTGAAGAATTAAATCGCATGTACGAGGGATTAAATCTGAATGAATATGTAGTAGGCACTTATCTAGTGGGGGCTGAGCCAGAAGAAGATCCCATTATTAAGGCGGCAAGCATTGCGATCGAACAGACAACTGGTTCGTGGGCGGACATTCCAGAAGAAACGCCAGAACTTAGAGAAAAATATGCTGCCAAGACTATCGGCATTTATGAAGTGCCTGATTATGAAAATGTGATGAATCTGAAAGGTGTTGAAACAAGATGGTTCATTCTGAGAATCGCATATCCTGCAGCATTATTTGACAATAATCTTCCATTAATGATGGCATCTGTGGTTGGCAATATCGCAGCGCTTCCCAATTTGAAATTAATTGATATTGAATTTGGATCGGAATTCGCAAAAGATTTTCAGGGTCCTAAATTTGGCACAGAAGGCATTCGTAAGCGCCTAAATATTTACAATAGGCCTCTGCTCAACAATATGATTAAGCCTTGTACAGGATACACACCTGAAGTGGGAACAAAACTTTTTTACGAAGCTGCGGTGGGAGGCGTTGATGTGATTAAAGATGATGAGCTAATCAGCGGCGACAGAGCTTTTAACAGGATAGAAGACAGGGTCAAACTGAACATGGCAGCTGTGGACAAAGCAAAGGCCATCAAGGGTGAAGATACGCTTTATGCCTGCAATATCACCGATGAGATTCAAAACCTGAAACAGAACGCGATGAAGGTCGTTGAGAATGGAGGAAACTGCATTATGGTAGATGTGGTTTCCACTGGACTTTCCGCGCTTAGGGCACTAGCGGAGGACCCTGAAATCACAGTGCCGATTCTGGCACACGCATGTGGCGGCGGCGCATTGTTCACCTCGCAGTACCAGGGCATGAGTTCTCATGTGCTTAACAAACTGATCAGGCTGTGCGGCGCGGATATCGTAGTGAATTCCAGCCCTTATGGAAAATTTGACATCCTGCACAGTAAGTATATGGCAATCACAAAGGCTTTGACTGGAAAGTTTTACGATATAAAACCTTCCATGCCTCTTTATGGAGGCGGTGTGATTCCTGCAGTAGTCAAGAGGATTCTTACAGATGCGGGCCTTGACTGCATTCTGGGAGTGGGTGCGGGTATCCATGCGCATCCAATGGGACCGCAGGCAGGTGCGATAGCAATGAGGCAGGCAATTGACGCGGTATTGGAAGGAAAGGCGCTTTCAAATGTAGCTGCGGAAAAGCCGGAGCTGAAAGCCGCCATTGAAGTTTGGGGAGACGCAGATGATGATCTTTCCGGAAATTATCTAATATAGTTCGTGCCTAGAAGGTTTGGCTTAGATGAAGCATAAGTAAGGAGTAAGATTATGAAAATTGTAGCTGTGACAGCATGCACGACAGGAATTGCGCACACGTATCTGTGCGCAGAGGCCCTGCAGGACGCTGCTGCGGAATTAGGACATGAAATCAGAATCGAGACTATGGGATCAGTGGGCGCCGAAGATGTGCTCACTGACAGTGAAATCGCAAAAGCAGACCTGGTCATGCTGGCTGTGGAAATTACCATTCCAAAGGAAAGATTCAAAGGAAAGCCTGTATACGAGACACATACCCATGAAGTCACCACAGATCCTGTTAGAATTATGAAAGAGGCGATCAACTGGTTTGAACATGATTATGATCCAGCGTCGGCAGAGCCCGTGGTAAAAGCCACAGCCTCTACCGAGGAGGAGCTAGATGAAACACTGAACAGTAAAAATGGAAGAGGCATTGGATCACAGTTATACAAGCATTTGATGTGCGGCGTGAGTTATATCATCCCCTTTGTTGTAGCTGGAGGTATCATCAATGCGCTGTCAACAGCTTTCGCTAATTTGTGGCCGGGAGTATCGGAAGTCTTTGCGCAGATCGGAGGCCATTCCTTTGGCATGATGATTCCTATACTGGCAGCATATATGGCGTTTTCAGTAGCAGACAGGCCTGGCCTGGTGCCTGGAATGGTTGCGGGCTTCATGGCGATTGACACAGGTTCCGGATTTGTTGGAGGGATCATAGGCGGATATTTGGCAGGGTATCTTACCCTTTGGATGAAGAACCATATAAACCTTGGAAAGAATCTGAAATCCTTGATGCCTATACTGGTGCTGCCGCTTTTATCGACACTGATTGTAGGGGTGCTCATGAAGTATGTCGTAGGAATTCCTATCGCATGGCTCAATGACGCGCTCACAAATGTCCTTAATGGGATGAATACTGGCGGAGCATCGGCCATACTTCTCGGAGCGATTGTTGCCTGCATGGTGACTGTGGACTTTGGCGGTGTGCTTTGCAGAGTGTCCTATGCCTTTGCAGTGGCAACATTGGCCACAGGGGAACCATCCATGATCATGGCGGCTAATATGGCTGGCGGGATCGTTACAGGCCTTTCTCTTACAGCAGGGACCCTTCTTTTTCCAAAGAAATTTACCAGACAGGAAATCGAAATGGGAAAGAGCACATGGCTGCTGGGCTTATCCTTCATTGTGGAATGTGGCATACCGTACGTGCTTCGGGATCCTAAGGCGCACATTATTGCCCAAGGTGGAGGCGCAGCAGTAACGGGGGCATTGATCGCAATATTCAACTGCACGCAGAGTGTTCCTCACGGAGGCCTTTGGGTAGCTCCGATTCCAGGAGCATTGGGCAACGTGTTTCTCTATATCCTTGCCATAGTGTGCGGCATCGCTTTTGCGACACTTATGATGTTTCTGCTGAAAAAGAACATCAGTGAAAAACAATAAAAAATAATGATAGCGCCGCCGGAAACCTTGCCTAAATGAAAAGTATTTTCGGCGGCAGATATACAGAAATTCGGAATCATACGAAAGCAGAGAGGGCAAAAATGTATAGAAAAGAATATATGATACAATGTGAATCAGGACTCCATGCTCGTCCAGCATCAGAACTGGTGGAATTAACACAGAACATGGAAAATGAAATCACTATTGTCAACCTTGAAAACGATGAAGAGGCCGATGCGAAGAGCATCATAGAGATTCTTGGATTGGAGGCTGATAAAGGCGATCGCATCACAATCGAGGCAGATGGAGCCGATGCGGAGGAAGCAGTCAACAAAATCATTACGCTGCTTGATGGCATAGAGAATTAATCTTCAGAGACAAATCGGAAATGGAAGAAAGAACGATGGCAAGGAGGTGTTAATCATGAAAGGGATCATTGCTTCAGAAGGATACGCTGTGGGGACAGCATGCGTCTTTAAAAATGAGAAAATGGCCATATGTCATGATAAGATTGAAGAATCCCAGGTAGATCTTGAAATTCAACGATTTACTAAAGCTTTAGACATTGCCCGTGCTCAAATTGAAGAGATCGGACAAAAGGCAGGGGCAGTGCTTGAGGGCAGTGACGCAGATGTATTCAAAGCCCATGCAGCCATTACGCAGGATCGCTCCCTGATCAAAAAGGTGAACAAAGCCATAAAAAGTGAACGTCTGACCGCAGATAACGCAGTGGATACTGTAATGAAAAAGCTGATAGAGAAATTCAGTAAAATGGATCATCCGTTGATTAGAGAGCGTACTGCAGATTTGAGGGATGTACGCGACAGATTGCTGCGCGTTCTGACAGGCGCAGAGAGCAGAAGCCTGGAAGCGCTGCCTCCTGATACGATCATTATCGCAGAAAACCTGACACCCTCGGACACAGTCACTATGGATATTGATCATGTGGCAGGCATTGTATCTGAAATAGGCGGGAGCACATCGCACACAGCGATATTCGCGAGGTCACTTGGGATCCCTGCTGTGGTGGGAGTCACGGGAGCAGTTTCTTTGATCAAAAAGGGGCAAATGGTGTATCTCAATGGAGAGACGGGTTCCGTGGAAACCGAGCTAACAGGCGATGAGCTTAAAACCTTTCAGCGCGCAAAAGAGGCATACGACGCAAATATGCAAGAGCTTTTTAGATATGCGGAAGCTGAGTCTATTACAAAAGACGGTTATCATATGGAAATCTGCGCCAATATTGGCTCCTTTCACGACTGCGGCGCGATTCAAAAATTTGGAGCGGAAGGTGTGGGACTTTTCCGAACGGAATTTCTCTATATGGGAAGCAGCGACTGGCCCGCAGAAGAATATCAGTTTTCTGAATACAAAAAGGTGTTGGAAATGATGGGAAATAGGCCTGTTATTATCAGAACTTTCGACATTGGTGGAGATAAAGAACTTCCTTATTATGATTTCGGAGAAGAGGATAATCCGTTCCTGGGATATCGGGCCATCAGGCTTTGCCTTGATCAACCGGATATTTTCAAGACTCAGCTGCGAGCCATATTGAGAGCCAGTGCCTATGGACATGCCAGGATCATGTATCCGATGATCAGCTCCATAGAAGAGATTAAGTCGGCAAATGAAGTACTATCAGCCGCAAAAACAGAATTAAAGAATGAAGGCGTTGCTTTTGATGAGAACATAGCGTGTGGTATAATGATGGAAACACCCGCAGCCTGTATCTTAGCGGAGGATATCATAGATTTTGTGGATTTCTTTAGTATAGGCACAAATGATCTGACACAGTACACAACTGCCGTGGATCGAGGGAACAAAAGGCTTTCGCATCTTTCAGCTCCTTATCATCCTGCGGTGCTTAGGCTGATCAAGTATGTCACGGATGTTTCCCATAAGGCTGGAAAATGGACAGGCATATGTGGGGAACTGGCAGGAATGGATGATTTTACAGAAATTTTAGTTGGCCTGGGTGTGGATGAACTCAGCATGTCGGCAGGTTCTGTGATCAAAGTGAGAAAACAGGTTATAGAAATGGATGCGTTCAAAGCAAAGATTGCCGCAAAAGAGGCGCTAGCGCTAAAAACATCAGAGGCAATATGGGAGTATGTAAAAAACAGGAGGTAGCATATGGGAATCCAAATTGAGGATATTATCAGAGCAGAGTACATAAATCCTGACTTGAAAGCGAAAACCAGAGACGAAGCATTAATAGAACTGCTGGAAACCGGAGCGTCTAGGATTGCTAACAAAGAACAGGTGCTAAAAGCGCTTCTTGACAGAGAGACGGAATTTACCACAAAACTGATGGAGTATGTAGCCATCCCCCACGCAAAATCAGATGCCATCGAGCAGGCTATGGTACTGGTAGGAAAATCAGAAACCGGAATAGATTGGAGAGGTGATGCTGATTCTCAGACTTTGGAAGAAGGAGACAGAGTCAAAACTCTTTTTATGATCTTGGTTCCTGGAAATCAGGAGGGAAATGAGCATCTTAAAATCATGGCGTTGCTGGCCAGATGTTTGTCAAAGAAAGCCTTTCGGGAGACGGTCATAAATGAGAAAGAGCCTGGCAAGATCAGCGAGTTCATTCTTGAAGAAATCAAGAAAAAGCAGAAAACTCGAAAATAAGCGGAGGGTAAAAACATGACGATACTTAAGAAACCTGCTGGCAGGCTGGAGCTGCCCAAGCTGGCAATATTTGATATGGATGGTTTACTGTTTGACACGGAAAGAGTCTTTATGGACTGCCAGGCAAAAATACATGCCAAGTATGGATATGATCTTAAGTTTGATGACTACGTCCGGCTCATCAGTCTGTTTGGCGAAAGCTGATACAGGAAGCTGCGTGAACTGTATGGAGAAGATTACCCTGCAGAGGAAATATTTAAAGAGACAAGAATCCTGGCAGATCAATATATGGAGTCCGAAGGACCTGGTGTAAAGCCAGGAATTGAAGAGCTGTTGATCTTTTTTAACAGCCATAAGGTCAAGTGCTGCGTAGCGTCATCGACTCCGAGGAAAAGCGTGGCATTAACTGTAGAGCGGGGTGGGCTGATGGGGTATTTTGACTTTATCATCGGCGGCGATGAAATCATCAATTCCAAACCAGATCCGGAGATATTTTTAAAAGCGTGCGAAAAAGCAGATGTCGCAGCAGGTGAAGCCATCGTGTTGGAGGATTCTGAAAACGGGTTGCTGGCCGCGAACGCAGGAGATATTCCAGTAGTGTGTATCCCGGACATGAAACAGCATGGAGAAGATCTGATGGCCAAAGCCGCAGCGTTTGTCACTACGGCAGAAGATGTGCCTGCGCTGTTTGCCACATAGTAAGATCAGCAGCATACAGGACATAATCACAAACACAATAGGCATAATAAAATCGTAAATCATAAAGGGGCTGAGCATAGGACATCATGAATGACAATATGGATCTGCTAAAAGAGTACCTCAAAGACGAGGATACCAGAAATCCGTACAAGGATGAGCAGCTGGCGGCAATGATGCAGACGACTCGATATGAAATCATTCGTATGCGAAAGAAGCTTGGAGTCGCGACATACAGTGAACGTAGACTTCCGCAATTGCAGAAGTCTATTTGTGATATCCAAAAAGAGGAACCCGGAATCTCCATTACGAAGCTGACTGGTAAGTTAAGAGAAGAAGGTTATCATGTGTCCAGATTTTTGATTTCTCAAATTTGTGACGAAATCGCATCTGCGGAGAGCGCTAACGCACCTGATACAAAAAAAGCTTCAGAGCAGGCAAAGCATGATAAAGAAACAGACGCAGAAGGGGAAGACACAGAGATTCTTGTGGGCAAAAAAGGCTCGATCAAAACAGCGATCGAAAACATGAGAGCGGCGTTTTTGTATCCAGAAAACGGATTGAACACGATTATTGCGGGAGAAACAGGAACTGGGAAGTCTCGCATCGTAGAAGCTGTATATGATGAGCTTGTAAATGAAGGAAAAATCCATCCAGACAGAAAGTTAATTAAGTATAACTGCGCGACTTATGCCAATAACCCAGAACTTTTGGCATCACAGCTTTTTGGGCATGCGAAAGGCGCGTTCACAGGAGCTGACGCAGACAAAGCGGGATTGATTGAGGCGGCTGGCGATGGAATCTTGTTTTTAGATGAGATCCATCGCTTGTCAGATAGAGGCCAGGAAATGCTGTTCAGTATTATAGATGATGGCGTATATTACAGATTAGGTCAGCCTGATCAGGCATACAGCGCCAATCTGATGATCATCGGAGCGACTACTGAAAAGTTGGACTCAGTTCTTTTAGACACCTTCAGAAGAAGAATTCCTATGCATATACAGTTGCCATCCCTGTCAGAGCGAAGCACTGAAGAGCGGCTTGCGCTTATTGAATACATCCTGAGAAAAGAAGCGGAACTCATTAACAGAGAGCTAGTCATTGATTCCACCTGTCTTGCCAGTCTCATGACTTATAGATGCGCGGGCAATATAGGGCAGCTTTCCAGCGATATCAAAGTCGCTGTGGCAAGGGCCTTTGTGGAAGGCGGATCTAACGATGCGTACATTACGATCAGCGCACGGCATATGAACCAGCACATACTCAGCGATGTGGGAAGAAAATTTTATTCCAAAGAACTTTCTTTCTATCGTGACCATGGCATTATGATCATGCCGGGCAAGAAGGACGCGGCATTCTACGATGAAAAATGGATTGAGGTGCCTGCTGATCGCATCTGTGAGATGATTACAAGCTACTACGGCAGTTTGACGCAGCAGGAGCTTCCACAGGTTTTGATCGCGAATATGCTGAGCCGAGAACTGGAATACAGAGTAAAAACAGCGGCAAAATTCAGTATGTATGAAAAGGGTGAAGCTGACGCGTTAGATTATACAGACAGCATTAAGAACATTGCCTTAGAAATTATCAATGAAATTGTGGACAGAACACAGAGCTTCAAGCCGGACATAGGCAGATGCTTTCGAGTGACCTTGATGGATCTCATCGCAAAGGCTGAAAACAGCTGGGAGTTTCCGCCTATTCATCTAAAAGATATTGAGCAAAAATATATGTCAGAGCATATCGTGGCATATGATTGCATCAACAAAGTTTGTGGCAGATACAACCGAAAATTGCCGACGATCGCAGCGGATATCGCAGCAGTATACATGCATATTGGATGTAATGTTTGGGAACATGAAAACAACAATGTGAAAATCATGATTGTGACCCATGGAAACATTGCGTCAGCAATTGCGAACACTTGTAATTATTTCATGAAATCAAATATCGTAGGAGCGGTCGATATCCCACTTGATATGGATGAGCAGGATTATGAAGCGTTTATTGTAAACAGCATGTCAGATGTCAGGGAAGACGAGCTGCTGTTCCTGACAGATATGGGAGCGACTTTGACATTTGGAGAAATCGTAGCAGCAAGAACCAATAAAAAGACGAAATCCGTAGGACGGGTGGATCTTTATATGGCATTGGCGGCAGCGAACTGCTATAATCGGGGACATACATCCCTTGAAGAAATTTATGATTATGTCAAAGATAAATCTGCGGTTTCTGGAAAAAGGAGCGCGGTACCCGTAAAGCCTACATCAAGGTGCGTGATTGTATCCTGCATGACAGGGCAGGGCGCGGCAGACAATATCGCGACCTTTATACAGGAGCAGTATTCTGCGTTCATGGACAATGTGGAGTTGATCACTCTGGGAGTGATGACCCCGGAAATCCGAGAATATATCAGGCATATTCATGAGACAAGGCGAATCATCGCTTGTATAGGTTCCTATCATATTGATTTAGAAGACGTGCCCTTTATTAAAATTTCAGACATGCTGCAGGAAAAGGGCCGAAACGACCTGAAATGGCTTCTGAGCCAGGATAAAGAAAATGCCATAAGCGGCATGAATTTGAGCGACTTCATTTATCGTGACGCGATTTTCACAGATGTAGACATTGCCAGCAAAGAAGAGGCCATAATCTTTATGACAAAGCAGCTCTGTACGGAAGGCTATGTAAAAGAAAGCTATATGCAGGCGGTTTTGGATAGGGAAAGAGAGATTCCTACAGATTATCGCTATGGCACGGCGATTCCCCATGCAGGTTCAGAACACGTAAACAAATCTGTTATTAGTATTATGAGGCTGAAAAAATCAATTTTTTGGAATTCAGATGTAAAAGCCCAGTTAATCTTTCTGATCGCCCTTGAAAAGTCAGATGTAAAGCTGGTCACGCTGCTAAGCCATCTGATCAAGGATGAAGCGTGTATGCGGAGTCTGCGCAAAGGCACAGCACATGAAATGATAGAAGCGATCAATGGGTTTGATCAAAAGAGGAGTGTCCAATACAATCAAAACTCACAGAAAAAGAACATCTCTTTCTGATTCTGTGGTACAATACCAATAAAGCGGGACGCACGGTGCCTCCTTGTGGAAAGCAGGGTGCAAGCGGCGGCCAGCTTGATCAAGGAAAACGGAAAGTAAGATGGGGTGAAAGGAAGAATCATGGCCAGGACAGTGGGGATTGGAATCCAAGATTTTCAAAAGATCATAGAAGGCAATAGCTTTTACGTGGACAAAACGAGATTCATAAAAGAATGGTGGGAAAGCAAGGACGAGGTGACGCTGATCACCAGGCCCAGGCGGTTTGGAAAGACGCTTCTCATGAGCACAGTGGAAAAATTTTTTTCTGTAAAATATGAGGGCAGGGGTGACCTGTTTAAAGGGCTTTTCATCTGGGAAGATAAGGATTTCCAGGAACTGCAGGGCGCCTATCCAGTGATCTTTCTTAGCTTTGCCAACGTAAAAGCAAAGAATTATGAGCAGATGTTTGAAATGATCTGTCAGGCTCTGACAAATCTCTATGAGGAACATCGTTACCTGTTAGAGAGCGGATCACTTTCAGATGAAGGGAAAAGCTATTTTCGTAGCGTTTCGGACCATATGCCGGAAACTACTGCGATCATGGCTCTTCACCGGCTGTCAAAGCTCCTCCATGACCATTATGGAAAGAAAGCGATTATTTTACTGGATGAATACGACACGCCCATGCAGGAAGCTTATGTGAACAACTATTGGGATGATATGGCGGCCTTTATTCGGAGCTTGTTTAATGCCACGTTCAAAACAAATCCATACCTGGAGCGGGCTGTAATGACTGGGATTACCAGAGTGAGCAGGGAATCCATTTTTTCCGATTTGAATAACTTGAAAGTCGTGACCACTACTTCCGACCAATATGCGGACAGTTTTGGCTTTACGGAAGAAGAGGTCTTCGCGGCTTTGGATGAACAGGGACTGTCCCATAAGAAACAAGAGGTGAAAACCTGGTATGATGGCTTTACTTTTGGAAAGAAAACAGATATCTATAACCCATGGTCGATCATTAATTATTTGGACAATGGAAAAGTGGGTACCTACTGGGCCAATTCCAGCTCCAACGGTCTGGTGGGCAAACTGATTCGAGAAGGCAGCGGGGAGATCAAACAGGACTTTGAAACCCTGCTTTTAGGCGGGACCCTAACTACGCTGCTGGACGAGCAGATCGTGTATAGCCAATTGGGTAGCAATGAAACCGTCATTTGGAGCCTTTTGCTGGCCAGTGGCTACTTGAAAGTGGCCAGCTATAGAGAATACGAGTACCAGGGCGATGAATTGGATGTGGCAGAACCGGAATACGAATTGGCCTTGACCAATTTAGAAGTGAGATCCATGTTCAAACGCATGGTGAGGGAATGGTTCAAAAGAGATGCGACTAGCTATAATCAATTCGTGAAGGCTCTGCTTTCTGGCGATTTGAAGGCCAGAATGTGCTGATACAAGGTAAATGAGTGCCGCAGACTGATCTTCGCTTTTTCCATAACCAAGATACAAAAGACAAATGAAAAACGACAATTCTGCGTTCCGAAAAAAGGGCTTCCCAAGAGGCGCTTGCTCTAAAACTTAGAGCGCGCGCCTCTTATGGAAGCCTCTCTTCATGTTGATAGCTTCATGCCGCCAGCACCTCTTTTTCTTTCAAAGCATGCGCGCTGGCGGTGACTTTTTTCGTGCTCAGCGCCCGCATGGAATTGAGGATGCAGATGACAGCCACTCCCACGTCAGCGAACACCGCCGCCCACATGGATGCCATGCCCAGGGCCCCAAGGATCAGGACAATGGCCTTGATCCCCAAGGCGAAGATCACATTCTGCTTGGAAATGGACAAGGTGCGCCTGGCGATCTTCATCACGAGAGACAGCTTTGACGGCTGATCATCCATGATAACGATGTCCGCGGCTTCGATCGCGGCCTGAGAGCCCAGTCCGCCCATGGCCACCCCAATGTCCGCACGGGCCAGAACCGGCGCGTCGTTAATGCCGTCTCCCACAAAGACCACGTTCCCTTTTGAAGCCTTGGCGCTGATGATCTGTTCGGCCAGTGCCACTTTGTCTCCTGGCAGCAGCTCACTGTGAAATTCATCCAGGCCGATTTCCGCGGCCACTTTTTCAGCCACTGCTTTTCGGTCGCCTGTGAGCATCACCGCGGTGGACGCACCTTCCTGTTTCAGTCCTTGGACGGCTGCCGCGGCATCTTCTTTCACGGTGTCAGTGATGGCCACGTATCCCAGATATTCTGGATTCACGTCTTTTACGGCAAGATGCACCAGAGTGGCGGCCTCATCGGAAAGCAGGCCATCAATCCCCAGATCTCGCATCAACCGGTCATTCCCCGCGTAAACCGTTCTGCCGTCAATGATGGCCTTGATGCCTTTCCCAGCGATCTCTTCTGCGTCAGACACTCGGCTTTTGTCCAGGGAACGGCCAAAGGATTCTTTGATGGACACAGAGATGGGATGATCCGAATAGCTTTCCGCATAAGCGGCCAGTTCCAGCAATTCCTCTGGATCACACGCCTCCCCATGGACTTGGGACACTTTAAATGTCCCGGTGGTCAGGGTGCCAGTCTTGTCAAAGATCACTGTGTCCACATCAGCTAAAGCTTCCAGATAATTGCTGCCCTTTACCAGGATTCCAGACCTGGAAGCGCCGCCGACTCCTCCGAAAAAGGCCAGAGGCACGGAGATCACCAATGCGCATGGACAGGAAATGACCAGGAACGTCAGTGCCCTGGAAATCCATTCGCTGAAGGTTTGTCCTGAGATCAATAGGGGCGGCAAAACTGCCAGGAGCACGGCGGCAATCACTACGATTGGCGTGTAATACCTGGCGAACTTGGTGATGAACTTCTCGACTTTGGCTTTCTTGCTGCCAGCGTTTTCCACCATGTCCAGGATCTTTGCCACTGTGGAATCATCGAATTCACTGGAAACCTCCAGCTTCAAAACGCCACTGAGATTAACGCAGCCGCTGGAAATGATCTGACCGGTTTCCACGTCCTGCGGCAGGGATTCGCCAGTGAGGGCAGAGGTGTCCAAAGTAGAATGCCCCTCGATCACTGTTCCGTCCAAAGGCACCCGCTCCCCTGGTTTGATCAAGATCGTGTCCCCAATGGCCACTTCGTATGGATCCACCTGTTCCTCCCGGCCCTCCCGCAGCAGATTGGCGTAGTCAGGCCGGATATCCATCAATTCACTGATGGAACCCCGGGATTTGTTGACTGCGTATTCCTCAAAAATGGTCCCCACCAGATAAAACAGCATGACAAACACTGCTTCCTTGTAATCCCGCAGCCCAATGGCGCCCACAGTTGCCAGAGCCATAAGAAAGTTTTCATCAAAGACCTGTCCATGGCAGATATTGCGGATGGCGGTCCACAGCGTGTCGTACCCTGCGATCAGGTAGGAAGCCATGAGAATGATCAGACTTCCCAAGGCAGGGAGCGGAAGGGCGGATCCCAGTATGAACAGGATGCCGGATAAAATCACGCGGCTCAGTTTGATTTTTTGTTTCTTTTGCATATGTCATTTCCCCTTTCGAATCGGTGTGAGAGCTGTATTGGGCACCAGGAACCGGACTGCGTGACTTGACGCGGATTTTCAGCGTCAGAAGGCGCGTTCGGCTGGTCCCCTGTGATTAGCGGACGATCTTACAGCCCCGCTCTACCTTATTGATGGCTTTCTGGGCAAGGTCAAGGGCTTCATCGAATTTGTCGTCCGCGGCTTCCAGAGTCAGTCGCTGGGACATGAAGTTGATCGTCGCGTTGTCCACAGGCTCCAGCTTGTTAATCGCGGTTTCCATTTTTGCCGCGCAGTTGGCGCAGTCTAGTTCTGATAATTTGAATGAGCGTTTCATTTTTGTTTCCTCCTAAATAAATGATTAAGCAAGTGTTTAATTAACGGGTAAAATTTTTTGCCTCTTTGTCTAGAATAGCGCAGGTCATGTTCCTTTCATGAGCGCCATCATACTTTGCAGTTCATGTCAAAGACACTGTCCACGATTTTGTGGACCAGATCTGCTTCCGGCGTTTTGGCCAGAGTGTAATATGCCTCTTTTCCCTCCCTGCGGCTGGTGAGAAGACCAGACTGCTTTAAGACTCGGAGGTGGTGGGAGACCGCAGGCGAACTCATGTCAATAGCCGCGGCGATGTTGATGACGCATTCTTCGCTATGGCATAAAAGCCATAAAATCTTCAGCCGAGTCGGGTCACTGATGAGCTGGAACGTATTGGACGCTTTTTCAAAGGCTTCCTGAGCCGGTTCGTGTTCCAATAATTCCAAAGTGTGATTGCCATGATCGTGGGGAAGTCTGCGTACTGTCATCGCAAGGTCTCCTTTCAAAATTCGATTAAATGATTGTTTAATCGTTAAACACAATATACTGCTTTTTTCCTTGGCTGTCAAGAGGGATTCACAAATAAACGCAGAAAATTTTCGCTGCGAATTTCGCCAAGGCATGGGATCCAAGCAATGACAGATGGAATGGCTTGCTTTTTTGATGCCATTTTCCCAAAGACGATTGACAAATCCATTCCTTCCATTACAATCGTAAAGTAGGAGACTATCAAATAGAGACCAAGATCATTGGCAGTAAAAACGGGAGGATTTTGAAAATGGACGAACAGGCAATGAGCAGAGCATACATCCGAGGCTATATAGAGCGGGCCCAAAAAGCCCAGGCGGAATTTGAAACCATGAGCCAGGAGCAGGTGGACCTGGCGGTGAAAACCATCGGCAAAGTAGTCTATGAAAACGCGGAATTTCTGGCAGAGATCGCAGTGGAGGAAACAGGCATGGGCAATGTGCCGGACAAAATCGCGAAAAACAAGCAGAAAGCGGGGATCGTGTGGAACAATCTCAGAGGCAAGAAGTCCAGGGGCATCCTGGAAACCAACGAAGAGACGGGGATCACCACCATTGCCAAACCCATGGGTGTGATCGCGGCTATCACGCCTTGCACCAACCCGATTGTCACGCCCATGAGCAACGCCATGTTTGCTCTAAAGTGCGGAAACGCTATTATCATCACCCCGCACCATAAGGCGCTGAAATGCAGCACCAAAACAGTGGACATGATCAATGAAGAACTGAAAAAGTTGGGATATCCAGAGTATTTAATCCAGATTCTGGACCAGCAGTCCAGGGAAAACACTCGGAACCTGATCTCTTCTGCGGACGTGGTGATCGCCACAGGCGGCGCGGGCATGGTGAACGCGGCTTACAGCTCTGGCAGGCCAGCTCTGGGCGTGGGCGCGGGAAACGTCCAGTGCATCATTGACCAGGGATATGATTATAAAGAAGCAGTGCCAAAGATCATTACCGGCAGGACGTATGATTACGGCATCATCTGTTCCGGCGAGCAGTCAGTCATCTGCCCGGAACAGGATTTCGAGGGGATCATGGCAGAATTTGAGAAACACGGCGGTTATGTGGTAAGAAAGCCCCAAGAGCTGGAAGGCATCCGTCAGGCGCTGTTCGCAGACGGAAAACCCAACCGCCATTCTGTGGGACAGTCGCCTGCGAAGATCGCTGAGCTGGCAGGGATTCAGATTCCAGAAGGGACTAAGATCATTGTGGCCGTGGCTGATGGGACAGGTCTGACAGATCCTCTGGGCGGTGAGAAAATGGCTCCAGTGATTTCCGCTTACAAATACAAGGATCTGGCAGAGGGCGTGAACATTGCCAGAGAAAACCTGGAAAAAGAGGGCAAAGGCCACAGCGTAGCCTTCCATTCTGATTCAGAGGAGCATATCCAGTACGTGGGCACCCAGTTGTGCGTTTCTCGGTTCGTCATCAATCAGATCTCCGCGAGCAGCGCGGGCGGCAGCTATTACAATGGCCTGGCACCCACCAACACATTGGGCTGCGGCAGCTGGGGGCACAACAGCATTTCGGAAAATCTGGATTACAAACATTTGATGAATGTTTCCAGAATCGCTCGTTACATGCCGGACAATCATGTGCCGACAGAAGAAGAGTTGTGGGGATAGGGCGAGAGCGGTTTTAAAAGCCATCAGAAAAGCAGTGTTCTAAATTTGCGAAAGGCCTTGTGAGGCGGGTAGCCAGCCTAAAGCAAAGATGCCTCACACAGCTTGGGAGTAAATGGAACGTGTGTCAATCAGCGAAAATCCTTATTTTGCGCCCCCTGACGCACACCAGGTAAGGATAAAATTTCTGAATAAAAGCATATTGAATAACTTTTCTGCATATGCTATAATGCCACTAGGCAAAAAAGATGCAAAAGTTCCATGTGAACAAAGAATGAAATCCCCGGACTGTGTCGCGCCACGGTTCGGGGATTCTTCTTTTCTTTTTATAGCGGCAAAGCACCCGCTAGGCTTGTATCTTTTTGGCGAAGATTTGTTCTTGGAATTGTGGCTATCGCGATTCGATGCTCGCTATTTCTGTGGACACTGGCCTCATGACAATCTTCTTGTATTATTACGATCTATTCAAAGAAAACTCGCAAATCTGACTTTGCCATTGAGCGACTTTTTTAGGTATATTCTGCCAAAACCAAGGGAAGAATCATCATAGAATCAAAAACAAAAATACGAAAAGAAAAAGCAGCGGGTCAGGTTCCCTGATTTCCCTTTTCAAAGAGGGTCCAGGAAAAATCATGCGTATTTTACTGGTGAAAGAAACAGAGCAAACCAGGGATGCGGCTTTCCGATTTTTTCCGACCCCATAAGCACAGCGTTCAAAACATTTTCCTATGGGGCAATCGCAAACAACAATAAAATGCAGCAAACTAATACTCATTTTCCCAACAAATTTCCCGAATTTTCCATGCATAAATAAAGATACAGTATACAAGGCAAAAGCCCTTTAAAAAAGGAGTTGAAATTTCAACGCATCTTAGGAAAAATGCCCCTAACCGTTGCAATAACGAGAGTAGAGCAATATTGTAATTAATCAGAATTGCGTGAAGATAACTATTTTTTGGAAGAAAGAAAAAGTACTTTTCTATTTTTATGCGCTCTGCTAATATATATAGGAAAGAATTGATTCTTTGACACAGTAAAGTTACGAAAGGAGGAAGTGCGTATGCAGGATGTCATTGACAAAATCAAAGCTGCGGAAGCACAGGCCCAGCAGCGCAAAGCTGAAGCCCACGCACAGGCGGATCAAGCGGCGGCCCAAGCCAAAAGCGATGGAAAAAAACATATTGAAAACGCTGTCGCGGACGCCAACAAAAAGGCCCAGCAAGTCGTCGCCTTAGCTGAAGAAAAGGCAAAGAGCCTGGCAGCGGAGACTGTGGCAGAAGCGAAAAAAGCCGCGGACGAGATTTTGAAAATTGCCCAAAGCAGAATGGATCAAGCAGCACTGAAAATTGTGGAAGGGATCGTGGATAATCTATGATTGAAAAAATGGAAAAAATCTACATCTACAGTCTCAGAAGCCAGTCTGCCGATGTGATGGAGGAACTGCTGAGATGCGGAGTCGTGCAGCCTGTCCAAACAGAGGACATGCTGTCAGCAGACGCGGCGGCATTGCTCCAGCCAGGAGAAAGCCTGGATCTTTCCAGAGAAGAAAATCTGCTGGACAGGCTCCAGGAAAGCCTTGCGGCCTTAAAGGATTTTGGGAAAAAGAAAGGCATGTTTTCAAAGCGGCCCATCAAAACTTATGAAGAATTGATGGATGATCAAGTCTTGATGGACACCATCTCAGCCTGCGGAAAAATTGAAGCCATCACTGGAAAGATCAGTGACCTGAAAAAAGAGCTGAGAAAAGCGGAGTTTCAGAAAACCTCACTGCTTCCTTGGAAAGCCTTTGATCTAGAGGCAGGAGCCATGGAGACACAAACATGCAAGACACTGCTCTACGTTTTGCAGGAGCCCAGGACCATTGAGGACATCCGCAGGGAAGCGGAAGAAAAAGAAGTCAGTCTTTACGCGCAGCAAGTCTATGTGGAAAAGGAAAACCAGTACATTGCCGTGCTGCTGCTGAAAAAAGACGAAAAACAGGTCAAGGAGACCATCAGCGTGTTGGGAGCCAGAGAATTTTCACCAGAAGGCATAGAAGGGACCTTTCGTGAAGCCATTTCAGGACTCCAGCAGCAGATCGCAGGCCTGCAGGAGGCTATTTCAGAGCAGGAAAAAGAGCTGGAGAAAATGGCCGAGCAGAAAGAAAGCCTGGAAATGGCCAGCGACGCGGTCAAAGTGCGGATCCAGTGTCTATCAGGCCACGAAAACTTTCTGCACACTGGAAAAGTGGATGTGATCACAGGATGGATCCCATCGTCACAAAAGGACGCGGTAAACAAAAAAATGGAACGGTACGATTGTTTCTGTGAATACAAGGAGCCGGAAAAAGATGAGGATTATCCAGTGCTCATGAAAAACAGCAAACTGGTGGAACCTTTCGGGGCGATCACAGAAATGTATTCCCTTCCAAGCCCTCACAGCATCGACACCAACTGGGCCATCGGACTCTTTTTCTTCATTTTCTTCGGTATGATGCTGTCCGATGCTGGATATGGACTGGTGCTGCTGATCGGCGGCTTGTGCGGAGCCAAATTCCTAGATGTGGGAGACGGCGCGAAGCGGATGATGCGGATGATTGGCATCTGCGGAGTGTCCACCATCTTTTGGGGAGCCCTGTACGGCAGCTGGTTCGGTGACGTGATCCCAAAAGTCGCGGAAACCTTTTTTGGCAAGACCGTTGAGATCCCAATGCTCATTGATCCTCTCAACGAGCCTATGACCGTGCTGATCATGTCCTGTATCTTTGGCGTGGTCCATCTCTTTGTGGGAATGGGCATCAAAGCGTATATCATGATCAAGCGGGGCGACAAATGGGGCGCGCTCTTCGATGTGGGATTCTGGTACATTTTCCTCATTGGACTGCCGCTGCTGCTCACGCCAGAGCCATGGGGAACCGTGGGAAAGGTCATGTCCATTGTCGGAGCCGCTGGTCTGGTCCTAACACAGGGCAGAGCAAAGCCGACCATCATTGGAAAGATCACCTCAGGGGTCATGAGTCTCTACGATGTGACCGGTTATTTCTCTGATGTGCTGTCCTATTCCAGGATCCTGGCTTTGGGACTAGCCACAGGGGTCGTAGCCAGCGTAGTGAACATCATGGGCACCATGACAGGCGGAAGCGTTCTGGGAGCGATTTTGTTCCTTGTGATCTTTGTGGCAGGCCATCTGCTGAACTTGGGAATCAACGCTTTAGGCGCTTATGTCCACTCAGCGAGGCTGCAGTATGTGGAATTTTTTGGAAAATATTATGAGGGCGGCGGGAAAAAATTCGACCCGCTGAAAATAAAGACAAAATACGTGAATGTAACGGAGGAAAAATAAAATGGAAACTTTTACAACATTGTTTACAAACGGAAATTTTTACGCATATGTAGGCGTAGCGATCGCAGTTGTTTTAGGCGGCATGGGTTCTGCTAAAGGCGTAGGCATCGTAGGTGAAGCTTCCTCAGGAGTGTTGAGCGAAGATCCGGAAAAATTCGGACAGTGTCTGGTGCTCCAGGCGCTCCCAGGAACGCAGGGCATCTACGGATTCCTCATTGGATTCATCATCATGCTCAACTCAGGAATGATGAGCGGTGACGTGCAGCTTTCCGTTGGCACTGGCGCGGCCATTCTGGTAGCGGCTCTGCCAGTTGGGATCGTGGGACTGATTTCCGGTATCGCTCAGGGACGGGTTTCCGCCGCGGGCATCAAAATCATCGCCAAAAAACCGGATCAGGTTTCCAAAGCAATGGTATCCGCGGCCCTGGTAGAAACATACGCGATCCTGGCATTCCTGATCTCCATGCTTCTCATCTTCAACATCAAGATGTAAGACAGGGGGAAAAACATGGACAGCATTTCAAAAATACTGGATGCCATCACAGCGGAAGCAAGCGCGGAAGCGGAAAAGATCCTGGAAAACGGGAAAAAGAGCGCGGAAGAAGCTTTCAAGCTTTATGAAAAAGAAGCCCGCATTGATGAAGATGACATCTTTGAAAAAGCCGAGCAAAGGGCAAAGGAGATCCAGCAGCGCAGTTTGTCCCAGGCTGGGATCGAAAGCAGGAACATCAAGCTTTCCGCAAGGCGAAAGGCTTTAGAGCAAGCGTTTGCCCTGGCAGAAGAAAAGCTGACAGCCATGGAGCCAAAGAAGAAAAAAGCGCTCTATGAAAAGCTGATCAGCGAATTCAGCACCAGCCAGGAGGTGAGGGTCCAGCTCAACCAGCAGGACAGCGCTGCCTTTGGAAAAAAACTGAAGGTAGAAGGCGTGAACATTGATCTGGATCAAGAACACGGCGATTTTTCCGGCGGCCTGGTCATCAAAGAACAGTCCCTGGAAACCAACTGCACTTTCCAGGTGATGATTGAAAACGCAAAGAAAGACATGGAATCAGAAATCGCGGCAATGCTTTTCGCATAAAGCAAAAGGAGGTAATCATTGATGCATTATAAAGACACAGACTACCTGCACGCCGCGGCCAGAGTCACGTATCTGGAAAATCAGCTGATTAAAAAAGACGATCTGCTGAAAGCCATTGACGCGGAATCGGCAAAGGAAGCTTACAGGCTGCTGTCAGGCCGGCAGATTTTCAGGGAACACGCCATGGAGGATTATGAAAAGGCTTTTGAAGAAAACCTGATGGAAACTTACCGGCTGGTGGAAGAAATCACCGGTGATCTGGGGCTGACCCACATTTTCCGGTATCCCATTGACGGACATAACATGAAAGTCATGATCAAATCCAAGCTGGCTTCCGGAGATTTCTCTGGGCTTTACAAGACTGGCGGCACAGTGGCGGTTCCCCAGATGAAACAGGAACTGGACGATGCTTCTTTTGAAGAGGTCCCGGAAGCACTGGGCTACGCGGGCCTGGAAGCGGCAGAAAAACTGGCCAAGACCAGAGACTCCCAGATCGTGGATCTGACCATTGACAAAGCGGTCATCGCTATGATGGGAGAAAAGGCGAGACGCATAGACTGTCAGGCTTTGACAGACTATGTGCTGGCAAGAGTGGACCTGATGAACATCAAATCCGCTCTGCGTCTGCTGCGCATGAAAAAGGACACGTACACGGCGGCCAGAGTCTTCGCGGGCGGCGGCAGCTTCACGGTCAAGGAACTGGAAGAAGCCTATGCCATGGGATATGACGGCATCAAAGAACTGACGGCCAGGATTCCCCAGAGCCAGCGGCTGGCAGAGGCCATTTCCCAGGCAAAGCAGGACCAGTCCATCGGGGCTTTCGAGCAGCAGGAAGACGGATGCTTTCAAGATCTCTTTGAAAAAACCAAGGTGATCCCTTTCGGCATTGAGCCGGTCATCACGTACCTGTACCTGAAAGAGCAGGAGATACGGGCGTGCAGACTGGTGCTGACATCCAAGCTGTTTGGAATCCCAAAGGACCAGATCGCAGAAAGGTTAAGGTATATCTATGCAGACTAAGATCGCAGTGATCGGTGACAGAGGCAGCGTGCTGGGTTTCAAAGCAGTTGGCTTCGATGTCTTTGAAGCGGACACAGAAGAGCCCATCGCGTCTCGGGTCTCGGAACTGGCGAAAAACGATTATGGGATCGTGTTCGTGACAGAAGAGCTCATCGCTGCCAATCCAGATGTGGTAGAAAAGTACAAAGACGACATGCTTCCTGCCATCATCCCCATCCCAAGCAGGCGGGGAAGCCTGGGGATCGGAATGGAAAACATACACAAAAATGTTGAGAGAGCCGTAGGCGCGGACATCTTTAATAATGGATAAAAAAAGTAGGTGAAAATATTATGGACCATGGACAAATCATAAAAATCTCCGGTCCTCTGGTCGTAGCGGACAATATGAAGAGCGCCAACATGTTCGACGTTGTCCGGGTAGGCGACCTGGGCTTGATCGGGGAGATCATAGAAATGCGGGGCGACAAAGCGTCCATCCAGGTATACGAAGAAACAGCGGGTCTGAAGACTGGGGACGCAGTGGTTTCCACAGGGGAACCCCTTTCCGCGGAACTGGGGCCTGGGATCCTGGAAATGATCTTTGACGGGATTCAAAGACCGCTGGAAGTGATCAAAGGCAAAACTGGCAGCAACATTGCCAGAGGCGTGGAGGTCACTTCCCTGGACCACGACAAAGAGTGGGATTTCAAGCCAGCAGTAAAAGCCGGAGACAAAGTGGTTTCTGGCGATATCATCGGCACAGTGGATGAAACCAAACTCATCATTCACAAGATCATGGTGCCGTCAGGCATTCAAGGTGAAATCACAGAAATCAAATCCGGCATGCATACAATCACAGACACCATCGCCAAAGTCAAGATGGACGATGGCACGATAAAAGACGTGCAGATGATGCAGAAATGGCCGGTAAGAAAACAAAGGCCGTTCAAAAGCAAGCTGTCGCCAGAAGTGCCTATGATCACGGGGCAGAGGGTCATCGACACCTTGTTCCCAATTGTAAGGGGCGGCGCCGCGGCTGTTCCAGGACCATTTGGTTCCGGCAAGACCGTTGTGCAGCATCAGCTGGCAAAATGGTCGGACGTTGATCTGGTAGTTTATGTTGGCTGCGGAGAACGGGGAAACGAAATGACCGAAGTTCTCATGGAATTTCCGGAATTGAAAGACCCGAGGAGCGGTGAATCCCTGATGAACCGTACTGTGCTCATCGCCAACACTTCTGACATGCCGGTAGCGGCCAGAGAAGCTTCTATTTACACAGGAATCACCATTGCGGAATATTTCCGTGACATGGGCTATTCCGTGGCTATCATGGCAGACTCTACCTCCAGGTGGGCTGAGGCGCTTCGTGAAATGTCAGGCCGTTTGGAAGAAATGCCAGGGGAAGAAGGCTATCCGGCTTACCTGACTTCCAGACTCGCTCAGTTCTACGAACGGGCAGGAGAAGTGCAGTGTCTGGGCAGCGATGACCGCACAGGAACCCTGACTGCCATTGGAGCCGTGTCTCCTGCGGGCGGCGATAACTCCGACCCAGTGGTGCAGTCCACGCTGCGTATCGTAAAGGTGTTCTGGGGGCTGGATTCAGGACTTGCTTACAAGCGGCATTTCCCATCCATCAATTGGCTGACTTCCTACTCCCTGTACAGTGAGACCATCGGCAGCTGGCTGGACAAAAATATCGCGGATGACTGGACGAAATGCGTCACAGAAACCAACAAGCTGCTCCAGATCGAATCAGAGCTGGAAGAGATCGTAAAACTGGTAGGCTATGATTCTCTGTCACCTTCTGACAGGCTGATTCTGGAGGCTTCCAGATCCATCAGAGAAGACTATCTGCAGCAGAACGCTTTTGATGACACAGACGCTTACACATCCCTGAAAAAGCAGTACAAGATCCTCAAGATGGTGCTGACCTTCTACAATGAATCCGTAAACGCGCTGGAAAAAGGCGTGGACGTGACCCGCATCCTGGGCATGAGCGTTCGTGAAAAGATCGCCAGGGCCAAGTATGTGAGCGAAGATGAGATCGAGGCGTATATCGATGAGGCGAGCGCAGAATTGACAAAGACCCTGGATGGGCTGATGAAAGAGGAGGTTTCCGCATAATGCTAAAAGAATATAAGACAATATCCGAAGTCGCGGGTCCTCTGATGCTGGTCAAAGGCGTGGACGGCGTGGCTTATGACGAGCTGGGGGAGATCCAGCTGCAAAACGGTGAAAGAAGACGGTGCAAGGTTCTGGAAGTAAACGGAAGCGATGTGCTGGTACAGCTCTTTGAAAGCTCCGCGGGCATTAACCTGCAGGATAGCAAAGTGAGCTTTCTGGGACATTCCCAGGAACTGGCTGTTTCCGAAGACATGCTGGGCAGAGTTTTTTCCGGCATGGGACGGCCTATTGACGGAGGCCCGCAGTTGATTCCAGACAAAACCCTGGATATCAACGGACTGCCTATGAACCCATCGGCTCGCGTTTACCCAGATGAATTCATTCAGACAGGCGTGTCAGCCATCGATGGACTGAACACCCTGGTAAGAGGCCAGAAGCTGCCCATCTTCTCAGGTTCCGGTCTGCCTCACGCGAAACTGGCGGCACAGATCGCCAGACAAGCGAAAGTGCTCAAGGGCGAGTCCAATTTCGCGGTTGTGTTCTGTGCCATTGGTATCACCTTTGAAGAATCGGATTACTTTATTTCCGACTTTAAAGACACAGGAGCCATTGATCGTACTGTCATGTTCATCAACCTGGCCAACGACCCGGCCATTGAGCGTATCGCCACGCCTCGTATGGCGCTGACCGCGGCTGAATACCTGGCTTTTGAAAAAGATATGCATGTGCTGGTCATTCTCACGGACATCACCAACTACGCGGAGGCCCTTCGTGAAGTGTCTTCCGCGAGAAAGGAAGTTCCAGGCCGCCGTGGTTATCCGGGATACCTTTATACGGACCTGGCCACTTTATACGAGAGAGCAGGCAGAAAAGAGGACAGCGAAGGTTCCATCACCATGATCCCGATCCTCACCATGCCGGAAGATGATAAGACCCATCCGATCCCTGACTTGACCGGATATATCACAGAGGGGCAGATCATCCTTTCCAGAGAGCTATACAGAAAGAACGTCATGCCGCCCATCGATATCCTGCCATCCCTGTCCAGGTTAAAGGACAAGGGCATTGGACCGGACAAAACGAGAGAAGACCACTCCGGCACCATGAACCAGCTGTTCGCGGCTTATGCCAGAGGAAAGGACGCGAAAGAATTGATGACCATCTTGGGCGAAGCGGCTCTTTCGGAAACCGACCTTCTTTATGCCAAGTTCGCGGAAGAATTCGAGCAGAAATATGTTTCACAGGGCTTTACCACCAATCGGGAAATCGCCCAGACCCTGGACATTGGCTGGGAACTTCTGTCCATCCTGCCGGAAAGCGAGCTGAAACGGATCAAGCCGGAAATGATTGAAAAGTACGGCGTGAAGAACAAGTAAGGAGGCAGGGACATGGCAGTTTTACAAGTAAATCCCACCAGGATGGAGCTTTCCAGGCTGAAAAAACGTCTGACTACCTCCATGAGAGGCCACAAGCTGCTGAAAGATAAACGGGATGACCTGATGAAAAAGTTCCTGGAGCTGATCCGGGAAAACAAAGAGCTGCGGGAACAGCTGGAAGAAAAAATGGCACAGGTCTACGCAGGCTTTGTGGTGGCTGGCGCCTCCATGGACGACGCTGTTTTGCAGGAAGCCCTGATGCTGCCCCAGAGACAGGTCTTTGCCAGCGTAAAAACAAGAAATGTGATGAGCGTCAATGTGCCTGATTTTCAGTTTAATGACACAGGCGGTGAAGGGCGGGACATTTATCCCTACGGATTCGCCTTCACATCAGGGGAACTGGATGCTTCCGTGGACGCGCTCCAGGAAGTGCTGCCCCTGATGCTAAAGCTGGCGCAGGCAGAAAAGACCACCCAGCTTCTGGCAGAGGAGATCGAAAAAACCAGGAGAAGGGTAAACGCGTTAGAATATGTTCAGATTCCTACCTTGCAGGAAACCATCAAAAGTATTACAATGAAGCTAGATGAAAATGAAAGAAGTAATCTAGCGAGACTAATGAAGATTAAGGATATGATGGTTGCCCAGCAGCGGCAGGCATCGCAAGGGTGATATGAAACTGAACTATGTGATTGACAAAAATAATTTTGACATGGCCGGAGAGGCATCCAGCAGCGTGAAAAAAACGCTGTCAAAGCTGGGTGTGTCTCCGCCTGTTATAAAGCGGGTAGCCATTGCCATGTACGAGGCAGAGATCAACGCCTTTATCCATGGCGGCGGCGGTACGGCCAGCGCGGAAATCGACAGCGACAAGATCGTGATCATTGTAAAGGACTCAGGCGTGGGCATCGCGGACCTGGAGCTTGCCATGCAGGAAGGCTGGTCAACAGCAAACGAGCAGGTACGAAAGATGGGATTCGGAGCTGGCATGGGGCTTCCCAACATCAAAAAGAACACGGACGAGTTAGAGATCGATACTGCGCAGGGGCAGGGAACAGAAGTAAAAATGACGATTTATATCAAGTAAGGAGACGGCCATGAAAGTAAAAGAACTGGCGGAAGCGCTGAACATGGAACTGGTGACTTCCGCGGGAATGGACAACGAAGTGAAGGGCGTTTACGCCTGCGACCTGCTGAGCCGGGTCATGAGCGGATGCGGAGAAGGGGACGCGTGGATCACTGTGCAGACCCATCTCAATGTGCTGGCAGTGGCGGAGCTGGATGAAGCAGCCTGCATCATTGTGCCGGAAGGAATCGTCGTGGAGGCGGCGACCGCGGAAAAAGCGGAAGAAAAAGAGATCGCTATGTTGTCCAGCGAGCTGGGAACCTATGAGATCTGTTGGCGGCTGCATGAGCTGCTGTCATGAATTATTATTATGATTTTCACATCCATACGGCTCTCTCCCCCTGTGCGGAAGACGAGATGACTCCCAACAACATCGTGAACATGGCGATGATCAGCGGCCTGGATCTCATTGCGGTCACTGACCATAACGCAGCGGCCAATCTGCCTGCCATTGCCAAGTGCGCGGCAGAAAAAGGCATTGTTTTTGTTCCTGGGATTGAGGTGGAGTCCGCGGAAGAAGTGCATATCAGCTGTTTGTTTCCAACCGTGGAAGCGGCTCAGGCCATGGGCCAGCTGGTAAAATCCCATTTGCTGCCTCTGGAAAATCAGGAGGACGTGCTGGGAGCCCAGTACATATTTGACGAAGCGGACAATATCGTGGGAAAAGAGACTCAGATGCTGCTTTTTGCCGCTGACTTAGGGGATGAGGAAATTTTTCGAGCAGCCTGGGACTTGGGCGGGTGCGCTTATTTTTCCCATGTGGACAGGGATTCTTACAGCGTCCTTTCTGTGCTGGGAAGTCTGCCTGAGACCATACATACCAATGTGGTGGAGGTTTCTAACACCATGCGGGGCCGGAAATTTCTTTTGGAGCGAAAGGATCTGCGGGGCAAGAGCGTCCTGTTTTCCTCTGATTGCCACCGTCTGGCGGACATGAGCGGCAGGGAAAATTGGATCGATTTGCCTGTAGACAGGCAGCGGCTGACTGCCCAGGATGTGATTGGCTGGATCAGAGAAAAAGATTTGAGGTGAATAGAAATGAAAGAACTGGCTCTGCACATTATGGACATCATGCAGAATTCCATAACTGCAGAAAGCTCGATTATTTCAGTAGGAGTAAAAGCCTTTGACCTTGACGGGCTTGTGACCATCACTGTGGCGGACAATGGCTGCGGCATGGATGAAGAAACCCTGAAACGAGCCACCGACCCGTTTCATACTTCCAGGGCAACAAGGCTGGTGGGACTGGGACTGCCTATGTTCAAAGAGGCGGCGCTGCAGACGGGCGGCGATTTCAAACTGGAGTCAGAGCAGGGCGTGGGCACGCTGCTGACAGCTTCCTTTGTCAACGATTCTGTGGATCGGCAGCCTTTGGGGAACCTGGGGAACGTGTTTTTTCTCACCATGCTTTCCCATCAGGATTTGAATTTGAAACTGGAGCTCTCCAGCTATATGGGGACCTTTTCCTTTGACAGCAAACTGTTTTCAGAGGGCCTCCTAAATCGAGGCAGCAATCAGATGGACGCGGCTTTTCGAGCCGAGACTTTTATCAATGAACAGGTGGATTTCCTTTTCAAAGACACTCTGCCAGAGTTAGGAGGTGGACTGGGTGATCTTAAAAGAAATTGTCAGGCTGATCCAGGGACGGCTGCTTTATGAGAGCGCGGACCTTTTGGAAAAGGATTATTCCTATGCGGTGGCTTCGGACCTGATGAGCAATGTGATGCTGGAAACTGTGGACGACAGCATTCTCATCACGAGTCTGGTGAACGCCCAGGTGATTCGGGCTTCTGAAATGATGAACATCAAGGGCATCATCATTACCTGCGGCAAGACTGTCAACGATACGATGATCGAGCTTGCCAAGAACAGAAATATCGCATTGATAGAGACCCAGGATACTACCTTTACAGTATGCGGAAAGCTGCACAGCACCGGCATGCGGGAGGGGCCGCTTTCCTTTGAAGGGGGACAGGTGACTTCCATACGGCTGGAGCCTGGTCGGTGCATCGGGTGCATCCATTGCGTGCGCAGCTGTCCCACGGAAGCCATTCGGGTCAAAAGCTGGAAGGCCCAGATCAACGCGGAGCGGTGCATTGAATGCGGCAAGTGCGTCAAAGTCTGTCCGCGGCACGCGATCCGGCCAGAGGTGGATCAGCTGTCTGTGCTGGAAAACTACGATTACAAGATTGCGATACCGGCGTCCGCCATCTTTGGGCAGTTCAAAGGCGTGAAATCCAGAAACCACCTGCTGACAGCCTTAAAGCGCATTGGCTTTGATGATGTGTACGAAGAGGCCATTGGCGCTGAAATGATCAGCTACGCCACGAGACAGCTGCTGAAAAAAGATGACAGGCCGCAGCCTTTGATTTCCTCAGGCTGTCCTTCTGTGCTAAAGCTGCTGCAGATCCGTTTTCCGAATCTCTTGGATCATGTGGTGCAGTATCGGCCACCGGTGGAAGTGGTGGCGGCTATGGCCAGAAGACAGGCGGAGGCCCGCTTTCCGGATAAAAAAGTCGGTATTTTTTTCATTGCGCCTTGCACGGCCAAGATTTCTTTTATCAAGGAAAGCGATGAAGTCATTGAGTCGGATATCGATGAAATGGTGGCCATCTCTGAAGTTTACCGGATGGTGGCAGCTAATTTGAAGCAGCTGCGGGATTCAGAGGTGGAAGAGCTGGAGAAGACTGGAGTCATGGGGCTGCGGTGGGCCAGTCCGGGAGGCGAAGGCCTGGCGCTGAACACAGACAGGTTCATTGCCGTGGATGGCATCGAGCAGGTAATCGACATCTTTGAAAAGGTGGAAGAGGAAAAGCTGTCAGGCGTTGATTTCATCGAAGCGGAAGCCTGCATCGGGGGATGCTGCGGCGGCTCTCTGACTGTGGAAAACGTTTATTCCGCCAAGACCAACATGAAGGTGATCATAGATGAGGCCAAGGCCAAATACGGGGACCGGCTGCTAAACGTGCCGGAAGACGAGCAGGAGCTGGCGCGCAATCGAGAACTGCGCTACCGGCCAGTGCTGCGCCTGGACGAGGATCTCAATGTGTCTCTGAAAAAAATGGAGGAGATCGGGAGGATCGTCAGCACGCTGCCAGGAGTGGACTGCGGCGTGTGCGGCGCGCCTACTTGCAAAGCATTCGCAGAGGATGTGGTGCGCGGATTGATTACGGAAAGAGCGTGCATTATTTTGAATCGCACGCGCGGGAGGTAGAAAAATGAAGACATTAGAAGAATTAGAAAAGATCAGACAGGGCGAAGGCGAGTCTGAAAAAACCGGAAAAAAAGTGATTTCCGTGGGCATGGCTACCTGCGGCATCGCGGCTGGAGCCAGACCAGTGATGAATTCCTTTGCCAACGAGATCCGCACACGGGGCATCAAGAATGTGGATCTGACCATGATGGGCTGCATTGGCATGTGCAAGCTGGAACCCATCGTGGAAGTGTACGATGAAGACGGGCGCAAGACGACTTATATCAAAATGACCGAAGACAAAGCCGCTCGGGTCGTGCGGGAACATATTGTAGGCGGAAACGTGGTGACCGAGTACACGGCCCAGTAAGTTTGCAAGAAATAGATAAAAATCAGTGTCCATGGCAGAGTGGCGACCAAGTGCGTGGCTCAATAGACTGCGCTGCCTGGCGCAGGGTGATATGCAGGATCCCCGTAAGGCTGAGAGAAAGATGCCGGTTTATAGAAAAATCTATGAGTGTGTATAAATCGTATGAATTTGCTTATGATTTATACACACTTAGATGCATTTGGCCAATTTGTGAGATCCTCTCATCTAAAAGAAGAGAACCGAATCAAACTAACAAGAGTCAACGAAGAAAGGAAGTGCGTCATGCCTCAATCTTTAAATCATATTTTGAAAGAATATGTAAAAGAAATTTGCAAGATTTATGGCGAGCAGCTGCAAACTGTGATTTTATATGGCTCCTATGCGCGGGGTGACTACAGACAGGACTCGGATATTGATCTTATGATTTTAGTGGACTCCAGCGATCAAGAAATTGAGCAGAAAGGGCGAGTGCTTTCAGATATGACATTTGAATATAACTTCGCTTATCATTTAGAGATCATGCCGATTGTGAAGTCCCAAGATCATTTTAAAAAGTGGCTTCGAGCATATCCATTTTATCATACGATCCAAAAAGAGGGAGTGAAGCTATATGGCGTTTGAATTAGACGATGTGGGCGGTGCGAAAGAACTAGCGAATCACAGAGTCAACGTAGCTAAAACAGACTTGGAAGCTGCGGAAATGAATTTTGAAAAGGGTTATTACAGAACATCCAATAACAGAGCTTACTATGCGATTTTCAGAGCAATATCCGCATGCTTGGCTCTGGAGTTCAAAGCATATAAGCATCATGCGCAGGTAATTGGAAACTTTAACAAAGACTTTGTGCATACTGGTATATTCCCAAAAGAACTTAGTAGGAAAATAAGCAGAGTGCAGGAAGTGCGTCATGCAAGCGATTATGATGATTTTTATCTTTTATCAATCCAAGATGCGAAGGAACAGTTAGAAATCGCAAAAGAAGTAGTTTCTATGGTAGAAAGCTATCTGCGATCCTCAGAATGATCCTGATTGACTTGCGGCTCTGCGACCGACTAGTTTGCCTCCGCTGCCGCTTCACCCACCCCAGCCTCAACCCACATCTTTCCCATATATTTCAACCTCATCTCAACATCCCATCATGATTAAAATTTTTTCGCATAGGGTATATATGTAGAAAAAGTATTCTGTACACAAAAAGTGCGGTTTTTCCTTAGAATTCGACACAAAAATATAGCATATTGAATCGTTTTGTGATAATATAATTCATGTATGCGACTGAAAAAACTTTGGAAAGGAAGGTTTCAGAAATGAGTCAACAGAAAAAGCATTTGCAAAGCATCAAGGTGAGTCATGAGAAACACACATCCGCGTGTGAGACGCAAATCATGCCGATCCCTGATACTGTGTGCATTTCGATGTCTCAACATATTGGAGCCCCATGTAAGCCTTTGGTGAAAAAAGGCGATTACGTAAAAGTAGGACAGCCAATTGGTGATACTGATGCTTTTGTAAGTGCGCCAATCCACTCGAGCGTTTCAGGAACAGTGACAGGAATCGAAGGGATCCGGTCTGTGATGGGTGGAGAAGATCAAGCGATTGTCATTGAAACAGACAAAAAACAGGAGGTATGGGAAGAAGTAAAACCTCCAGAAGTAACAAACAGAGAAGAATTTGTAAAAGAAATACGGACCAGCGGTCTGGTAGGGCTGGGCGGAGCGTCATTCCCAACTCACGTCAAATATAACCCGCAGAATTTGGATGAAGTGGACACATTGATCGTAAACGGCGCGGAATGCGAACCGTTCATTACTTCTGACCATAGACTGATGCTGGAGAACACGCAGGACATCATTGACGGAGCGCTGCTGGTCATGAAGTACCTGGAACTGAAAAAAGGGTATATTGGCATCGAAGAAAACAAGCAGGATGCCATTGATCAGCTGAAAAAAATGCTGGCAGACCAGAACCATCCGGAAATAGAAGTAGTGACCTTGCGGGCTCGCTACCCACAGGGAGCGGAGCGAGTGCTGGTTTATGAAATCACTGGAAAAACCATGAACGGCGGAGTGCTTCCGGCGCAGCTGGGGATCATTCTCTCCAATATTACGACCATTGCTTTTGTGGGACAACACTTCAGAGACGGCATGCCGCTGATTTCCAAGAGGATCACAGTAGACGGCTCTGCGGTGAAAGAACCGAAAAACATGATCGCGCCGATTGGAACCAGGATTGCGGATATCATCGAATTTTGCGGCGGCTACAAGGCAGAGCCAAAGAAGATCCTCATGGGCGGCCCGATGATGGGAAGAGCTATTTTCTCAGACAGGACGCCTCTTGTGAAAAACAACAATGCGATTTTGGCCTTCGCGGGAGAGCAGGCGCTGGTTCCTGAGGAAACAGGCTGCATCAACTGCGGAAGATGCCACAAAGCATGTCCGTTCAAACTGCTGCCGACCGCTTATGCCGCGGCTTATGAAAACAAGGACGTGGAAAAGCTGAACCAGCTGCAGATCATGCAGTGCATGGAATGCGGCAGCTGCTCCTACGTATGTCCGGCCAGAAGGCCGCTGAGCTTTATCAATAAACTGAGCAAAGCGCTTGTAAAGGAGGAGGCGAGTAAATAATGGAAAAACAGTATTATGATAATCTAGTCGTATCCTCAGCGCCTCATGCGGTTTCTAACGTTGATACGGCTAAAGTGATGCAGACCGTGCTGATCGCTCTGATTCCAGCGTTCGCGGTAGGATGCTACCAGTTTGGGTACAGAGCGGCGGTGATGACCGTTGTTTGCGCGGCAGCATGCATGATTTTTGAATTTCTTTTCAACAAATTGATGAAGAGAAAGAACACGGTAATGGATATGAGCGCGGCCCTGACAGGGGTGCTGATCGCTTTCAACGTGCCGGCCAGCCTTCCTTATTGGATGGCCATTATCGGCTGTTTCGTGGCAATCGTCATTGTAAAGCAGCTTTTCGGCGGCATTGGGCAGAACCTGGTGAACCCAGCGGTCACAGCCAGAATCGTTCTCTTTATCTCCTTTGCCACGGAAATGACCACATGGCCGGTGCCAAGAGGCGCGGGCGTAGTGGATGGAACCACGGGACCGACTCCTCTGGGCATCCTCTCAGAAGGCGGCGGCCAGATGCCATCCAATTTAGATCTGTTCCTGGGCAACGTAGGCGGATGTATTGGTGAAGTCAGTGCCCTGGCGCTGCTGATCGGCGGTATCTTCCTCATTTGGAGAGGAATCATCTCCCCGATCATTCCGGTATGCTTCCTGGGCACTGTATTTGTGTTGGCCCTGATCATTCCGGGACAAGATCCGATTTTCCACCTGTGCGCGGGCGGTCTGATGTTAGGCGCGTTCTTTTGCGCGACTGACTATGTGACTTCCCCGATCCTGCCAATGGGAAAAGTGATCTTCGGCATTGGATGCGGGATCCTCACCTTTGTGATTCGCGTATACGGAGCGTATCCAGAAGGCGTTTCTTTCGCCATTCTGCTGATGAACATCTTGACTCCGCATATCGACAATTTCTGCACCAACAGAGCATATAAAAAAGGAGGCGGCAAAAAAGATGAAAAATAACGCTTTTAAAGAAAACATCGCCCCTGCTTTAGTGCTGGTGATCATTTGCCTAGTAGTGACAGCGGCCCTTGCGGGGACTTACGGCGTGGCAAATCCTCTGATCGAGAAAAACGCCCAGAAAACAGCTGACGAAGCCAGAGTGAAGGTACTGCCTTCCGGCGACAGCTTCACTCCGTATGACGGCAAGCTGGTAAACGGCGTGGAGGAATGCTATATGGCTGACAACAAGTCAGGCATGGCAGTGACTGCTACATACAAGAGCTTTGGCGGCACCCTGACCGCTATGGTAGGCGTTGACAAAGACGGAAAAGTCACAGGCGTGACCGTTACCAACCATGCTGACACGCCGGGTCTGGGAACAAAAGCCATGACAGACGAATACCTGGAGCAGTATGGCGGCGTGGACACGGCGGGCCAGGACAACATCAAAAATGACGCTAACATCGATCAGATCGTGGGCGCGACCATTTCTTCCAACGCAGTATACCAGTGTGTCAGCGAAGCTTTGCTGCAATACAAGGAATGCGGAGGTGTTAAATAATGAACAAACTATCAATCATTACAAAAGGGTTTATTAAAGAAAATCCAGTACTGGTCCAGCTGCTGGGATGCTGCCCGACTTTGGCGGTGACCACCAGCGCGACCAACGGCCTTGGCATGGGCGTTTCCACCATGGCAGTACTGATTTGCGCCAATATCGTAATTTCCATATTGAAAAGAGTGATTCCTGATAAAGTGCGTATCCCGTGCTATATCGTAGTGATCGCCGGATTCGTAACTATCGTGCAGCTGATGCTGAAAGCGTATCTGCCGGCTCTGGACAAATCTCTGGGTCTGTTCATTCCGCTGATCGTAGTAAACTGTATCATCCTGGGCAGAGCGGAAATGTTCGCCAGCAAGAATTCCATCGTGGATTCCGCTTTGGACGGAATCGGCATGGGCCTGGGCTTCACAGTGGCTCTGGGCATCATGGGCCTGATCAGAGAAATCCTGGGCAACGGCACTGCGTTTGGCATCGCTCTCTTTGGCAGCGTTCCTCCAATGGGTATCTTCATGCTGGCCCCTGGCGGCTTCTTCGTGTTCGCCATCCTCATTGCGACGATCAATTTTGCGTCAAAAGGAAAGGCCATCAAGAAGAAGAGCTTTGGCTGCGAAGGCTGTGCTATGGCAGGCTCCTGCAATTCCAGCACCTGCAGTGAAAAGGAGGCTAGCGCGTCATGAAAGAGATCATTGTAATCATTATGAGTGTTATCCTGGTGGATAACTTTGTATTGTCCCAGTTCCTGGGTATCTGCCCGTTCCTGGGAGTTTCCAAGAAAATGGACTCCGCCACGGGCATGGGGTTTGCCGTAACCTTTGTTATGGTTTTGGCGACTGCCGCCACATGGCCGATCCAAAAGTTCCTTCTGGACGCTTATGGCATCGGATACTTGCAGACGGTGGTGTTTATTTTGGTTATCGCTTCTCTGGTACAGCTGGTGGAAATGACGCTGAAAAAGTACATGCCGCCGCTTTACAAGTCGCTGGGTGTGTTCCTGCCGCTGATCACCACAAACTGCGCGGTATTGGGCGTCACCATCACGAATATTGATGACGGCCTCACGTATGTGCAGTCCCTGTTCAACGCATTGGGCGCAGGCATCGGCTTCCTGCTGGCCATGGTTCTCTTTGCGGGACTGAGAGGCAAACTGGAAGATTGTAAAATGGTCCCTGTAGCATTTCAGGGAATTCCGATCACACTTGTTACCGCGTCGATCTTGTCCCTGTCCTTCATGGGATTCTCCGGCGTGGTAGAAGGTCTGTTCGCGTAAGGAGGGATACGAGAAATGAGTATGTTAATACCTGTAGGTATCGTAGTAGTCATTGGTCTTGTGGCCGGTATCATTCTTACCATTGCGTCAAAGGTAATGTTTGTGCCAGTAGACCAAATGGTGCTTGATATCCGCGAAGTACTGCCAGGCGCGAATTGCGGCGCGTGCGGATTCGCGGGCTGTGATGATTATGCCACTGCGCTGGCAGAAGACACGGATGGGACGATCACAGCGTCCATGTGTCCAGTAGGCGGAGCGGACGTGGCGCAGAAACTGGCCGCCATTAAAGGCGTTGACGCAGGAGCAGCGGATCCAAAGGTGGCTGTGGTCATGTGTCACGGAAACGAAGCGTCCGCAAAGCGGATCATGGAATACAAAGGCATGGCCACCTGCAAGGCAGCAAGCCAGCTTTACGGCGGAAATTGGGCGTGCGCCCATGGATGTCTGGGTCTTGGCGACTGTTCCGTAGTCTGCGATTATGATGCGATCTGCGTGGAAGACGGCGTTGCCTTCATTGATCGGGAAAAGTGCGTGGCTTGCGGAAAATGCGCCAAAGTATGCCCGAAACACATCATTCAGATCCAGAGCAAGAACAAGCTGGTCTATGTGGCCTGCAGCTCCAACAATAAAGGAGCGCAGACCAGAAAGCAATGTACGGCTGGCTGCATTGGCTGCATGAAGTGCCAGAAGGCATGTAAATTCGATGCGGTTGTTGTGGAAAACAATCTGGCCAAGATTGATCCGGAAAAATGTAAGAACTGCGGACTTTGTGCAAAAGAATGTCCGACTGGCGCGATTTTGAACCTGAGAGTCAAGAAAAAGGCTCCGGCTCCAGCGCCAAAGAAGGAAGAAGTCGCTGCGTCATAGAACGCCGATAAATAAAAAACATAACGGTCATGCCAAGAGCGAAATCGCTGGGGCGTGGCCGTTTGCTTTTTGCCTCGGACTAAGATTGCTTTTACCTGCCATATATCAGTTGTTTATGAAATGTTTGCACAATTTAATGTTGTAAAATTTTACAAAGATAGATATAATGGTTAGCGTAATGAAAGTCTGTGAAAAGAGAAGCAAAGCAGGAGGTTTTATGATTCGGAACAATGTGAATTATTATTATGACGGAACAAGGGAAATCATCTTTCATAAAAATCCCCTAGTAGAATTGTTCGCCAGCCTGCATGGGATGCAGACAAAAAGCGAAGAAAAAAACGAGAGCTTGTGGCTGACTGCGGGACGCTTCAATAAAATGGACACAGCGCTGCAGCATAGTTTAGAAATGTACGGGAACGCCTATGCAAGGTGGTCGCTGATCATGGACCTGGCCACCTATGTTTCCTGTGAATACTATAAAGAAACAGGACAGGCGCAGATCGAATTCGATGAAGCCATGCGCCGTTTTCGCACGATGGATGACGTGACGTTTTTATATTTTTTCCTGGGAATGCCCGCATTAGGGTTTGATATTGAAACTGCTGAACAATGGGTAAAAGATCCGAGCAGCATCGATGAACGGGCTATGCGGCTCATCAGCCAGTATATCAATCAAAAAGACGTGGTGATTTTTATCCGCAACATGAATGCCCTGCGAAATGATTTAGCGGCTCTGATCAAGACCTATTGGGAGCAGGCTTTCTCGCATGTGTGGCGGGACATTGAGAAGAATATATCTCAAGCTATCATGCGGTCAAAGTTTGAATGCAGCAGCCAGGGAGATTGCATTCAATATATTTCCAACTTGCACAATGATATTTATGTGACCAAAAGGCAAGTGTTCCTGAAAAAAGATATCACATACATGATTCCGCTAGATGAGATCACGCAGATACACATTTTTCCATCTAATTTCTCTGATCCTGAGCTTTTGATGGACCGATTTGAAAATTCTCTGATCATTTATTACAATATGAAGCTAAAGACCATTGTTGATGAACTAGGGGAACCCGGTGATTTATGCAATATCTTTAAGGCCATGGGCGATGTGAGCCGTCTCAAAATCATAAAAATGTTGTGGGACGCGCCGGCAACGACTCAGTACATATCCAATGTGCTGGGACTGGCGGCCAGCACGGTGTCGGCCCATCTAAAGGCTTTGAAAGCAGTGGGGCTAGTCAATAGCAAGACCATCAAAAAATATGTTTATTATGAGGTGGATAAATTGCAGGTACAGAAGATCCCCGCATTGTTTCGGGAATATATGGATCAAGAAGAGTAAATAGAAAAAAGGCATATGGATATTCTAAAGTCATGAAAGCGCATGATGAACCGCGTTTTCATGGCTTTTTTCTTTTCAAAATGATAGAAAGACCAGAATTTTCTTAAAAAGATAGAAATAAAACTCTAGAAAGCTATTGACTTTTTGAAAATGAAAGAGTAAAGTTAATAAAACAAAATTAGATTCGTAAATTCGGCAAATAACGAATTAAAAAGGAGGACGAAAATATGATTACATTTGACAGCGACAGCAGCATTGGTTCGTTTTCAAGATGGACGGATGAGCAGAAACGCAGAATCCATGAAACGTCTATGAGAGTATTGGAAGAAGTCGGTGTGAAGATCTATAGTGATGAGGCTTTAGTGCTGCTTAGAGCCGCAGGCGCTGCGATTGGAGAAGATCATTTGGTGAAAATAAGCCGCAGGATGGTAGACAAGGCTCTTGAGACAGCACCCTCGTCCTTTTCCTTATACAAAGGCAGTGGTGAAAAAGCCTTTGACTTGAAGCCAAATGTGGTGACGTTCGGCACAGGAACTGATATGCCTGAATTCGTTGACTTATATACAGGAGACTTCCGTCCGGGCTGTTTGAAAGACTGCGAAAATGCCGCAAAAGTAGCGCACCAGTGCAAATCCATCGATTGGATCGCTCCATATGTTTTGGCTCATGATCGGGATCCTCGGATCGCTGATATCTATCATTTTAAAGCAATGCGACAGTATAGCGACAAACCGAATCTTACACTTGCCACTGATCCATATAGCCTGCAGGGAGTCATAGACATGGCGGCCGCACAAGCCGGAGGCTATGAAGCGCTTAGGGACAAGCCTACATTTGTCCATTACGCGGAGCCGGTTTCGCCGCTTTCCAATTCAGCGGAAGCCTTGGACAAACTCTTGCTGTGCGCAGAGTATGGCATACCGGTCACTTATACTTCCGGTGTGATCGCCGGAGCCACAGGCCCGGTATCACTAGCGGGCACCCTAGTGGTGGGAAACGCGGAATGCCTGACAGGTTTGGTGGTTCATCAGCTAAAGCGCCAGGGTGCGCCGTTTATGTATGGATGTGAGGCCTCGATCATGGATATGAAGACAACGGTCTGCATGTACGGAGGGCCGGAATATGGATTGATGAATTCTTTTGTAGGTGAGATGGGAAGATTTTATCACCTTCCGTCTTTTGGGCTTTCTGGAGCCACAGACGCGAACGAAGTGGATTTTCAGATGGGAGCGGAGATGATGTACAGCATGATGACTGCGATTTATGGAAGACAGAATTTTGTTCATGATAACGGTTACATGGGAATCGGACAGATGGGCTCCCTGCAGGCCATCATCGGCGCCAACGAGCTTTTGACATTCGTGAAGCGGTACGCCCAGGACATTGCCATTTCAGAGGAAAGCCTTTCCTTTGAGGCCATTATGGAAGAAGGACCGGGCGGCTCGTTTCTGGAGAAAAAAGAAACCTTCCGCAAATTCAGAAAAGAATATTATCTGCCGGAGTTTCTCAATCGATACCGGAACATTGCCTGGGCCGCTAACGGAAAAGAACGAATCGCTGATAAATTCACACAGAAAGCGAAGGCCATTGTAGAAAGCGAAAGCCCGGAGTTCATTGATACGGTCACGAAAGACCAATTTGATGAAATCATAAAAGAACATGCGGAGTTTTATAGGATCGAATCATAGAAAGGAGGTAAGTAGGATTCAACGGGTTTATAAAACATGGACATTTGGGAATCAAGATAGAAAGGAGAAATGAAAATTGTTACTTGTAAATCAAACTGTGAATCAGACCTTTGACTTTAAAATGTGCTCCCACGAGCAGCTTGTAAGGCTCCATAACGGCAGCCTAGAAGTGCTGGAGCGGAGCGGCGTGAAAATCTTTGAGGAGACGGCTCTGAAAATTTTGGCAGAAGGCGGAGCATATGTGGACTTTGACACTAAAGTGGCTAAGTTTCCAGCTCATATGGTCGAGGAGGCCATCAGGACAGCTCCATCGAGGATCGCGGTAGCGAATCCAGCGGGAAAAAGAACGATGTTCCTGGAAAGAAACAAGGTTTATTACGGAACTGGCACGGATCTGCCCAGCCATGTGGATCCATACACCAAAGAAGTCCGTCCTACAACATTGAAGGACATTGAAAACATCGCCAAGGTAGTGGAGAAATGCGACAATTTTTCCTACGTGTCCAACCAGGGGCTGGCGCAGGACATCCCGCAGCATCTTCATGACATGATCACTCTGAAGGCCATGCGGAAATATTGTTCTAAGCCTAATCTGGCAACTGCCACAGATAAAGACAATTTGCAGTGTTTAATCGACATGTGCGCGGAAATGGCAGGCGGATATGAGGAACTAAGGAGAAATCCAACGCTGATGCTGTACAATGAACCGGTTTCGCCGCTCATGAACAGTGAAGAAGCGATCCAAAAGCTGATGCTTTGCGCGGAATACGGAATTCCTACCACATATGCCTCTGGCGGCGTGTCAGGAGGGACTTCGCCGGTGACATTGTCTGGCTCCATCATTTGCAGCAACGCAGAATGCCTGGCAGGACTGGTGCTTCACCAGTTAGTAAAGAAAGGCGCGCCTTTTATTTACGGTTATGTGTACGGTGCCATGGATATGATGACCACCATGAATGTGTATGGCGGCCCTGAACTGGGGATGGTCCATGCGATCATGGCGGACTTGGCGAAATTCTATGACTTGCCGCTATATGGCACTTCCGGATGCACAGATGCTCTGGAAATCGACGCGCAAGCTGGAACGGAATCCATGTACAGCATCCTGTGCGCGGCCCTTTCAGGACAGAATTTGGTACATGACAACGCATACACAGGCGTTGGAGCCATCGGGAATTTATCCATGATCCTACTGGTCAACGAACAGATCAGTTTCGCCAAGAGATTCGTGCAGGGCATCAATTATGATGAAAGTTCATTTGCCATTGATCTCATCGACAAGGTGGGATATGGAGGCGACTATGTGTCCCAAAAGCACACAGCGAAACATTTTAGGAATGAAGTCTATTATCCAAAGTTTTTTAACAGAAAACAGTATGTGGCTTGGCAAAATGAGGATGGACTGACCCTGAATCAAAAGCTGGAAAAGAGAGCCGTGGAAATCATTGAAGAAGACGCGCCATCCCTCATTGACCAGCGCACTGAAAAAATCTTCGATGAAATCATCAGAGACAGAGCAAAAAAACTGGGAATTGAGTATTAAGCATATTTGAGGAGGAAAAAAGATGTTATTTAAAGAAATGAAAGAAGCCATTTTGGAAGGCGATGACGAGGTGATCGTAGATCTGGTGGAAAAGGCCATCAAGGATGGAGTCGATCCTATCGAGATCCTGGATAAAGGGCTGGTGCCTGGAATGGATGAAGTGGGAAAACTCTTTAAAGAAGGAGAAATATTCGTTCCGGAAGTACTTATGTCCGCTAACGTCATGGCAGCTGGCAACGAACTTTTAAAGCCTTTGCTGGTAGGAGGAAAGAGAGAAGTAAAGGGAAAGATCATCATTGGAACAGTCAAAGGCGATCTGCATGACATTGGCAAAAAAATCGTGGCCATGATGCTGGAAGGCGCTGGATATGAAGTGATCGACCTGGGGATCGATGTGACACCTGAGCGATTCATGGGCGCGCTTGAGGAAACACAGGCGGATTATGTGGGCATGTCCGCGATGCTGACGACCACTATGCCTGTCATGGAGGAAGTGGTAAAGCTGATTCGAGGTAATGAAAAGTATAAAGATGTCAAAATCATGATCGGCGGCGCGCCGGTGACAGAAGCTTTTGCTGAAGAAATCGGAGCCAGGTTCTCTTATGACGCTGCTTCTGCCGTGGATTTGGCCAATGAATTGAGAGAGCAGTGACCAGGACGAATTGTATGACCAGCGAGGATGGCGATAAAAATCGCGGACAATAACAAGGCATGTTTTAAAATTCGAGTTGATAAGAGTTTCCTAAAATGTTGAAGGGAGGAAAAAAGTATGAAAGGCATTAAACACTATGCGTTTTGGCCAGGTTTTATATTACTGCTGGCAGCCATTATTTTTCAGTTCGCTAATCCGGATGGATTCTTCGCCATTTTGAGTGGGATCAGTGGATTCTTCATGTCAAAGATGGCATGGTTCGCAAATATCGTGACCGTGATATGCATCATCGTTTGTGTTTGGGCGGCGCTTTCCAAGTTTGGAAATGTGCGCATCGGCGGCAAAGACGCAAAGCCAAAACTGTCTAATTTCAGTTGGTTTTCTATCTCGCTCACATCCTCGTTGGCCTCCGGTCTTCTCGTATGGGGACCATCAGAGCCGGTTTACCACATGATGGATCCGGCAGCGGCCATCACAGGGTATGATCCTGGTTCCGGCGATTCGGCACTGTTTGCCATGGAAACCATGTTCATGCACTGGTCCTTTCTGCCCTACGGCATCATGACCACCGCGGCCATCACATTCGCCTTCTTATACTACAATGGCAAACAGCCTTACAGCGTGTTCTCCGAACTGTCTCCTGCATTAGGCAGGTTAGGGGAAAAGAAAAAAGTGAAGGATATCGTTGATGGCGTGATTTTGTTCTGTGTCGTAGTGGCTGTGGCCGCCTCATTGGGGCAGATGCTGCTAAACATCAATTATGGCATGGGGTTCACAGTGGGCATCGAGTCCACAGCCATGACCATGCTGATTATCGTGGTCGTGCTTACGATCATTTACATTGGTTCCGCTATTTCCGGCCTGAAAAAAGGCATCAAGGCACTAGCGGACGCGAACGTGTACGGATATGGCATCCTGCTGGCAGCCATCGTGATCCTTGGCCCGACTTTCTACATCCTGAACATTGGCACAGAAGGCTTTGGTTCTTTCTTGCAGCACTTTTTTGACAGGTCTCTGGTGACCGGCGCCGCGCACGATACGGACTGGCCCGCGTCATGGACAACTTTCTATTGGGCCTCCTACTTCGCATGGACACCGACCCTGGGTCTATTCCTGGGAAGCATTTCTTATGGACGTAAGATTAGGACCGTTGTGGCGGTAAACTTAGGACTATGTGGTGGATTCGGAGCGCTTTGGGTGATGATCATCAGCGGTTCCTCTATCCAGATGCAGATGAAGGGCGTCACAGATCTGGTGGCAACAATGACAGAAAAAGGATTTGGGGCCATCCCTTACGAAATGCTTTCTCATCTGCCTGCGGGATTCCCGCTGGCAGTCCTTTACCTGATCATTCTGCTGTTATCTTTCATCACTTGCGCCAACGCCAACGTGTCCGTAATGGCAGGGCTCGCGTCTAAAGAAGTGTCATTGGAAGATCCCACAGGCGCGCCTGCTGTCCAAAAGTTGATCTGGGGGATCATTTGTGCGGCCGTTGCTTATATTGTCGTGGCCACGGTGGGCATTGATGGCGTGAAGCAGCTTGCCAACGTGTCCGGACTGCTGGCGATCTTCATCGAAATCGGCATCATCGCCTCTATCATCATACTGATCAAAAAGTGGAGAGCATATGACAAGACCGGAACCTATGCGGCAGAAGATCCGCGGACAGAACTGGAGTAGTTTTAAACAGTTACATGAAATTATAGCCGAGGAGCCAGCCTCCTCGGTTTTGAACAAAGAAGCTTAATATGGCACATATCGAAATTTGTCAATGAAAGGAGAGCATCATGGCTAAAAACTGGACACCAAAAGAATTGTTATACGCGCTGGTGGGCATCCAGAGCGATAGCTTCACTGAGATGGAGATCACCATCAGCAAATGGATCCATGAAACCATAGGAGAGCAGGATTATTGGAAGGCGCATCCTGATTTATGCGGACTATATGATGGGAAGGATATCATCGGGAGAATGATCCCCTGGGCCCTGAGACGGGGGACCACTGATAAAACCATTGTGTTCGCAGGGCATACAGATTGCGTGGAAATTGAGTGCTATGGCGTGTTAAAGCCCTATGCGCTGGACCCGCCAAAGTTAAAGGAAGAACTGAAAAAATTAGATGTGAAGCCTGATGTGAAGGCAGCGCTGGAAGATCCGCAATGGGAATTTGGCAGGGGCATGGCTGATATGAAGGGCGGAGACGCAGTGGTGCTTTATGAGCTGTTTAAATGCGCACGGGAAAATGCCTTTCCAGAATTGAACATTCTATTCATGGGCATCCCTGATGAAGAACACGAAGCACAGGGCATCATGCAGTCAACAGGGCTATTAAAAAGGCTGAAAGAACAGTATGGGCTGGATTACAAACTATTGATCGATCCAGAGCCGACCGCAGGAGGAAAAGACAAATTTGTTTATGTGGATGGTTCCATTGGAAAGATGCTCCCCGCCATTGTATGTAGGGGGAAAGCCGCGCATGTAGGCAACATTATGACAGGCCTCAATTCCGCTTTGATAGCGGCTAATGTGGAAAGAAGATTGGACTTGAACGTGGATTTCTGCAATGAAGAGTATGGCAGGATCACAACGCCGCCCACTGTATTGTGGCACAAGGATTCAAAGAGCGTGTATCAAGTATCGGTCCCTGCGTATACGGAGATTTATGCGCATCTGCCAATGACCAAGAGCGTGACCATCGACAGTTTGACAGAGAAATTAAAAAAACTCTGCGTCCAAGCGGCAAAGGACGCGGTCGCCACCTATGATCGGGCTTATGAATATCTGAATCACACGCAGGAGGGCAATCCTAACTACGAGATCAAGGTCATGACTTACGCTGAACTGGAGGAAATCTGCAGAAAAGTGGATGCGGATTATGACACGAAGAAAGAGGCCCTGGTTGAACAGGTGACAGAACAGGTGAAATCCGGTAAAGGTCTGGTTCAGGTGGAAAGCGGTTTTCAGATGATCGAAAAGGCCATAGAATGGTCAAAGATCACAGATCCTATTATTGTGATCGGTCTGCTGCCGCCATATGTCCCTGCGGTGAACAATCACACCCATGATTGCCATAGGCAGCTTTGGATCGACAGTGTGGCTGATATGCTGAAAAAGGAATATGACATGGAGCTGGAAGTGGATCCGTATTTCATGGGGCTGTCGGATAATAGCTACATTTCCTGTACCAACATTGAAGAGGACATCTATGCGATGAAAAACATGGTCACGCCGGAAACCTTGTACAAGATCCCATTTGAAACCATTATGGAAATTTCCATGCCAGCGATTATCACAGGACCAGCGGGCTTCGATTATCACGAGTACACGGAGCGGGTGTACATGCCGGATGTTGAAAAGCGGTGTCCGGCAATCATTGAGACTTTGATGAAATGCCTGTAAGTTTGGAAAGCTAAACAGAATGATCATAGCAGGCGCGGCACTACAAAGAAAAGAGGTATGAAACTATGAAAATGAACATGAACGAAGTTTTGGAAAAATGGATCGCAGCGGAACGTAAGAAACCGATCCCCATCCTGACTTTTCCTATTGCCCAGAAAATGGGACTGACGGTCACGGAATTGCTGGCAAACGCGGACACCCAGGCCAAGGGACTAAAGCTGCTTTCCCAAGAGGTGGATCCCTTTGCCATCCTCACCTATATGGACCTTTCCATTGAGGCGGAGGCTTTTGGCGGCAAGGTGGATTTCGATGATAACGAGATCCCGAATATCCATGAGCCGATCTGCAAGACAAAGGAAGACGTGGAAGCCCTCAAAGTTCCGGATGTGGGGGCGGGCAGGACACAAATTTACATTGATGGTGCCAAGAAAGCGGTGGAACTGATCGCTGATCCGGAAAAGCCTATCTTCGCCGGATGCATCGGTCCTTTTTCTCTGGCTGGCAGGCTGATGGATATCACGGACGTGATGATGAAATGCGTTAGCGAACCGGAAACCATCCATCTGCTGTTGGAAAAATGCACACAATTCGTCCTCAAGTATATGAAAGCCTACAAAGACGCGGGGCTCAACGGGATCGCCATGGCCGAGCCTTTGGCAGGCCTCATGTCCCCGAAGATGCTGGATGAATTTTCTTCTCAGTATGTGAAGCGGATCATCGAGGAACTGCAGGACGACCACTTCGCGGTCATCTATCACAATTGCGGCAGTAGCACAGTCAAGGCTGTCAAGAAAATCGCCGCCACAGATGCCATTGGGTACAGCTTTGGCAATATCATCAGCATGGAAAAAATGATGGCAGTCTGGCCTGACGCGAATCATGTGGTCATGGGCAACGTGGATCCGGCAGGAGAATTCTGCAACGGAACGCCGGAGTCCATCAGGAAGGCCACCCTTAAAGTGATGGAAGCCTGCGCCAAGTACCCCAACTTCATACCGGCCTCTGGCTGCGATATTCCGGCCCATTCGCCTTGGGAGAACATTCATGCCTTCTTCAACGCAGTGGATGAGTATTACGAAACTCATTGATCCCCGAGAAACTGTTTTCTGGACGAAAGGACAAAGCAATGATAAAATGCATAGGAATCTGCGGCAAGTGCGGAAGATGTGAGAACGCTGCTATGATGAGCGGAGCCAACGACAGAAAAACCAAGATGCTGGCGTACCCCAAAGATTTCAGGCCAGAAACGGGGAGAAAAGGGTTCGGCGCTGCTTTTGACATTGGAACGACCACAGTGGTGGGCATGCTTTGGGATTTAGAACAGGGATGCCAGATTGCGGCCTGTGGAAGGACGAATCCGCAAAATGAGTTTGGGATGGACGTGATCTCCCGCATCACCTACTGCGGGGAGCAGACAGAAAATCTGGCCATACTGCAGCGGAAGATCATGGATTGCCTCAATGAAATCATCAAGGAACTGTGCGAAAGGGCAGGAATCCAGCGAAAGGAAATCCTCAAGATAACAGTCTGTGGAAACACGACCATGGCCCATCTCTTTGCCGGGTATTCACCGAAAACCTTGGCCCTTGCGCCCTTTGCGCCCGGATATGCGGGAACGCTAGTGTGGACAGCGGGAAAAGGCGGTCCAGGCAATGGGGTGAATCTTGGGGCAGAGCTGGGCATCGCAGAGGCTGGGATTGTTCTTCTCCTGCCGAATATCGCTGGTCATGTGGGTGGGGACATCACAGCAGGTCTGGCTGCGTCTCGGTTCCTGGAGAAAAAAGCTTTGACGGTTTTTATCGACATCGGGACCAACGGTGAAATCGCCTTGACAGACGGAACGCGCCGCTATGCCTGCTCCACTGCGGCAGGTCCGGCTTTTGAAGGTGCCGCTATCCGGCATGGGACGCGGGCGGCCGCCGGAGCAATCGAAAAAGTGCGCATCAAAGACGGAGAAGTCTTTTTCAAAACCATTGATCAGCAGCCAGCCCAGGGCATCTGCGGTTCCGGGCTGATCGATGCTATGGCCCAGATGTTGAAGAACAGGCTGATCAAAAAATCAGGGCGGCTGGTATGCGCCGATGATGTGGAGCTATTAGGGCTGGATCCCAAGTTCAGAGAGCGGCTGGTCTCTGTTGGAAAGGAGCGGCAGTTTGTGCTAGTTCCCAGAGAAGACGGTGAGGACATTGTTATCACCCAAAGCGACATCAGGGAAGTCCAGCTGGCCAAGGGCGCTATTGCAGCAGGAATCAAGCTGCTGCTGGATAAGGTGGGAAAATCCGCCTGCGATATTCGGGAAGTGATGGTCGCCGGAGCGTTCGGCAATTACATTGATCAAGAAAGCGCGGTCACTATCGGGCTGTTGCCAGATATAGAGCGTGACTGCATTCACTTTATGGGAAACGCGGCGGGCTGCGGCGTGTCCATGGCGCTGGTCAGCGATAGAGAGCTGGAAATCATGAAGAAGGTCCCGGAACTGGTGGAGCATGTGGAACTGGCCGATCAAGCAAACTTCCAGGAAGCTTACATGAATGCCATGAGATTTTAAGGAAGGCGCTGGAGGAAAATGTTGAAAGAAATTTTGCTGCTTCGAAAAAATTGTTGAACGAAAAAACATAACGGTCATGCCAAGAGCGGAATCGCTGGGGCATGACCGTTTGCTTAATTATATAGGAAATATCATTTGTGATATTTTCGGAAAATCAACAAAGTCTGCTGCTGAAAGAAAATCAGCAAAGCCGGCCTTGTTATTTTATGAACTGTTTTTTCTCCTGTTCGGACAAATCAAAAGGCTGTATGCCTTTTGATTTTGCGTATTTAAGCATACCGCTCAAGTCCATTTTTATAGAAGGGCATTTGCTCAGTGGGATTGGGTCTGCCATGTTTTGTAAACTTTTGTTATACTTGCTCATTGGTCCATTCATAATCGTACACCTCTATTATTTTATGTGCGTTTTCTTCGTCAATGGCGAACTGATACTCCCCCCCCCTTCACCCCTTCCGGCAATTTCCGCAAAATCAAATGAGTCAAGATCCCAATCAAGATCCCACTGGCCATGCCGGAAAACAGCAGCACCGGAAAATAAAAGAACAGTTTCATATTTTCCACAATCGCCGCCGCCACCAGCAGCTGCCCCAGATTATGGGCAACGCCGCCAGCCATGCTCACCCCAATGGGTGAGAAAAGTCCGGTCTTTTTCAGCAGCAGCATCACAAAAAAACTCAATATCCCGCCCGCCAGGGAATACATGGCTCCGAAAAAGCCGTTGAAAAGCAGTCCGGCAATGAGGATCCGCAGCACGTTGATCACCAGAGTATAACGCCCGCCCAGCACATAGAGAGACGCTAAAATCACCAGATTGGCAATGCCCAGTTTGATGCCGGGGATGCCGAAACTAAAGGGAATGATCGCTTCCACATAGGAAAAGATCAGAGCCAAAGCGGACATCATGGCAGAGAGAGCGACTTTATACGCAGCCTGCGTTGTTTTTGTGTTCGTCATGTCTGTCTCCCTTCTGTCTCTTTATTTCGCGATTGCGTCGAACTCTTCATTTCCACCCTGGATTTCCACCACTACTTTGTTAGGCAGGCAGACGATGCTCTGGGATGGATCCGAGATTTCTCCCTGCTGCACACAATTTTGATTCGCGCAATCAGAAAAGGTCATTGAAACATGACCGCCTTTTATGGTAATCTTATTAGTATGACCATCCTGGTCAATGGTGACGACTCGGTCTTCCAGCAGGCTGTAGGAAGCGTATTCCTTGCCGCCCGCGGAGATCACAGCCATCTGCCCTGTTTCCTGTCCTGTGGAAAAGGCGTAGGAAACAGCAAGGCCGGCTATTACTAAAAAGATTGCCAGGATGACATCCGCTTTTCGTATCATGAAAACTCCTTAAAATTAGAAGGTATGGTTATGAAATCAAAAACAATGCTTTTATTATTTGCGCTGTGCGCAGGTATTATTATAACACACACAGGCTGCAAAAACCAGGATCCCGTGGAACAAACCGAGTTCCTGCTCAACACGGTCTGTACCATCACAGTATACGATCTAAAAGAAACAGAAGCCACAGAAGCGATCCAGACAGGATTTGATTGCTGCAGGGAGTACGAAAACCTGCTGAGCAAAACCGTGGAAGGCAGTGATATTTACAAATTGAACCATGCGAAGGGGCGGCCAGTGGCAGTTAGCGATCCAACGCTGGAAGTGATCAAGCAGGGCGTCCGATACGGCGACTTGTCCGAGGGCATGTTCGACATCACCATCGGCGCAGTGTCAGAGCTGTGGGATTTTACAGATGTGAACGCGCCTGTGCCGGATCAGGAACAGATCCAGGCCGCTGTCAAGACCGTGGATTACAAACAGATCAAGATTCAGGGAAACCAGGTGTGGCTGGAAAACCCTAAGGCCCAGATTGATCTGGGGGGAATCGCCAAAGGCTATATCGCAGACCGGATGGCAGAGACTATGGAACGGCAGGGCGCGAAGCGAGCTATCATCAATTTAGGTGGAAACATCGTGGCCATTGGGGAAAAGGAAGAGGGAAGGCCCTGGAACATTGGCGTGGAAAAGCCTTATTCCGACCGGACAGCGATTTTAGGCTCTGTGGAAATTTCCGACAAAGCGATTTCGACCTCAGGCATTTACGAGCGATTCATTGAGCAGGACGGCAAGCTGTACAATCATGTTTTAAACCCGAAGACCGGATACTCCATTGAAAATTCTCTGGATTCCGTGACCATCCTGGCAGAGAAAGGCAGATCCATGGACTGCGATGCGCTGGGGACCATCTGTTTGATGCTGGGAAAAGAAAAGGGACGAAGGCTCTTGGAAAGCATGGAAGGCATACAGGGAGTCTTTGTGGATCAAGATGAAAACATGGAAACCATCAATGGCATGAAAATCACGAGAGCCAATTAAAAAATCAGGTCAAGGAAAAAAGCAAGTGACGATATAGGAGGTATTTATGGAAATCAGAAGACAGAAAGAGAACTTTTCCAAAAGGGCGCAGGCGCTGCTTTACAGAAACAGATATGTGTTCCTGGCGTTTCTCGTACCCTTTGTTCTCATGTTCCTGGCTTATGCGGCAGCGGAATTTTTCCCATTTGGAGAGAACCAGGTGGCAGTCATCGACATGTACCACCAGTATTTTCCGTTCATCAATGAACTTCACGAAAAGATTCAAAGCGGCGGCAGCCTGCTGTACACTTGGAACGGCGGATTGGGAACCAACTTCATCGCGCTGCTTTCCTACTACATGGCCAGCCCCCTTTACTTTTTGACCATCTTTGTGCCGGACGCTTATTTGATGGAAGCTGTGACTGTGATCATTCTGCTGAAGATCGGATTCGCGGGAGCTTTCATGGCCATTTATCTGAGAGGCATGCATGGCAGGTGCGATTGCGGGACTGTGGCCTTTTCTACATTATATGCGCTTTGTGCCTATGTGATGGGATATTACTGGTGCCTCATGTGGCTGGACGTGGTAGCGCTGCTGCCTCTTTGTATGCTGGGACTTAACAGGCTTATTGACCGAGGAGACTTCAAGCTGTATACTATCTCCATCGCTGCCATGATGCTGACCAATTATTATATTGGGGGCATGGCCTGTATCTTTATTCTATTTTACTACCCTGTTTTGTATTTTTCCAGGACAGAAAAGCGGGGCGTGAAGGGCTGCCTGCGGACCACGGGAAAGGCGGTGCTTTGTTCCATCACTGGGATTCTCATTTCCGGAATCACCCTGATCCCCACTTTCCTCAATTTGCAGAACACCTATTATATTGACTCTACCATGCCGGAAGAATCCAGCTTTTACAACACGGTTTTAGATGTTTTGACTAATTCCCTGCCGAATATCGCGCCTACTGTGCGGGAAGGGATGCCTAATATTTATTGCGGTTTGCTGTGCGTGCTGCTGCTGGCTTGTTTTTTCCTGTGCAAGCGCGTTCCTCTGCGGAAACGGCTGCTTCACGGCGGTATGCTGGCGTTTTTGGTATTGAGTTTGAACTGGAACAAGCTGGATTTCATGTGGCACGGGTTCCATTTCCCTAATCAATTGCCGTATCGATATTCCTTTGTGGTGTCTTTTTTAATGGTGATTCTAGCTTACGAAGCATTCCTGCAAATCAGGCAGATCTCTCAGCGGCAGCTGGCGGCCATTGGCATTGGGTGCGGAGCTTACATCATTTTGGCACAGCAGTTATATGAAAAAGATTTGAGAGCGGACTTTGTTTATGTGGGCATCCTGCTGTTGATTTTGTATATGGCGTTCCTGGCAGTTTATCGCATGGGAAAATTCAACAAAACCCTGATGTGTTTCCTGCTCTTAGTGGTGGTAGGCGGAGAAATGCTCAACAGCGCGGCCATCGCGGTAGATACGGTCAGCAGCACGAATCGGGACGAATATTTCGCGGAAAGCAGTGACATGAAAAAAATGGTCAGGGACATCAGGAAGCAGGAACCAGGGTTTTACCGTTTGGAAACCGCGGATTCCACCATTCTCAATATGCCCATGCTTTACAATTACCCAGGGGTTTCTGAATTTTCCTCCACAGTCAATGGGAACGTGTCCTATTTGATGGCGCAGATGGGACTGGAGGCAAAGGACGAGAAAAATAGATACAATTACGTGATGACCACGCCGGTCATGAACGCCATGCTCAATGTCCGCTATATCCTCAGCAAGGGTAAGCCCATCGAAGGGGAGGACGCATTGACTTTGGCAGGCGGCGAGCAGACCAGCAGCTTGTATGAAAACAAGTATGATTTGTCCATCGGCTATATGGTGGATGAGGCGGTCATCAATGAATGGGCCGAAGATCAGGACGATCCTTTCATTGTGCAAAACGATTTTGTCATGTGCGCTGCGGGCACGGACGAGGAAGTGCTCACCAGCCTGGATGAACCGGAGGCCACAGGCAATAACGCGATTCTGGGAGAGTGGGTGGACGGCTATCTCACCTGCGAAGCAGCGGACATGGACAATGCGGCCACTGTGGATCTGACCTATACCGCGCCGGAGGAGCAGCAGGTCTACGTGTACGCAGAAACCGCTGACGCGGAGTCCATCACAGCTACGACCGAAAGCGGCAGGAGCATCACCATGCAGGAGGACTGCGGCGCGATCGTCAGCGTGGGAAAACTGGCGGCTGGAGAGACGGTTACCATCACCATCCAGTACGAAACAGGCAAAGCCAGTGAGATCAAGACTTATGCCTATGGTTTGGAACAGGATGTCTGGGATGAGGCGTACCAGGCGCTGGACGATGAGCTGTTGCAGGTGACTGACTACAGCGACACAAAGATAGAAGGCACCATCCAGGCAAAGGAAGATGGTTTCCTGATGACATCCATCCCTTATGAAAAAGGCTGGTCCGTGGAAGTGGACGGTGAAAAGAGGGAGATGCAGACTCTTTGTGACACCTTCCTGACCGTGCCTCTGAAAGCAGGCGCTCATAAAGTGCGGTTCACTTATGTGCCGGACGGATTGATCCCAGGAATTCTGATGACCCTTTGCGGCATCGGCATCCTAGCCGCCATGAGCTTCCTGCGGCGCAGGCACCCGCTGAAATGGACAGGCAGCAGGATGTGCGATGCGGGACTGGAACTGGGCGCGGGCAATAAGGCAAGAGCCGCGCTTGCAGAAAAGAGCCATGACAGCGAGTCAGCAGCCTATTCGGAACCCGAGACGCAACGCGGCCAGAGGGCCCATGCGGGAGCTGGGCGGCAAGGGGTTTGGAATGCCAATGCGGAAGTCGGGCTGTCTGACTACCGAGGCATGAAGATGAAACACAAGCGGGCTGCGCAGAAGCGGCGCGTCTTAGGCTTGAGAAGCAGACGGTTTTTATAGGATCGGATGATCGGATGCCGAATCAGCGCGGCTCGTGGTTTTGGAAAAGAGGCGAAAACGGGAATTTGTGCATTATGGAAATAAAACAGCGCATAATGCACAATAAACATCCAATATCAGGATGAAAAATACAAATATATGAAAGTATACAAGGTGATTCGCAGATTTTTTAAGGGTTTTCAAGGTTTTACAGCTAAGAGCACCTTGTTCGACAGCAAAAATTTGTGCATTATGAAGAAAAATATTTTCATAATGCACAATTTTTGTGTCTGTAAAAAATAAGATCAATCCTGTGGCACTGCGTCTCTCTCAACTCCCGTCAAAAAAGTATCAATCAATGACGCGCAACATGTGGCTCAAGTTGCGGCAGCTTCTCCCGCAAAACCAAACAAAAGCCTTTACAGCCTTTAGCGCGGGATCTCAAGGAACTTGCCGACCACAGTTTCTCCCCTTTTCTATATAAATAAGGAAGAAATCCGCAGCTCCTGGACTTTATCCCTGAAATACAGCAAATTAGTACTAACGTTATGCTAGACAAACCGCAAATCAAACGATAAAATAAACAAGATAGACAATAAAGAATGGCATATAAAGAACGAAAAAGCGTTAAAAGAATCACAACGCAACTACTATGTACTTTCTACAGCACTTGTTCAGGGAGGGAATTATGGACAATAAAGAATTGTATCAGAAGATCGATGAAATTATTCGTGCCCACGATGATGACAAGCCCATTGTAGCCATCCTGCAGGACATCCAGGAGGAATACCGGTACCTGCCGAGAGAAGCGTTCGACTACTTGTCAGAAAAACTGGGAGTCAGCCTGGCGAAGATCTACAGCATCGCTACGTTTTACGAGAATTTCTCACTTTCACCAAAGGGAAAATATGTGATCAAGATCTGTGACGGCACGGCCTGTCACGTTCGGAAATCCATTCCGATTTTAGAAGCGCTCAGAAAAGAACTGGGTCTTTCCAATGAAAAAAGCACTACAGACGACCTGATGTACACGGTAGAAACTGTATCCTGTCTGGGAGCCTGCGGCTTGGCGCCGGTTCTGACTGTAAACGATAAGGTACATCCAGCAATGACTCCGGAGAAGGCTATCGAGCTTCTTTCGGAATTAAAGTAAGAGGGGAGCGAAAATATGGTAATTGAAAACAGAGCATCACTGCAGAAATCCAGAGCAGCTTTCCTGGAGCAGATCGACAGCCAGACGAAAAAAATCTATGTCTGCGGAGGAACAGGCTGCGTGGCCGGCGGTTCCATGGAAATCTATGAAAGGCTGAAACAGCTGATCGAAGAAAAAGGCATCAAGTGCCAGGTAAAGCTGGAAAAGGAAGAGCATGGCGATCACGTTGGCCTGAAAAAAAGCGGATGCCACGGGTTCTGCGAAATGGGCCCGCTGCTTCGGATCGAACCAGCAAAGCTGTTATATCTGAAAGTTTCCATCGATGATTGTGAAGAAATCGTGGAAAAATCCATTCTGAAAGATGAAGTCATCGAACGGCTGATCTATTCCAGAGATGACATTACATATTCCGTGCAGGAAGAAATCCCATTTTATAAAAATCAAACAAGGATCGTGTTAGAGGACTGCGGCCAGATCGACGCGGAATCCATTGAAGAGTACATTGCTTATGGCGGCTACAGCTCTTTGGAAAAATGCCTCTTTGACATCACACCTGAGGACATTGTGAAAACCATTTCCGACTCCAACCTGAGAGGACGGGGCGGCGGCGGCTTCCCTGCAGGACGGAAATGGAGCCAGGTAAAGGCCCAGAAAGATCCGGAAAAATATGTTGTGTGCAACGGTGACGAAGGAGACCCAGGCGCGTTCATGGACAGGAGCATCATGGAAGGCGACCCCCACAAAATGCTGGAAGGCATGATGATCGCCGGCTACGCGTCAGGCGCCAAGGAAGGGTACATCTATGTAAGGGCCGAGTATCCATTGGCTGTGCAGAGACTGGAAAACGCCATCGCTGACTGTCATAGATACGGGCTCCTGGGGAAAAACATCCTGGGAACGGATTTTGAATTTGATATCTATATCGTCAAAGGCGCAGGTGCGTTCGTATGCGGAGAAGGCAGCGCTCTGACCACTTCCATCGAAGGTGACAGGGGGATGCCGCGGGTAAAACCGCCGAGGACTGTGGAACACGGTTTGTTTGGAAAACCAACGCTCCTCAACAACGTAGAGACATTTGCCAATGTGCCGATCATCATTGAAAAGGGAGCAGACTGGTACAAGACCATCGGACCTGTGAAGAGCCCGGGAACAAAAGCCTTTGCCCTCACAGGAAACATCGTCAACACAGGACTCATCGAAGTGCCTATGGGCACCACTCTGCGGCACATCATCTTTGATGTTGGCGGCGGCGTGAGAGGCGGAAAGAAGTTCAAGGCCGTTCAGATCGGCGGACCTTCCGGCGCCTGTCTCACAGAGGAACACCTGGACCTGCCTCTGGACTTTGACAGCCTGAAAAAGGCGGGGGCCATGATCGGTTCCGGCGGCCTGGTAGTCATGGACGAAGACACCTGCATGGTAGAGGTGGCCAGATTCTTCATGAACTTCACTCAGAACGAATCCTGCGGAAAGTGCGTGCCTTGCCGTGAAGGGACTAGAAGGATGCTGGAGATCCTGGAAAAGATCGTAGAAGGCAGAGGCGAAATGTCTGACCTGGACATGCTGGAAGAACTGGCTGACACCATCACTGCCACAGCCCTGTGCGGGCTGGGTAAAACAGCGGCCAACCCAGTGGTCTCCACTTTGAAATATTTCAGGGATGAGTATGAAGAACATATCAGAGATAAACGCTGCAGGACAAAGACCTGCCAGGCATTGAAACAGATCTACATTGAAAAATATCACTGCAAGGGCTGCAGCCTGTGTTCCAAAGTCTGTCCAGTGGGAGCGATCTCCGGAAAGATCAAGGAAGCGTTTGAAATCGATCAAAGCAAGTGCATCAAATGCGGCGCGTGCTTGAGTTCCTGCAAATTCAAGGCAATCAAGGAGGCTTAATCAAAATGAATACAATGAATAATAAAAAGTTTATGATGATCGATGGCCTTCCCGTAGCCATTGAAGGAGAAAAAAATATCCTGGACGTGATTCGCAAGGCTGGCATCGAACTGCCGACCCTGTGCTACTATTCCGTGCTGTCCACTTATGGAGCCTGCCGGATGTGTGTTGTGGAAGGAAAGCATGGAGAAATCATGGCCTCCTGTTCCACGCCGCCTCGTTCGGGCATGGAGATCAAAACCAACACGCCACGGCTGCAAAAATACAGACGCATGGTCTTAGAGCTGATGCTGGCGGACCACTGCAGAGACTGTACGACCTGTGACAAGAATTTTGACTGCAAGCTTCAGGATCTGGCGCAGAGATTTGGACTCAAGGATGTCCGTTTTGAACCATACAGCATTTGGGACGACAAAGACGAGTCATCCCTGGCCATCACCAGAGATCCGAACAAGTGCATCATCTGCGGCGACTGCGTGCGGATGTGTTCCGAGATTCAGAATGTGGGAGCCATTGACTTTGCTTTCAGAGGCTCGAAGATGGAAGTTACCACAGCGTTCAAAATGCCGATTTCTGAAACAAACTGCGTGAACTGCGGTCAGTGCGCAGCCATTTGTCCAACTGGCGCGATCACAGTCAAAAACGATATTCGCAGCCTGTGGGAAGATCTGTATGATGACAACACTATAGTAGTCGCGCAGATCGCGCCTGCTGTCCGGGTGGCTCTGGGAGATGAATTCGATTTCCCACGGGGCACCAATGTCATGGGCAAGATCGTGGCTGCTCTGCGGAGAATGGGATTTGACGGAGTTTACGACACAGCCACTGGCGCGGACCTGACGGTCATCGAAGAAGCCAGAGAATTCATAGATCGTTTGGAAAACGGCGGAAAGCTGCCGCTGTTCACCTCTTGCTGCCCAGCCTGGTTCCGTTATGCGGAAATCAACCATCCAGAGCTGTACGACAATATTTCCAGCTGCAAATCACCGATGGAAATGCTGGGTTCTGTGTTGAAAGAGCGTGCCAAGGTCAATGAAACAGGCAAAAAGCCAAAGAAGACAAAAGTCGTGGCCATCATGCCTTGCACGGCGAAAAAGTTCGAGATCCACAGAGACGAATTCCAGTATGACGGTGAACCGACAGTTGCCCACTCCATCACGACTATTGAGTTGGCTAACATGATTCGGGAAGCTGGACTGCGTTTTGAAGAGATTCTGCCAGAAGCAGTTGACATGCCCTTTGGGATTGCCAGTGGTTCCGGCATGATCTTCGGCGTGACAGGCGGTGTTACGGAAGCGGTGATCCGTTATGTCATGGGATCTGCGGCAAGAGATCATCTGGCGGACATTTCCTTTACAGGCGTCAGAGGTTTTGATGGCCTGAAGGAAGTGAAGATTCCATATAAAGAAGATCGGGAACTTTCCATTGCCATTGTCAGTGGCTTGAAGAACGCGGAGAACCTGATTCAGGCTATGCAGGCCGGTGAAGTCCATTATGATTTTGTGGAAGTCATGGCTTGCGAAGGCGGATGCATCGCAGGCGCGGGACAGCCGTTTGTCATTGGCAGGGCCAAACCAGAGCGTTCAGAAGGCATGTACGAGGCAGATCGGCTTTCCAATGTGAAGCTGTCTGCGGAAAATCCTGTGGCAGAAGGGCTGTACGCAAATCTGCTGGCAGGTGACAAAGCACACCATTTGCTTCATTACAAATAAGCGACAAGACAAATAAACAATAGACCACACAAGAAACGCCCGGTGCTCCATGTGAGACGCTTGGGCGTTTCTGCCTATCTGTTGCTATATGAGAAATATCGTGACATCAGGATCGAAAATATCGTTGCGCCAGTTTCAGAATGCACACAAAGTCCACTGCTGAAACGGGTTCAGCAAAGCCAGCAATGTTTCCATATGGAAACTTTCCCGTACCTTGACCTCTGGAAAAGTTTCTTAGGCATCCTGCTGCTTGGCGGTTTGCCGCCATGTTTCCACTAATCGCTCTATGGCCTTGGGGATCTCATCCAGAGGGATTTGATTGTAGTACAAAACCAGGGACGGAAATCGGCCCTTTGGATTTTCACCATAAGAGACTGCGGGGATGGCAATGATCCCCAGGCTTTTCGCCTCAGCGCAGAGCGTTTCCGGCGGCTTTTGGCTCTTTACCTTCACAATGACCGTGATGCCCGAGGAGGTGTCCGTGGGAGCGGTGAAATCCGTGGTCAGACAGCGGATCACAGCGCTCAGCTTTTGTGCGTACAGACTGCGCAGTTTCTTGATATTGGTCTGGTAAAAGCCCCGCTCCATGAACAGGGCCAGAGTCAGCTGTTCCATTTTGGAGCAGGTCTGGGTGTAGTCGGCTCTGATGGCGTGGAAGATGGTCTCCATGGCAGGAGGCAGGACCATGTAGCTGATTTTAATGGAAGAAAACAGGGTCATGGAAAAGGAACCCAGATACACGACTCGTTCTCGTGCGTCCAGCCCCTGCAGCGCGGGGATCGGCTTGCCAAAATACCGCAGCTCGCTGTCATAGTCATCCTCCATGATGATGCTGTCGTTTTTCGAGGCCCATTCCAGCAGTTCGTACCGTTTTCCCACAGGCATGACAGCTCCGGTGGGCACTTGGTTGGAAGGGCTGACGTAGACAGCGGAGCGGATGTTGGAGGGCAGCCGGTCGATGGCGATGCCTTCTGCGCCTACGTTCACCGGAGTGATGGCAAAGCCCCGATCGCGGAAGATATTGCGCACAGGCATGTAGCCAGGATTTTCCACTGCAATGTGGCCAATGGACATTTTCTTTAAAATATTAGCCAGCTGGTTGGTGATCTGCTGTGTCCCTGCTCCAATGACGATCTGGGAAGGCTGACAGATGACACCGCGGGATTGATAGAGGTATTTGGAAATTTCATAGCGCAGGGCTATTTCCCCCTGCGGGTCGCTTTCAAAGAACAGCAGCGGAGAATACTCGGTAATGACTTTGTTGAGACATTTCTTCCATTTGTTGAAATCAAAGCAGTCTGGATCATAATAAAATTCAGGGCTTTGGGCTTCCATGGTCAGATCCAGGGGGGAAGCGTCCTGTCTCTGGGAAAGCTCCATGGTCTGGGTGGGCAGAACGCTGCTGGCGTAGTAGCCTGACTGGGGTTTGCTGTAAATGTAGCCTTCCACCGACAGCTGACTATAGGCCAATTCAATGGTGGTCATGCTCAGACCCAGGGATCTTGACAAACCCCGAAGAGAGGGCAGCTTTTCCCCTTGGCTGATTTCACCTGATAGAATGGATTCTTTGATGTAATCGTATAATTGCAGATAATAGGGTCGTTTGGCCTGTTCATCGATATTGGGGATGATAGCTTTCATAGCAGTTCCTTTCTATGCACAACTGTACCTATAAAAATAATTGTATTTGTCTATTCACTTATGTACATTTACCTTGTATTATAGACGAAACAGAACATTTCGTAAAGGGTAGGAGGGGCTTGAAAAAAGTTTTTCCGTCAAAAACTTGATGATATGAGGAGGAAAAAAATGAAACATTCAGGAACAGCTGTGAACGTGGTCATGACCGCGTTGATGATGGGTCTGATCATGGTAGCGATCATGTTTGTCCGGGTTCCCATCCCATTCACCCAGGGATACGTGCATTTGGGGGATGCGATGATTTTTCTGGCTGTGCTGGTGATGGGCTGGAAGTATGGGGCCATTGCCGCTGCCCTGGGCGGGGCCATGGGTGACATCTTAGGCGGATTTCCAGTATGGGCGCCTTGGACCTTTGCCATCAAGGGGATCATGGCTATTGTCATGGGGCTGTTCATCGCCGCCACGCTGAAACAGGGAAGCAAAACCATCGCTGGCGTGCCCATCATGGAGCTGATGGGGATGGTCATTTCCGGGATCGTCATGGTCATCGGCTATTACGTGGCAGAAGGGGTGATGTACGGCAACTGGGCAGCACCAATGCTGGGCGTGCCTTGGAACATCGGCCAGTTCGTGGTCGGCATGATTATAGCCACGGTGCTGGCGGCAGCGCTGTACAAGACACCGGCAAGACGGTATTTTGCTTATCGGCTGGATGAAGTGAAATAACAGCGGATCAAGGGGCATTGTTGCGTTACGGCAGACTCTGAAAACAGTCTCATGACTGGTTTTCCGGGTCTGTTTTTACGTGGGAAATATGGTCCATGATAGTTTCGGAAGATCAACAAGATCCACCGCTGAAAGCGGGCTTGCTGCTGAAAGGGAACCTGCGAAGCCGACTTTGTCCGGGCAATATGTAGCCATAATCAGGTATGTTATAGCCAAATGTTAAAAAAATTTCATCTGGCTACAAAACGCAATGAGAAAATGGGTGGATTTGAAAATATAGGAAAAAATAAAGTGGACATATGGGCTAAATGTGAACAAAAAAGGGGTGATGGCACAGTATCAATTGATTTCGGAGTGTTTTTTTTGCGGCCAAAGCATGAAAATCGTTGATTTGGCTACAAAGGACAAGTTGGCCTAGGCCAGGTCCAGTCCTAAATCAGTGGCAAAAGCTAGATACTGCATAATTTCCCAATTTTGACACATGCTATGTCATAGGAAAAGACAGCTGGTTACGCAGAAATATTGCTTGTGATATTTCCTGCGTAGCAACAAAGTCTGTGGCTGAAAAGGAATCAGCGAAATTGGCTTTATTAGTGGATAAGCATTTTTCACACAAGGAGGCAAGGCATGGAGTCGATTTGGACAGCAGAAACAGAAATCAGAAGGAGGGAGCCGCTGGAGGGAGATCTGGAAACATCGGCAGTGGTCATAGGCGCGGGTCTCGCAGGGATCCTGACCGCCTATTATTTGGAGCAGGCGGGCGTTCCTACAGTGGTGCTGGAAGCTGATAGGATGGGGAGAGGCCAGACGAAAAACACCACAGCGAAGATCACCTCCCAGCATGGCCTGGTCTATGACCGGCTGGTTCAGGCCTTTGGGCATGGCATGGCAAAGCATTACGCCCAGGCGAACGAGGCGGCGATCAAAGAGTACGGGCGGCTGATTTCAGAACTGGAGATTGACTGCGATTTTGTCAGATGCCCGGCGTACTTGTATTCGCAGGAAGACGCGGGATTGTTAAAGCAAGAGGCAGAGACGGCGAGGAAACTGGGGATCATGGCATCCTTTGATACCAGCAGTGAGCTTCCATTCTCTGTGGCAGGCGCGATGAAATTTGAAAACCAGGCCAGGTTCCAGCCCCTGAAATTTCTGGAGAAAATAGGGGAAAAGGTGACTGTGTACGAGGAGACCAAAGCACTGAAGGTGGAGAGAAACCAGGTGATGACGGACAAAGGGCAGGTCACGGCAGAGTATATTGTGTTTGCCTCGCATTTTCCGTTTACCAATCTGCCAGGATACTATTTTGCCAGAATGTATCAGGAACGCAGTTATGTAGTGGCTTTGGAAGGGGCAGGACCTTTGGAAGGCATGTATCTGGGGATTGATCCCGGCGGGCTTTCCTTCCGGCCCCAGGGGAATCTGCTGCTGCTGGGCGGAGGCAGCCATAGGACCGGGCTGAACAAAGGAGGCGGGAAGTATGAAATGCTACGGAGCAAAGCCGCGGGCCTGTATCCTGGATGCCAGGAGCTGGCCCATTGGGCGGCCCAGGATTGCGTGACTCTGGACGGGATCCCTTATATTGGGCGCTTTTCCCGCAGAGAGCCTAACTGGTACGTGGCAACGGGCTTTGGCAAATGGGGGATGACCTCGGCCATGGCAAGCGCCCACATTCTGACCGATTTGATCACAGAGCAGGACTGCCCGGAGGCGGATATCTTTTCTCCCCAGCGTCCGTTTACAGCGCAGGCGGCCAAAGAACTGGCCATCCACAGTGGGCACACGATGAAAGGTTTGGCAAAACATGTCCTGCCTGCCGGGAAAGGCAAAGTGATCCCCAACTGCCCACATATGGGCTGCAGGCTAGAATGGAATTCAGATGAAGATAGTTACGACTGCCCTTGCCACGGTTCCCGATTCGATCAAGAAGGCCGGCTGCTGGACGGCCCGGCGCAGACGGATTGTCAAAGACGCAAAGAATTCAAATAGTGCGGCGGCAGATAAGCACAGTGTTCTTGTCAATTGAGATTTTATCGCTAACGAGCATTTTACCACCAAATGAGCAAAAATTTTTATTTGGTGGTAATTTTATTTTCATTTCTCAATAGAGTTTTCGAGGGTGCGTTTATTTAGCACCATATAAGTAAATATTTTACATTGTTTTCGTTTTTAATACAGATTCCGATCCTTTTTGTGTGGTTTTTTACCACCAAATCCAAAAAAATTTCGCTTTGGAGGTAAAAGGAATAGATGGTCGGCCACTTATCATTTCCAATCTGTGAAACTCATCACTCGTACTGTTTTGAGAAATTCATTCTCATGAAAAAGCGATTTGCGTATTGACAAAATGTGTGTGGGCAATAAAAGGAGTTCGCTTATTCTTATAAGATTGTAACGATCACAAAGAACAAGACAACGACCAAAACGACCAAAAAGCTGAAAGCGGGCAAGAAGTATTACGTAAAAGCAAGAGCTTACAAGAAATCTGGAAGCAAGAAGATTTACGGTGCGTACAGCAAAGTGAAGGTTGTTAAAATCAAATAGGTCAGTAAAACGAGCAAGAGTCAAACGAGGGTTGCCATCCATCAAATTACCATGGGCGGCAGCCCTTTCTGAGTATCTACGGTGTGATAAAGAACCGCCGAACTTTTATTGTGGCAAAATGATTGTTCAAGGAAAACCGCGGAGCAGCGGCATGAATTTGGAAATTGGTAAACATGTGCATAGGGAGCTTTTTTCGGATCGAAATATGAGGAAAGTTCCCTATATTAGGTTGTGGGAGAAGGGATTTTAGGGTAGAATTTGATGTGATTGGCAACGCTGGAAAAGATTTTAGGAAAGCAGGAAGGGAACGGACCATGGAAGAAAAATTAAAAAAGCTGAGCAAAGAACAGCTGCGGGAAATCATTTTGGAACTAGCGGACCTTCTGCCGCAAAAGGAGCGGAAACAGTTGAATGTCCTGCTCATGAAAGCGGCCGCAGACAGCCAGGGAACTGAAAAAACGCTGCCTTCAAAAGCAGCGTCCATCACCGCCAGTAACGTGAGTCTTTCCTTTCCAAATGACGCGAAAAACGATGGGGAGCTTTCCAATATGATCAGCTTTGAAACCAAGATCCTAGAAGAAAGCCAACAACATAAAACCAGCGTGTTCTGAACTTACTTCCAGCATTGGAAACAGAACTTTCCCATGGAACCGGAGAAACGCCGGGAATATCTTGCCTCGGCGGAAAAAATCGTACATAGCAGGGCAGAAGCCATCGTAGGCGGTCAACACCGGCGGCATTACGGAGGAGTGGCCGTGCTGCTGGCTATGGTGGCGGAAGTCAAGGAGAACATGGGTGCACAGGGCGCAAGGCAGGAAATGTTCATGAAATATAAGAAGAAATTCCCGAGGCATTCTTCGTTTCAAGCTGAGATGCGGGGCTTTTTTGGATGTGAGGAGAAGCGGAACTAATTATTACATTTGCCATGCTGTTTGTTACATTTTTGTGACAAGCCCGAAAATGCGTGGTATACTAGGAAATATTAGAAATCTCTAGTACATAAGAGGAGGAATTTGATTATGAAACAGAAAAGAAAAGTCAGCGTGCTGATTGCGCTGATGCTGATGCTAACGGTATTCGCAGTGCCGTCTATGGCGTTTGGGGCAGAAGAGGATTATTATGATTATGGTATTTCCCCAGTGAATAGTGCGGAGTGGAATCAATACGATTACTACCTTGCCATTGGAAAAACATTAGATTTAAATGCCACTTTCAACATTATTAATGACGATACTAATGAGCAAGTGAACAAAAGCGAGTGGACTTGGAAGGTAGAGAATAGCGATTCATACCTAGATGAGACAGATGCGCCAATTGCCACTGTTGATGCAAATGGTATTCTGACAGGAAAAACAGAAGGTAAAGTTTCTATTACTGCACAACGTAAGTCTGATGGGAAAACAACTTATGGCGAGTATTTAAAAATAGGATATATATATGAAAGTGATGGTGTAAGAGTGTATCCAGATAGAACGGCTAAAGTCATGCGTGTTGATCAACAGAATGGCAGTGCTACTTGTGCGGTTCCGACTCAATATATTATTGAAAAGCCAGATGCACAGTCGTATGATGGCCCTGGACAAAACTGGTATGACTTTTTGAACAAATGGCACGGTACTTATCCGGTGAAGTCTATAGCAAAGGATGCGCTTTTATCAGGTATAGTAAAGAAAGTCATTGTACCAGATTCTGTAACATCAATTGGAGCATACGCTTTAGGATATGATCGATATTATAATAGCCGTAATGACAAGCTTTATACAAAAGTGAAGGGGTTCACCATCTATGGTAGTTCCAATAACACTGCGGCATCAAGATACGCCAAGGCCAATGGTTTCACTTATAAAAACATGGATGCGAAACAGGTTACTGTAACGGCAACACCAAAAGTAACCAAACCAAAAAAAGTCGCAAACGTAAAAGCCAAAGCCGGCAAAAAGCAGATGACCGTAACCTGGAAGCGCAACAAGAACGCAAAAGGCTACCAAATCACTTATTCCCAGAAAAAGAACTTTAAAAAAGCGAAGAACGTAGCCATCACCAAGAACAAGACAACGAAGAAAGTCATTAAAAAGCTAAAATCCGATAAGAAGTATTACGTAAAAGTAAGAGCTTACAAGAAAGCTGGAAACAAGAAAGTTTACGGTGCGTACAGCAAAGTGAAGACTGTTAAAATCAAATAACTGGTAGACAAGCAAGGCAATAGAAAAGCTGTCGTATATCACAAGCGGATATGCGGCAGCTTTCTTGTATAAGGAAAACCCCGTGTTAGACACGGGGTTCCGTGAATGCTACGCATTTG
>CAJTYS010000002.1:117236-159639 GCA_910583765.1 uncultured Eubacteriales bacterium | reverse complement strand
GATGACTCTGGCCATGTTTCTCTCCCGTCCTTTCTGAATTTCCCCTTTTCCATGGATTCATTCTAACATCCTGGCTGGGAAATGGCAAGCGGCGCATTATGGTGATTTGGTGGTTATTCCTTCCCGCAGAACCGTCTCATCAATTGGAACCCTGGTTTAATTCTTTTGTCACATCCTTGTACATTTCTACCATTCCTTTTGTCGCTTGCCATCCCAGTTTCTCCAGTTTCGCTGATGACATCCGAAGGCCCGTGTCAGGCGCGTATTTATCTGCGGATGATTCTGTTTCTTCCACTTTCACAGTGATCGAGCCACTGGCGACATGCTCTGCCACCAGCTGCGCCATTTCCCTGATGCTCATGGTGTTGGCTTCATTTACCACGTTGTATGTTTCACCATTTTGACCCTTTTCCAGAATGGTGAGAATGGCATTGACTGCATCCTCGGAAGCGCAGTAATTTCCTATAGACAGCCCCTGCGTTCGCAGGATAATGTCCTTATGCTCCGCAGCCGCCCTCGCAAACTGCATATATACGCGGTTGTCTCCTGCTTTTACGCCCGTTCCAAAGATCTGCGCCAAACGAGCGATTTTTATAGGAGTGCCATATTCTTTGTAATAAGAGTGGCATAGATTTTCTGCCATGAGTTTGGCAAGGGGATAGCAGCTGCGCACATTGGAAGCATCGATATACCCCATCTCATGCTCTGCTGCTCGCTTCCCCTTCGGGCAGCAGAGCTGTCCATAGACTTCCATGGATGATAAGTACATGAAACTTTTGGCATGACACCGCTCTGCCAGATTCAAAACGTGTTCTGTCCCGTTGATGATGGTATCTATCACTTCTACGGGATGAGCAACCATGTACGCGGAGTCTGTAGGAGCGGCGCAGTGGATGATGTGGTCATATTTTTTTGTAATGCGCAAGATAGCCTCCCGATTCGTGATGTCTGCCTGGATCGGCTCCGCACCAGATAAAATCTCCAGATCTAAGCGGGACGGATTTCTGACAATGACATCCACTGCTGCTCCATGGGAAAGTAGTTTTTTCGCTATCATTGAGCCTATATGTCCGGTGGCTCCGGTTATTAAATATTGGTTCATATAGCACGTCCCTCCATTTTGCTTTTATTATCATTCCATGATTTCTAAATACTTCATGGCAAATTGCAAATCTGACAGTTTTTCGGCAAAACCTTTCATGAAAGCTCCGGCTCTTTGGCGTTCTTCTGCCAAATACATTGATGGAAGTTCTTTCTTTTTCGTTAAATTACAAGCAACGATTCCAAAGGGTACGACACCACTGCTGATCGTTTCTTTTTCCACCTTTATTTCCGCATAATCTTCTAGTTCTTGTGTTACGTTCACATAATTGTTCCTGTTCCATATGATAAAATCGCCATTTTGATCACAGCAAATGTTCCACTGGTGCAGTCCAGAATAAAAGGCTTTATACGCTTCATCAACATGGTGCCTTGTTACTAGCGTTCCTCCCGTCTTTAACACCCGCAAGCATTCAATAATTGCCGCAAACGGATCAATGCAATGATCCAAAGCGTTGTCGATGAGAATATAATCGCTATATTCGCTGCCATACTGGTAAGATAATAATTCAAAAAAACCAAACTCTACCGGAGAAATTTTGAATTTCAGGTTATGCTCTTTTTCAAATCTCTGATTGATTTGATTATAAAATGACGCCAACGGGTCAATGCCTATCAATCTAACTTTTTTTGTTTCTGACAAAATATTTCCATATTACGAACAAATCCCGCTTCCTACATCGAGAATCACCTGATCTTCCTCCACCTTCATCTCTTTCATACGGTCACAAACAAACTGTTTTGGTTTTATCCGTTCCAAATAATGTTGATAATATTTGCCTCCAGAGCTTGCGGCTTCCTTTTTCCAGAACTCTACCTCCTCCAGCAAATTATCCAACCAAGTGCGCATTTTCCCATAAAAATCTATTTTATACTTTCCTCTGCTTTCTTTACTACAATAGTATGGAATCTCAAAATTGTCATGGAAATCCATGCTCCCCAAACTGTCCCCTGGAATCCAGCATCCTTGATTTGTTGTCTGATTTCCTTTTCATAAACAGCTGTACGCACGCCAATAATGATGGTATCCTTTTTTGTCAAGGTTTCTCTAATAGAATGAAATCCTACGATCTTCGTGCCGCATAGCTGATTATCATGTAAAACCTCATTGCGGTCTATGACAGCTGTCACTTTCTTTCCGATCTGCTTTAAAAAATTACAAACCTGCTGCCCCCGCGATATCGCATCCCATACGAATATTCTTTCTGCGTTCAGTTTTCTCTTTTCCATGTCTCTGCTCAAACCTTTCAAAATGCTTCCTTGTAATTCATGTAATCTTCATATTTTACTAATCCCATATCTTCCAGCTGTTCTTCAATTTCCATGTATGCCGCACAGACGATCACAATGTATAATTTTTTGATATCCTCTATATGATCTGGACTTGAAATTTTACAGCCACGTAACTCTCTCCCACACTGATCTGTGTCATTATCCAAAAATATAGATACGGACACAGAAGGATTGGCATCTAAGATATCCCTGCATATCCTGCCCGTTCCAAAAAAAGCAAGCTGCTCTTTCCCTTTTTTCCGCAGAAACTCTTCAGGTTGATTGAGGATGTCCGTTCCTTGATAGTCTGGTTGCCCGCCCAATGACCGCAACCAAAAATCTCTGACATTTAGTTTCGCATGCGCGCCGTAAACTTTATCTTCAAAATAAGATGCCACAAACATCTTTGTGTCAAGTTTGGAGGGTGAACAAAGAAATCCTTCAAAAGGCATGCTCACATCGCTGACCCGTATGTCCAAATACGGGAGGAATTCGTGAAACTTTTTGTAAAAATCCCTGACAAACTCAATTGCCGCATGCTGCATGACTACCAGAGGAAACCGATCTACAAAACTCTTGTCCTCTATTTCTAATAGCGGTCTCACCTCTTGGTTCACTCTTTGATAGCCAACGCAGGATCCGTGTTCTATGTCTGAGAAAAAAAATTCCCGCATCAAGCCTGATAAATTCGGGATTGAATCCATCATTGACATGATGGTAAAACTTCTAGACGCATACATGTATTCTGTCTGTACGTTCTTTTCACAAATTTCTAAATAGCAATCATACGCTTGTTTTAATAAATAACCGTCCCTGGCCATGAAAATAATCTTTTGGATCGTTCCCTTTTTTCGGACTTGTTCCACCCATTGAACCTGTGCGGCCAAGTTCATGCCAAGGGCGTAATACCCTACGAAAAACGCATCCATATTGAAATCTGTCTTTGGATGAAACGGACGGAACGGATTATCAAAGTACCTGTTCGCTGCCATGGCGATCATGCATCCATATCCATTTATGTTTTCAAACCCTTTTGGGCCTCTATATGTTCCGGCAGCGTCTTTGGCGATGTCAAAGCATCTATTTGTGGTCATCTCCGGTATCCGATTTCGGAAAACATCTATCGCTTTTGGCACATGGATTGTTGTAATCCCAAGTTCCGCAGGTATTTTCACATCGCTGATCTGATTATCGCCCACATGAATTAAATCTTTTAAATCTAATCGCAGCGTTTCTCCAATGTGCTGAAATAAATTTCCCGTTGCTTTTAGTTTTCCGCATTCTGATGATACAAAGATTTTCTCATATTGATCATATCCATTCTTCTCCAATATTTTTGCTATAGTTTCCTTGTTCAAATACATATCTGACGTAAAAATGACTTTTTTACCGGATAACACTGTGATATCGTAGAGCTCATGCACTGCTTTTCTATTTTGGTTGAAGGATATTTCCAAATCAATTTCCATCTGCTTGATTTTCGTGCATAACTCCGCAGGGATCCCATAAATTTTAGAAATATACGCATATATTTCCTCAATGGTGACATCCTCTTTGCGTTCATCGCATCGTTTTTCCCTGCAGCCAGCTTCTCCTTCTTTACGGATTATAGAAAAACTCGTATTAGAGCCTTCCTCATCATAAAGCTTACCCAGCAAGCAAAACATATCCGCAGGGTCATAGAACGGTCTTGTTATCGCAGTATCGAAAACATCAAAGCTCACATAATTTTTTTCTGAACGCCAAATCATTTTTTTAATTTCGTCCAGCTTGCCAGAATAAGGGGCTTGTGCTAAATTAAAATAACCGTCTTCTGTTACTGTCCCCTCTCCTAAATCATCACAGAAGTCAACGAACAAAGCTTCTGCTTCCTGATGTTTTCCATCTGCGATATTGACGATTCCACGCTTCCAGAGCCTGGCATAATATTGTTTGAATTTCAATAGTTGATTCCTAAACCAGACTTCTTTATCCTCGAAAAAATCTTCCAGAAAGCGAAACACATTTTTAATATCCGTGAATTTTTTCTCATATTCCGCAAAGGACATATGGGAAACGCTGGTTGACGCTTCTGTGTGCTGGCAATAATAATACGCACTGTTTTCTGAGCGGGCAATTTTTCTGGCAAAGTAAAACAGGACGCATGAAAAGGCAAGATCTTCTGTCATGACAATATGCTTGCGCATTTTTTCAAAATATGGAAGACATTGATCCCATAGTTTTTTTGTGTATAATTTGTTCCAGATAGTATGCCAGACATAGGCTGTCCCACTCTGCTGAAAAAAAGCGTTTCTTGGGTTTTCGCCTGACAGCGGCAACTCATATAAGGCAACATCCTGAAAAACATTTATGACTTTCTTTCCTTTTGGCGTGTTCAAAACAGTGGTTGAGAACGTAATGTCCGCTCCTTCTTTTTCCGCTTCTTTTACAAGCAGCCTGACATAATCAAAACTGATATAATCATCGCTGTCTACAAACATGACGTACTGCCCTGTTGCCTCCTTAAAGCCTCGCATCCTTGTTAAGAATAGGCCCTGGTTCTTTTCATTTTTTATATAACGGATTCGATCATCCTGTTTCATGTATCTGCAAATGATGGACTCTTCGTTCTGCTGTGATCCATCATTGATTAAAATGATTTCCAGGTTTCTGTACGTCTGTCCTATGATGCTTCGGATGCATGTTTCTATGTATGTTTCCGTGTTGTACACGGGAACGATGATTGAAACCAATTCTTCCATCTTGTTTCCCTCCGTTATAGGTTCATTCCCCTAGGATGGCACTTGTATCTAATGTTCTCCGGCAAAATGCGTCTTCCAATTCTCCGTTGATCTCCATATCCACCAAATATCTCGTGTTCCTTTTCAATACGTAACTGAACATCTCATCTGCGATTTCTTTTTTTAAATCACCCTCAAGCTGACCGTTTAAAACTGCCACAACGTCTCTGACAAAAGCTAGGATGCCCTCATGGATTTCTTCGATTTCCTTTAATTGTTGCGTTGTCCTGCTTTCCCTTAAAAATAAAGCCCTTCCATCATCATCAAATCCTTTCAAAGTGGGCTCAGGCGATGAGAAAATATTCTCTAAAAATAGGTAGTGATCACATAAGAAACTATTATTGATGTATCCAAACTGATTATGAAATAATTCCTCCACATCCAAAGCGGTATGCGTATATTTGTTGTGTATATATGAAAAATAATAACCCTTTAAAGATTTCCCGATTACGTTCTCCAGGCATCTTTGGCATGTTCCGGAAGACACAAAATCAAAATAAACAGTATACTGATTTATTTCAATCTTGTTTTTGAAGAGATATTTGAAAAAATTTTCTCGAAAATGGCTCGCCACTTTCCTTATTTTTTCTAAATGCCTGGCAATATACTCCCAATCATCTTGATATTGTGATGCACGATATTCTTCTATCTCTTCCTCTGAAAGCCGGAAACGCTCTCTTAGCATTTCTTCTGGAGCCCCATCATACGCCAAATCATATGCGAATCGCAAATCCTCTTCATCGAATATGGACATGCTCACATACGCTGCTCTTGACGCATACGAATATGTTGCGCTCGGTAAAGCTTCGCCTGCCGCACAGCTTGTTTTCAAATATTCGTAAACTTTTTTTACAATATATCCATCTCTAGCAGAAAACAAGATATTATCAACATCTTCTTTCTTTACATGGCCTATTATCCACAGGCAAAACGTTAATACCAAAGAACCTATAAACAGATATCCGTAGTCTTGTTTATCTCTGATCATCCCTTTTCCCTCTTGCAGATCAAAGGGACTGTTAAACATTTTTGCGATAAAGCATCCGACCATCACTCTTTCCAATATGGAATCAGCATATAGTTCTAACCTGGCATAAGAGGAACATTCCAGCATTTTTCTGCTGCTCATGATGGAAAATGTGTCAATTTCCCGCAGTTTCGCTGGCAGAATGTCCGCCTCTTCATCATCTCCGATATGCAGCTTCTTCCCTTGCGATTCTTTCTCTAGATAAATGTCAAATAAATGATCTGATTTAGATGTGCCACTTTCACACGATACGAAAATGTCTGCATACTGGGAGATGTGAAATTTTTTTAGAATTTCTCTGATCTGCTCTTTTGTGTAATACATATCCGATATAATGTATACTTTTTTTCCAAGCGCGAGGCATTCCTGATAAATCTCATACATATCTGCTCTTAGAATCATGCACTTACAGTCTGTCCTATACTCCAATTCCGCATAACGTTCTTTCTGCTTGTCCGTCCATCCATATCGTTTTTGCAATTCCTGATATATGCCTCTAATCGTTGGAATTTTCTTTCCTTGCATCATTTTTCGTTCACAGAGCACTCTTTTCTCAGAGAAATCCTCTGGCAGATCGCTGTCATAACACTTCATCACTTCAAACACATCGGTCGGGAATAGCAATTTGCGCACGATCAACGTATCGAACAGATCAAAACTCACGATATCCGCAACTTTCACCTTTTTTAGCAACACATTTCTATCTGGTGATGACAGTCTGGGTTCAGAGCCAGTATCGTCCCGCTTCAACAAATTCTTCCCCTGGATATCGCACACTTTGATTCCCTGCTCCTCGCAAATACGGGCGATTCTCTTTAAAATGATACCGAAATTACTACTACGTGCAATGATGACGATCATGTCAACCTTATCTTTTGACAACGAATCTTCATTTAAAAGAGGGATTCCGTATACGGTTCCGCTTTTTAGAACACCGTCCAAAAGGCCCACAATCTGATATTGCGACACGTGTTCTAAAATTAGTTTTGTATTTTCGCCAATGCCATAAATCACAATATTTCGTTTTTTATATGATCTGAAGGATTGATCAAAAATTTCCCATATTTCCATGCTACGCTCCATTTTTGTCATGTAGAAATAACCGCCATGTGTAATTGACAAAATTTTATAAATTCTAGCATTTCCGATTTCTTTATAAGCCGAATATTTGCTGCCCTTCCATGGCTTCATACAGTGCCCGATAAATATAAAAATCCGCTGGCTCTGTGATTTTCAGATTGTTTTTCGTGCTGGCCACCATATGCATAGGCACGTCATAAATGCTGCACAAGTGCGCCGAGTCTATGGTCTTAATATTGTCGTTCTTCGCGATCTCATACAATCTGAGTATCTCGCCAAAATAAAAGGATTGTGGTGCTTTGGCTGTGTACATTTGCTGTCTTTCCGGTACTTCTATGATACGCTGTCCATCTATGCTTCTAACGACACTTTCTTTCGCAGGCTCCGCTGTAATGGCGTTTCCATGGTTTTTAACTGCGTCAATATTCTGTGAAATCAGCTCCTTGTTGATCAGAGGGCGCACACCGTCATGAATCAAAACAATATCTTTTTCCAGTGCCAGGCCTTTCATGGCTTCCAGGCCGTTGCAGATGGAATCGTGTCCTGTTTCCCCACCCGGTACGATTCGGACAGCCTTTGTGATGCCATATCGCTTTAATGCGCCTTCTAACTCTTGAATCCAATCTCGTATGCATACGATGACGATCTTGTCGATTTCATCATGATACTCAAAATGCTCCAAAGTATAAATGATGATCGGTTTCCCGTGCATTTCCAGAAACTGTTTTGGTTTTGAACGAGAATTCATTCGCCGTCCAGCGCCGCCTGCGAATATCAATGCTGTTACCATGTCTTCTCCTTATGTAATGTCATTTCGGTCTTCTCTTCGTAAAATCGGTTTCACGCCAATGTGATAATAGTCAATCCCTCGCTCCCGAACATCATAGGAATCGTATTGATTTTTATGATCGTCACATATCCCAGCATTCCACAAACAGGCTGGTCGTGGATTGGTCCATAAAATCTTGTCTGTGTCTACGCCCAAATCAATTAACTCTTTTTTTATATGATCTGCCAGCGTTTTGTTCATAACAGCAATGTATACATAGTCGTACAAATTGGTCTTTAAAAGTTCCGTCACCGGTTTTACGCCAATCTTTCCCTTTCGATGTTTTTTCTCATCTTTATCAACCCACAAAGTGAAGCGCATTGATCTTTTTAAACCCTGCCTGTAAAAAGCGGTTCCCACATCACCTGCAGCATATAACGCAATTTTAGAGTCCTGCGAAAATAATGCTTCATCAAATGTATATAACATGCTTTCCTCTTGAATCCTCATTGCTTTTTCCCTATACCTTCTAATGCGGCGCTTCATCCGATATAACCATCTATTACTGCACAAATTGCTATGCACCATCTCTAATATGCGCTGCTGATACATTGTGACAGTTGCCTTTTCTTCATAAATCCGCCTTGACACTTCTCCCATTTTGCAAAGAGATCTCTTGTGCGATAATACCTGCCTGTACACATTTGACAAGTCGTTTCGATCATTCGTTTTAAATACCCACCCATTCTCCGGTTTTATCATATATTTGGCCCCAACATTTTCGCTGATGATGATGGGTTTGGACATCATCGCTGCTTCCAATACTACTAAGGAACACGATTCATCTTTTGATGGCACGACAACCACATCTGAGTCTGCCATTAACTGCAACAATTTTTTTCGATCCTGGATTTCTCCATGATAAAAAAGACCCTCTTCTTGTTTCGCTTTTTGCAGCACCTGTTCATAGTACGTTTCATGCTCATCCAAAAGTCCCCCAGCGAAATGAATTTCCATTTGTTTCCGTTCCTCTTTGCCTAGTCCCAAATATGCGTCAATCAGTAAATCAAAACCTTTTCTTTCTTCAATTGTTCCTAATGAAAGGAATCTGATTTTGGAATTATTTTGATTTGATGTTTTCTGATATGCGCCTGCTTCATCATCTACACAGTTATGTACGACTCTTACATGAGTATTGTAGTTTTCAACGATAAATTTCTGTGCATATTCACTGACAGCATAAATATTCTCCGCACGTCTTAAAGCCCAATAACTCCGAATGTCTACAGGGAAGACCTGCCATGAAAGATTCTGCGCCTCCATGATATACCAGATGGTCGGTATCTCGTGTTTTGCAGTATCAACGATGGCATATGTGGCAACCGTATTGGCAATGACCAAATCAAACCGCTTTAATTGTGCTCTGATCGTTTTATTTCCATAGATATCGTTTCTATCAATAATCCGCAATGGGATACTCAAGTGTTCAAACTCTTTTATAAAGGGGCCATATTGATAACTCCATACTACAACTTCAAAGTTGGCATGTAGTAAAGCCTGACACATTCTTTTTGCACTGTATACTGCACCAGTGTAGGACAATTCATGGGTCACGATTAATACTCGAACTTTGCGATTTTTATTTATCATATCTTTCTCTTTCTTGCCTTAATTACCGCCAGGATAAAAGTCCTCCAAATTCAAGACTCTCATTTTCCTGTTCATATGGTATAAATATTCACAAATGCTTCGATTAGACGCTGCGATGACCCCGTTCCCTTTCAAAACGTTGGTGGTATGGACGATTTTGTTCCCATAAACCGTTGTTTTTCCTATGTCAACATTTTTAATGTCTGCCACGCTCTGCAACTCTATATTTTCTTCCCTACAAAAACACTGAAAAGCATTCCCTCTTTTTCCTAACCCCCAGAGATATATCGATTGGCTCCCCTTCAATTCTTGTTTTAAGTTGTCCGCTGTTAATCGAAACTGCTCTAACAAAAATTCAACATTATTCTCCCAGTCCATGTCTTCAAGCCACCACTTGCTTTCATAAGGACGATGTTTTAGCTTTTCTTTACATTCATTGAATAGAGTGCTTCGAAAATCAATCGGATAATCCTGAAAAAATCGAAACATCAATGCGTAAAACACCCTATTGTTCGTCTCATTATGGCTCCTTTTTAATTCATAAATCCCACCCCAAAGCAGTAATACTCCTAACTGCTTTAACAATATTTCATTATCAGCTTTTTTCCCCTCTGTAGCTTTTAACAGCATTATGGCTTCATATAAATTGATTGGGTTTCGATTTGCAGAGATCTGCGTTTCCGTCTTCGTCCGATAAAAAATCAAAGCATATTGATCAACACAACAGACTTTTTCTGCCTCCATCATTACTGTGCAAGAAAAAAACACATCATTACAAGAGGAAAGCGATTGAAACTGAATGTTCTTTTCTTCTAAAAAATGAGTTCTGCACAATTTATTACATGGCACCACTGATATGTCTAAAATCCACCTTTCTCTGTTTTTATGGGAAATATAGAACTCATCTGGTATGTATTTTCCGCAAAAACATTTTTTCCCTGCCTCGAGATAAAACTCTTCAAATCCACATACACACACGTCTGCGTTATTTCGCCTGATACATTGATACAAATCTTCAAGCAAACTGACCGCAAAAAGGTCATCTGCATCAAGGAATATGGTGTATTCCCCTTTTACGTTGGAAAAGCCAATATTTCTCGCTTCCCCTGCTCCCACAGGGGCCTTGAGCGTAATAATCCGCATATTATGAGACTGACGCTGAAATGTTTGCAATATGCCCTTCGTCAATCCATCATCCGATGCGTCATCAACACAGATTAACTCAAAATTTTTAAAACTTTGTGCGAATATTGACCGCAACGCTTCCTTTAAATAGATGCCTGCGTTGCGTACAGGCATTACAATTGATATTTCTATCATAGGTACTCCCAGATCACATTCTCAGTCGCTTGGGGCAATCATCCCCATGCAGCAACGTTTTTTGTTCTTAATCCATTTTATATACTTGCTTATAGCTAGTTTTTGTCTAAACATATTCTTTTAAATATTGTTTTTCCTATATTAGCGTATTTTTTCTCTTGCACAACTCTTTTATCTGATTTAATAAATGATAAAAATTCATTCAATGAAAAGCCACCTTCAAACAAAACTTGCTCTTTCGTCTCACATTGTAATAGTTTGGCCATCTTTCTTTGAATATCAAATGATTTTATTGTTCCTGATTTTAAGTCCACATTTATTGCTTGCATTGCTCCATATGGCATTAAGACACATTGGTTCTCTTTTTTATAGGCATACATAAACATGGACTTTTGTAAGGCTTCAGCTTTCAATCCCGTCATCTGATGAACAAGGTGCCCTGCCTGATCGAACATATAAATCGTAGTATCTGATATTGCGAAGATATATCCTTCTATTTCCAATAACCTAATAATTTTAGGTTCCTCTTCCGCAGATATTTGATAATACGCAAAGCCCTTTTCTTTCCGATACACAAGCAATTGTCTGCTTGCTTCTCTATATGAAAACACTAAATCCCCATCTGCGGTTTCGATCACGCATTTCACATTACCTTCTTTTACCTCGTGATGCCCTATAACTCCCGACTGAAGATCATAAGAAAAGATATAAGGAGCCTCTTGAAAGGTAAAATAGCATGTGTTTGAACTAGAGAGCAATACGTTACATATTTTACTTTTGCCTATCAAATCATACTCATAATCTTTAAAAACCGTCACCACTTTGCAATCAATTTTTTCTGTGTCAACTAACATAAAAGAATCTTTTGGGCTTTTAGGAACGCACAGCAACTTATTTCCAGTTTTAATTACATCGGCATATTCTGTAGATTTAAGTTGAATATAGTTAGACACTCTCTTTGTTCTAGTGTCATATTCCATGATGATTCCATTGCTAAGATTTACGCAAAGAATAGACTCATGTAAAGCAACCAGTTTCGTTTTATTTGTGTAGCCAAATCCATCTAAGATAATCGTATATTTGACATTCCATCCATTAGGATTTATTCCTATCAGATATGGGTGATTTTCTTGTATGCACCATATATAAGATTTGTGCGATATATATGATTTGCTTTTTATTCTCATAATTTTCCTCATGCAAAAATAATTTTTTGCAGCTCAACGCCATAGTTATTGACAAGCTCAGATTTGATTTCCTCTTGTATAGAATGATCCATGACAGATACTACCACATAATCGTATGCCCTTTTTTTTATAACAGACGGTTGATCTATCTTGATTCCATCAATTTCGATTAGTTCATTGGCATTTTTGTCGCACCATACTGTAAGGTTGTAACCAAATCTCATAATTTGATTCTTGTAATTCTTTCCGTTTTGACCGGCTCCATACAAAATTAAATTACTATCTTTTTTTAATTCATTGATAGGTAGGAATCTTTTATAAGACTCGCTTTGTACATTCATCGATACGAATTGTACTGGCACTTCAATATCACCATATAAATAATACAGGCACGCAGCTCTATGCCAACCATCTAAAATTAAGTGTCTATCCTTCTCTATCATAATGAATTCATCATTAAATGGGTATCCCTTTGAACGGATCAACGACAGTACTTCTTTCATACGAAACATATTCGTTTGGCTCCAAAAGTTCGATTCCCTTTCCTTATATTTCATACAGCACATACCATTCTCTAAAAACCGCACTCTCTCACTATCCGGCAAACGGCATGCGCCTAGATCATCAAACACAATCATTTCAGACAATTTTGCTCTCCCTTGAGCCACTTCACTGATATCAAGAATTTGCTCCAATTGATAATTTAAGAAACGCGAATCTATCGTTCTTACATCAATCCCCTTGTCTTGAAACAAGTAATTTAATACGCTTTCAAGATCGTTTGCCAATTCTAGAAATTCGTTTACAGTCAGATCCACTCTGAATTGATCCAAATGGATATGTATTGATTCACCGATATTATCGTCTATCCAGAAAACGTGGTTACCATATTTATTTCTCACAAGTTTTATTACACCAGGATTACTCATTTAATACTCCTTGAATGAGATATACGCATCATAAAGATTTGAAAAATCTTTTTCTCTTACCAAGTGAATTAAATCATTTGTGAAATTAAAAAAAACTTTCCGTAAAAGTGCCACTATATGCTTGCTATCACAAAAATTTATATGTTGCGTTAAAAAAAACTTTTCAGCATCACTCAAGTTCGCCAAAAAGATGCAAATTGTAAGAATATAGATAAATTCCACCTCTAATGGGAGCCATGCAATATTGTTTTTTACATATGGTGCCTCCCATGCGGTCATTTGTATTGCGTCATCTAGCGGGATGTATGTTCTTGGTGTCAGACTAGCACAAGGAATTTTATTAAATATTTCTATTGTGATTTTTTTGCGCTTTAACGAGATAGGTGGTTCTAATTGATATCTAAAATCAAAATTTTTATACCAACCGTTTTCTTCATGAGCGTATCCTTTTTGCTTAAGATAGCATACAACCTCTTCTTGATCAATTTTCCTTACAAGTAAAATCACCGTATTGTTAATATTTCGCATGACTCTATATGGTACTGGGATTTTACTGATATCAGTGTTTTCTATTTCAAACATCAATCACCTTTCTCCCTTCTTCTTGTAATATAAAAAATTGTCTCTTGCCCTTAGAACCGATGTCGCATAACAAATGAACTCAGCCTTTGAACATTCATATCGAAATCGTTTATTTTGAATGTGTATTAAATCCTCTTCGCCGGCTTTGTTGGGTTTGTTCACTTCTATAGCATATTCATTGCCCCCTAGTACAATTTTTCCTATCGTACAAATCAATTCCCCCATAAATTCACCTTTATTTCTATCTCCCTTTTACTTCAAACTCCTATAACCCGTATCGACATATTTTTTTTCTTTCATGTAGCTGTCTAGCTGATATTTCAATTTTCTTTCGTCAAACTCTTTGCCCAATGATCTTGCAATGTTCATCAACCTTATCACATATTCTTTTTTTATCGTGTCTTTGTGATAGATCCCGTGGAACAACAACGAATAGTAATAATTCTCTGTATCAGGCACATAAAACCTGCTTTCGTGCATAATTCTATTATCAAGCATATGTCTTGCCCAGTTTTCATCGTAATAACCATCATCCACACATCTAACATCTATTCTTATAATCGCTCTATTTGTATTCAGCACATAATGAATATTGTCATTTTTATTGATTGGCACAGCTCCTATCACCCGAACGAACTGCACCGTATCATCGCACAATACATCAATATCATCTTCTTTCTGTGATAAAGCAAGCTCATTGAGCGATTCATAATTCCTCAACACTAGATAATTGCAATTTTCATTCAATACTTGAAACATCTCATCAAGCGTTGGCCATACTATAGTTTTGTACATTGATTCTCTATTTCCTGAATAAATAACTTCAAAACACCTTTCTTAGATTTAGGGAACAGAGATATTCTCTGTTCCCTGAAAAATTTTCTTTAGGTTATTTGCTTAAAACAATATCCACCGCAGTCTTTGCCGTATCGTTAAATGTAATTTTGTACGTCCGAGTAGTGTTGGAACTGCCCACAAAGGTATCAATAGTTGCTGCGGTAAGGGTCACTTTACTATTTGCGTATGTGTAACCTGTTGTTGCATCGACAGTCTTTGCCTCTCCGGCTTTGTTTAAGTAAGTGACAGACTCGATTCCTGTTGCTGCTTTACTACCTGCACCCAAATCGACTGTAATTTCAAGGGGTGTGTTCGCTGTGGCTGTGTAAGCTGTTGTCGCGATGCTTGGAGCCTTATCATTAGTCGCCTCAGCAACTTCCCATGTTACCAGCACTTTAGGCTGAACTGTTTTTGCCTTAGTCCAATCACCAGCCGGATTGCACTTTCCTGTCATCGCAAATGAATAGGTTTTATCTTTAGGTGCGTCGCTCTTTAATTTGTACACATATTCTCCGTTTTCAACTGCCTTCTCAAAGGATGAAACAGGATTCTTGTCAATTTTGCTCGTAAGCGTCGCCTTTGTCGTGTCACCTTCTTTTTCTACGGCACTTTCAGCAGGCTCTGTTGCGCTAACTTCAGTCATCGCTAAATACATGCTCGTATCCGTGTCTCCCTCAAAAGTAGAGTCAGAATTAAACTTAATGGCCTCAGCCCCAGAAACAGTGTCACTAAGAGTTGCCTCCACAGTGATGTCCGCATCTACGCTTCCCAAATTGGTAGCCGTTAAAGCGTTACTCTTTGAACTGTACTTGCTATCTGAATTTTTGAAAAACACAGTTGCGCCATCTTCAAAGTTTGCTTTCGTAAGACCTGTATAATTTGCCGCATCAGTCGCCTTGATCAACTCCTGTGGATCCAAGATAAAATTATACGTAGTGTCAGTATTCGCGACTGTTGGCAACTCAACTTTGAAAAAATCCGTCTTTACGGCGCCTTCCACGTTACCCTGTCCTCCGAGTTCTCCACTTGTTGGATCCGCAGCCGCAAATGCGAAAGATGCACTGCTAAAAATCAGAGCTGCTGATAATGCGCCCACTAATAATTTTTTCAGTTTCATAAAAAACCTCCTTAAAAATAACTATACTTCGATTAAATGAATTGTGTCTAATCGTTGTGCAGAGGATCATTTAGCAACGACAATCGTTAGCTTCACCCTTACGGTGCTGATGCTTTCATCATCCTTATCCAACAAATTGTATGTGGCGACACAATCATAAGTTCCCGCTTCCAGATCCTTGTCTAAAGCGACCTTATCCAGATGGCTTCCCACAGAGATAATCGGAGATTCGTAAATGGTTTCCTCTGTGTCTGCGAGCGTCACGTCAAAATATACGGAATTCGTATTTTCTGTCGCATTCTCCACATACGCATCTGTTGAAGTGGCGGTGCCATTGGCAAAATGCCATGTGTAATTCATAGATACAACATAGGAACCCGGTGGTGTCACTTTCATCTCATCCATTTGAGCGACCACCTTGTCCACGTTGTCTTCATTCACTACCACTTCCCGCTTGTCATTGAGCAGAAAATACAACACAATGGCAAGTATCACAATAAGAATAATGATGCAAATCGCAGCAATCTTCCCTCCCTTCTTCTTGCTTCCTGTACTGTGCTTTTTTTCTCTTGACACGTTTTAATCCCTCCCGTCAACGATATAAATTAATGCTCCATGGCCACCATTCTAATCTGATGGTCATTACAGAGCCTTAATAACAACTTTGCTTATTCTTATCTTTGCTCTTTATCTTCCCACTATCATGCTAACCATCCTCCTCCAGCAAATTCACATCCTGTATCATCACCGGTATCCCAACATACTGGCATAGCTGCACCAGAGAGCTGTGATTCCCATAATACGCATCGCTTAACGCCAGCGCCCGATCCAGTTCAACGGAGTCATCGTAGATTCCCCAGCCTTCTTTTTTATACTGCTGTACGATGTTTTGATAGCTTTGCCACAATTCCGGGCGCATGGATCCAATAGCTGCTTCTGTCAGCGGATGCGGCCGCCAAATCAGGGCCACCTCATCCCGATATTCTTTAAATGTTTCAAACACCTTCTTCATTTTTTTCAACATCTGTTCTTCGTATAGAAACAATGCGTTCACGCTAGTGTTATACAAAATGACTTTCTTCCGCTGCCCAGAAGGTTTGTGAATCATCTCCATCCATTCTTCCGGTATTTCCACATTTTCTTTCCTTGCGGAAAGCACCTTGTCAAACTTCGGTGAGCCGAGACCCAGAATTTTATTTTCCCAGTGCTGCTGCGTATGTTTTCCAAAATAGCCCACCATGGTCTTGACATATGCCTGCCGCACGGCCTCTGACTGCACGATGACTCGATCGGTGTTCAACACACCGGGCACCGCACAGAAATCCTTCAGTCTTTCCAAGACATCCTCGCTATCCAGATCATGGTCGTCCATGACGAAATACGGGATGTAAATCAAATTCGCAGTATGTTGCTTCAATCTTTTCGTATAAAAATCTGGAGGTACGCTAGTCATATGGTTATACTGATCATATGGGTTATGAATGAACACCATGTCCGGCCTGCGCTTCGCAAAGTCATAATCCTCATACCTGATCACTGGCACATCATCTGGATAGAGTTCACCTTCATAATGCATCTCTCCAAAACTTCCATCTGGATTTTTATCATAATAGGGGATTGGCACCACATATGCGTCACAATTCGGGTCATCTGCCGCTGCTTTCCAGACACTCTCCAAACTATCCCACATGGAAACTTTGTAAGGAAGGAACACTGCTTCCAAACGCACTCTAATATCGATTTGAACCCTCTGCCTGATTTTTTCTGAGAATCCGCGCAATTCCATTTCTATCTGATTCGCGCTGATGGCCCCCATAGGGCTGGGTGATTCATAGATCTGATAAACGCTTTCGCAATATTCTTCCAGGGTTTTGATCACCGGAAGTCCCTCTCCTTCTGTTTGTTCAATAAGGTTTCCCAAATCAATGGCCGTGTTCTGACAGTCCGCCAACAGCATCTGAACGGTTTCCTTGTCCTTTTCTTCCACTGCTTTTCGCAGCTGCCTATGCGTCTGCTCCAGCGTTTCCACAAATCTCTCTACCTGTTTTTTCTGAGCCTGTCGCATCCTCTCTCCATTTCACCATGTTAGAACAAAGTTGCCTTCACTGATTTTCTTTCAGAGGTAGACTTTGTTGAAACTCCAACAATACCGCACAGCAGTATTTCCTATGAAGTGCCATGCTACGTTATAAAATAAGGCATATTGGTCATCTTCTTCATGGCTGAAAAAGATGATGCGGAGATTTCCGCTTCGCTCCCCAGTACATCACAGCTTCCCGTGTTCCCAAGGTCTTGGCCTACCCAATGCGCGATTCCCCTAACAGAAGAACCACCTTCTAATGCCGTTTTGTTGTTTTTATCATCATAAACGCAGCGCATAGTCCCTATCGGTAAAACCTCGCCTTCAAGACGCGATTTATCTATGCCAGCATTTTTAGATTCCTTTTCCATCTCTTTCATAAATTTGTGGCATTGTTTTGCCCAGTCAAGTTTGGCGGATATTAGTTCAAAATCATTCCAGTCTCCCCGCGATTTTTTATATTTCTCGCAGTATTGACCTTTTCCTTTTCTTTGTGGCCACATGACTCGCAAACGTAAACGCCTTTTTCTTTTGTGCCCATGCCTCCGCACGCACTGCACTCCCTACTGATGTCTTTTCCCAGCACTTCAATGACATCCACTGCATTTTCCACACATTTTTGAAGAAATCGTTTTCGGATATAGCCTCTTTGCCACATGCTCAGATAATGGTTGCTCCGTTTGTTCCCAGTCTGTGCCTTTGGCTTTGGAAGTTTCACCATGTACACCACTTTTGGCTTTTCCCTTCGAAAAAAGCGGTTCAACTCCTGATTGATATAGCTATGCAGTCGCTCTTCATAACGGTTCTTTTCCACATGATATTTTCTGCGTCCGGGATTCGCAGCTCTGTTTCTGTTATAACGGCTTGTCTGTGTACGCATCCAGTTGGCGTACTCATAGTGTAAATTTCCCAGTTCCGCCCCGTAATCATGCCCCCCATCCGTTGTCAGCATGGTCTTCATGCCAAACGCAATGCCAATTCGATTTATATAATCTGGATGCGCTCGCACTTTGACATTCACTGGAACTCTGATTTCAATACGGTTTTCCTTTGGAAACAACTTAACATACAGCTGCCGCTGGTACTGATTTGTGTCTGTCAGTGGGATAAACACCCGCTTTCTCGGTTCTTTTGTGGAAATATGGATCCCACCATCATCGTAGCGATATGCCCGCTCGCTTGCCGAAAAACCCGGTGCTGCATCCGTTCTCATCTGACATTTGTGCTTTCTCACCTGACGGCAGATATACCGTCTCAGTTTTTCTTCTTCCACGGCCCCTGCCAGTATTTTGTACTGTCTTTTGATATCCGCAGGTAATTTCCCCACAGGATGCTCGTTGAGCACAGCTTCAAACACATTATTGACATTCAACGCGAAACGAATATAATGCTTTTCTTCTGCCGTCAGGTTTTCGTTTTTTCCCACCAGCTTCATGATCTTTGATTTTGTCTTAGTCCACTGACTCTTAATATCTGCCAAAGCATCGAAAATCGCTAGATAAAAGTACACTGCCGGCAGACCCATCTTTTGCCGCAGACTGCTCTTTGTCATTTCATTCTGAATCGTATACCCTGGATAGAGTTTCGCCAGGCTTTTTATGCCGCCAAATCGTGCATACACATAATTTTTCACGTTTTTATAGCCTTCTGCGATTTCTATCAGCCTGTTCATATCTGCCTGTGAAACAGGATATTTATTGTATTGATGAACAGTCTTGCATATTGTCTGTGGTCGCATTTTTTATCCTAACCATCAAAAAGTGTACTTTTTGAACAGACTGTAAAAATCATAAGGAAAGACATAAATCATTAAAAAATAGTTGAAAAAGTACTAAAGTTTTGATACTATGTTGTCGAGATAATTATTGGAACAAAAAATTAAAAAGTACACTTTTTGAAACAAATGTCACGTTTCTAAAAGTGTACTCTTTTTTTATTCAGATCTTCGGAACTTGCCTCATCTTGGGCTGTTTTGCGTTCTCTAGCCCTACGGTAAAAGGTGGACACAGACATGCCGCATAACTCCGCCGCCTGTTTTGTCAGCAGTTTTCCTGAAAGCCAATCCTGATAGGCATCTTTAAAAGCAGGCGGCAGTTCTTTCCTTGGGCGGCCAAATTTCACGCCTCTTTTCTGCGCCGCGATGATCCCTTCCTTTTGTCGTGCTTTGATGTTTTTCCGTTCGTTTTCTGCGACAAACGACAAGATCTGCAGTACGATATCGCTGAGAAATGTTCCGATCAAATCTTTTCCTCGCCTCGTGTCCAAAAGCGGCATATCAAGTACCACAATGTCAATGCTCTTTTCTTTTGTCAACACTCGCCATTGCTTTAAAATTTCCTCGTAATCTCTGCCTAGGCGGTCGATGCTCTTTATGTATAGCAGATCATCAGGCCGCAGTTTTTTCAAAAGCCGCTGATACATGGGCCGATTAAAGTCTTTTCCTGACTGCCTGTCCAGATAAATGTTTTCCTCTCTGACCGGAACTCCCTTTAACGCCATCATTTGCCGATCTTCCTTCTGATCTCGTGCGCTTACCCGCGCATATCCGTATATTGCTCCCATTTTATACCTCCAGTCTCTACATATTTGTATGCAAATATTCTATATGAAACCGAGGTGACGCACAAAATCAAGATCAATCTTTATGGTTCTAAAATTTTCTCAAAAAAATGCTAAGCCTGCCCGAATCCCTTTTGCGGGTCTAGGCAGGCTTTCAAATCACAGTGTCTCACTATCCCTGCTCCATCAAGAGTTCAAGCAGGTTTTCCAATCGCAGCGCTACTCTGTTCCGACTATTCTGCAGCTTTCGCTTTAGAAGCGGAAAACAGGCATAAAAAGGGTTTACGAGATTTCTCTGCCGCCATCCACCTTCTTTCCTTCCAGAATCATCACGTTTTTTCCTTCAAAGGCGAATCCGTATTTCCGTATCCTCTCCGCTGCCACGCCCTTGGCTTCCAATGTGGCAGCGTATTGTTTTTCTTCGATCTGGGCCAGGGCCGCCTGTGCTGTTTCTTCCAATGTTTTCTCGGTTTCAGGGTCATGGACCTTGAATTCCAGGATCATCCCGTCATCTCCCGCAGTCTTCGGCTCCAGCATCACGTCGTATCTGCCATACCCGCTTTCCCGATTGGACGTCAATACGTAACGTTCCTCCAAATCCACCATCAAACCGAGGACAAAGCCATGGAAAAAGCGTTCCGGCTCTGATTTGGAGGGCTGTTTCCCCGTGTCAAAATAACTGAATGTGGTTAACGTCACCCTGTTCATGTAAGCGTTCATGGCTCTCAAATCATTGGAAAGCAGCGATTTAATAAAGTCGTTGTAATTAGAAGAGCCTTGCCGAAACCATCTCCGCACCATGGAGCGGAACATACGCCGCACTTCCTGATTGGTCAGCGCCAGTTCATATTGAAGTCCGTCCATACCCTCTTTTCGGCTGGCCACCTTCAAATATCCGCTGGCCAAAAGCAAACTCCAGATGGCTGCTTCGTTTTCATCCAGCTCCCTGTACACGATCTGCTCATCGATTTCCGTTTCCAAAGTCTCTCCCCTCAGCAGCCGTTCAAAGTCCAGTTTGATCGTTTTGCTCCCTTCCTGGATCAGCTTGCTGACCAATCCGTTGGAGCTGGAATTGGCCCAGTAAGCGCCCGCCTCCCGTCTTTTCAAGTAGTTGGTGATGGACCAGGGATTGTAAATGTCCGTTTTTTTCCCGAAGGTGAAGCCATCGTACCAATCTTTCACTTCCTGTTTTTTGTCCGACAGTCCCTGTTCATCCAAGGCGGCGAAAACTTCTTCCTCCGTGAAGCCGAAGCAGTCCGCGTATTCGCTGGAAGTGGTGGTCACCACCGTCAGGTTGTTCAGGTCCGAAAAAATCGATTCCCTGCTGACCCTGGTGATGCCGGTCATGATCGCTCGCTCCAAATACGGGTTGGTCTTGAAAGCAGAGTTGAAAAAGCGTCTGATGAACACCGCCATTTCCTCCCAATAGCCGCAGGCAAAGGCTTCCTGCATGGGCGTGTCGTATTCGTCCAACAGAATGATGGCTTTCTTTCCATGGTGATCATGCAGGAATTTGGACAGTCTGTGGAGGGCCATGATCGCCGTGCCTTCCCCCATGTGGTCGGAAACGCTCCGAAAATAGTCTCGTCCCTCTTCTGACATCGAGCCGCTTTCCAGCAAGTAACGATGCTCGTCATAGAGATCGGTCAGGGCCTGGCAGACTCCTTCGTACATGTCTTCGTAATTCGTGGCTTTCACGTTAGCTAAGCTGAGGAAGATCACCGGATAGGTCCCCTGCAGCTCCCGAAACTTTTCCTCCTCCCAGATGGAAAGCCCCTCGAACAGGTCGCCTCTGTCCTTATAATCCGTGGAAAAAAACTTTTCCATCATGCTCATGTTCAAGGTCTTTCCGAACCGCCTTGGTCGGGCGATGAGCGTCACTTCATCGTCCCCTTCCCACCATTCCTTGATGAAATGGGTTTTGTCCACGTAAAAATTGTTTCTTTCCCGCATCTTTTCAAAATCCTGCCGCCCGATGCTGATGACTCTGGCCATGTTTCTCTCCCGTCCTTTCTGAATTTCCCCTTTTCCATGGGTTTATTCTAACATCCTGGCTGGGAAATGGCAAGCAGCTGACCGTTCTAGTTCAACACGCCTATTCTTGCCGCGAAGTATCCCTTTTCCAATCCTGCGCATACCATGAATCAGTAGGAGGAATTGACATGAAGAAAATCTTGAGCATGATCCTTGTGCTCGCATGCTGCCTTTCCCTGGCGCAGCCCGCCTTTGCCGCCGCGGAGCACCGAGGGATCGATGTCAGCCAGTGGCAGGGCAGCATCAACTACCGTCAGGTAAAAGCCGCTGGTATCAGGATCGTTTATATAAAGGCTGGGGAAGGTTCAAGCTCCGTGGATTCGTATTTCGAGAGGAACTATCGGGGAGCGAGAAGAGCCGGATTGGATGTGGGTTTCTACCATTATGTGACCGCCAGAACTGTGAAGGAAGGCCGCAGGCAGGCCCGTTTTTTCGCGTCTCTGATTCATACGAAGAAAATGGAATGCCGCCCGGCCATGGATTTTGAACAAGTTTCCGGCCTTTCCAGGGATGAGGCCAATGCCATTGCCAGAGCCTACCTGCAGGAGCTGCGCCGATTGACCAAATGCCGCCCAATCGTGTATTCCAATGTTTATGATGCGCGCGTTCTATGGGATCAATCTCTTGTCCGCTATCCGTTGTGGATCGCTGAGTATGGGGTGCGCAAGCCGCAGACCACTGGAAAATGGCGGCGCTGGCAGGGATTTCAGTATGATGATAAAGGCGCAGTCCAGGGGATCCACGGCCATGTGGACCTGAATCGATTCAAAGACGGGATCTATCTGAAGGACCGTGAAAAATGCAGGATGCTGGCTGCCAAACTGCAACGGGTGGCTTTGACAGGGAAGTAACAGCATAGAAAAATGGCAGCATGCCGGCCACATTGATATATACCGCCTAAGTAGATTTTGGTTATTTCCATTGTCTACTTAAGAGGTATCATATCACATCACACAGGAACTGCCTGGCGGCTCTTTTCAATGGAACCTTTGCCGGCATTTTCCGCATCAGCAAAAGCGCCCCGTTATCTGTTGACGAGGCGCTTTTCATTATGTAGAAAATATGTTCCGGTTACATTTCTGGCATATCCACAAAGTCCGCAGCTAAACGAAAATCAACGAATCCAACTTTGTTCTTTTTCGCTGATATGGAAAGGGATCAGCAATTCCTTTTATTTGCACCGTTTCAGCAGTTTCTGCCATTCCTGATCCACATATTCCTGGGTGTTTTCGATCATCCATTCGTTTCCTGGACGGAACATGTGCTTGAACCTGCCCTGTTTTGCCAGGAATTCTTCCACTGGCTTCTTTTTCTTCGGCTCGTAAGTCAGCCGCCACTTTCCATCTTCGATCTCATACAGAGGCCACACGCAGGTGTCCACGGCCAGCTGGCAGATTTCCGCCAGGTCTTCCGTTTCGTACCTCCATCCTCTCGGGCACGGCGACAGGACATTGAGGAAGCAAGCGCCCTTTGTGTAGATGGCTTTATGCGCCTTTTCGTGAAGGTCCTTGAAATTCCCGATGAAAGTGGTTTGGGCCGCATATGGGATATTGTGAGCAGCGATGATCTCAGTCAGGTTTTTTTTGTTCTGAATCTTTCCCGGGCTGACCGTGCCCACCGGCGATGTTGTGGCATCCGCATAACGAGGCGTTGAAGACGACCGCTGGATCCCCGTGTTCATATAAGCTTCGTTGTCATAGCAAACATATACCATGTCGTGGTTTCGCTCCATGGCACCGGACAGGGACTGCAGGCCGATATCGTAAGTTCCGCCGTCACCGCCAAAAGCGATGAATTTGAAATTATCCTTGATTTTTCCCCGCTTTTGCATGGCCTTGTACGCAGCTTCCGCGCCGCTGAGGGTGGCGGCTGCGTTTTCAAAAGCTGTGTGAATGTAACTGTCTTCATAAGCTGTATACGGGTACATGAAGGTGGAAACTTCCAGGCAGCTGGTGGCATTGGCGATGACTGCTTTGTCCTCCGGCTCCAAAGCCCGCAAAACGCCTCTTACCGCGATTCCTGCGCCACAGCCCGCACAGAGCCTGTGTCCACCTGCCAGCCGTTCTTTTTTTTCTACTTCTTTTTTTAAATTATATGCCATTTTATCTAAACCTCGAATCTCTCACACCAATGTAGCGATAAACGTCTCCCGGATCGTCATTGTCGTAAATGACAAACAGATCCTGATAAATGTCGTAAAAATCTTCCACAGTAATGTCCCTGCCTCCCAGACCGTAAATGTAGTTGACGGCATAAGGCTTGTTTTCCAGGTCATACAGGGAGTTTCTCGCTTCGTTGAACAGAGGGCCGCCGCTGTTGGAAAAGCTTTCTGCCTTGTCCATGATGGCCACGGCTTTTACTTTACACATGGCTTCCGCAAGAGGAATCCTTGGGAACGGACGGAAGACTCTCAGCTTGATGAGTCCCACTTTCTTGCCTTCTGCGCGCAGTCTGTCCACTGCTTCTTTTCCAGTTCCCGCACTGGAGCCGATGATCACCAGAGCCACCTCTGCGTCATCCATCATGTATTCTTCAAAGAATCCATAGCTCCTGCCGGTCAGGTCTTCAAATTTTTCTGCCACGTCCATGATCACTGGCATGGCGTCTTTCATGGCCTGAGCCTGCTGCCGCTTTACCTCCATATAATATGGAGAAATCCCGTAAGGTCCCACGGCCAGCGGGTTTTCATGCTTTAACAGGTAATCCTCCGGCTCATAGGTGCCTACGAATTCCCGCACTTTTTCGTCCTCGATCAGCTCGATGTTGGAAACGCCATGGCTGGTGATGAACCCATCCTGGCAAATCATGATCGGCAGCCTGCAGGCTTCGGAAATCAAGATGCCCTGGATAAAGTTATCGTAGGCTTCCTGGTTGGTTTCCGCGTACATCTGCAGCCAGCCGGAATCCCTGGCTCCCATGGAGTCGGAATGGTCGTTGTTGATGTTGATCGGGCCGGACAGGGCTCTGTTGACCACTGCCATGGAAATCGGCAGCCTCGCAGAAGCCGCTACGTACAGCAGTTCCCACATGAGGGCCAGTCCTGCGGAGGAAGTGGCAGTGATGGCCCTTGCTCCGGCAGCCGATGCTCCCATACAGGTGGACATGGCGCTGTGCTCTGATTCTACGGCGATAAATTCTGTGTCTATCAGTCCATTTGCTATGTATTCAGAAAAATACTGGGGGATCTCCGTGGAGGGCGTGATGGGGAACGCTCCCATCACATCCGGGTTGACTTGTTTCATGGCCATTGCCACGGCTTCGTTTCCGGACATTCTATCTCTGATTGCCATTATTTTACCTCCTTCACGAAATCGATCGCATCAAACGGACATACTTTGACGCAGATACCGCAGCCTTTGCAGTGCATGAAGTCAAAGTCCAGCCGCTTTCCATGTGCCACGGGGATGGAGCTGTCCGGGCAGTACGGGATGCAAAGCATGCAGTGTTTACATTTGTCTTCCTTGAAAACTGGTCTCATGATCCGCCAGTCGCCGGTGTTCACCATCTTCGACGTGGCTGGCTCGCATATTTCAGCCCCAATGGTCATTTCCTGCCATGTGGACTGTTCGTTGATATCCTGTGCTCGTCTTTTCATTAGCTTACCTTAACCTCTTCCATTGATTTTTTCAGTGCTTTCATATTGCCTTCCACAACATCTGGCTTGTGGGAAAATTTGTGACGGAAGGATTCTTCCATGTCCTTGATGAACTGGTCCTGGTCAATGACCCTGCTCACCTTCACGGCTGCTGCCAGCATCGGCGTGTTTGGATAGTTTTTCCCAAGGGTCTCTGTGGAAATTTTCTCTGCGTCCACTGCGCAAATCTTTCCCGCATAATCCGGCAGCATTTTCCTGATCTCTTCCGGCTCTTTTTTGCTGTTGATGATCAGCGCGCCGCCTTCTTTGATGCCCTTTGTCACATCTACAGTCCCCAGCAGTGTCTCGTCAACCACCACTACATAATCTGGGTGATAAATGTTAGAGTGGACCTTGCAAGGTTCGTCTGTGATCCTGTTGTAAGCGGTAATAGGCGCTCCCATTCGTTCCGGACCGTATTCCGGAAAGCCCTGGACGTGCTTGCCCGAGTTGAAGGCTACGTCCGCCAGCAGCAGGCAGGCTGTCTTGGCGCCCTGCCCGCCTCTTCCATGCCATCTGATTTCTACCGCTTCATTTCCTTTTGCCATTTTCAAATGCTCCTTTCCATTGCCGTTGTATTGATCAAAGTGGAGAGGCTGCCGCCGCTTTTCTGGATTTATCCGATGCCCATACACGCAGGATGCGCCCAGGAGCCCGCCGCACTGCGCTTTTTCTGTTCTGCTGGTGCCTCTTTGTTTCCTGGTTCCTAGTCTCTGTTCCCTGCTTTGCGTATTGGGGCGGCATTTCCTTGCCTATTAAAAAGGCTTTTGTCCTTGTATAAGGACAAAAGCCGAAAGCTCTCGCTATACCACCTAATACAACATACTATCATACGCGTTCCTGATCACGGAGGAATACCCGTCAGAGCTTACTGTGTTTCTGAAATTCCGGTTTCTAATCTACGCTTGTATGTCTGCGGTCTAATCTACGAAACCTGAGTCTTGAACTCCAATCTCTTGATTTTGAATTCCGGCTTTCAGTTTTTTGTTTTCAGCTCTGCGACTCGGAAGTGATTTTCAGCCAGCTTTTTCCTGTCTCGGGCTCCCACCGTCCCCGATTCGCTTGCCATTTCAAAGCGCCTACTCTCTTCGTCATAGTCTTTTTTTATTTGATTTTCTTTGTGTATTGTAACCTATGGCTTTGGTGATGTCAACAATTTTTTGTTTGCTTTTCACAAATTATTTTTTGATTTGTTGGATGTTTTTCACAAGGAGTTTTTGGGGTTTGGCGCATACTTATAGATACGCCGCAAAAGGCCGGATGCTTCTTTTGGCAGTTTGCTCTTCTTTCAGCAGCCTGCGCCAGGTGGTCACTGTCGCCTCTTTTAAGAAATCCAGCAGCGGATCAAGGCTTTCTGCTTCATCAAAAGCCCGCAAAGTCTTCAGGTATTCTTTCTTTTCTTCATTTTCTATCTTGCTCGAATGATAAGCAAACAGGATCTTGAAGCTATCCAGCCGATCTTCCAACTGACTCTTGTTTTGGATGTCAAGGCTTTTCCATATGGAGCAGATTTCCTGATATTCGGTCATGGAGTTTTCCTCTCGATTACTTTTGACTATTCATGGTTCTCAGTTCTCATCAATTGCGTTCTTTATACCACGGCCTTCCATAAAGTCACAATTACAACTTGTCATCCAGCTTTATAGAGTCACCAGAAAATATGGCAGGAATTTTGCATTACATATTGCCACATCACTGCCGCTGCGATTCATGCCAATCATTGAAAAATTTCAACAAGCATAAGGCAGGTGATTTTGCGCCACAGTATGATCAGAGCCACCACGCTTCGTTCGTTGCCTGTAAGCGAATCGCCCATTAGCGTTGAACAAACGTCTCGTATTTTGATACTCGCAGGCACGAATGAACCAGAAAGGAACAAAAATCAAATGAAAATCGGAAATTTGGACCAATTCGCATGATAACACTGTTTCAAAAGTAAAGCTCCGATTGTTATCCACACACTCATTTCTAAGCCTTTCTGCAATTTGGGCCGCTTCTAAGGCCTCGCATAAATTTGTGCGCTTAATATCATCTGCGTTTATATACGGCTCAATAATCTTCGCCATCTTCGTGATGGTACTTTTCCCACTGCCGTTTGGTCCTGCGAACACAATAATCTCAGGTTTCTTTGTATCATGCATACTCTCTCCTGCCGTCTGGGTATTCTAAATACGCTTTTCTTTTTTCTTTATCAAATTTAGCAATAGGTACGCCTTTTATCTTTTTGATTTCGTTATCAATGCGCACAGCTTCATGAAACCGCTTTGTTAATTCTTCGTCCGATATTCCACACATGGAATCCAGTTCGTTATATTTTTCCATGGTCACAACCTCCCGTTTCATAATCAATTATATTATATGGCGATATTCGCAAAATAACAAGCAGGATTCGAAATGGAATAGTGTCACGTGTTCATTGGCAAAGATGAAAGTGGTCCTTTTCCTTTTAACAATATCCTTTATTGCGTTTTTCCTGGTGACCTTGCTGCCATGACCGTTTTTGTGTGATTAAACTTTATCATCTGACGAGCAAATCAGCACTTGTTTCCCTTCAAAAGCAAATCCGTATTCACGAATCCGCTCTTTTGCGATTCCTTTTGCTTCCAGGCCCTTTGCGTACTGTTTTTCTTTAATTTGAAAAAGGCCCGCTTTTGCTGTTTCTTCCAGCGTTTTTTCATCCTCAGAGTCCCGTACTTTGAATTCTAAAATCATAGCCGAAGAGTCTTGAGTCTTTGGTTCCAGGATCACATCATACCTGCCAAATCCGCTTTCCCGATTAGACGTAATCATATATTTGCCGGAAAGCTCCACGATCAGCCCCAAGACAAAACCATGGTAAAAGCGTTCAGGCTCTGCGCCGGAAGGCCGGTTTCCAGTGTCAAAATAACTAAAAGTCGTCAGCGCCACTTTATTCATATAGGTGTTCATGGCTTTCAAATCCCCTAACAACAAGGCCTTGATAAAATCATTATAATTCGCGTGACTTTGCTGAAACCAGTCTCTTACCATAGCATAGAACATACGCCGCGTTTCCAGATTCGTCAGCGCCAACTCGTAAGCAGGCTCGCTCCAATCATCCTCTCTTTCGCCATAGTCTTGGCGGTGGATCACCTTCAAGTATCCACTAGCCAAAAGCAGGCTCCAGATGGCCGACTCATTGGTATCCAGCGCTGCGTACACAATCTGCTCATCAATCGCTGCCGTGATCGTTCCTCCGCTAAGGAGCTGCTCAAAATCCTTCTTGATCGCTCCGCTTCCTTCACGAATCAATTTTCCTACCAAGCCATTAGCACTGGAGTTCGCCCAATATCGCCCGACTTTTTTCTTATTTAAATAATTCACAATCGACCATGGGTTGTAAATATCAGTTTTATCCCCAAACGTAAAACCATCATACCAGGCTTTCACTTCTCCCTTTTGATCTGCCAGTCCGTACTCGTCAAGAGCGGAAAAAACCTCTCCTTCCGTGAAACCAAAACTGTCCGCGTATTCACTGGACGTAGTGGTCACCACCTCCAAATTGTTTAGATCAGAAAATATGGACTCCCCGCTGATTCTGGTGATTCCGGTCATGATTGCTCTCTCCAAGTATGGATTCGTTTTAAAGGCAGCGTTAAACATACTTCTAATAAAGGTCGTGAGTTCGCTCCAATACCCGCCTACATAAGCCTCCTGCATGGGCGTGTCGTATTCATCTAATAAAATAATGACGTTCTTTCCATAGTAGCGAGATAAATAGTCAGACAATTGATGCAATGCCAATGTTGCGTCCACATCATCCATGTCTATGGTTTTTCTGTGAAACGTTTCTTTTTCCGATTCGCTCAAGAGATTTCCTTCCAGAAGAAATGTGCGTTTCGCATATTGACTAGCGATGATTTCACATATTTTCCTGCGAGTTTTCTCATAATCTGTTTCTTTTATGTTGGCAAAGGAGAGGCTGATAACTGGATAAGTTCCCTGTATTTTGCGAAAGGCCTTGTCTTTCCAGATGGAAAGCCCTTCAAATAGTTCACTCCTTCCAGCGTAATCCGAGGAAAAAAACTTTTCCAGCATGCTCATATTCAAAGTCTTTCCAAACCTTCTAGGACGAGCGATCAGGGTCACTTCATCATCTGCTTCCCACCATTCTTTGATGAAATGGGTCTTATCGATATAAAAATTGTTTTTCAGCCGCAGCTTTTCATAATCCTGCCGCCCGATGCTGATAATCCTGGACATATCGTTCCTCCTGTGGTTTCTTTGATACTGCCGTTTGGTCTTGCGAATACAATGATCTGCTCGGTTTTAGCCGCTTATGTTTATTATATGGTGACGTGGAAAAAATAACAAGTGGAATTTAAAATGGTTCCGTGGTGCTGGAACCTGGAGGTTAGATGGCAAAAGAGAAAGCCACCTCTGTGACAGGAAGTGGCCTTCTGCTTTCGTTTAAGATTTGATTACCATAATATAACAATCGACATGGCGCACACCGTTTTCTCCAAATCCACATATTGCCTTCGTTTCAAACCTTTTTTCTGGGAACACTAAATGCGGGGTGATAAACATGGGAAGATTCAAAAACGACAATCGGGCCAATCCGACCCTTGTGATCGATCATATGCTGAAGGAAGTGGAGACGCATATTGAAAAGATGACAGGGAAGAAAGTGCGACTAGTAGCTTATGAAGACAAAAAATCGACTTTGTAGGATGGCAGAAATCATCGTATGATTTAGACGCTTCTCTTCTAGATGACAATTTTCCTAATAACATGAAGAATCGCTTCGCCGTTATCTGATTTAACAGCGAAGCGATTTTATTTTCTCATACGCTCCTGAGTTTTATTCATTCACGATTCTCTCAATTCGGCAAGCATGGTGTTTATTCTCATCATAACTGATGCCAACCAGTAAGATCTCTGAACATGCTTTAGCCTTTTGACAGTAATTTTTCCTTTTTATCTGCTGAATCGCCTCTTCTGCGGTACTGCCCGCTTTTAATTCAAGAATGATCGCAGGCAGTTCAGGCCGCCGAGGAAAAAACAGATAGTCACAATAGCCCTTTCCGCTTTTTGCTTCCCGCTCTACATGATAGTCATCCCTAGCCGCTAAATAGCAGAGCGTAATAACACACGACAACGAATTTTCGTCTTTGTAATTCAAAAATGGAATTTCCCTGTCATGGACTTCTTCTAGCATGGCCGCCACATTTTCCTCATCCTCATCCAATGTTGCTTTCAATATTTCTTTGGATTTTCCTACAATAGCGTGTACTTCTCCCATGCTGGTCCTAGTCAGCACAGTCTCATACTTTTCCATCAATTCCCGATTCGGGATGCACAGTTCTCCATTATGATAAGCGAGAAATCCGTAGACCGTCATGGCTGACAAGATCTCATTCCGAGTAGTCATTTGCTCTTGAGACGCACTATAGCCCTCCAGCCTGATTCTTACCGGATTTCCGGCTACCATCCGCACCACGTCTTCCCTGACTTCATCTACGTTATGCTCAATACAGCTCGCAACTTCGTTCATTGGCCCTGTCTCTGTCCAATAATTCAAGCACACGCCGCGAGTCAACGCATTGATGACAGACCTAGGATTAAACAAACTTTCCCCATTGCTGGTGCGGTATCCATCATACCAATCAGCCAGCTCTTCATAGCTTACCTTTTGCGTTTTCTGGCAGAGAGCCTTCACCTCATCACCAATAAAACCAAAATAATCATCATACACATTGTCATTAATAAAACTGTATTCTTCAAACATATTAAGCTCAGACCCACTGGAATATTTCGCAATGGGCAGCACACCTGTCATATATGCCAGATCCACATATGGTTGATCTTTCAGAAGGTCTTTGAGGAATTTCAAATAATGGATTTTTTCTTTTTGGCCCATGAAAGTTTCATGAAACGCTGAATCCCATTCGTCTAGTATAAACACAAAAGTATCGCCTGTTTCCATTAATATATCATGAATAGGGACCCCCTCTGGCGCATGCAGGCCATACGTTCGTTCTAAGTCCTGTGTCAGCTGAAACTTGACATACCCAATGTAAGCTTCGTAGGAGTCGCATGGATCCGGCCTTCGGCTTAAATCCATGTGGATCACATGATAGCGGTTCAAATGAGTTTGATAATTTTTTGTCCCTGCGATAGCAAGGCCATCGAAAATTGTGTGGCTGTCAAAGCCTTTTGTGTAATAGGCCGCCAACATGTTCGCATTGACTGTCTTTCCAAAACGCCTGGGTCTAGTGACACAAATATATTTGTTTCCTGTCTTGATCTTAGGCGAGATCTCCTCGATCAGCAGGCTTTTATCAACATAGATTTCGCTGTTCACGCTTTGCTGGAATAAAATCAGCGGGCCATTCGTATCTAAACAGTGCATAGGGCACCTCCTTCACGGCAACGTTGTATCAATTCACCGCATTCATTATACCACGGATCACCCCGTTCTGTCATTGACGGCATTCTTCAATTTCCGCTGTTCTACTCGCCCTACTTCCTCCGAATATCCTCGATCCGCCCGCTTTCCCTATGGATAGCGGCGATCCAATAACCATAAGCTACCTGCCTGCTGGACAAAGGCGCGTCTTCTGCGTCAGCGTGATAGACTTCGGCACCAACAATGGGCTGCCACAGCACGAAACCAGACTTCCCCTCGTCCGGCTGTTCATTTTCCAGATAGCGCCCGGGAACTCCCACATAATAATAAGTCGCGTCAGAACCGAAAATAAAATGCCGATAGCGGGCGATCATGTATTGAGCGCCTGGAGAAATGATCGGGAACTTGCCCAAATTCACGACCCTGCGCCAATCCGCGCCTGTACGATCCTCTCGGAAGGGGATGGTCTTGTCGTACAGTTCTTTTTTATAGGCAATGGCTTGACAGCAGCTGAGGATGTGCTGATTATAAAAGTCATTGAAGCTGGTGCGCCGCTGCCGCCTGCATCCATGCCGCTCCTTGTGTTCCAGCCTGCCCCGCAAAATAGGATGCAGCGGTTCTCTATGGTCTGCCATGGAAACCGCCACCACCGTGGCAATGGAAAAGCTGCTCAGCTCATGGCCCTTTCCGTCCACGTCCAAAGGATCCATCCGCAGGTAAGTCTCCCCCTTGCCCCTGCTATTGGGCACCAAATCGCCCATGATTTTATAAATGGTCCGCTCGTTTCTTTTTCCAAAGAGGATCAGCTTGTAGATATAACTTTTCCGCTCAAAGGGCTTCAAATTCTCAGCGCCCACTCGCACGCTGCCCCGATTGCCTCCGGTCTCCATTTTCAAATATCCTCTGATGGGACGTTCCCGATCTAACGCAAAGCTCCGATCCTGCTCTTCCAGCATGATAAAATTTTTTCTATGGTTCATATATTCCATAACCCATGGCCTCCTTGATTTTTCGCTGCTTTTTTAGTAATATATGAATAGCTTTTGTCACCTATTCAAATAAACTTGGAGGTATGCTTTGTTTTTTGATATTATCGTAGGGATCATTTTGATCGGGACCATGGTTTTCGGGTTCCGAAAGGGGTTTGTTTTTACTATCGTCCACGCCCTTGGGTGGTTCGGCGCCATGGTGATCGGTTTTTTCGCGTCAGCGCCCATCCGCAGCCTTGTGGTGAAATACACTTCTCTGGATGAAACGATCCGCAGTACGCTTTATGATAAATTGAGCCTTTCTTCCGATGCTCTGACAGCTGCCGCAGACAGCTTGCCGCCTGTTTTCCGTTCTGGGATCAATACCATGGCGGCCGATGCTATTGATTTGGTGTCGGATCAGCTGACATTTCTGGCTACAATCCTGATTTCCTTCGTAGTGATCACGCTCATTGTAAAGGTGGTCTTCTTTTTCCTGACCATTGCTTTGTCTAAACGAAACAACAAAGGCTTCATCAATGTGTTTGACGGGATCTTAGGGCTGGTTGCCGGCTTGATCCGAGGCGTGATCTTTGTGTTTCTATTCTTAGCAGTGCTCATCCCTCTAGTGAACCTGTTCTCTCCGGCCAGCACGCAGTTCTTAGTAAACAGCCTGGATGCGTCTTACTTTGCGAAAACATTGTATGACAACAATTTTATCATCGTTCTCATCCATGATTTCTGGGCATAAACCCAGCAGAGGCAGCTTCGTGGCTCCCGCCGATCCCCTTGGGACAACGGGCGTTCTCGGCATTCCAGAACCATCACAAGCAAGATTTTCCCCATAAAAAAATCCCGCTTGGTTTCAGCAGGATTTTTTATTTGTGTCATCGGATTCGTTTCGCCACTACCACGAATCGGCCTTTTCTATCAGGCACATGATAACTGCAGGTGGAAAGGGTGATCAGCTGGTCGCCGTATTCCACTTGCACCCCTGTGTTGTACTCCGCCAGGCTGCGCACGCCCAGCATATAGTTATCAAAGTCCGTTTTGCTCCTCAGCCCTGCGTATTCGTAATATTTGAACACGTTCTTGGACTCAGGATAGATCTGGGAGTAAAAAGCCGCCACCACTTGGTATTCACCTTGCCCGCCTTTATAGATGGTGTCGAATTTCACGATAGGATGCTTTTGGTAAAATTCCGCGTCCGCATACTCCACCAAAGTGTGAAACATGCTCCCATCCTTCATATTGTGGCCATATACCAGCCAATTGTACGTAGGCTTGAAAATGTCACTATTCGTATCTATGAAAGGCACCCCTGCTCCATTTGGCTCTTTTTCAAAGTTGTGATGCAGGTAAAATTCTGGATCCTTTGGTGACTGCATGACCGGATAGTCGATGCGGGTGTCATCGATTTTGATCCACCCGACCATCTCCGGATTCTTCTGATACAGTTTCGCGTATTTCGCGACAACCACGCCTTTATCCGTGACCAGATCTTCCTCGCCAGTCACCTCTGCCAGATTGCTGAGGGCCTGCTCTGTTTTCCAGCCCGAAAAATAGTAATTGACAATCATCCCCAGAGAGCCGAGAAAAACCAGCAGCGCAATCACAAATATAATCTTTCTTCCTATACTCATAATGTCTTTTTACCTCAAAAGAGATCTACTGTAAAGGCCAGATGTCGTTTCCGTGTTTCCAGCTGTTCCACATGCCATAATCCTTACCGCCTGTGCGGAACTGGGACACGACGCGGCCTGTTTTCACGTATTTCATGGAGGCCCCGCTGCGATAAATGAGCGTCACCTTCTTGCCTGGCTTGACGGTCACTTTCTTTTTCATTTTAATTGGAGTGATCCCTGCCTTTTTCAGCTGTGCCGGCTCCGCGCTGTCCAGCTCTTCATCGCTCATTGCCTGCCATGTCTGAAAAGCTTTGGCATCCTTTAAATATTTGCCGTCAACGTCAATCTTCATGCTGTACATGCCTTTGTTCGTGATGGTCAGCTTCAAGGTCTTGGTGGTCTTTGTTTTTTTGTCCAAGGCATAGTTCCAGTTGGGCTGATTTGTTGGCACAGCTGTTTCCTCAGCGCTGAATTTGCTATATACCTTTTCCTTGTCTTCCATTTTATAAGCCCGCACCGCATACGAATAGGACTTGCCCTTTTTCACCTTTTTATCTGTCCAGGTCACGGTCTTTCCGCTTTTAATGGTCTTGACCCGCTTCAATTCCTTGTCTTTTTCCGCTGCCCGGTAAACCTCGTAGCCTTCTGCGCCTTTGACCTTGCTCCAGGTATTTTTGATGCTGGTTTTCCCTGCGGCGTGATTAGTTAACGTTGGTTTTTTCAATGCTTCGGCAGCGGAAGCCTTTTCTGTTGCAGGTATGGCGGCGATCACTGTGAATGTCATGACCAGAGCGATCATCCATGTAATGCGCTTTTTCATAATATCCTCCTTTGCTCCATGAGCCAAATCTTGCTGTTTAGCCCATTTGAGCCAGTTCTTTGAATTCATAAAGCTTGATATCGTGCTTTTGCAGCACATCGATGGCCTGCTGCGGATCCTCTACCTTTAGCACGATGACTGCGGTCCCTTCCTTGGAGCGGATGGTGGAATAGATGTAATCCACACCGATCTTCTCAGCAGCCAGCACTTCCAGCACGTCCGCGAAACCGCCGGGACGGTCTGCCAGCTCCACTGCGATCACTTCTGTGATGCTGGCAGTGAAACCGTTTGATTTCAGCACTTTTGTGGCTTCCTCCGGATCATCCACAATGCATCTGAGGATCCCGAAATCCACAGTATCTGCAATGCAGGAAGCTTTAATATCGATCCCATCGTTTGCCAGGACTCTAGTCAGCTCCGCGAGTCTTCCTGTCGTGTTTTCCACAAACACGGACATCTGTTTAATCAACATGTTTCTGTCCTCCTATTTCCTCTGTTACAGTTTTCTCGTATCTTCCACTCGAACGGCTTTTCCTTCGCTTCTCGGCAGTGTCCCTGCGTTGAGGAAGCGGATCTTGCAGCCGATGCCCAGGATGCTCCGCAGCTCGTGATCCACCCGACTCCTCAGGTTTTCTACGAACTTGATGTCATCGATGGCCAGACCGTCCGCCAGTTCTACAGCCAGTTCAAAGGTGTCTTTGTTGTCTTCTCTGCCCACATACAGTTTGTAGTTCATGGTCAGGGTGTCTTCAAATTGTGCGATCACAGTTTCTACCTGAGATGGGAACACGTTGACTCCGCGGATGATCAGCATGTCATCCGTGCGTCCGAATACCCTGCTCATCCTTACCAGCGTCCTGCCACACTTGCACTTTTCATGGTTCAAATAGCAGATGTCTCTGGTTCTGTAACGAATCAGCGGCATGCCTTCTTTGCCAATGGTGGTGATGACCAGTTCGCCTTTTTCACCGTCAGGCAATGGCTGTAAAGTGTCAGGATCAATGATTTCTGGGTAGAAATAATCTTCCATGATGTGCATGCCTGCGTTTTCGCTGCAGCTAGTGGAAACACCAGGCCCCATGACTTCGGAAAGTCCATAAATGTCGTGAGCGTGGATCCCCAGGCGTTTTTCAATTTCATTGCGCATGCCTTCTGTCCAAGGCTCCGCACCGAACACGCCTGCCTGCAGGGATATTTCCTCCGGCTTCAAACCGGCTTTTTCCGCGGCTTCCGCGATGGTCAGGGCATAGGATGGCGTGCAGCAAAGGTGGGTGCTCTTCAAATCCTGCATGAACATCAGCTGCTTTTGGGTGTTGCCGCTGCTCATGGGAATGACCGTGGCTCCCATGGTTTCCGCTCCAATGTGGGCCCCCAGTCCGCCTGTGAAAAGCCCATAACCGTAAGCCACCTGAACCACTGACTTTTTCGTGGCTCCTGCCATGGCCAGACATCTGGCCACGCATTCGCCCCACATGTCCAGATCACTCCTGGTGTATCCTGCGATCTTCGGTTTTCCTGTGGTGCCGGAAGACGCATGAATCCGCACAATCTCTTCCATGTCCATGGCGAACAGTCCGTTTGGATAATTGTCTGCCAGGTCTTCTTTTGTGATAAAAGGTAGTTTTGTAATGTCTCCCAAGGATTGGATGTCTTCTGGCTTTACGCCTTTTTCATCCATCTTTTTTCTATATGGCTCCACGTTTTTGTAAACATGGGCCACCGTTTTTTTCAGTTTTTCCAGCTGAATGCCCTGCATGGTCTCTCGATCAGCGCATTCAATGCTTTCATTCCAAATCATGGTGCTTTAACTCCTTTTGTATGTAATTTTTCTATCATCAAGCCTGATAGCCCTTTTCAAAAGCTTTCTTGTTCAGCTCAATAAACTTTGGTTTCACTGTGCTTTCAATCTGTTTGATCCAGGTCTCCTTTGGAAAAGGCAGCTCCCTTGCCATGGCTCCCAGCAGTACAGTGTTGACAGCTTTCTGGCTGCCGCATTCCGTGGCCATCCCCAATGCGTCCAGGCAAGTCACTTTGTCAGCGTTGGCATTCAGGAAACCCACTACGTCCTCTGGATAATCCGCAGCTCCTAAAATCACTGGCATTGGTTTGATCTGCTGGGTATTGACGAACATGGCTCCGCCCTTTTTCAGGTATGGGATCCATCTGTAAGCTTCCAATTCTTCAAAGGCAACGATCACGTCAGCGCCGCCTTCTTCAATGAGAGGGGACGCGACTTCTTTTTCGCTGATCCTCACATGGGTCACTACGCTGCCGCCTCTTTGCGCCATGCCGTGGACTTCCGCCAGCTTTACGTCAAAGCCTTCTTCCAAAGCGATTTTTCCCAATATCACGCTGGCCAGCAATGTCCCTTGGCCGCCGACCCCTACGATCAATATATTTATGTCTTTCATCCTACTTTACCTCCATTTCAATGGCATCGAAGGGACATACGTCTTCGCACAGTCCGCAGCCAACGCAGCTTTCTGGGGCAATGATCGGCCTGCCGTCAGCCACTTCGATGGCCGGACAGCCGATGGACAGACATTTTTTGCAGTTCTTGCAATCCTCCGTGATCACGTATGGAACGTCCGGCTGCTTGACGATCAGAGCACAGGGACGCTTGGTGATGATCACGGAAAGCGCTTCTCTGGCAGTCTCCTCTTTCACAGCTTTTTCCACTGCGTCAAGATCAAAGGGATCTACTTCCACAACGTGTTTCGCGCCGCAGGCTTTCACCAGCTGGGCGATATCAATGGCCGGCGCTTCCTGGCCTTTGGCGTTTTTCCCAGTGGATGGGTTGTCCTGGTGTCCGGTCATGCCTGTGATCCGGTTGTCCAGCACAATGACAGTGCCCACAGACTGGTTGTAGTTCATGTTGATCAGGCCTGTGATACCGGAATGGAAAAACGTAGAATCTCCTAGGACCGCAACCGTGTCTTTAGCAGCCGCCTTTCCTCTGGCTTTTTCAAATCCATGCGCCATGGTGATGGAAGCGCCCATGCAAAGACATGCGTCCATGGCTGACATTGGAGGCAGAGAGCCCAGGGTGTAACAGCCGATGTCTCCTAAAACAGTCTTCTTCAATTTGGAAAGGACGTGGAACAACCCTCTATGAGGACAGCCTGCGCACATGAGCGGTGGTCTGCCTGGCGCTTCCTGCGCTGGAACGTGCTTCGGTTCTTCTCCTGTAAAGGCTTTGCGGATCATGTTGGCGGAGTATTCTCCCTGGATGGTGAATAGATCCTTGCCCTTGGCCGAGATACCCATGGCTCTGATCTGTTCTTCAAAAAACGGGTTTCCTTCCTCAATCACGTAAACCTCTTCCACTTGACCTGCGAATTCCTGGATCAAAGCCTTTGGCAAAGGATTGATGAGTCCCATTTTCAGCACGCTGGCCTTTGGCAGGGCTTCCTTTACATATTGGTAGCAGATGCCGCTGGTGATGATGCCGATTTTTTTATCATTGATTTCCATTCTGTTGATGGAGAAGTCCCTGGAGTCCTCTTGGATCTGGTTCAGCCTTTTCTCCTGGGCGATATGTAATTTCTTTGCCATGGCTGGCATTGCCACGTATTTCTGGATGTTCTTTTCATAAGGCTTTACTTCGCGTTCCTCTCGCTCTTCCACCGTGACAATGCCCCTGGAGTGGGAAACTCTGGTGTTGGAGCGGAGCAGCACTGGCGTGTCATATTGTTCGCTCATGTCAAAAGCGTATTTCATGAAATCCTTGCATTCCTGGGCATTAGCAGGTTCCAGAATGGGAACGCCCGCCGCCCTTCCGTGATAGCGGGAGTCCTGTTCGTTTTGGCTGGAATGGCAGCCGTTGTCATCTGCCACCAAAATCACCAATCCTCCTGTCACGCCTGTGTAAGCCGCTGTGTAAAATGGATCCGCGGCCACGTTGAGCCCTACGTGTTTCATGCAGGACAATGCCCTCGCTCCGCCAATGGACGCGCCGACAGCCACTTCTGTTCCTACTTTTTCGTTAGGTGCCCATTCCACATGGATTTCCTCATAGTTGGCAGCGGACTCTGTCACTTCTGTGCTGGGCGTCCCTGGATACGAGGATATGACCTTTACTCCCGCTTCATAGGCGCCTCTTGCGAAGGCCTCATTCCCTAACATGATTTTCTTTTCCATATTTTAACCTCTGATGTTTTTATTTGTTCTTTCTGTGATCGATCACTCTCTTGGCTTTTCCCTCAAACCTTGGCAGGGTGCCAGAAGAAACCAGCGTCACTTTGGCATCAATGTTCAAGATGACTCTCAAATTGTGCTTGATTTTCTGCCGCAGCTGTTCTAATTTCGTGTAATCGTCTAACAGCGATGAATCTGAGAATTCCACTCTGACCTCGATCCGGTCCATGTAGCCTTCTGTAGTGAGCACGATCTCGTAGAACGGTTCCACTTCCTTCATGCTCATGATGACGGATTCGATCTGAGACGGGAACACGTTGACGCCCCGAATGACCATCATGTCATCCGTGCGGCCCTGGATCTTGGCCATTCGCATGGAAGTCCGGCCGCATTCGCACGGTTCGTCATTGAACCAGCTGATGTCCCTGGTCCTGTAGCGGAGCACTGGAAAAGCCTCTTTTGTCAAAGTGGTGACCACCACCTCGCCTTTTTCTCCCATTGGAAGGGGTTCCAAAGTATCTGGATCTATGATTTCCGAATAATACTGGTCTTCTGCGATGTGCATGCCTTGCTTCAAATAGCATTCGCCGGAATAACCTGGACCGCCGATTTCGGAAAGCCCGTAGTTTTCCGTTGCCAGGATGCCCAGCTGCTTTTCGATTTTATTACGCATTTCTTCGGTATGGCCTTCGCCGCCAAAGAGCGCCAGACGCAGCTTGATCTTGTCTTTGTCAATGCCCTTTTTCTCGATCTCATCTGCCAGATACAAGGCATAGGATGGAGTAGCGATGAGGATGGTGGATGCGAAGTCCTGCATGATCATCAGCTGCCGCTCCGTGTTTCCGCTGGACAATGGAACCACCATGGCCCCCAGTTTTTCCATGCCGTAATGAAGGCCGAAACCTCCGGTGAAAAGGCCGTAGCCAAAGGCGATCTGCACGATGTCGTCAGGCGTTCCTCCCGCGGCGCAGATGACCCTGGCCATGATTTCTGACCAATTGTCCAAGTCCTTTTTCGTATAGCCTACGATCTTTGGTTTTCCTGTGGTGCCAGAGGACCCGTGGATCCGCACCACTTCCCGTTTGTCCACTGCGAACATGCCGAAGGGGTAGCTGTCCCGCAGGTCATCCGCTGTGGTGAAAGGCAGGTGCCTCACGTCCTCCAGGGTTTTGATGTGCTCCGGCTTTAGACCGATGGCATCAAACTTTTTCTTGTAAAGCGGCACTCTGTTGTAGCAGGTGTCCACGATTTTTTTCAAACGATCCAGCTGGATGGCCTTGATCGTGGCTTTGTCCGCGCATTCCATTTCTTTGTTCCAAATAATATGTTCCATGTTTTCTCTCTTCTTTATTCTATTCGTTTCTTCAAATTTCAAGCTTCTGGGCCTGATTTTCATATAGAAACATTGTATCTCATTTTTATTCAAAAATCAAATTTTTAGGAAAAGAAATGTGGCTGTGAATGTGACCCTTGATGTGACGGGCCGGCCGGAATGGAATCGAGATAACGAGGCAGCCTCTTAATCATTGATTTCGGATAAGGCGTGGCGCAGCTGATTCCTTGAGGAAACGCCGAGCTTTTTATAAATATTAGAAACATGTTTTTTTAAGGTGTTGCCGCTGATATATAGGGAGGCGGCGATCTCGTAGTTGGAAACCTCCGCGAACATCAATTGGACGATTTGCATTTCTCTCTCTGTGAGATTTTTTTGCAGAAGAAAATCCAGCTGCGGCTTTGAAAATTCACGGGTGGCGTTTTGATTGTGCAGCTGATAAAGCCTGTTTGCCAAATGCTCTTTTAATTGTGATAGGATATAGACATCTTTTTCTGAAAAATCAGGATCCGCAGAACAGTACAGAGATAATTCCGCAATCAAATTTCCATGGGCTCTGATCGTCAGCGTGCAGCAATATTTCATGTTGATGGATTTCAGGAACAAGGTCTGAAACTTTGTCCGCTTGTATGGGTCTCCCCGAAACAAGACCGTGTGATTGCAGGCTATGAAAGATTCAGGATATCGAAAAATATAATCCGTGATTTCACTGCCGTATACTTCCTTATATTTATTGTAAGTTTCCGCGATATGGACCTCTTCATCGCTGAGCATGTTGACTTCCACAGAATTCCGTAGTTTTGCCTGTTTGTCCAGTAAACTGAACTCTGCGATATCATAATAAATTAATGCTCTCAAGTTTTCAAGAAAAGATCTCCGCATGGCAGGGGAATGCTCTTCAGCGTAAATCTTTAGTATGATCTTATTCATCATTTCCCACTCACTGGATGAAAGCATTATTTTGGCCTCCTTTACACATCACGGAGGTCTCCCTTACCGTTGATCGTAAAATTCCGTCAATATCGCACAGCGATATTTCCTCCATTATAACAAAGTCCGGCTCCGCCGATCTCGTTTCAGCGGTAGACTTTGTTGAAATTCCGTCAATATCGCACGGTGATATTTCCTCCATTATAGCAAAGTCCGGCTCCGCCGATCTCGTTTCAGCGGTAGACTTTGTTGAAATTCCGTC
>CAJTYS010000002.1:0-117136 GCA_910583765.1 uncultured Eubacteriales bacterium | reverse complement strand
AATATCGCACGGTGATATTTCCTCCATTATAAAATAGGTTTTCCAAAAAAGAAATATTCTACCCTGATAATAACACCTAATGTACCACAAAAGTAGTAGAAACGTAGTAGCCTTATCCTTTTCTCAAAAACAGTAGTACTTGCGATACTCCGCAGGCGTTATTCCAATATTCAGAAAACCATGTAAGATAAATGTAACGCATGCGCACATCCGTTAGCAGCTGTCTAACACTGTGATAAAGTCAGCTGTGCTGATTCTCTTTCAGCAGCAGGCTTTATTGATATTTCCTACATAAATGAGGAAACAGAAAGGAGGACATTGGCGCTCTCCCGCGTCAATAGAAGGAATAATGCGAAATAAAATCGGATTGAAAGATGAGAATGGAAAATTTTATTTTGGCTGGTATGTGGTGATCATGGGATTCATCCTTATGATCTTCGGCTATGCCTGCATCGTCTCTGTGTCCGGCGTGTTCACCCTGCCGGTGACAACGGAGTTAGGACTTCAGATCGGGGATTTTGTAGTGTGGATGACCATCCAAAGCTTAGCTTCCATCGCCGTGCTGCTGCTTGTCCAAAAGCGCATGACAGAAAACATGATCAAACCCATCATGATTGTCAGCGCCATATGCGGCGCGATTGGCATGTTTGGCTTTTCCAGGAGCACAGAGCTGTGGCACTTTTATTTGTTCGCCATCCCGCTGGGGATCTGTATGAGCGGTCTCACTTCAACGCCATGCACGGTCCTTGTGACAAATTGGTTCGGAGCAAAAGCCAGAGGCGTGGCCCTCAGCCTGGTCTTCGGCGGCACCAGCCTAGGCTGCATGGCCGTCATGCCGATCTTGAATCAAATCGTGCTTCATTTCGGGTGGCGGACCGCTTATCTGTCCATTGCCATCGCGCTGCTGGTGATCTGCGTTCCCCTGACACTGGCCTTCGCCAAATGGAGTCCTGAAACCAAAGGCATCGCTAGAATGGGCGACAGCGCTGAAAGCGAAGCGCCGGCCCTGTCAGAAGCGGACAAGCCTGGCATCCCATTCAGCGTCGGGATCCGCAAGGTCTCTACGTGGATGATGTTTTTATCAGGCGCTCTGCTGGTGGTCGCTTCTGTCAACGTGCTGCTCCATACCCAGACCTTCCTGATCATGAACGGCTACAGCGCCACTTTTGGCGGAAACATCGTATCCGTGTCCATTGGTCTTCTGTTCGTGGGTTCCATTGTCATCGGTGCTGTCTGTGACAAGGGCCGTCTCCAAGCAGGCGCGATCCTGACCGCCGTCCTTTTCGCCTTGGCGTTCATTGGACAGCTATTGATCCCACAGCTGGGAGTGGCTGGAATCGGCATCCTGATCATCGGTTATGGCTTTGGCTGCCCGGCGGTCAACGTGATCTCGCCGCTCTTAGTGAATCACATGTTTGGAGAAAAGGACACTGGCCGTTATATCAGCTACGTCAACATGTTCATCTCCCTGGGCGGAGCTTTTGGGGCCACCATTATCGGCATGGTGCTGAATGCCACTGGCACCTATACCATGCCATTCATCGTCTGCGCCGCATTCATCGTGATCTGCGGACTGATTCGCACGGTGGTTACTTCTAAGACATTTCAATTTCAGGAAAGAAAGGAATCAAGATCATGAATGCATTTGAATTTGTGCTGCCTACGAGAATCGTCTTTGGAGAAGGCGTTTCCGAAAACCTAGCAGATGAAATCAAAAAAATGGGGCATGCCCGTCCAATGATCATCACAGACAAGGGGCTCATCAACGCGGGCATTGTTCCTAAAATAACTGCGGCTTTGGAAAAAGCAAACATCACCTACAAAATTTTTGACAGCATTGAGCCGAACCCTCGCGATATCACTGTGGAAAAAGCCTGGGAAATGGCTAAAGAATCCGAAGTCGATATGTTGGTGGCCATAGGCGGCGGCAGTTCCATGGACACGGCAAAGGCCGTAGGACTCCTGATGACACACGGCGGGACCGTCAACGACTATGAAGGGCTGGATCAAGTCCAAAGACCCATCTGCGATCTGATCGCCATACCGACTACCGTGGGAACAGGAAGCGAAGTCACCTTTTGGTCTGTGATCACGGACACCAAGCGACACTTTAAAATGAGCATTGGCAGCCCTTTGATCGCCGCAAAACTAGCGTTAGTGGATCCTGTGCTTGTTGAAAGCCTGCCCCCTTCCATGATCGCGGCCACAGGCATGGACGCTCTCACTCACGCCATTGAAGGATACACTTGCAAAGCCGCGGAGCCTATCACAGACGCATGCGGCATCTACGCCATCCAAATGATCGCGGAAAACATCAGGAGCGCAGTAAAAGGAACTTCCAAAGAAGCCAACGCCAACATGCTGCTGGGAAGCCTGATCGCAGGCATCTGCTTCGGCAATTCCGATATCGCCGGAGTTCACTGCATGGGTGAAGCCTTGGGCGGCCTTTACGACACGCCGCATGGCGTGGCCATGGCGGTTCTGCTCCCTTATGTGATGGAATACAACCATTCTGCTGATTACGAAAAATTTGCCTGCGTTGCCAAAGCTTTAGGGGAAAAGGTGGATGGCATGGATGCGGAAACGGCCGCGCGCGCAGCAGTCAAGGCAGTGCATCAACTGAACAAAGATCTGAACATCCCTTCACTGAAAGACCTGGGAACCAAGGCCGAAGATCTGCCAGAACTCGCAAAAAGAGCTTCTATGAATGTTTCTGTTGAAAGCAATCCAAGGGCAGTGACAGAAGCGGATTTCCTGGACATCTTCCAGAACGCATATCAACAGTAAAGGAGCGTGGGTACAAGATGAAAGCAAGCTATGTTTTAAAAAGCCGCTGTGTCTTTGACAGCGTCCATGAAGCACCTATGGCCGGAGGCGTTGTCCTTGACCAGGGAAAAATCCTGGGCCTGTTTCCTGAAAGCGATCTGCGGCCGTATATCAAGGAAGGCGCGAAAGTCATGGATTATGGCGATAAAACCATTATGCCGGGATTCATAGATTCCCATACCCATACAGGAAATTTCATGGAAATGACCGACCCTGAATTTTGCGTGGATGTGGCAGGCTCCAAAACATTTCCAGAGGTGATGGACAAAATCAAAGCCTTTGGAAAACAAAACAGAGACGCTGTGTTATATGCCATAAACTTCAATCTATTTGATCTGGAAGACCACTGCGTCCCCAACGCAGAAATCATCGATCATTACATCAGCGACCGGCCCGTGATGATCATGGCCTGGGACTGCCACACCTGGTACGCCAACAGCAAGGCCATGAAAGAGGCGGGGATCACAAAGGAACTCCCTGATCCGACAAACAGTATGGAAAAGGACGAAAATGGAGAACTGACAGGCGTGCTCAATGACACGGCGGCGTACCCTTTGCAAATGCTGCTGGTAAGGCCCCTGGAGGCCCGTAAAAAATCCTTGGCCAAATTCCTGAGTCAAATGAACGCAGTGGGCATCACCACTGTGGGAGACGTGTTTCCCTATGGGGTCACGGAACCTTATCCCATTTACAAGGCTATGGAAGAAGAAAAAAAGCTGACCGCCAGGATCTGTTTTTACCCACCTCTGCTGGAGTTCGATGAAGAGCGGGTAAAGGATTTTCAAGAACAGTATCATTCTGACATGCTCCGTTTCTCTGGGCTCAAGGCCATCTTGGATGGCGTGCTCACCGTGCATACGGCATGGATGCTGGAGCCTTATTCCAACAAACCGGAAACCCGCGGCGGCCCGGTGATCGACATACAGCAGTTAGAATCGGACATCATGCGAGCCTGCGCCTCTGGCATCAACTGCCGTGTCCATGCCATTGGTGATGCGGCCATCCGGTTCGCCCTGGACTGCTATGAAAAGGCTTTGAACCAGCATGGTCCCATCTCCCGCCGCCATACCATCGAGCACATCGAATACTGCGATCCCGCTGACGTGCCTAGATTCGGACAGCTGGGCGTGGTGGCTGACATGCACCCCCGTCATCTGACCTTTTACATTGATGACGCAATGGATTACCTTGGCGAAGAAAGAGAATCCCATACCTGGTTCTTTCGGGATGTCCTGAATTCCGGCGGCATCATTGGCACGGGTTCCGATTATCCTGTGGTTCATTTCAATCCTATGCTGGGGATCCACGCTGCTGTCACCAGAACCAACGACAGCGGCCACCCTGCGGGCGGCTGGCACCCAGAACAAAAGCTATCTATGGCGGAGATATTGAAAATCTACACCATTGGCTCTGCCATGGCTCTGAACATTGAGAAAGACACCGGGACCTTGGAAGCCGGCAAGTCCGCGGACATCACGGTGCTGGACCGAAACATCTTCACTGCCAGTGAAAAAGAAATCCTGGATATTAAGCCTGTAATGACTATGACAGCTGGCGAGATCGTGTATCAACAGGCGCAATAGGAAATTCAGCCGAACGCTAGCGGCAGGGCATTCTCATATTCTCTGCTTTGCCAAAGCCGCCTAGCGAGGAAAACCGCATTTGCTTCTAGGCTAGTAAACCGTAAAATTCAAGGGCAGAAGTCATTTCCGACTTCTGCCCTTGATCGTGTGGTATGTAATATTTGTGAATTGTGATTTCGGTCTTACATTCCTAATAAACTCCCCAGCCTGCCCCTGGAAACATACTGCAAAAGATCGTTCATCCAGGTATCCATGGCCCAGTAAGACGTCCAATTGCCCAGTGTTTTCTGATCCTTTATCACCGCCTGAGCATATGCCAAATAGTCCGTTTTGTCAAAAATGCTGCTGACTCCAGCTTTGTCCCTAGTCATGGCCGCATAGATCCGGTCTCTGTCCGAGGCATGGCCTGTTTCCAAATTCAGGACCAGCAGTTCGTTATAGCTGCAGTGGTTCGCATCGATCATGCTTGCGTTGATCTGCTGTTCATATTCTTTTCCCTGAAAATCGATTCCTTTTATAGTATATATGGGATTGTCTTTTGAGTATCCCTGCGCACGATAGATATTAACGGATTCTCCTGTCCTGGGATCAGCGGATGAATACAGCGCATCGGAACATAAGAGCGTTTTTTTCCCGCCAACAGCGACGCATTTCATTACCTGTTTTGAAAATTCGCTTTCTCCCTGCTGCGCGTGCTTTGTATTGCTGGTTATGCCCGCTGCGCCTATGCTGCTGCTTGTGATTCCTGATACTGCCATGATTTTACTCCTTTTCTGCCTAAGATCGCTCGAATGGTTTTGGTCTTTGGATATTTGCCCTCACTATTATTTATCGACAGGTTTGCTTGGGGAATTAAGGTGGCGCTTTCGATTTCTTATAACTGACTCAGCTTTTTGTTGATATACCAACGGAGAATGCCGCAATATGGTTCCAAATAGCCCTTCGGCTCCGCATAAAATTTCTGCATCCTTTCCAAAAACGCCCTCTTGCTTTTTACGTCTTTATATGGATGTAACATCTCCTGAAATTTTCTCAATGCCGTTTTGCGCCCTATCATTGGGTTGCCATTTTTATAATTCAAATTTAAGCGTTCTTGCAGATCTTGCTCTGGGCTGGAACAGCCATTATGATATTTACCATTCTGATCTGCGTATGTATACTCATATTGCGTATGATCATTGGAATGAATCGCCCCGTTATTACTATAATAGATTCGATGCATATCTGTCTTATTTAATGGGCTAATGAAAATTGGCCTGTTTCCCTTTCTAGTATCACAGGAACGAGCCGCTATCGCTCCATCTTCGCCGCCCCTACATACTGCCAGCAGATTATGATAGTCAAGTTCATTTTTTGGTGTTCTCGCTGCCAGATGTTCGATTTTTACATCTCCTGCGCCATTGATCCGACACATACAATAGGCGCAAAGATGTCCCTGCTCTTTTAATAGCGCCTCCCTAAGCTCTGCTTTCACATGGGAGTCCATATCGTCAAATCTTGCATTGGTTTGGTGCCTGTATTCCAAAAAATGTTTTGGTTCAGGCCCCTTTTGAATATAAATCATGATCGCACGCTCCTAGCTTTCCACATCCAGAACAATTTGATTTTCAATAACGTCAATTGAATTTTCACCCATAATGCGCTTCATTTCATCTAACAACTCTCTTGCCTGTTCATACTTTCCATGATCCACCGCATGATCAAATTCGTTTTGCAATTTCAGTATTTTTTCTGGGCGAACATCAATATCCATCACAGTGCGCAAAATTTCTTCAATGGTTCGACCATAAGTTTTATCCTGCGGTTGACTCAATTGGTACTTATCTAAAATCCAAACATGTTCTCTGCTTATATTCGCCAAAACGCTAGGAGAATGGGTTGTCATAATAAATTGCACATTGGGAAAAATACGCATTAAATCTCCAACGATCCGCTTTTGCCAGGACGGATGCAGGTGCAGATCAATTTCATCGATCAATACGATTCCTGGGGTTTCTAAAACTCTATCCAACAAATCAGGATTGAGCAAAGCCATGCGGTATGCGATATCGGCGACTAGACTGATCACACCTTTCTCTCCATCGCTCAACATTCTCACAGGAAATTTCTCTGCGAACGTCCCCCGATAGATGGCCACCTCCAATTCATGGCTTTTTACATCATAGCCAAAACGCGCATCTGTAATGGAAGGCTCTGCGCTCAAATAACATTCTCTCAGTGCCTTTTTGACTGCTTCTAATTCAGCGGCAGGTACCCCTTCTTGCAACTGTATATATGTCATTTCCTCAAACCATTGCATCATCTGCTTTTCGTTTGATTCCGCAGCGATGCAGTCCACGTAGCCTCTTTGCCGGTTTAATTTTTCTCCTCTCCTCTTTCGCTGCGTTCGATTCCTCTTTTGCAGCCATAGTCTGCCGGTCCCGTAATACGCGACCAACGGAAGGACGCATTCCCCGTCACCGGAACGCACCTTTTCCTGCAAAGCCCTCGCATAATCCACGATGGGTTTTATATTTCCATGTGTTGTTCGCCGGCCTTTGCCGTTTAATTCTCTCTGCCAGAATATGGTCTTTGGCTCTTCGCCTGATACTTCGGACTCTATTCGCCCTTCTGCATATACTTCCACAGGAAACTGCTCTTGCGATTCTATACGGCTGCCCGCTGAAAACATTTTATAATGCGCGTCTTCCGGTAAAATCGAATGACCGCCTATATCATCAAAACCGGAAAGATAACCACCTAAAGCAACGGACACCGCATCTAGAATCGTGGATTTTCCCGCACCGTTGACTCCAATCAATATATTGCATCGCGGCTGTAGTCGCATTTCCAAATTTTCAAAGCACCTGAAGTTTTTTATTCTTAGCTTCTCGATTCTCATTCGTATCCCTCCGGCAGTTCTTGTTTTAGAAAGTATATCATAATCAATTTAAGGATTCAACTAACTGTCTGTCCTTTAAGCTGCCTCTAATCATGCCGCAGAAAACACTCGATCCCATTCCGTTCCCCGACTTTCGCCAGATACCACTGGCCTTGATATTGGATATAAAAGGCCAAAATGGAATTTTCCCCGTGAGCCACCGCCTGATCCATATAAAAATCCACATAAATGGTTTCTCCAGGTCCCGCTGCTGTCTCCCGCTCTGCCGCACAGTCCCATGACCCCGCGCTGCCTAGCTGATCCATATAGTGGGCTTGAGGTGCGATGTTCAGCCTTTCTTCTCCTAAATTTGTCAGCCGCAGCATCACATGATCATCCGTAGCCGAACTGAACTGAAGCTCTGCTGTGAAATTCACGGTCAATGCCTCAGATGATCCTGTCAGCGATTCACTGGGTGACACGTCTGACTCCGCAGCCGATGCGTTGATCTGCGTATCTGACAGGATGTCCGAATTTGGCGGCACGCCCTGCGATGAGTCTGATGATTGTTCTGTCATTTCGGCCAGCGACACATCAGATGCCTCACTGGGCGAGATCTCTTTTGACAATACTGCGGACGGCAGATTTCCTGCTGCGTCTGCGCTTTCCGGTTCCGTGAATGTCAGCCCTAACGCAGTCAAGGCTGCTATCATCACAAATAGGACCCCTGCCAATTTTTTTCCCATGTCTTCATCCCCCTTGTATACTTCTATTTTAGCGGACAAGCCCGCATAGTGTCAGGGGTGAAGTTTTTCTTTTTTTCGCCAAGAAACACGAAAAATACGGATTTTTTCGGATCTATGAGCCGGTTATAATAAGGCACGCCGCCAAACACGCTGTAAAGCCTTATTTTGTCCTCATCTGAGAAGTTTTGGTAAAACAAGGGAGAATCATAATAGTCCATGGGTTGTAGATCAATGGTACAATCAACTCTTCCATATAAAGGATTCTGGTGTTCCAACAGGAGCGCATGGTGTTCACGAAAGAACCGCAGATCACCAGCTTCAATTTTGACGTGTCTTTGTGTTGATCGATCAAACTCTGCAAGATGCTGTCCAACCCTTTTACAGTCTCCTGCGCATAGGCATATTCATCCAACACAAAAATCCATGGCTCTTGCTCTGCTTGTTTGAATAAAAACCTTAGGACTTCTTCCATGCGATCTAAGGCCAGCTTAGGATATTCGCAATTTTCCGAAATCAATCCAGCGATACTGCTTGCGTTATTTTGCTCTGATGTTTGCTTGCATTCATAATAGATGCTTTTTCCATCAGAGCGCTTCAAAGCCTCTTTGATCAATTCGCTTTTCCCAACTCGTCTCCGTCCGTAAACCAAGGTGACGTTTTGCTGATCCGAATCAAACATGGCTTGTAGTCTTTTTTGTTCCTGGGTTCTGCCATAGTATTTCATTTGCTCGGTTCCTTCTGACTCAGTTTTTTCTGAGTAAAATATATCGCATCCCTATGAAAACGTCAATTGATGAAAAAGCACATGACTTCATATATCAAAGTCATGCGCTTTTTGTATGGAAACATAACGATTGTAGAAATTAACGATTCACTGTGAACCGTTTTCCCGCCTCATGTGGCGTATCTTCTCACAATGCTGCTAATGCGATTCTCTTGCCGCATCCATCATGGCAGTAAATCAGCCTCCGGCCATGATCCGCAGCAGCTTGATATTGTCTCCCTCCTGGATTTCCCAGGTCTCGTAGTCTGCCAGCATCAGCTGTTTGCCATTGATCCAGACCGCTGCTTTGCGCAGTTTCCGCAGTTTCAGCAGCTGGCTCACGGTCAGGCCGTCTTCCAATTGTGTCTCCTTTTTATTGATGGTCACAAGCATATTGTTTTACACCCATTCCAGGCCCAGCCGTTTGATGGTTTCCGGTGTCGGATTTCCCGTTTCCACGTCCCAGCCCGCATAGCGGTAGTAAGTGGTGAGGGTGTCTTCAAACTGCTGCGGCGTGATCTGCGCAATTTCGCCTTCTGCATATTCCACTGGCAGGAACGCTTTTTTCGGCAGGATGTCGTCTTTTCTGGAGAAGCCCAGCTTCTGGTTGAACAGACGCATCATATTGATCCGGCGTTCGCCGATCTCCTGCAATTCTTCGATGGAGGTGTCCCAGCCGATTCCGTATTTGCAGAATTCCACTAGTTCTTCCGGTCCATAGAGCTGCCAAGCTGGTCCCCATGCGAACTGGCACAGACAGAGCGTATCCATCATGGCATAAAATTTCTGTGTCGCATAGGCAAAGCGAGCTTTATTGTCATCCAGGACGCCATAGCTGTCACATTTCTCGAACGTATCCAGCATGTTCGGCCACAGCCAGTTCTGGTCATCATCCGGCGCCATGAGCGCTGGGTCGTGTTCAGAGGACTGGTGATCCGCGCCAAAAGGGTTAGCGGCATAATTCAATGCCAGATTTGGTTTGAACTGTACCATGTGGGCCGGCCATTCCTGCCCTTTACATGCCACTACCAGTTCTTCCGCGTCTTTTCCCAATTCCTTGGCTGCAGCGGCGCTGCCCTTTGCCAGCAGCTGGCCGATGCCTTTTTCTTTGTATGCGATTTTTTTGATCAGTTCTTCAAAAACCTTACCATTTCCAAATTTCAATTCCAATCCATCAGTTTGTTTTGCGGTCAGGATGCCCTTTTCAAAGCAATCCATGGCCCAGGCGATGGTAGCGCCGCAGCTGATGGTGTCGATTCCGTACATGTTGCACAGCTGGTTGGCCTGGCAGATGTCTCCCAGGTCCGTGTTGCCGCAATAACAGCCGAAGGTGGCGCAAGTCTCATACTCCGGTCCGCCGTATTCAGGGTCAGCTTTTCCCGGGATGTCCACCACGCCTTTGCAGCGAATCGCACAGCCAAAGCAGGTTTCTCTCTTTTTCAGGACAGTTTCCGTAATGGTGGTCCCCGCCGTCTTGATCCAGTCGTCCATCATGCCCTTTTCCCAGTTGTAGGAAGGCAGGAAGCCTTCTGCCGCATGGCCGTCCACGCACCCTGCGGAACCATTGAGAGAAGTGTCCACGATGGTGTCATTGGCTGCCATTCGTTCTTTGACATTGAGGGTCAATGTCTTCATGCCTGCCTGGTCTTCCGGCGTGATTGGCTTGGCGTTTCTCACTACCAGAGCCTTCAAATTCTTGGAGCCCATGACCGCTCCCACGCCATTTCTGCCATTGGCCCTGCTCCGTCTGTGCATGATCGCCGCATAGGAAACCATGTTCTCACCACCAGGTCCGATGATGGAAGATTCAAATTTGTCATGACCCAGTTCTTTGATCAAAGCCTCCTCTGTGTCGCCGGTGATCTTTCCCCATAAATGCTCGGCGTTTCTGATTTCCACCTTATCCTTTTCAATGTATAAATATACCGGTTTGTCTGCCTTACCTTTCAGGACAATCGCATCCCACCCGTTTGCCTTCACCACAGCAGGGATAAAGCCTCCGACCTGGGAATCTCCAACTGTTCCGGTAAGCGGGCTTTTCGTGGTCACGCACATGCGGCTCTGGCCGCTGATGGGAATGCCAGTGAGGGGTGAAACTGAAAAAATCAGCATGTTTTCCGGAGACAGAGGATCCACCTTTGGATCCATTTCTTTTAACATCAAATATAAGCCCAATGCGGAACCGCCAGGATATTTTCGGTAGGTCTCCGCGTCCAGGGTCTTTACTTCTGTGGTTTTTGTGTTCAGGTCTACATACAGGATTCGTGCATCTTTTATCATTTCATATCTCCACCTTTCATTATTGAAATGCACTTTTCACTGATTATGATGCCCTGCCATCTGCTTCCTGAACCAAAAAAAGTGCGCAGGCAGGCTTGACATAAAATCAGGTCTCCTTCGCACAATGGCAGGCAGCAGGATCGCTCCCACTACCCTAACGTTTTCGCCGGCACAGGGTGTCATACGAAAATCGGAGTTATTTTTAAATTCATACTTCCTTAGTAGTATACTTTGTTTTTTACTGTGCTGTCAACAGAATTGTTTTTGAAATTTTAAGAAAATACAAGCACTGCTTATGCAAAACTTCTTACTGCGGCCCGAGATTTCAGGATGCTGCCTGGTGACATGCTGATCTCATCGATATGCTCTTCTAATAAAAACCGCAGCATCTGATCATCGCTTCCCGCTTCGCCGCAAAGACCCACTGGGATCTTGCTTTTGTGTCCATTTTCTATGGTCATTTGTATCATACGCCGGATCGCGGGATGGCGCAGATCGTACAGGTCAGCGACCCTTTCATTGGTCCGGTCCGCAGCCAATGTGTATTGAATCAGATCATTGGTGCCAATGCTGAAAAAATCCGCTTCTTTTGCCAATTGGTCGGAAATCATTACTGCGGCAGGCGTTTCGATCATGATGCCCACTGGTATTTTTTCTGCGCCTTCAGGCAGTAATTCCTGCACCTTCAATTCTTCTGCGGCTTCCTGCAGCAGCTGTTTTGCTTCCTGTATTTCCTGGACTTTGCAGATCAAAGGGAGCATGATCTTGATGTTCCCTGCTGCATTGGCCCGCAGCAAGGCCCGCAGCTGTATCTTGAACATGGCTTTATGACCCAGGCACAGGCGGATGGCTCGATATCCAAGGAACGGGTTGTCCTCCTTGGGGATATTGAAATACGGGATGTTCTTGTCACCGCCAGCGTCCAAAGTCCGGATGATCACTTCTTTTCCTACAAAAGCATTGGCTGCGGCTTTGTAAGCTTCATATTGTTCTTCTTCATCCGGCATCTGTGGACGATCCATGAAAAGGAACTCAGAGCGAAAAAGGCCGATACCTTCGGCATCATTTTTTTTGGCAGCAGGAATATCGTCAGGAGAGCCGATGTTAGCTAAAAGCCTTACTTTTCGTCCGCTCTGGGTAACGCTTTCCTTGCCGATCATTTTTTGCAGGGACTGGGCATCCTCTTGCTGCTGTTTTGCTCTTTTCTCGTAATGAGCCTTTTCCTCTTTGGAAGGGCAGGCCGCATATTCTCCTGTTTCACCGTCCAGGACAATTTCATCTCCCTGCTGGATCTGGTTCAGACGGTTTTCTCCGCTGATAATGGCCGGAATTCCCATGCTGCGAGCCAGGATCGCAATATGCGATGTCTTGCTGCCTTTCTCTGTCAATAATCCACATATGCTGCTCCGGTCCATGGATAGCAGCACAGATGGAAACAGTTCTTTTGCCACTAACACAACGGGGCCATTCTGGGCCTTCATATCTGTGGCTGGCTCCGCCTCACTGCCGGACTGCAGGGCTTCTAAGATACGGTTTTTCACATCCACGCAATCAGCTGCCCTGGCCTTTAGGTATTCATCTTCCATGCCATCGAACATTTCTTTATATTCTTCAAACACCCGGTCAGCTGCCAGGGAAGCGGCTGCCTGGTTTTGACAGATGTAGGCTTCCATCTTTTGGTGAGCCTCTTCATCCAAAAGCATCATTTCATGGGCTTCCAGCAGTTCGCAGGATTCCGCCGCTGCGTCGCCCTCTGCCTCTAGTCCCTGTTTTTCCTGCTGAATCGTGCTCGCTGCCTGCTCCAAGGCCAGACGCAGTTTTCCGATCTCTTGATCCACATCTTGGATCCGAGCCTTGTCAATAGATAGTTGTTTTTCTTTTATGAGCAATGCGCTGCCAAAGGCAACGCTGCCGCTTCCTGCTGGTATCCCTTTCACTATGGTCCCTCCGTTCATTGATGCTCACGCCATGATCTGGCAAAGGGCTTCTACAGCTGCTTTCTCGTCAGGGCCGTCAGCAGTGATGGTGATCTGGGTCCCTGCTGCCGCGCCTAAGCTCAAGATGGACATGATGCTCTTTGCGTTTGCGTCAATACCGTCCTTTTTCACTAAGATCTTAGTCCCTTTGTATTCTGCGGCTTTCTTCGCGAAGGCTGCCGCTGGTCTTGCGTGAAGCCCCTCTGCGTTTTGAATGGTGATCTCCTTTTGATACATGTTTACCTCCCTCTTTGAATCAAATCCTGCCTTGAATATATGTGGCCCAGTGCCAACAGTCCGCCCCTGCCAGAGCGCGCCTCGTCATGCTTCCCAATCCGTATGGAACATGCCGCCTTGGTCTATGCGCCTATAGCCATGCGCTCCGAAAAAATCCCGCTGCGCCTGTATCATCACAGTAGGCAGCTGCTGACTCCCATATGCTGTTTCATACTGCAGGGCAGCGGAAAGACACGGCATGGGAACATTGCTGTCCAGGGCTTTTTTTAATACTTTTTTTGCCCCGCTTCTGGTCTGCTTTAAGATAGCGGAAATCCCGGCGTTTTCTAAAATCGTTCCTGCCTTTTCCGCGTCTTTACAAGCTCCCTTGATCATACTGGAAAATTCTGTTCTGATGATGCAGCCGTTTTCCCAAGTGTCCAAGAGCTTTTTCAGGTCCATGTCCCAACCGCTAGCTGCCGCTGCTTTCGCGATCAGTTTCAATCCGTTCTCAAAGCACAGGTACTGCCCAAATTCCAAGGCTTGCCGCAGTTCTTCCTGATCTTCCTTTTTGAAAGACGCTTTGGCCTCCTGCCTGCGGCTTTGGCCTTTTGGCCGTGGTTCCGCGGAAAGATAGCGGACGTACAAAGCTTCTGTGAGCACAGGCACACAAGCGCCCAGCTCCAGCGCCGCTTCACTGGTCCATTTTCCAGTCCCTTTGTTCCCAGCTCCATCTGCGATCAGCTGGATCAGCGGTTTTCCTGTCTGTTCATCCATCTTTTCTAAAATCTTAGCTGTGATGCCGACCAAATAGGATGACACCCGTCCATCCTTCTGAAAAGCTTGAAACAACGAGGCAGCTTTCTTGGGCTCCAGGCCATAACGCTCTTTTGCCAGCAAATAGATTTCAGCAATCAATTCCATATATCCGTATTCGATTCCATTGTGGACCATTTTCACGAAGTGGCCGGCTCCATTCCTTCCAAAATAACCACAGCAGCTCTGGCCCTCTGCCCTGGGCGCGGCGATACTGCGAAGCACAGGCTCCATTTCCTGCCATGCGCTGTAGTCGCCGCCTGCCATGATCGCCGGGCCTTCCTGCGCGCCCTTTTCTCCGCCTGAAATCCCGGTCCCTAGAAAACGGATCTTCTTTTGTCCAAGGCTGATTTCCCGCCGTTTCGTGTCTTGATAGTGGGAATTCCCCAGATCCACGATCATGTCATCTGATTCCAGCAGAGGGACCAGCTCTTCTATGGCCGTGTCCGTGTCGCTTCCCGCTCTGACCAGCAGCAGGATCTTCCTGGGCTTTTCCAGGGACTCCACAAGCTCCTGAAGCGTGCTTCGCGGATACACGCTGCCGCCTTTGGCTCTTTCCGCCAGATGTTGTGTTTTTTCTTGATCTTTGTCATAAACAAAGGTTTGATAGCCATGTCTCATCAGGTTCAAGGCAATGCCCTGCCCCATGACACCCAGCCCAATGAGACCTATGGTCTTGTCCGTTGCTTTCCCCATATTCGCTTCCTCACTCCTGACCCTCATTGAATTCGGCCCATGCTTCTTCCAGGATTCTGTGATCCAGCATCAGATCAATGGCCGCGCATGCCATGGCCTTTGTGGAAATTTCGATCACGTATTTTGCTCGCTGGGACATAGCCAGCTCCTTGAACTGCTCCGTGTGATTGGATATTTTCTTGGATGGCAGCAGGGACACGTATGGATTGCAGGCAGGGACTTTGCGCGTCACATTGCCAAAATCCGTGGTCCCAAAGTCTTCCGGCAGCCCATCCATCAGCGGTTCCCCAAGAACAGCAAAATTGTCTCGGAACACCTGGGCCAGTCTTTGGTTGGTCCTGCGGCCCAAATAGCCGGTGATATCTCGGATCTCATACTGGCAGCCCGCGGCGATTGCCGCTCCCTTCGCGCAGTTTTGTACTTTTTCTATGGTAGGCAGCAGATGTTCATCTTGGGAAACAATGTCCACGCTGATAGCCGCGGTGTCAGGGATCATCCCTTCATTGCGCCCGCCTTCTGTGATGATCTGCGCGATTCGCACGTCTTCCGGCAATTGCTGTCGCAGACAAGCTATGGCAGTGTAGTAAATATGCAATGCGTCCAAGGCATTGATGCCGTTTTCCGGATGGGATTCCGCGTGAGCGGATCTTCCCTGCCAGCGAATCGCCATGCCATGTGAAGAAAGGCACTTGCCGGCGATCCTGGTCACTCCTGATGTGGGATGCATCATCATGCACATGGAAAGGCCATCGAACGCACCCTTTTCCAGCAGCAAGATCTTGCCGCCTCCATCTTCTTCCGCTGGCGTGCCAATGACTCTGATCTCGCCCTTTAGTCCTGTTGTTTCCATGATGTTTTTTAAGACCAGAGCAGCACCCAGGGATGAGGCGGCGATCAAATTGTGACCGCACCCATGCCCCAGGTCAGGCAGCGCGTCATATTCCGCCGCGATACCGATGCAAATATGCGTCTCGCCCCTTTCGCCCTTCCTATAAGTGGCTGTGAAAGCTGTTTCCAAACCACCTGCGTTTCGCTCCACATGAAAGCCGTTTTCCCCTAAAATCTCTGTCAGCTTTTCACATGCCTGTTTTTCCTCAAAGGCCAGCTCTGGATTTTCATAGATGAATTTTGATACCTGATTCAGCTTTGGCATCAGCCGTTCTGTTTCCAGGCTAACCTGCTTCTTTAATTCCCCTGCGTTCATTTTCGCCTTCCCTTTCCTGCGTATGCGCGTTTTGCGGTCATGGTTTCTTTAGAGCACGCCTGCCAGAGAACCCAGCAGGCAGATGGCTACGATGATCAGCAGCAGCCACAAGATCTTGTATGGGAATTTCTTTAGGAAGAAATAGGAGCCCATGACAAACCCCAGGGGCAGCAGGCCTTTGACGATTTCATCCAGCATGTCCTGCACCACCATTTCTTCACCATTTATAGCAAACTGCAGCGGCGTGCTGATATCCACATAGCTGGCGGCCAAAGCCCCCATCATGAACATGCCTACGATCCCCGCGCCGTAGATCACATCGTTGACCAGGCCCCCCTGGAGCAGCTGTTTCACAGAATCCCGTCCCAGACGGTAGCCCATGTTGCAGATATAGTTTCCGATGATATAGGTGATGACAACAAAGGCAAATGGGAACAGGATCCCTAAAACGCTGCCCTGCATGGCAAAGGACGCTGCCAGTCCCAAAAGGATGGGCCGGATGATGCCCCATGTGAGAGTGTCACCGATTCCTGCCATTGGCCCCATGAGTCCGGTCTTGATGTTGGTGATCATGTCGTCCGGAATATCTTCGCCTCTGGCCTTTTGTTCTTCCATGGCCAACACTGTGCCGTGAATGGCGGAGCCAAAGATGCCTTCTGTATTGAAAAACTGCAGGTTCCTCTTTAGCGCTTCTGCCCGCTTCTCTTTGTCTGGATACAGCTTTTTCAGCGCCGGTACCATGGATGAGCAGAAGGAAAGGGATTGGAGCCGTTCAAAGGAGTTGGACATTTCCGCCCGCACATACCATCTGAAAAACAGCCGGTTCACATCTTTCTTGGTGATCGGTGGAATCTCCGCCTCTGTCGGCTGCGCGGCTGCCTGCTCTGCATCTATTGTTCCTCTTGTTTCCGCAGCTGCTGATTCCTCAAGGGCCGCTTGTTCCAGCTTGTTTTCTTCTGTTGTTTTCATGTCCATTGATTTATCTTCCATTTAATTCCTTACCTCCTTTGTTTCTGTTGAACACCATGGTCAAAGCCAGGCACACGCCCATGATGGCCGCAAACATCACATTGACTCCAGAATAAATCACAATAAAGAACGCAATAAAGAACAAGGCGAAATTGTTTTTCTTTCCAATGAGGCCGATGGTCATGGCGATCCCCAGGCAAGGCAGCACGCCGCCTGCGATTTCAAAGGCATGCATGATCCATTCCGGGATCACGTTCAGCAGCGGTTTTACCAAGGACGCTCCAAAATAATTGGCAACGAACATCAGCGGCACGGTGATGATGAAGCTCCAGATCATGGCGTATAAAAACCCGCACCTGGCAACGCCTTTCTCATCGCCTTTTTCTGCGTATTTGTCCGCCCAGTGGACCAGAACAGTGTTGCCTCCCCGCCAAATGTTGTTCACAAAGGCACCCAGCAGGCCAAGAGGCACTGCCAGAGCTGCGGCTGCTTCCACGGACATACCTGTCCTAATGGCCAAAGGAACGACGATCAGCGCCGCCATGCATTCGTCTGCTGGCCAGTTCCCGCCCGCGCCTATGATGCCAATATAGATCAGCTGGATCGTGGCTCCAAGGATCAGCCCAGTGGTCATGTCTCCCAATATGAGACCTAATATGAATCCCACTACCACTGGGGAGAAAAACGCATCCGAAAAAGTGTATCCGATCACCGAAAAGGTGAACCAATAATAAATGCCTGTAAATAAAGCAAATAGCACTAAACTCATATCCATAACGATTTCCCCCCTTCCTATCGCTTCACTTTTTCATAGGGGAACGGGTCCTCCTCAGGAAGCATCTGAAAAAACACCTTGGTGCCGCTTTCTGTAATGCGATCCAGCATTTCATAATCCTCCCCGCTGAGAGATATGGTTTTGTAGACCAGCTTCCTTCCAGCTCCGCTAGGCAGCCCGCCGATCTGCAGCTCATCGATCTGTACGCCTTTTTCCGTCAGGCGATCCGCATGAGCCACATCCTTGAACAGGACCAGCAGCTTTTTGTCTGGAAGTCCGCCTCCCTGCCATTTTTCCGCGGCTTCGTCCACTTTGAACACCTCTACGGAAACATCCGCCGGCGCTGCCATCATGTAAATATCCTTCATAAAATCATCATCCGCCAGAGCATCGTCTACGATGATGATCCCCTGTGTGCCGTACTTCACGGACCATCTTGCGATCACTTGTCCGTGGATTAAACGACTATCTACTCTGTACTTTATTTCTGCCATTTTTTGCTCCTTTCTCAAACTATTCAGACCTTGTACAATTCGTTCAAAAGCTTAACCCCATCTTTTCCCGCGCTTTGCAGGTGTTCTGCCAGTTCTTCGATGCTCATCTGCTCTCTCATGGTGACGCATTCAATGAGCATGGGCAAGTTCAGACCTGTGATTCCCTTGAACCTTAGAGCCTTTAAGTTTGCCGCGACAGCATTGCTCGGGCTGCCGCCAAACAAGTCGGTGAATACCACGACACCATCCCCTTGATCCAGCTCTGTGATTTTCTCCTTGATCACGTCTCTTAAAACTAGAACGTCATCCTCATAGGCCAGGGCCAGGGCTTCTGCGTTTTCCGCTTTCCCCATAATGAGTTCCGCTGTTTTTAAAAATTCCTTTCCTAAATTTCCATGTGTGACAACTAAAATTCCAATCATAATTTCTCCCTCCGCTTATCATATAGCGCAAGCTGCGTGCCAAATTAGTGTGTAGTAAAGGCAAAAGGAGCATTTTGGAAACCATGTCCATAATGGCAGACCGGAAATTTCCGCCGCAAAACAAAAAGACACAGCGATTTGCCATGTCTTTTGTGGAATGTTAACAAAGTTTTGCCACAGAAAAAAATCTGTGGACTTGCCTTTATTTTTTGATCATTCTAACTTTTCGTTCTTTGTGTGCGCACTGTGTCATTGTGTGTAAATCAGGTCCACGATAAAACCGATCTCATTGTCTGGGATCTTAATGTTGAAACGCTGCTCAACGCTGCTGATCGCCTGCCTCACCTGGGAAAATTCCCAGACCTTGTTTTGCGCTTTTTGTTCCAGAGCCGGATATTGGATGGACAATTTTTGTATCACTCGTTCCAGCATGCACGCCATATGCAGCAGAAACCGCACTTCCAGGCTTTTTCGCTGTTCTGGGGTTTGTTCTTGGGAAAGTTCTAATTTTTTAAAGGCCGCTATGATTTCCACGTATGCTTTTTCTGTGTCTAAAAAGACTGTGGCATCCTTCAGCATTCTGATGATTTTCTCTTTTTCCTCGTCCTCTGGCCTCTGCGTTGTTCCTCGGACCAATTCTTTCAGTTGCTGCTCGCCGTCCTTGAGGATCCAATCCTCCAGTGGTATGAAAGGCGCACCTGGAATCTCCATCCGCACTGTCCCGACCACTGCCAGTGCCGTGTCCGCATAAAGCTCTGCGGTCTCTTTTATTTTACTCTTTGCCAAATCTAGAGAAATGATGCGAATCCCCTGCTCTTTTCGCTCAGGGATCAGGCCGCGGATCTTATCTGCGATCTTCACTGCGGTTCCTTCTCCTGTGACGCAGGTAGTCAAAATCACATTTCTGCCTATCTCCGCCCCTTTTCCGGCAGGACCTTGCGCACCTTTAGTGTAACGATTGATCTGAGTCTCCACTAACTCATCGAATAGGGCCCCGATATTCTGCTCTGTTCTCACGGCTTTTCTAGCAGCCTCAAAAAACATAGGCACAGAATAAGGAGAGATCACTTTTATGATGCCTCCAGTTTTTCTAGAAAGCTGCTCCTCCTCTATATAAGGCAGTGTCAAGTCTGCGAAAACAATCACGCCTTTCCCCTGATCCGCGTTTCGCAGTTTCTGTAAAAGAGCAGTTTCAAAAATCGTATCATCTTCACCCATGGTGTAGATCATAAATTCAATGTCTGCGTTATGCGCGATGTCCCGTGCGCTTTCCACTAAGCCCCTCGCTGCCTTTTCTCCAAGGGAAACCAGCAAAATGCCGATGTGTCCATCTGTTTCCTCTGGCGGCAGGTCCCGATTTTCAATGATCAGAGAAATAAACTGCGCCTCTTCTTGGTCAAGGGTCATGTCAAGCTGCTGCTCAATGAATCGGGCGACCCTTTCACCTACTTTCATCTGACTGCTGGGGCTAGGCTGCCGCTTTTTCGGCATCCAGGTCCGGTATTCCATGGCTTCTATATGCATGGCCAGGGCAATGGCCAGCTCCACGTCCCAGTTCTCATGGCCCAATGCGTGATCTAACGCCGCTGCCACTGTATTGTAGATTTTCGGCGTTATTTCTTTATAGATCCGTTCCTTTTGCAGCCGTCCCTCTTTGCTTCCCTTCATTTCTTTGATGCTTTCCGCAAAGATTTCATTGATATACTTGTTGATTTTTTTGTAGATTTCCCGATTGATTTCCTGGCTTTCCTGCCCTTTTTCCAGCATTCTCCTGTATTTTGCGAAAATCCGGTGATACTGATTTTTGTTGTGAGACGCAAGGCCTGTGTCCAGCACATCGTTGTCCTCTCGAAACAGGAAGGTGTTGTTTCCTTCTGTGAGTTCCTCGATTTCACGAGAAAAAGCTATGCCCTTTGTTTTTGAGAAATGCTCCAAGATGTGAGCCGGCAGCATAGCGGTTTCCACATAGACCTCTTCGTCCCTGCCGTGTTCCATGCTGCTTTCCGTCATATGCTCCAGAAATCCTCTGGCGCAGATCAGCTGTATGTCTGCCCGCAGCTGCCCGATGTTGGCCGGGCAGGGATAAGCCAGCAGCATGTTCATCACTTCATCTTCAACAGCAATGGGCTTTTTGATGCCCCTGGCCTCTATGGAAAAGAAGGTCTTGATGAACTCGCAGCGTTCTTTCAGCGGCCGCTGGTCCAAGTCAGGGATCTTGATCACCATGGGGAACCTTCTGGTAAAAGTCCGCAGCAAGTGGGATTCTGGGTCTTCTGTAGTGGCCGCCACCAGCATGACATGCCCTTTTCTCAAGTGTTCAGATTCTCCCAGCTTGCGGTAACGGCCCTTGTCAATGAACAGAAAAAGCATTTCCTGACCTTCTGGCCCCAGACGGTGGATCTCGTCCAAAAGCAGCACGCCGCCCTCTGCCTGCTGGATCAGTCCTGCCTTTTCCTGGTCCGCTCCAGTGAACGCGCCTTTTATGTGTCCGAACAGCTGATCCAAGAGGAGCTGGGGATTGTCCGCATATTCCGAACAATTGAAAATAATGAACTTTCCTGTTTCCTCTATGGCTTTTTTCTCCCTAGCGTATTTGTAGATCAGCTCTGCGAAGGTAGTCTTTCCCACTCCCGTGGCTCCAGTCAAAAGAATGTTTAGGCTGCGTCTTGGGTAAAGGATAGAGGCTTTAGCTTGCTGAACTGCTGATTTCAGGCTGCCTTCCGCGCCCACTAGATTGTGGAAGGTGAATGCGTCATCTTTCTCGGATTCGCCTTTGCCTGTGGAAAAGAAGGATGCCAGAGTTCTAGGCGTCAGGCCCTCGGTTTTCAGCAGGCCCTTTGTCATTTTTTCAAAACCTGTTTTTTCCAAAAAGCACACGGGCCGCCCGTTGATTTTAACCGCTTTGCCTCCTGCCGCCAGCTTGTTCAGGTCTCTGGACACGTTGCTCCTGTCAAAGCCCAGGGCTTCCGCCAATTCTCCGGCACTGAAACCGCAAATGCCTGCTGCCAGTGATTGATGATCCAGCTGCTCTGTCAGCTCCTTTAGCTTGATATATATATGATCGATCCTCAGCATGGCTTCATGCCTCTTCCAGAAGATCAATGACTTCCAGCAGCGATGATTTCTCTGCGTAAGCCTCTCTTCTGGTTTCCTGCTCCGGTGCGATCGTGTCTGGAATCAGAACTGCTGGCATGCCGGCGTGCGCCGCGGCTTTTATCCCATATTTGGAATCTTCCAGCACCATGCATTCTTCCGGATTTAAGCCCATTTTCTCAGCGGCTTTTAGGAAAATGTCTGGCTCCGGCTTTCCTCTTTCAATCTCATCGCCGCACACTGTAGCCGCAAAATACTGTGTGAGATTTGCTGTGCGCAAATAAAAATCGACCCGCTCCCGTTCGGATGAAGATGCCACCGCGCACAAGTATCCCTTGTTTTGAGCATGCACTAAAAGTTCCGGCAGTCCTTTTTTGATTGGCATGCCGGCGGCAAAAATTTCTTCGTCCATATACGCCCTGGTCTTGTCAGAAAACCGCTGAAAATCAAATCCTCCGCCAAATTCAGTTTCTAGGATCTTCGCTGTTTTTCTCCGGTCCAGGCCTCTGGTGCTGTCGATCAATTTTCGTGTGATTGGAAAGCCGCTTTCTTCTCCTACTTTCACCCAGCAGGTGGTCGATAAGCGTTCCGTGTCAAACATCAACCCATCCATGTCAAAAATGAGCCCCTTCAAACTCTTTCTCATGTTCCATATGTCCTTTCTCTGTGTTCTGGTAAGTAAATCCCTTGATCGCTGTTGGAGGGAGAAAGGTATGTCGTTTTTATGATCCCACATGGAATGGGGTTTGTCGCTTTGTTTCAGTATAACTGCTGGGAAGCGATCTTGCAAGAGGAATGTGGAGTTTTGTTATATTTTCCATTTATTCCTTGTAATTTTTTTCAATTTTGTATTGATTTTTGATTACTATATGTTATAATTATCCATGTCAGTAATATTTTATATAATTTCCTTGAACGGTCTCTGGACGAACTTTTGCCCTGATTGATCTGGTGTTCACAAAAGGGCCGGTGCGTTCGCAGCGGCTCGTTCTCTGAATTTGCTTTGAAATTGAATCTTTGAGATCGCAAATTATGACCTCAAAAGGAAATGCGGAGAATAGAAAAAATTCAGGTGTTTTTCCATGAAAATATGTTACAATATTGCTAACAATTCATTGGCAGAATCATCTGAAAAGATCATCAGGGCGCAAAAACCAAGAGAGTGATTGGAAAAAGCGCCACGCTTGATGTCGGGGTCATTTAATAAAGAAGGAGAATGCCGATGAAAACAGATACGATCACAAAAGACTACATATCAGATGCTGTCGTGTTTGCGGACGTGTTTAATTATTACATCCATAACGGGAAGCAAGTCATCAAACCGGAACAGTTGGAGGAACGTGACCCCACGGAAATCGCGCTCCCCTACGGGACGGAGGGCACGGCAGTGCCCGTCCAGAGATTTCGGGATGCACAAAAGCTCTGCGCCGCCATGACGGACGGGGAACTATGCTATGTGCTCTATGGCGTGGAAGCCCAATCGGAAGTCCATTACGCCGCAGCGGTAAAAAACAACTTATATGATGATAGAGATGAGACGATTGATATGCGCGATATGTGCCAGGCAATGAAAGACATCAGGATGAAAGAACGGCAGATCGGTGAACAGAATGGCGAGCGAAGTAAAGCCCAAAAAGATGCCAAAAGCTTTTACCAGTTAGGCGTGGATGTTGAAACTATCGCACTAGGCGTTGGCTATGCCTTGGAAACGGTAAAGGAATGGCTTGGCCTTTCAGATGATCAGCAGGAAAGCCAAAGTCACCATTGATAGGAAGCCTAAAATGACTGGGCAGCTGGGCCGCATAAAGGGAAATCGCTTTTGACCAGGATAGAGTACGGAAAGTAGTTTTCATCCTTGCTGCGTCAGCAGGCCGCAGACCAGCACAAAATAATGGGGCAGCCTCCCCTCTTCCATCCATTCCAGTTCGATCCCCATCAGTTTGCTGATAGTCAGCCCCACGTTTCCACCCAGGGCTTCGATGGAATATCGCATCTTTTCTGGAAAACGACAAGGTTCGCCGTTTTCCTTGCCGCAATTCCCCTGGCAAAGATGGCAGGAACCAGCTGAAAGGCTGACGCTGCCTGGATGCGCCTGCTCTTTTTCTAGAAGTTCGGCCGACAGGTCAGCTTTCACTTGCCACAAGGAGTCTTCTATGATTTGCTGTGTTTCCTCTGGAGGAAAAGACTTGCCTGCGTATTCTTCATTAAAAAGGATTTTTACGGCTGTCAGTTCCAGGGTTTTGTATTGCTCCCAATATCTTGTCACATCAAAATCATAGGGCGGGCAGGACCAAAGCCGACCATAATTGGGGCACTCCCTGCATTTTTCCAGAAACGTCTCCACATCCACATAGCGCTCCAGATAATCGCTGACAGAAATGGAGCTGTGATATCTTTGAGTTGTGTACATTTTAAAGCTTCTCCTTTTCTGATCCCAGTTCCTCATACTTCGCGCTGCTGCCCCTGCACTGTTCCACTGGGTACTTTTCGCCATTTTTCTTGATCTTCCGCAGCATTTCCGCTTTCATGTCAATGCCGATTTTATCGCTGAGCATCAGGCAGTACAGCATCACGTCCGCAATTTCATCGCTGAGCGCGGCCTTGTCATATTTGTTGTCCCACTGAAAACACTCCAGTAGTTCTCCAGCTTCAATGGCAATGGATTTTGCCAGGTTTTCCGGAGTGTGATATTGCTCCCAATCCCGCTCCTCATTAAATTTCCGTAAAACTTTTATGATCTCGTCCATAATGTCTCCCTAATCCGTGCTTTTGACTCCATGTGTTTCGTGACATCTATGGTTTATTGTATCACAAAAAGACAAAAAACGGCGTTCTTTTTGCTAGTGCGCAAAGAAAACCTTTGAGAGAGACATTTCTGCCATAAACGTTTTTTCAATTCTTTTCCGAATCAGCAGTTTTTGTGGTAAAGCTATTAGCGAATCCGGCTAAAAAGCAGCATCCCAGCCAAAAAGCAAGTATAGACCCGCTGTGCGCGCAGCCAGCGGATCTATGTTTGTCTTCACAAATAACAGTTAACAGAAGGATCATTTACAAATGATCGCGTCTTTTAAAGAGCGACTCCATCCGAAGTTTTGACCGTTCTTTCATGTTTTCATAAGAATCTCCGCCTATGGGTTTGGGCGGCGTATATTTTTTATATGTGGCCTTGCGCATGATTCTGTAAAGTCCACAGCTGTAAAGGATCACAAACAAAAGCGCGGCAATCAATGTCTTTGCCAGGTATGACACTCCTGGCAGCATCCATCTTACCAGATGGGGGATCAACAACAAAAACAGCACCATGGCAGTGACATATAGGATCACGCGGATCTTATGCTTTCTCTCCAATATGATGATTTCTCCACATTGTTCGCACTTCTTTTTTGAGAAAAAGGGGTTCACATTGAACAGATCCTCTCTTTTGAACGTGAATTTATGTTCACACATATTTTTATCCATCATAATCCGCACCTTTTACACATAACCAAATAGCGATGGCAGGAACAACGAAATTCCTGGAATGTATGTTACGATCATCAGTGTTGGCAGCCATGCGCACAAAATGAACCACAATGTTGGTTTCAACATCTCACTCACTGGCGCTCCTCCTACTCTGGAACCAAAATATAGGAACGGCGCACAAGGCGGAGTCACACAGCCCAAGCCTAAATTGATGGCCATGAGCGCGGCATAATGCACAGGGTTGATGCCAAGCGCTGTGATCACCGGCACCATGATCGGCGTGGTGAGCAGAATCGCGCTGGTATCATCCATGATCATGCCAATCAGGATCAAAAATACATTGATAAAAATAACGAGTATCACTTTATTGTCTGATATGCTCAGCAAGGTATCCAGAATCATGCCTGGAACATCCTCCATTACATACAGCCTCGACAGTATCATGACAGAAAAAAGCATGATCAACACAGCGCCCGCAGTGGTCCCCGCGTACACAAAGCACTCCTTCATGGTCTGAACATTGATGCCTTTATAGATGATCCATCCCACAGGTATGGAGTAAATGACCGCCACAGCCGCCGCTTCTGTAGGTGTCATGATCCCAGAATAAATGCCCCCTAACATGATTACTGGGGAAATGATCGCTGGTATGGCCTTTTTCAATGTCACGCCTGCGTGCCTGATATAAACTTTCATTTCAGTCTTTGGCCTGACCACGATGTCTTCATTGTTCCTCAACAGGAAAATATTTGTCCCGCTGAGTAAAACCATCAGTATGATGCCAGGGATAATGGTCGCGAGAAAGCAAGCAAGGACCGATTGCCCTCCCACAAAAGCGTACAAGATCATATTGATGCTCGGCGGTATCAGCAGTCCCAGCAAGGACGCGCTTGAAATCAGTGCCGAAGAAACGCCTCTTGGATAGCCTGCGGCATACATCCTGGGCAGCATGATGGAGCCAATGCACGATAGCGTCGCTAGACCGCTTCCCGAAATAGCGCCGAAAAACGCGCATGCGATGATCATGACTGCGCCCAGCCCGCCTTTGATTCTGCCCACCAGCAGGTCCGCGAAATTCACAAGAGCCTCTCCGATGCCTCCCTTTTCCATGACAGCTCCTGCCAAAATGAATAAAGGCACGGCAACGATGATGATCGATCCCGCCTCTGTGTATCCATAAGGCACCAAAAACGAGTAATCATACCCACCCAGCAAAATGATAGTCAGGGTAGACGCCAGAAAAGCGAAGGGAATGGGTACGCCTATGATCAATACCGCCACTAAGATCACAATCGATATGAGTACCGTGCTCATGGCGTCACCTCCTTATCTCTTTTATACAGATGTTTTGCTCGAAAACTTCTTATTTCCTCATAAAAATAGAGTGCGTTGAACAGGGTTGACACGGCTAACCCGAACACAATGGCTGCTTGGCCAATTGCCAATGGGATCCGATAGACAGTCGTTTCATTGCCTTGTGTCACAGACCAGACCACTAGCTGCGCGGCCCAGTAACATAATACGATTCCTAAAACAAGCGTCAGCGCCCATTTGATCAAATGCACAAAATCTTTGACAGAATCCCTTTTGATCATCAGATCAAGGATGTCTGCCTTTATGTGGCTGTTTTCAAAGCTGGCATGCGCGCATCCAAACATATAAAGCCAGAACACCACGATGATTAATATTTCTTCATAACCCGCGAAATTATGATTGAACAAACGCCCTGCCGTTTCCACGAACAGGATCAAGGTAACGATGATGCCTAACACGATCAGGCCCATGCGCAGAAACTTTGTCAGAATTTTTATTCCAGTATTTTCTTTCCATCTATTCAAGCATATCGCCTCCTTTCAAACATGGGAGCTGCCGCACGATCTAGCTGCAATCATACGCCATGCGGCGCCCCCAACAGATGTGCCCAAATTAGAGAGCTGGTGGTCACAGAAGCGTTTCGATATCGTTTCTCAAGCCTTCCATCGTCTCTTTGCCCCAGTCTTTTTCTAGCCTTTTCCACGTAACGTTTCTTACATACTCCGCATTCTTTTTTACTTCTTCTTCCGTAAACTTATATACCTTTACATTTTTTTCTTTTAGCTTGTTCATATATTGTTCTTCATTTTCCTTTGCAGCGTCAAAGGTCTTCGCACTCTGCTGCCAGAAGCATTCTTCCACAATGGTCCGGTCTTCATCACTGAGCTTTTCCAGGGCTTTTTCGCTTGCCACATAACAGGTGGCCTCAGCGTGTATATAGTTGCAATAATAATACTTGATCACATCGCCGAGCCATGCGTAATTCATATTGGCAGTCCCGCCGTTCCAGCCATCCACAACATTCGTCTGAATCGCAGTCGGTACTTCCGCATATGGAATAGTGACAGTGTTATAATGTAAATCTTCACCCAGATATAGCAATGGAATGGTTTGTGAAACCCGCAGCTTCACGTTCTTTTTGCTTTCAGGATCCTTGATGTCGTTTGGTTCTTTTGTGAGACCTGTTCCGATAAAGCCTTCCAACACCCATCCTAGAAATTTCACATTATCCTTTTGCGTAAGCTCTGTAAAGGTCTTTGTCATGTACGAATCTTTGCCGTATAAAATTTTCGCCTCATCAAAATTCGTGGCCAAATATGGAACATATGGCATGCTCAGCCTTGAATCATTGGCATCTGGCAGAGAAATCTGCGCACAATCGATGGAACCCATTTTCAGCTCATCGTATACGGTTTCGTAGCCTCCCAGCTGGCTTCCTGGATAATACTTGATCGTTACTCGTCCGTCTGTCCGTTCTTGGACCATATCGCAAAGTTCTTTGTTGATTCCCGTGGCGATATGATCTTCAGGCGCGTCCGACGCTAATCTTAAAGTAACGGACTTCGAATCTCCGCCGCCTTTCCCTCCGCATCCTGCCAATGCCATGGTCAGCATCAGCGTTAACATGCATACTGCGATCAATTTTTTTCGTTTCAACATCATGTTCCTCCTCACTTCAATCTTTTGAACTCCAAATAATTGCACGGACTGTTCCTCTGTGCCAAATGAACAATCCATGTCATTATTTAAAAGCAAAACTTGTGCCAATCAGCCGCCTGCGCATCTGATCCACTGGACTTTCCTTGTACGGTTCCCCTTAAAGCCCTGATTTTTCAGGCGTTCTTTCGCATTCTAAAGAAATAAAAAAACGGCCCCAAAACGGTTTTTTCCTTGGTTTTGTGGCCGCTTCTTGGCAATCCTGCCTTTTCGCTGGCAATATTGCCAATTATTTTATTTTGAGATGATGCTTTTTTAGCTTTCTGAGCACAGTGGATTGATCGATGCCTAATGCCTCTGCCATTTTTTTAGAACTCTTGTATTTCATCAATGCGTCATTGAGAATACGCTCCTCACACATTCTCATGGCCTCGTTCAAATTCATATTACGGTCGATTGCCATGTCAACAGCGACACTGATGCTGTCATGCATATAGGAGGGCAGCTGATCCGGTGAAATCGTAGAATGCTTTGATGTGATCACCATGCGGTTGATGATGTTTTCAAGTTCCCTGACGTTTCCAGGCCAGTCATATTTCAGCAAAGCCGCAATGGTGCCAGATGCCAGAACTTTATTCTTATTGTAAGTCTCATTTGCTTTCTTTAGAAAATCCATGATCATCAGCAAAATATCTTCTGGCCGTTCTCTCAGAGGAGGGATCTGTATGGGGATCACATTTAATCTGTAAAACAAGTCTTCTCGAAACAGCCCTTCCAGCACGAGGTCTTGCAGTTCCTTGTTGGATGCCGCGATCACCCGTACATCCACAGGGATTTCTTCAATGCCGCCTACTCTTTGAATGGTTTTCTCCTGCAGGACCCGCAACAGCTTTACCTGCAGCTTTAATGGCATCTCTCCAATTTCATCTAAAAAGAGCGTTCCGCCATCTGCTGCTTCAAACAGTCCCACTTTTCCCGATTGACTGCTTCCAGTAAACGCTCCGCTTTCATATCCAAAGAGTTCCGATTCAAAAAGGGTTTCTGGAATCGCGCTGCAGTTGACCGCGATAAAAGATTCTTTGGACCGTTCACCCACGTTATGGATATATTTAGCCATCATGCTTTTGCCTGTGCCTGATTCTCCGGTGATCAACACTGTCGCGTTGATCCTGGCGATTTCTTGAATCAACTCGATAATCGCTGTCATAGACCGATCCTTCGCAATGATGCCATATCGCTGCGCCGTGTTTGACTGATCCAAAGATTGCAACTTTAATTTGACCTCTTGCAGTTGATTTTCTAAAGAAACCAGCTTTGTGATATCTACGGCATTGGAAATCACGCCCATCAATTCTCCATCTTCATCAAAGACCATCTTGCCGCTAGTCATCAATTCCTTTCCCTCTTTATTTGTATGTATGATATTATGTTCTGTATGTTCCTCTATGATTTTCTTTGCTAAGGAAGGATTATAAATGCCGGACGCTTCTAAATCATATACGCTATATCCTATGATCTCTTCTTTTTTTACATGATAATACTCTTCAAAACATTGATTGACCCACAATTCTACGCCGCAGCTATCTGTGATGCATATTGCTGAGTCCAGCAGATCCAGGGCATCCTGCACGCCTTTTGACATTGCGAACTTTATTTTGTTTTTATCACGCTTACTTTTAGTCACCCCCCCCCTTGCATTTTTTTGGAGCTTCGTCTTTCCTATCTTTCAGCATAAAATCGACCTCTTTCTGCTACCTTTTCTCTCAATCCACAAAACCCGCTTGTTCATGAAAGCGGGTTTTGCGTTGTGCCTGTTATGATTAAGAGAGTGTGTTGCTTGCTAAAATTCGTGTTCCATCAAAAGCTAGATCATTTTGTCCACAGATGCCAGGATCTTGTCCATGATCGCCATGCCAGACCGAAGTTCCTCTTCTGTGATGATCAAAGGCGGCGCCACGACAATCATGTTTTCATGAGCATAAGTGAAGAAGCCTTCCTGCATCAGCATTCCGATGATCTTCGGCATGATGCCTTCCGGGTCATTGTTGAAGGAAACGATCGGCGTGCCTGCCTCGTCCTTGACAATCTCCATGGCAGAGAACAGACCAATCTGGCGGATTTCTCCGACACAAGGATGATTCTTTGCGAAGCCTTCCAGGATCTCCCGCAGCACTTTACCCTGTTTTGCCACGTTTTCTTCAATGCCAAGGTTCTTGTATTCCTCGATGGTAGCGATGGCTGCCGCGCAGCCTACCGGATGCGCATTGTAAGTCAGGCCGCACATCATCTTGTGATCATCAAAATACTTTTGAATCTTTTCAGAAACGATCACGCCGCCGATTGGCACGTAGCCGCAAGTCACGCCTTTGGCGAATGTCACCAGATCCGGTTCAATGTCAAAATTGTGGAAGGCAAAAGCTTTTCCCGTCCTGTACCAGCCAGCCATGACTTCATCACAGACCATGACGATGTTGAATTTGGTGCAAAGTTCCCGCACGCCCTTTACCCATTTTTTAGGCGGGATCAGAATACCGTTGGAGCCAACGACGCTTTCCATGAAAATCGCCGCGATGCTGTCAGGACCTTCGTACAGAATCTGATTTTCCAGCAGTTCCAGGTAGAAATCCGCGATATCGTCTTCATCTTTGAAATTCACCTGCTTTGGCGCTCTATACGCATAAGGGCCATCATATTTAATGAAGCCCGCAGGACCTGGTTCGTTGGCAAAGTGCCTTGGTTCTCCAGTGAGCATCCCAGCGCCGGCGGATGAACCATGGTAGCAGCGGTACATGGAAAAAATCTTCCATTTTCCTGTATACTGTTTCGCCATTTTGATGGCATTTTCATTGGATTCCGCGCCAGCATTGGTGAAGAATACTTTGGCGTTCTTCATGCCTGACAGCTTGACAATGGCTTCTGCCGCATCGGATCTTACGTCTACCGCAAAGGCCGGACTGATGAAGGAAAGCTTGTCCACCTGATCTTTGATGGCCTGGCCAATGGCTTTGTTTCCATGGCCCAGATTAGAGTTTACCAGCTGGGATGACATGTCATAATACTTGTTGCCGTCCTCGTCCCAGAAATAGATGCCTTCTGCCTTTGTGATCACTTTCGGGTTGATAGCCTTTTGAGCGCTCCATGAATGTAAGTTATATTGTAAGCTTTTATCTTTGATTTGAGACATTTTTAGTTCCTCTCTATTTTTGTTTTCTTATGGAAAGTTCGGTCCCTTGTTTGTTCTTGTAAAGCCCTGAATCTTGGACCGTTCTTCAGGACTCTGATCTTACTGTGCGATATATTTTTTGATGGCCTCGGCCACGCCGTCCTGGTCATTGCTGGCCGTCAGATGATCCGCACGGTGCTTCACTTCGCTCTCCGCGTTCCCCATGGCAATGGAAAGGCCCGCCGCGTCCAGCATCTCCAGGTCATTTTTGCTGTCCCCCATGGCCATGACTTGTGACATGGTAAGGTTCAGCTTTTGGCATAAAACCTCTAGCGTCTTGGCCTTGCTGCAGCCTTCCGCGATCAGTTCAATGTTGTTCTGTCCAGAAGACGTGACGTGAGCATGCTCTATGGTTTCAAATTCTTCTTTGATCCTGCTCTGTGGGGAGCCTGGTTTAAAATAAACGGCTACTTTTTCGATTTTATGGTTATGCACGTCCAAAAGGTTGATCGCGCCCCGCACAGGGACTCGGGTAGACAGCACATAATCACGGCCTCTGTAAGAGATCCTGCCTGCCTGCACTTTATCATAATAGCATTTCTCAATATGCGCGCTGCCTTTCACGTACACCTCTGTCATAATGTCCTTTTTGTAAAGCACTTTCTTGATTTCTCCGATCCCAACCGGATCGATGTAGTTCTGGTATAGGATTTCCCCTGTGTCCGCTTTGCGAATCTCCGCTCCATTGGAAGTGACCGCGTAGTGGACACAATTTCCATCGTCTAGATCCAGCAGCTCCTGGGGCAGCGCGCTGTAACATCTTCCAGTCACCGGCACCACCTGGATCCCCCTGCGAGCCGCTTCTGCCAAGGCTTCCTTTGTGTTTTCCGTCAATTCATTTTCTGAATTCAGGGTGGTCCCATCCAGATCCAAAGCGATCAATTTTACGTCCATTTATCATCCTCCTAATCAACAGACATATGCCCGCCGAGCACACACATTCGGCGTACATATGCCTGTCAACTCGTTTGTAAAGCATATTTAAAGTGGTATGTTTGAGTGTTTTTTGTAAGGCACGGATGGCTTTTTGTTACGAATGATCCGCAGGTCCCGAATGATTCTGCTTCGCAGGTCTTCTGGGTCGAGCACATCGTCCACAATACCGTACTCCGCTCCTTTGTATGGGTTCAGGAACACTTCTTTGTAAGTTTCCGTTAGTTCCTTTCTCTTTGCCTCCTGATCTTTGGCTTCTGCGATCTCGTGTTTGAACACGATGTTAGCCGCGCCATCCGCTCCCATGATAGCCAGTTCACCTGTTGGCAGGGCGAAAACAAAATCAGCTCCCATGCCTTTGCCGCACATGGCTGAGTAAGCGCCGCCGTAGTCCTTTCTCACCACCACTGTGATCTTTGGCACTGTGGCTTCCGAATAGGCGAAGAGAAGCTTTGCGCCGTTTCGGATAATGCCGTTATGCTCCTGCTTCACGCCTGGAAGATAGCCCGGCGTGTCTGCCAAAGTGATGATGGGGATATTGTAGCAATCGCAGAACCGCACGAACCTGGCCGCTTTCCAAGAAGCGTTCACGTCAATGCATCCTGCCAATACTTTCGGCTGGTTTCCCACGATGCCCACGGTTTCTCCGCCAAGGCGGGCAAAGCCCACTACCATGTTCTGCGCAAAGGTCTCCTGCACTTCCATGAAATCCCGATTATCAACGAAACTGCGGATCACGTCCTTCATGTCAAAGGACTTCTGTGCGTCCACAGGGATGATGTCCCTGATCTCCGGTGTCTTTCTGTTGATGGGGTCGTTCTCTGCGTATCTTGGCGGATCTTCCTTGCTGTTGGCGGGCAGGAAGGAAAGGAGGCGCTTCGCAACAGCGAAACCTTCCTGCTCGGAATTGACAACAAAGTGGGCCAGGCCTGTGATCCGGCCATGAACCCCAGCTCCTCCAATTTCCTCAAAGGTGGTTTTCTCGCCAGTGACCGATTCGATAACCGCAGGCCCTGTGATGAACATTTTCCCAATGGGGTTCACCTGAATGATAAAGTCTGTCAATGCGGCGCAGTAAGACGTGCCGCCTGCGCAGGTCCCAAGTATGATAGAAATCTGCGGGATCCAGCCTGAGGCCACGCTGGTCTTGCCGAATGTGGAGCAATAGGCGTGGAGCGCAGAAACGCCTTCCTGGATCCTGGCTCCGGCCGCATCGTTAAAGGAAACCATCGGATGGCCCGATTCCATGGCCTTTTCAAAGCAGTTCATGATCTTGTCTCTGCCCGCTTCTCCCATGGAACCGCCCATGATAGTCACATCATTGGCATAGGCGAAGACTGGTCTGCCCCCTACGTTTCCATAGCCGCAGAGAATGCCTTCGTTTCCCAGATCCTTTTTGTTCAGGCCAAAGTCTGCGCAGCGGTTCTTGGTCCAAGGCTTCATTTCGATATAAGTGTTGGGATCAAAAAATCCATCGATTCGTTCTTCTGCGGTGAGCTTTCCCGCATTGTGCATTTTGTCTACCCGTTTTGGGTTGTTCTTTATTTTGAGAGCTTCCCGTTTTTCTCGATATTGCTCGTAAATGTCTGCCATTCTTGTCTCCTTGCTCTATAGTTCCGGGCCCGTGAAGCTCAGTTTCCTGCATTTGATCAGCTTGCCATCTCCTCGTTTGCCAAGGAATTCTCCGTCTTTGAACACCAGATTGCCTCTGCTGTAGGTGGCCTCTGGGTAGCCTTTCAGCTGAACGCCTTCCCAGATGGTATGGTCCGTGTCTCCATGCATCGCATCGTTGGTAATGGTGAATTCTTTTTCCGGATCATAAATGACCAGATCCGCGTCCAGTCCTACTCGAATGGCCCCTTTGCAGTGATCCAAGCCAAACAGCTTTGATGGGTTGGTTGCGCACAGTTCCACGGCTTTGTTCATAGTGATCCTGCCGGAAACTGCCTGAGCCAGCATGTACGGATACATGTTTTCCACACCAGCGCATCCATTCGGAATGGTGGTGAAATCTCCCGGCGTGCCGTCTTTCTTTGTGATGCCCCAGTCCTTTTCTGCCTTTTTGAACGGGCAGTGGTCCGTGGCCACAGTGGTGATGCTGCCGTTATGGATGCCTTTCCAGATCGCATCCTGGGACGCCTGGTTCTTCATTGGCGGTGAGCAGACAAAATCTCTGCCCCGCTCTCTTTTATAAACCTCACTGGTGAAGTGCAGATACTGCGGACAGGTTTCAGCAAAGATCGGATAACCCTGATTTTGCGCTTCTGTCACAGCCTTCATGCCCATTTCATCGGCCAGATGGACGATGTATAGCGGTGCCTGGGCCATTTTTGCCAGGTTGATGGCCCGCACGTCAGCTTCGCCTTCCACCATTTCATTTTTGGCCATGTAATGCCACCAGGCTTCTGTCTTGCCCTCGGACAGATATTTGTTCACCAAGAAGTTGTTCACATCTCTGTTTTCTGCGTGTACCCCTACCAGAGCACCGATTTCCTTGGCTTTTGTCAGCACCTTGAAAAAGGATCCGTCATCAACGCCGTAATCGTAAACCATGAAAACCTTGAAGGATGGGATCCCGTACTCTACGGCATCTGCCATGGAGTCCAGCATTTCATCTGTGGTCACATCGCTTACGCCCACATGGAAGGAGTAATCCACAGCAACATCCGGAGAAGCGATGGCTTCCCTTCTCTTGATCGCGTCCAGCATTTTTTCGCCGCTGTCCTGATTGACAAAATCGAATACTGTTGTGGTTCCTCCGCATGCCGCGGCCCTTGTTCCCGCATAGTAATCATCGGAAGATATGGTCCCTCCAAAGGAGAGGGCAAGATGGGTATGCCCATCTATTGCCCCAGGAAGGATGTATTTATTGTCAGCGTCAACAATGTTGTCATAATCCGCTTCATTAAAGCTGCTTCCGATGGCCTGTATTTTGCCTTTGTCCACCGCCACGTCCGCTTTGTAGGTTTCATTCGCAGTGACGATGGTGCCGTTTTTTATCAATAAATCCATAAATAGCTCCTTGCTAAATCCTAACGAAAGCTCTTTTTGTAAACAATCTCTTCCTGTGCCGCGCCCTCATCAAAGGCTACCTCTCCCGGAGTGATACAGCCTGGAACAGGACATACCTTCTGACAGAGATGACATCCCACGCATCTGTCAGTGTTCAGGCTCGGCCGTCTCATTTCATCATCCCAGTCAATGGCCTGATGTCCGCCGTCATAGCAGGATACATAGCATCTGCCGCAGCCAATGCATGTGTCATGATCAAAGGCAGGTCTGATCTTGAATGTTCTTGTGAATTCTGACGGTGTGGTGATGTTTCTTAAAGCAAGACCCACAAAGTCATCTAGTTTTTCAAATCCCTTTTCTTCCATCCAATAGGAAATACCGGAAATGATATCCTCGAGGATTCTGTATCCGTATTCCATGACAGATGTGCAGATCTGGACGTTTCTCGCTCCCAGCAGCAGGAAGTCCAAAGCGTCTTCCCATGTATAGACTCCGCCAACGCCGGAAATCGGAACATCTTTGAGTCCTGGGTACTGGGCCATTTCATTGATGAATCTCAAGGCGATTGGCTTTACTGCTTTGCCTGACAGACCGGATATGGCTGACTTTCCGTTTACCACTGGTTCCGTTGTCAGCAGATCCTTGTCTATGTCAATGATGGATTTTACTGTATTGATCGCGGAAACGCCGGAAGCTCCGCCTTTGATGGCTGCCATTGCCGAAGGGATCATATTGGTGATATTCGGTGTCATCTTGGCAATGATCGGAATATCGGTCACGCTTCTTGCTGCTCTTGCGTACTGCTCAACCAGATCTGGGTTGCAGCCTACGTCAGAACCCATGTTATCCCGTCCCATATGCGGACATGACATATTCAGTTCCACGCCATCAATACCGATTTCCGCTGCCATTTTCACTAACTTTTTCCAGTCATCATCGCTGCCGCCCATGAGAGTGGCAAAGATTCTGTGTTCCGGATAATCTTTCTTCAATCTGTGCATGAACTCCGCATTTTGTTCAAATGAGTTTTGTGAAGCGTGTTCGCAGTTCTTGAACATGGACCATGGGCCTCCCATATCGGTCACACCGAAAATAGGGGATATTTCATGCTCTGGCACTGAGTCCTGATTCTTGTAGAACACACCGGCCCAGCCTGCTTCAAATGCTTTGGCGATCATGTCGTAGTTGTTGCATACTGGCGATGAAGCTAAGAAGAATGGGTTCAAGCATTTTACGCCTGCGAATTCAATTGATAAATCTTTTTTAAATGCCATACTATTTCACTCCTTTCTCTTCCAGATAAGCAATCATTGCAGCTGCGGCTTTTTTGCCTGCGGCAACTGCCTCCACAACGGTCTTTCCGCCATGAACCACATCTCCACCCGCAAAGTATTTGCCGCCTGCGAATCCGTTTTCATCGGCTTTGATCAGTCCTTTGGCATCCTGCTCCAGAGCACCGATCTCGCCCTGGGCTTCTGCCTTCTGACCTGTCGCGAACACGATTGTATCTGCTGAAAGGGACATCTTGGCTTCCTTATCATAAAAACCTGCCGCTTCCACTGTTTTCAGCTTGCCGTCACCTTTAAGAGCAACAGGATACGCCCCTGTTGTCATGCCGATTCCCAGTGAAGTGGCGTACTGAATTTCATTCATATCAGCAGGAGCTTCTTCAATGCTTCTTCTGTACAGGAGCCTTACATCCTCAGCTCCCAAAAGCTTGGCTGTGACAGCGCAGTCCATGGCCACATCGCCGCCGCCTACAACGATGACTCTGTTGCCGATGTTAAAGTCAGCCTGCTTTGCTCTTGCTTCTTTCAGGAAGTCAATGGCGGAATACACGCCCTCAAGGTCGCCGCCCTCGATCTCCGGCACATTGGCGTCCCAAAGACCTGTTCCTACGAATACTGCGTCATAGCTTTCCAGGTCCGCTGCTTTGGCCTGGGTATTGAATTGGAACTGAACGCCCAGCTCTTCGATCAGCTGGATGTCAAAATCAACGACATTCTGCGGCAGTCTCGCTGGAACGATCCCATATGTGAGAACGCCGCCTGCCTTTGCTTCTCTTTCGATCACTGTCACATCATATCCAGCCTGGGCCATCTGTGAAGCCACTGTCAGAGATGCGGGACCCGCGCCTACGCAGGCTACTTTTCCAGCCTTCTTTTCTGCTGGCGCTTTCACTACTTTCATGTCAAAGGCTTTTTCCTGTTCTACCAAAAAGCTCTGAATCCTTCCGATCTGAACCGGCTTGTCGATCCCGCATCTGGAACATGCTTCCTGACAGAGCTGGTCATAAGGGCATACCTTCGCGCAGCTTCCAGCCAGGGCGTTGTTTGTTCTGATGGTTTCCACCGCACCCTTGACGTTTCTGAATTTCAACGAGCGGATAAACCTTGCGGGATCTGTTCCCGCAGGACATGCCTTGCTGCATGGAGCATCGTGGCAAACAATACATCTGTTAGCTTCTTCAAGAGCAGTTCTCAAATTCAGTGGCGCAGCCGCTTCTTCGAGATATCCTCTTTTCATAACTTTACTCAATATTTTTCACTCCCATCTGTTTAAAAATCTAATGCTGTAAATTCTTCTTTTTTCATCTCACTGGCGCTCAGGAAAATAGACGCGTTGCCGGCCATGGCCTTTTCAATGAAGTCTGTTCTGCACTTGTCATATGGCGTATGAGCGAACTGTTCCTGCATGGCGGAATATCCGATAGTCGGTTTTCTGTAGTGTCCCGCAGTGACAGCAGCGTCTGTGGCAAAGGACCAGTAGCCGTATTTCACAGGCTGTCCCACATTTTCCAGCGCCTTGGAGCAAGCCTGTGTGAAAGGATGCTCTTTCTTGATTTTCCAAGCTTCTGTAAATTTGTAGCCTTCCATCACTTCTCCAGTATAGCAGGTATCAATGCACGGTTTTACCTGGATGTCTGCTCTAAATTCTGGATCCTCGGCCGCGATGTCGTCCAGCACTTTCTGCAGGATCTTCATAGCGCTGTCCTCGGTTTCCCCGATCATGGTCCTTCTGTCATAGGACAGGAAGCACTGATCCGGTACGATGGAGAGGGCTCCCGGTGAGCATTCGATGATGTTCAGGGAAATAGACGCTTGTTCCACCTCTCCATCAGGATCCTTTGGAAGGTTTGGTATGACTTCTGTTCTGATTTTTTCAATGACCGGAATTGCCTTGTAAATGGCGTTGATCCCGTTCTGCGGACAGCTGCCATGGCTGGTTCTGCCATATACAGTGATCAAATATTCGATTCTCCCTCTGTGGCCCAGATACAGGTTCAGGCTAGTGGCTTCGGAGGAAACCATAGCGTCAAAGTCCAGACCTCTTTCTGGGAAGGTTTCGCTGATCAGCCTTCTTGTTCCACCGTTCTGTCCGGATTCTTCATGGACGACTCCTGTGTACATAAAGTCACCCTTTAATTTTACACCCTGCTCCCGCAGTTTAAGCAGGATCGCGCCTGCGTAAATCTGGAAACCGTGGCCGCTCTTCACGTCGGACGCGCCTCTGCCATGGATGCATTCTACCATTTCTTTCACAGTACGGTCCGCGTTGTCGCATTCGCAGATATCGATTTTTCCGCCGTAAGGATCGTAGCCTTCCCAGTTGTTGGGGTCACCTGGATCAACGTGGTCCATATGAGAATTGTACATGATGGTCGGGCCTTCTTCATCTCCCTTGATGATGCCGATGACATTTCCATATTTGTCTCTGCTCACATCATCATAACCCAGCTTTTCCATTTCTGCTATGAGGACTTCTGTGAGCTTGAATTCATCTCCGCTGATGGACGGAGTCTGAATCAGCTTTTGGATGAACTTCAGACAATCCTCTTTCAGCTCTTTTGCGATGTCATTAATCTGACGATATACTTTTTCATCATACATTTTGTGTTCGTTCCTCTCTATTTCTTCCTTATGCATATTTTTTCTCTGTCATTTCCGCGAATTGTTCTTCAGAAATGTAGGATTTCTTTTCGCTCTTCATGAATATCACGTAAAGGACAAAGGCGATGATAAATCCAACGATATAGCTATTCGCGTCCAGCCACCTTGTGACTTCTCCGCCGATCCCGAATTTGCCCAGCATCGGCACGATGAAGCCCAGTACCCATGCGGCGATAGCTCTGATGTTCCAGCCGCTATTGTATTCATAGGTGTCATCTTTTTCGTCATACAGGGCTTTGACGTTGATGCGTTTTTTCTTCACTATGAAGTAGTCTGCTACCAGGATGGCCGCTACTGGACCTAAGATGGTCCCGCAAGTGCCCAGCCAGGAGAACATGAACGCGCCTGCGTCACCGTACATCCACCACGGTCTGTATACCACGCATAAGATACAGGTGATGATGATGCCCACTTTGTAGCTGATCTTCTTTGGCGCCAGATTAGCGAATCCATTTGCCGGCGCTACGACATTCGCCGCCATGTTGGTGGTCAGCGTTCCGATGATAACGCCCAGAGACGCCAGAACCACGACAACCTTATTATTCAGATGGAGCAAAACCACGGTTGGGTCAAATTCCGCCTGTCCATAAGCCACTTCTGTTACTTTTGCGAACATGGCTCCAATGATGACCAGCGCCATGACAGATGTTGGCATCGCATATAACTGACCTCTGAACTGCGCTTTCTGAGATTTTGCGTATCTTGAAAAGTCTGGGATGTTCAGCGCCAATGTCGCCCATACAGCGATGTTGCTGGTGATGCCTGCCATGAATACATAGGCCATGCCGCCGTTGGCTGCCAGAGCTTCTTCATTGTTTCCTGCCAGGAACATGTCTGCCACGGACACGCCGTAATCATTGCCCAGAGCAATGATCCAAACCAGCAGGCCAACGCACAGAATGATCAGCACCGGGCTGCCGATGGCTTCGATCCATTTGATTCCTTCCGAACCTCTCAATCCCAGAATCAATGTGACGATCATGAATATTGCGAATCCAATGAATCTGCCTGTTCCCTCTGTGTCCCAGCTGCTGCTGAAAACAGAAATGATAGATGAGAACGCCGCGCCGCCGACCCAGCACTGCACTGCGCACCAACCAGCGGCTACGATGGCCCTGGTCAGGGATGGCAGATGCGCGCCGATCCTACCAAAGGTGATTCTTGAAAATACCGGGAACGGAATCCCGTATCTGGTTCCCGCATGGGAGTTGAGCTGCATTGGGATGAGAATGATCAGGTTTCCGATCAAGACGTTGATCAATGCGATGATTGGTGCCATTCCCAGGGCAATCAAGGCTGCCGCATAGGAGAAACCGGTGATGCAGATTACCATCCCGACCCACAGCATTCCAATATTATAAGTGCTCCATGTCCGCTCTGCCGCAGACGTAGGCACTAAGTCCGCGTTCATGTACTTGGACCCAGCTAATTCCTGAAGGGTTTCCGGACTGAGTTCAAAAAGCCCTTCGGAAAATTCTACTTGTGTGTACTTGTTTTCCATAATGCTTACTCCTTATGGCGAAACGCTTTTAGGCTTCGCCGTTCTTGTGTTTCCACGTACTAATTAAAATTACACTTCATAACAACGGCCGAATTATGTTATCAATTGTGCCAATATATAGAGCAACTATCGTGCCAAGTTTGTGCGCGCTTTTTAAAAAATTCGACGGAACCCTCTATTTTCCGCTTTTTTCTGACAATTAAAAAAAATAAGCCGCAAGACATTGACAGTTCTGCGGCTTGTTTCCGTTCCATTTTCGTAACTTGCGGAACATGTTTCGTTCCATTTTGAAAACAGTTTATTCTCGATTGATCTTTCGGAAAAGCGTGGTGGGCGAAAGACCCAAAAGCTTCGCGGCTTTTCGGATGCTGCCTCCCTTTTGCATGGCTAAGGCAATGTATTCGTCCTCGATCTCCTGAATCACCGAGGACAGGGACACAGGCAGTTTTTCTGCGGATACAGGTTCACCGCCTTTCATGGCCGTTTCCTCTTGAGGCAGGTCCGCAAGGGATATTTCCTGATTCAGGCTCAACACCGCGTATCGCTCGATGGCGTTTCTCAATTCCCGTACATTGCCCTTCCATTCGGCTTGTTTCAGGACTTCCAAGACTTCTGGCTTCATGATTTTGTTCAGTCCGTTTTTCTCATTGACTTCCCTCAGGAAGGTGATGATCAGTGGGACGATGTCTTCTCTTCGCTCCCGCAGCGGCGGGATATGGATGGGGATCACGCTGAGCCGGTAATATAGATCTTCCCGAAATTCATTGCGGCTCACCATGTCTTTCAGGTCTCGATTGGTGGCAGCAATGATCCGGCAATCCACCTTTTTCGCCTTTGTGCTGCCGATCCGCATCAATTCGCCTGTTTCCAGAAAGGACAAAAGTTTTGGCTGCAGGTTGATGGGCAGTTCTCCGATTTCATCCAAAAACACGACGCCTTTGTCCGCTGCTTCAAAAAGGCCCATCTTTCCTTCTCTGCTGGCTCCGGTGAAGGCGCCTGGAACGTATCCGAACAGTTCGGATTCCAGCAGGTGTTCGGGAATCGCGCCGCAGTTGATGGAAATCATAGGCGCGTTGCCCCGCTTGCTCATTTCGTGGATGAGCCTGGCGATCACGCCCTTACCAACGCCGGATTCTCCTAAAATCAGCACAATGCTGTCGTTCATGGCCGCCCGCTCCGCAATGCCCAAAACGCCTCGCATGGCCACGCTTTCTGCCACCAAGCCTTTGTGCGCAATGCTGTTATGTTTGGAAAGCTCGCTCCGGTAAGTGTCCAATAGCGCTTCCTGCCGGATCTGTTCTTCGTAAAGGGCGTTTAAAATCGGCACGTCCCGCAGCGTATTGATGATCCGCTTGATTTCGCCGTTTTCGTCAAAGATCGGTTTGCCTGTCACCAGAATGGTCTTTCCATTTGAAAGATTCTGCGTGATGGTTTCTTGTTGTTTGGATTCAAATACCAGGGCAGAGACGGATTTCTGGAAAACGCCTTCTGTAACCAGGTCTGTCGTGGGTTTTCCCACAATATCTTCACTGTCAATGCCCATGATCTGACTATGGGCTTCGTTGGCCATAATGGTGATCCCCTGTTCATCTACGGTTGTCATTCCATCCTCTGTAAAAAAACAGGATCGCAGGGCTTCGATGATGAATTCTTTGTCTTCTTCTATTTCTCCTGCCAATACCTTTTGCTCGATTTCCTCAAATTTGTAAAGCTTGTCGTTGAATCTCACCATAGGAACTCTTCAACCCCTTTCTTTTTCATGCAGTTGTTCAAATTTTGTCCAGTTATCCATTATATCAAACATATTCCTTTAAAGTTGCAGAATATTAAGTTTATTTTTGAGCGCAGCATTTCCCTGCGGACTTGCGGCGTTCTGCTCTGTCTTCACTGCTGCGGCCTGCTCTCTTTTTTTTCTTTTATTATAAATAGCAAAAAGCTGCCGTCCGGATGAATGTCTGCTTCATCACTGGGGCGGCAGCCCTTTTTACTTGAAATTATAACGGTTGTGAGTTGTTTTTAATAAATTCCGCACTGAATAAGTCTTCCTCTTTCGGGATGTTCAGCGGAAGGGTCCTGGATACGTGCGTGATATTGATCAGGTCTTTCCAGTTCACATTGTGGGAAACGCTGTTGTTGCCCCATGTTCCGCAGCCCAGTGTCATAGTCATAGGCATGCCGTTTTCCCAGGAGCCGCTGTTTCCAACAGCCTGTGGCTGGTTGACCATCATTCTGGCAACTGGCATTCTCAGTGCCATTCTTTCTACTTTTTCATCATCATTAGTATGGATGCCGCAGCCGTGGCCCTTGCCCATGTAATCCATGACAGCTTCCATCTTGTCCATGGCTTCTTCAAAGCTGTTTACCTTTACCAGAGTAGTGACTCTTGAAAGCTTTTCGCCTGTGAACGGCTGATCGTGTCCGATGCCGTCGTTTTCCTCCACAAACAGGAACTCAGTGTCATCGTTGATCTTCAGGTCTGCCAGGTCCGCGATCTTTTCAACTGGCTGGGCTACGATGTGCCGGTTCAGCGTGTGATTTTCCGGCCACTGCGGCCAGAGTGTTTTCTGTAATTTTGATTTTTCTTCTGTGCCTTCTTTGATGTAAAAACCGCCGTGATTCTGCAGGGCTTTTACAAATTCATCATAGCATTCTTTCTGGATGAGCATCACGTTTTCTGTGGAGCAGCTGGTAGCGTTGTCAAAGCACTTGGAAGTGCGGACCATGCCAGCCACTTTATCCAAATCCGTGGTCCCGTCCACGTACACCGCATCGTTTCCTGTTCCTACGCCAATGGCCGGAGTTCCGGAAGCGTATGCCGCTTTTACCATGCCTGCTCCGCCTGTTGCCAGAACGAAATCGCACTGTTTCATCAGTTCGCCGGAGCAGTCGATGCTCACGTATTCTGGTTCAATGGCAATGATCAGATCTTCTGGCGCATTGAATTTCTTTAACACCTTTCTCAGATAATCCACAACGAATTGGTTGACCTTAGCTGCCTTTGGATGCGGCGCCAGGATAATGGCGTTTCTGCCTTTGATGGCGTTCATCGGTTTTACGACCGCCGTGTTTTCTGCGTTTGTCACAGGCGCCAGAGCTCCGATAACGCCCATTGGCTTGGCGTATTTGGCGATGTTTCTCTTTTCATCGAATTCAATGAGGCCAACGGATTTTTCGTCTTTCATTTCCCGATAATGGCCAATGGTCTTATTCCAAATCTTCATGATTTTGTCTTCTACATTTCCCATGCCTGACTCTTCCACGGTCCGTTCCGCCACCTGACGCATGAAGTCCGGGCGAGTTCCATAAAAGGCAATGGCTGCTACCAGCTCGTCCACCTGTTCCTGTGTGTAATCGTTCAATACTTTCTGTGCTGTTCTCGCTCTGTCTATGAGACCGCTCATATAGTCCGCATAATTGATTTCCATTTGTATCCTCCTCTGTGGTTCTTACTTCAATGATTCGTGATGCTATTTATATGCGCAAGTCTTGTGCCATTTTATGTTTTTCTGAAAAAATTGTTTTCTCGCAGAAAGAAACCCTTGAAAAATAGGGGATAAAAAGATGGCCGCTGTATGCGGCCAAATAAATTTGTTTGTTTTGATCGTTTCGTTTTAGGAACATGCGGAACAATTTGCGTTCTGATATTGAAACAGCTATTTGAGGACGCTAAACATCACATCCTCCACGTAGATCGCCGTCAAAAATCATATTAAGATGCTATACTGCACGTTGTCCACATCTATTCGATCATATGCTCCCTTTTGCAGAAATGTCAGCACTTCTTTTTTTGTTCCTGATACGCAATAGTTTTTTGTTTGAAATGTTTGGGATTTTTCCGCTGCCGATATAGCCCGCTGGAGCAGCTGATCGTTTTCGCTTTCTGCCCAAATGGAATCTCCACTGTATAACTCCAAGCCTTTCCAAACATCCTGGTTTTCCCGCAGCAGCTTGAGGTTTCGCAAGTATTCCTCTTTCAGCCGGCCGGCGGTCGCTTGTTCTGGCGGGATATCATAGTTAGGGCCGATAAAATTGGAATATATGCCCACGCCCGCCTGAAATTCGTTTTCTGGCTGATAAACCTGAAGCCAGCTCAGCTCTAAATCATCGTTCATTCGTCCCAGCAGGGCCGCCACATCCTGCGGTTTCCGATCTGAAATGGAAAGGTACAAATGGGAGGAGTCCGGCAGCTTTTCGATTTCTTCCATTAGACTTTTTCGATCCTCCGACCCCATGGCCTCTCCCTGCTGTTCTGTGTAAAACCTTCCTATGACCGGACTCACGCACTGGTCGCTGTCACTGACGGTGGATAGCCTGCCCCGCTTCATTTCCAGCGTTGCCTCTGCGCCTTTCTTGTACTTGATCAGATTGAGGTGCAGGGCATAGCGGCCAAACCCCTCCTTTCTCACTTCCGCGCCCCAAATCTCCACATATGGGCTGGTAGTCTTGTAATATGCGTCCAGCACAGCGCACAAGTCGCTTTCTTTGTTCTCGTCCACCACGTTCATCTGAATGGGATTGGTGTAGCATAGGTTCATCACCGGGCTGATGCCCAGGAAAACCACGGCCACGATCAAGACAACGATGATTGCGGTTCTGATGGCGACTTTGCGCATTTTTCGGGCGATCATCTTTTCCAGTTTTTGATCAAAATCCAGGTCCTGCTCCATGGCCAGGATCCCCAGGTCTTCCAGCTCCTGGTCTATGCCGCTCTCCATTTTGTCCAGGTCTTTATCTGACTGATGGCTTTGCGCCTTGTCATTCGCACCGCTCCCCACTTTGCGGCGCTGATCTTTCTCCTTATTTCTCATTCTCTTCAGCCTCCTTTACCTTTCCCTCTCTGTGTCCTTGCTTTTGCGGTTTGCCTCTTGCGCAGCTTCTTCTTTTTCCTTCATTTCCAGCAGCAGCTTTTTGGCTCGGGATTTGATCTGGCGCACATTGGCAGGCGAAAGCCCGTATGCTGCGGCGATTTCCTGATTATCCTTTTGCAAGTAGACGCTTTCAATCATCACATCCCGATATTTCATGGGGAGCATGGAGATCATGGCCGCCAGTCTTGCCCGCTCCTCGCTGTGGATGTAGCTGGACAGCAGGTCGTCCTGAGACCGCAGCTGGATGAAGTCGAAGGGTTCGTCAATGAAGCGCTTGTTTTTGCTCACCAGATTGTAAAAATCGTTTCGCAGCACCCGATTGGCCCAGCTGAGAAAGCTGCCTTTGGCTTCGTAGGACAAAAGAGCTTTCAGGAACATGGTCTGCACCAGATCCTCCGCAGTGGCTTGGTCGTGGGTGTAAGAGCAGGCTATGATCATCAGGGAGTCATAATATTTGACGTATAGCTGCTCGATCAACTGTTGATCCGCATTTTTGCCGCTCTTGGCATTTAGATTTTTTCTGTTCTTTTTGCTTTGTTCGCTTCTTTTGCGCAATCCTGCTCCCTCCTTTCTTCATCCGAAAGTCCATGATCAGGTTTTCCTGCTCTATTTACTAAACAAAGAAGGGAGGGATTTGTGACAGGTTTTAGAGAAAAATTTCTTACGAAAATCATTGTCCGCTTTATTTTACGCTTTCGTAAGTCCGGTTCCGGTTACCGCCGTTAGGCTTGATCAGGCCTTCAGCGGTGAGCTCGTTGAGCAGGGCTCTGGTTCTGGGGAGGCTGAGAGCCAACAATTGAGAAATTTGACTTGTCTTTGACGGCCCGTTGGTTTTTAGGTATTCCAAAACTTTTTCCCTGTTGGCCACCGTCTTTTTGGCTATTTTTTTATCGCTTGTTTTTATCGCTTGTTTATTTAGATTCCATAACACCAAGGTACAGCTGTTTTCTTCACAGCGCAGCTGGGGCTCGTGACTTTTTTGGTAGCGGGGCTGCTTTTCATAAGTCTCCAGAATCTGTTTTAGGCCCGCGCCTTTTCCTTTCATGCAGCCCACGCTTTGGAAGGCCCCTGCGATCACAGGATTTCGATAATCAGAGGCTGGCTTTATCAGAATCCCTGCCTCTGTTTTCTCTTGAGGAACCGCCCCTTTCTGGAGGCTGCCAGAGGAAACGATCTCTAGGCGGTCATCATAAAGATCCATGCGGATTTCTCCACCCTGCCCTTCATAGCTGCAATGAACAAAAGCATTGACCAATCCTTCTGCCACGCAATATCTGGGATAGTCTGGATACTGCTGGGGCTCGCCATGAATATCCGCTTGCTGGATCTTGGAGTTATGCTGCGCGAAGGCAATGCCGCTCTGCAGAAGGATCAGCAGACTGCCGCTATATTGCTGGTAATCAAAGGCGTTCAGACCGCCAGGCGCTTTGCTGCCGCCCTGCCAGCTGGCGCAAATAAGCTGGGCCTGTTTTGCCGGAGCCGGAACTTCGTCTGCCAAAAGCAGGCCGGCGTTGGTCAGCTTTTCCTCGCGCGCCAAGCCCATTTCCTCAAAATCACAAGGCCTGAGCGTCCGACTGGTGTATTTCCGATATAGAGCCTTGAGTTTTGTAAAGGAAACTTCTTCAAGATCATAGGAAGTAAGCTGACTGTCAAAGGAAGGCAGCGACTCTTCTATGGGCCCTGCTTCGCTCTTTTGCGCCAGCCAGCTGCTGATCATCTCATGATCAATGGGTATGTTTCGGTTTCCTTCTCTACAGTAAACGGTCCTGCTGCCTGCTTCTATGTAATAGTAGGGCGGCTCTTTTCCTTGAAAAACATTGATTACCAGGAATCGTTTGCCGCCCACTTGCTGCAGGAGCACGTCAAATTCGGGAAGCGGCTCCACTTCCCGTTTGATCTGTTCTGTGACAGCTGCCATTGGCCGCTCTGGATCCAAATCCGTGTCATCAAGGCGCAGCATCAGAGTGCCGCCGGAACCATTAGCAAAGGCGCTGATGCTTTTGCACCAGTTTCCAGCTGTCTGTTTTTCTGTGTTTTCATTTCTGCTCATATTGAAATCGTCCTGTCGGCTTGAACTCATTCAGACAGCAGGTCCATCATCTGCTGCGGATTGTCAGCAGCCTTGACTTTTCCCAAGGCTTTCACGATGATGCCCTCTTCATCGATCAGATAAGTGGTCCGCACCACGCCCATGCTCTTTTTTCCGTACATGTTCTTTTCTTTCCACACATCGTAGCCTTGTATGGCTGTCAGCTCTGGGTCGGAAAGCAGGATGAAGGGCAAATTGAATTTTTCTTCAAATTTTTTGTGGGATTTCACGCTGTCCTTGCTGATGCCGATGACTACTGCCCCCTTTTCCTGAAACTGGGGATACAGCTCGCCAAAGCCGCAGGCCTGTTTGGTGCAGCCAGGAGTGTTGTCCCTTGGGTAGAAATAAAGGATCACCTTTTTGCCTTTGAACTCTTCTAATGAATGGTTGTCTCCGTTTTGATCCGGAAGCGTGAAGTCAGGTGCTTTTGTGCCGATTTCTAACATGTTTGTTTCCTCCTATGGTTTTGATTCCTATACTGTATATGGTTATGATAAACTGACAGGCAGGCCACTCGTTCACTGCTGCTTTCAATGCGCGCTGCCGCCCTTTTGTCTTAGTATACCGGATTCTTTTTGTCAATACAACGCAGGATAGGAGAAAGAAGTCTTTATTTTTCGGCTTCCATTGCTACGGCGCGTATGGGCGAGCCGTCAGCATCCACTGTTTTCAATGGGAGAAAGCTGCATGTGTATGCTATCGATGGATCCAGTTCTTCTAAATGCGTCAGATTCTCCACAATCAAAACATCGTTAGAGAGAAAGACGGGATGCGCTTCCCAGGATTCCCACCGTGTGGGGTCCACATTCAGGAAGTCAACGCCTACGATCTCAATGCCTGTCTCCACCAGCGCTTCTGCGGCCTCTTTGGAAATATACGGATGATCCAGATATCGCTCTGTTCCAAAGTATTGGGACCATCCTGTTTTTAGCATTGCGATATCGCAGGTTCGCAGCCGTTCCAAATGATGTTCAATGTCCGCTAACACAATGGCTTCGTTTTCCCGCTTGACGCCCACATCGATCAATGCTGCTTTGCCTAAAAATTTGTCGATGGGATAATCCATCAGGGTCTTTCCCTGCTTTAGAAAATGCTGCGGCGCGTCGATATGCGTACCTGTATGGGAATTCAGCCATAGCCTGTCCACCTTGCAATAATCGGATTCGTGAGTCAGTCCTGGCCGAATGGAAACCTCCGGGTCTCCCGGGAAAATCTGCATCCCGTTTTTAATGTCATGTGTCAAATCAAAGATTTTCATGTGCTATTACCATTCCTTTCGTCCTGCTGGTCAGCGGCCTTATGCTTTTTCATGCTGGTGCGGCGCTGCGTTTTGATGGCCGCTGGATCGCTGTTCCGCCTATTTGTTGACGCTGTCACTGTGACGCCCTCCATATGCGGCAACTGTAATTGTATTATATATCTGGCGGCGCAGGCGGTAAATACTTAGAAGGGGTGAAATTCGATTTGATAGATCTGATTTTACAGTCATAGGTTCACATATTTGCTGATCTTCCTATATGCGGTAGGCTGGCTAATTTTCAAACATTTCGCTACGCCTGTCGTGGTCCCGTATCTCGCATATGCCTGGCGGATCAGCTTTTTTTCCAGGGCTTCCAAGGCATCATTCAGGCTGCCCTCAAATCCGACCTCTTCAATGTCGCTGCGCATAGGAAATTCAAATATTTCTTTAGGAATGTCTTCGATAGTGACTAGTTCCGCTTCGCTAGTGATCAATGCCCGCTCCACCACATTTGCCAGTTCCCGCACGTTTCCCGGCCAATTGTACCCTACAAAAGCGTCCATGACCTTTGGCAAAAACATCTTATTCATTTTGTATTTCTCATTGCATTTATCTGTGTAATATTTGATCAGAGGAATAATGTCTTCACGCCGTTCTGACAGGGCAGGTATCTTGATGCTTACTACATTGAGTCTAAAATACAAATCTTTTCTAAATTTACCTTCATCTGAATCAGCCTCTAGGTCACGGTTGGTAGCCGCGATGAGTCGGAAATCCACTTTGATGGGACGTGTCCCGCCTATTCTTGTGATCACTTTTTCCTGAATCGCTTTCAGCAGTTTTGCCTGTAAGGTGATAGGGAGCTCCGATATTTCATCCAAAAGCAAAGTCCCTTTGTCCGCAAGCTCGATCAGTCCAGCCTTCCCTTTGACATCCGCTCCAGTGAAAGACCCTTTCTCATAACCAAAAAGCTCGGATTCCAAAAGGTTTTCAGGGATTGCGGCGCAATTGATATCCACGAACGCACCCTTTGCTCTTCCGCTTTTCTGATGCATGATTTTGGCAAGCATAGTTTTCCCTGTCCCTGATTCGCCAAGAAGCAGCACATTGGCATCTAAGTCCGCGATTCGGTTCACCGTGTTCATGACTTTTTCCATAGCTAGAGATTGCCAGATCACAGTCTCATCGGCTTCGGTTTTCCTTCGCAGTTCCTTGATTTCCTTTGTGAATTTTTCCATTTGGTTCTCTAGCTTAGAGTATTTCTTTTGCAGTGTGATCATTTCCGTGATATCGCGGGAAAAGCTGACAACGAATTTAATTCCACCTTCATCATTCATGACAGGCGTGGCTGTGACGATAATGTCTCGACCTCGGTTCGACTTTTGAAGCATGGTGATCCGCTCTTTACGGTCGAGCACCTTTGCGATGATAGATGGCTTGAAGTAGCCTTCTGCCTCTAACCTGTACACGGTTTTCCCTATGGCATATTCTTTTGCGATCCCATAAACTTCTTCAAAGCTTGGGCTGACCCGCAGGACTCTTCCCTGCCCGTCAGATATGAGGAGATCATCCGACACCGCATCCATGATTTCGTTAAAATTCGCCTTTAATTCCGATTCTATGCTCATTTTGTTCACCTTCCTCGCATAAATTCTATGTGGCCTTCTATTCTTGCCATAAATAGCAAGACGACAGATGAACCGTCTGCCGCCTTATTGTTTGATCACATCAGGAATATCGCCTGTTCCCACGCTTATAGGATTCTGGGGAAATTTCCGAATCTTATTTCCACAAGTTTAAATTTCCCTATCGATTGCTCTCATGGAGCAGATACATGATATCCTGAGTGATGGCCGCGCCCGCTATGGCCGTGATGTTGCTGGAATCCATGTCTGGCAGCACTTCCACCATGTCTGCCGCGACTACGTTGATACCTCTCAGACCGAGCAGCACTTTCCTTACGAAATCCGAAGACGGGCCTCCGATCACAGGCGTTCCTGTCCCTGGTGCCGCGGATGGGTCCAACGCATCGATGTCAAAAGTCAGATAAACCGGCATGCTGCCCACGATGCCTTTTATTTTCTCCGCTAGTTCCCTTGGTGTCATATCGAGAGCATCCATGGATGGGATCAGGTTGTAGCCACATTCCGTGAATTCCGTTCGGATAAACACTTGCGCGGATCTGGACGGATCTATGCATCCTTCTTCCTGAAGGTCATACGCAAAGTTTGCATGGGATAAATTTCTAGTGCCATCGGGATTTTCTTCGCTCCTTGTGCTGTCCTGGTGGGAATCAAAGTGCAGGAGCGCTAGTGCCCCATACTTTTCCCTCGCTGCTCTCACTGGCCCGTATGGGATGGTGTGATCGCCACCCAAGGTCATGAGCTTGCAACCTGCGTCTATGATTTTTTTCGCATGCTGATAGGAATCTTCCACCATAAAGGAAGTCGCTTTTGCGCCTACCCAATGCCCTACATCGCCATAATCCACGATCCTCGCCCTATCGGAGAGCCGGTACTCCCACGGATATTTAAAGCAGCAGGCAATGAGGCTCTGCTCCCTGATGGCCCTTGGACCAAATCTCGCGCCTGGCCGGAAGGTCACGCCGCTATCGAATGGGACTCCCATGACAACAATGTCCGCGCCTTTGACTTCCTGTGTCAGCGGAGCATGGTTCCATGTGGGGATCCCTGCATAATGCAAATGCTCCTGTACGTTATACTTCATTTGTCAGCCTCCTCTTACTTTTCTTTTGGCAGATCGCTCATTTTCACCAGATAGTCGTCTTCTGTGTCCTTGTAGACCAGACGCACTAAGTCAGGTCTTGAATAATGCCCTGACACATCGAACTGATGCTTGATCAGTTTAATCATGTCTGCTTCTAAGTCTGCCACGATCAGTGTCTCTTGATCGAAAACAGGCTCTATCAGATAGCAGCCAAAAGGGTCCACGATGGAGCTGCCGCCATATGCCCAATCCCAATTTGTCGATTCTTTGTATGGAAAATCATCTGGGACAAGTTCTTTTGGCATATATGCGCAGGCGCTCAAAACAAAGCCTTGGGACTCGAAGCCATGACACCGGATCGCAGGCTCTATGTCGCTGGTGCAATAGTTCTTTGGATTTACCCGTTCACCGTCAACGACCGTCATATCGCCTTCTGGCATGCCTGAGAAATATCCTGGCCAGCAAGCCACATGGATCTCTTCTCCCTGGCAGCAAAGCAATGCCCGCATCATAATCATATGGTTTTCCCAACATACTAGGCCGCCTACCCGACCAATGTCCATGTCTTTGACCGTAAGGTTCTGTCCGCCTTGTCCCATTCCATGGAAACATCTCTCTGAATTTGTTGGTATCACCTTTCTATGAGTGCCGATCACTTCACCTTCACGATTGAGATAGATCATGCTGTTGTACAACGTCCTTGAGCCTGGCCTTGGATCCAATTCCGTGCATCCTATGACCACATTGGTGTTTGCTTCTTTTGCGGCTGCTCCAAGAAAATCTGTATCTTCCGATCCCACCACGACTGCGTTTTCCTGAAATGCTAGATTCACACTGGCAAAGTCATTGCAGTTGTCATTGGGGCCCTCTTGCCAGTAAGGGAACGCTGGGATGAAGGATTCTGGAAAAACGACGATATCCGCATTTTGTTCACCAGCTTTTTTAATATACTCCACCGCTTTTTCCATGGTCTTTTGTTTGTCCATAAATACTGGAGCGATCTGTGCGATTGCTGCCCTTACGCTTTTTCTTCCGTTAAAAACTTTTTCTCCCATTTTTCTTTCTCCTTTACTTGTTGTTTTCTATGTTTTCAGATCCATATCCACCGACATTGCCGCCTACAAGAAATATCTTTCCCAAAATATAGTACATGGCTGCCGCAAATATAGAAACCGCACCTGTTGCCGTGCAATATGGGAATAACTTTGTAGGAACAAGAGCAAACGGATCCAGGAACACAAAGTATAATGCGATAGATGCGATGAACACGATAATGGCCACCCAATTGTACCCTTTCCAAAAATAGTACTTGGAACTCTCTGTTTCATCATAAAGCGACCGCAATGAGATGGTCTGTCTTCTGAACACGAAATAGTCAACTAGCTGCATCATGACAATCGGCGCATAAATCAAACACGCCACACCCAGTATGATATAAAACCGATCATACAGCGCATCTGCCCAAATCAGGCCAATCACTGCGGGGATCATCACCATTCCAGTCACTGTTCCCCAAGATTTTGTAAAGAAAAACTTTACCTGCTTGAGTCCAATGGACAAGTTGTAAATCATCACCGAATTGGCTGCGATATTGGCAAAGCAAAGCAGCAGCAACGCTATGACACCTATGACTGCGCCGCCCAGGGGTATCATCCACGAAGTCGGGTCACTGTCTCCGATCACAAGAGCCGCCGCAGTCCCTAAGGCCGTTCCAAGGGTGGCCGCAAAAACAAGGCCAATGATGTTAGGCCAGAAAGCGGTCCTTGTGGTTTTGCAGATCCTGGCTAATCCGCCCATGTTTGGCCACCATGAGAATCCAGCTCCTAAGCTCAATTCAAATGCCAGCAAAAAGTTGAGCCAGTCGCTCTCGAAAGGTGCTAACGGTTTCGCGTCAGCGATGTTGCCCCAACCGATATCTTTGCTCATAATAAAGATCAGGCCGATCATGATCAAAATAAAGATCGGGGTCACAAAGGAATTCATGACTTTCATCAGCTGCGGCCCCTTCCAGGCGATGACCCAGCAAATCAAGGCAACCACAAGGCTGATGATAAAGATCACTGCTCTGTTTGATATTTCCAGGTCAAGTGCACCAGATAAAATGTTTAGCACCGACCTTGTGATCATCGTGCAGAGCACCATAATCCAACTGACCATGATAATAGAAACAAAGATCAAGTATGCCTTGGTCCCTTTCTTCCCTAGTAAAGTACCCGACGCATTGAATCCATCGATGCCGTATTTCGCTGACTGTATGGTAGTGGCAGTGATCATCAGTATCACAGAAACCATGTTTCCCGCAATAGATGCAATGATCGCAGTCTTGAAGCCAACGTATAAAGCTAGCGAACCGCCGATCAGGAAGCACCATGTGGCAACAGCGAATCCTGTGATAACAACTGTATAGTCCCAAAATCGATAAGTTCTATCTCCTTTTGTCACAGGCAGCAAGTCAAATTGCGCCTCGCGATTGATATTATCTTTTTCCATCCTTTTTCCTCCCATTCTTTAGGACAAAGTCACAGCATAGTAAATGACCGGAGCGATCCCTAAAATCAGGATCAGTAGAATAGCGGCAATGCCATCTGTTTTCGTCAATCCTGGCACTCCATCTCCACCTTTTTCCATGTCCTCGATTTCCAGAATCTTTTCAAATAAATCGTTTTCTTGTTCAGTGCTGAAACTGGTTTTCCCGCTCAGCTGGTTTCTCACTTTTTCTAGATCTCGCATAGCAGCTCCTTTCGCTAAAATCATATTCTACATGTAGTTGCTTACTTATATAACAAGTTTCATGCCAACACGTTAATTGTTGAAATTTCAACGCTTGTCCCAATCATCATTTCCATTGTATTCACTGTCGAATACAAATTGCGCTTGGTACTAGGCATTTTATCCGTATTTTATTCGTTTATGAATTTTCTTATTCATCAGTGGATAGTTTTTTCTTATCTCTTGTAGAGTCCTGATTGTAAAGCAGCAGGCATGTTTTGTTTGGCTGGCGTATCCGCAATGAGACATAGGATGAAATTTGTTGACATAAGAAAAAGAAAACCATATAATACTATTAATAGATGAAAAACAAGATTTTTCATCTGAACGATGAAGGAGGCTGTCTGTCAAGAAGATGAGCCTACGGAGTTCCACTAGGGGGTTTGTATGTTACCACGACTTGACTAGGTGAATACCGAAAGAAAACATACGGTGAGGGGTGCTGAAAAGCACCCTTTATTACTAGGAGAGAAATGGATAAATTACTACATAGCGCAAAAACATTCCAGCAATTGTTGGATATCAACTACGAATTTATATTAGGGCGAAAAGGGAAGTTGTACCGTTTCACATTATCCTTTGAACCACATGATTTCCATCATTTAGCGGGATTACATAAGCTTGAAGATTTAAGCTGGTTAAGAAAAAATAGAGAACGAATCTTCAAGGATATTCTCTTGCAAAGAATCACATACGATGATATAAAAAAATCCCTGCTTTTCGATCGAATAAAGAATCGTATTGAAAATCTGGGCAGATTGCAGGAATTGTTGGATAGTCAAGATACTGTATTTATTTGGTTGAAAAATAAAACGAAATATTCAAACATAGATGCGAATTATCTAATAGTCTGCAAAAATAACAATAATACCTTTTATCTTTTTGTAAAGGAAGAAACACTTGATAAGGTCAGACCTATATCATTCTTTGCACGCACGAATCAAGACTATACACAAGGACAGATCCGAACAACCCTGTTAAAGAAAGTCAAAATCAATAAAAGCCCGAACTCTAAAAATGTTTTAATTGATCATATGAATCCTAGGCCTTAAAGTATCCCAAATTGACACACTTTACTTGACATACCCATTATTGGTGCATTTTTTCTTCGTATCGCGATTTAAAAGTGTTCCCACCCGGCCTGGTCGAATTGGGTGTCCAATGCGTCCGCCCCTTCCTAATACATACAATGGGCAGATTCACAGACTTTTTTCATAACCTCTATTTTATAGGTATCCGGATCTCAAGCATATACTTGTTTCAATCATCGCCCCCGATCCCATGGCCCGTGAATCGCGCTCGAACGTCCTGGCGCTCCACGCAGGCCACCTGGATCGCAGGCTTTTCCACAAAGTGATACGCGCCTGCCCTGCTAAAATTCTCATTATATTTTTAACGCTACATCGTATGCGTCTTTTATTACAGTCATTAGATTTCCAACGCTTGCCGCATCTCCAATCCTATAAACCTCAGTGGCTAGGCTTGTGTTTGCAAAGTCTTTTCTAGGCGAATAGCCTGCTGCGATGATCACTTTATCCGCAGGAATGGTGCTGAATGCTCCTTCACGCTGGATCTCTACACTTCCATCGTTGATCCGAAGGATCTTTGTTGAAGTCAAAATCTCTACGTTATTATAAGTCATCAGATCTTTCAGCATCGTGGAGTTGGCCATACTTAGCCCGGGTGCGTCCAATATGTCAGCTTTCACCTCCAGCACAGTGACTTTTGCGCCATGCTGGGCCATTTCATAAGCCGCCTCACATCCTGAAAGGCCGCCGCCGATCACAACGATGTTTCCATTTTCATCGCATCCTGAAAGCAGCTCATCTTTGACATCAACAACGATTTCTCTGTCAATGCCATTGATTGGTATCTGTTTTGGGACAGAGCCGCATGCTGCGATCAACACATCGGCCTTTTCATTTTTGATGGTGGTTTCGTCTGCTCGGGTATTGCGCTTTACGATGATTTCCGGACGCTCCATTTCTCTTTCGTACCACTCGATCAGCTTTTTATCCGCCTCTTTGAACGCAGGCGCTGCCGCAGCGATAAACACGCCGCCGAGCTTGTCGCTTTCTTCATATAACACAACTTCATGTCCTCGTAAAGCACACAGCCTCGCCGCTTCCATCCCCGCAATGCCGCCGCCTATGATCAGGACTTTCTTTTTTTCCTGCGCAGGAGTAATCCTGTACTCCCTTTCATGCAGTGTGGCAGGTCGAAGCGCGCATGTAACGCCTTTTCCCATCAGCAATGATCCGAGGCACCCATTATGGCAAGCGATGCATGGCCTGATGTTTTCCGGTTTTCCTTGTTCCAGCTTTTTCACATATCGAGGGTCTGCCAGGAATTGCCTTGCTATACCCACTGCGGCGATCTCTCCTCTTTGGATGATCTCTGATGCCATATCAGGATCTTCCATCCTTCCCGCGCAGATAACGGGAATATCAACAAAGTGACTGATATATTCACATTCCGGCACATTGCAGAACGGTTTCATATATACGGGTGGATGTGCCCAATACCAGGAATCATAAGAACCATTGTCAGCATTGAGCACGTCAACGCCAGCTTCCTCAAGCATTCTTGCGACAGCCGGGCTTTCTTCGAGGGTTCTGCCAAATTCCATATAATTTTCACCTGGCAGCGCGCCCTGATTAAAGCCTTTCATTTTACTTGCCACGCCATATCTCATTGATACAGGGTAATCTCTCCCGCATACTGATTTGATGCCCTTCACGATATCCGTGGCAAAACGCAATCTGTTTTCCAGGCAGCCCCCATATTGGTCCGTTCTTTTGTTCATGCTAGTAATCGCAAACTGGTCAAGAAGATATCCTTCATGTACTGCATGGAGCTCCACGCCATCGATCCCCGCATCCTTTGCCATGGCTGCGATTTCTATCAAGGCATTTGTGATCCGCTGGATTTCTTCCACCGTGATCTCTCTATGGATCTTGCTGGGATCCCACACATTGGGAAGTTCAGAAGAAGCAAATTGTACTTTGCTTACATTCGCGCCTTCAAATTTCGCGCCTGTTTCCAAATTTACCACCCGGCCCAGTCCAGCGCCGATCTGCATAAAAAATTTCGCGCCTTCTTTATGGATGTTTTTCACCAGTTCCCTGATTGGACCGTCAAACGCCTCTTTTGCGTCATTGACCCAATAGTCGCGCCCGAACATATCATATGCGACTGATAAACCTGATACGATTAGGCCAATCCCATATTTTGCCCGTTCCATATAATAATCTGTTATCCCTTCGTTGAACTGCCCCTTATTGATCAATGCGGTTCCGCTCATCGCAGTCATGACAAACCTGTTTTTTATTTCAAGGTTTCCGATTTTGAAGGGAGTAAAAAGTATTTCATGTTCTTTTTTCATAGCTGCTCCTTAATGATTTATCCATTGTTACTGTGTTGGCATGGTTTTGCGTCTGTTTTGCGGTTTTACAAACAATGCGATCAATAAGATCATGATAACGCACAGCGCCATTACCATGCCCCATGCGTAGTTGTAGTTTCCAGTGGATTCATAGATTGCGCTGAATATGACCTGAATCATGCCGCCCGCGCCGCCTGTCATACTGAAAACACCCATGATCGCTCCAAAATCGCAATTTCCATACATATAAGAAATCACTGTTGGCATGACAACTGTCGCAGCAGCTGCTCCGATCGCGTATCCCACAATAAAGGTGATCATGAATACAATATGATGCGTCACTCCCGCAAGCCATAAAGATGCCGCTGATCCTGATAACGCAGCTGCGCAAATGATCGCTGCTATGCGAGCGCCTGTTTTGTCAATCAGCTTTCCCACCAACAGCTTTCCAATGATCAGAAGCCCTGAAGCCACGGAGATCATCTTCGCGGCTTGCGCCAAGGTGAATCCGTTATCTGTCCAGTAAGGAATGCCCTGATTCAAAATAATCATGTTTGCCAGCGAAATGATCACGAATCCCACGAGCACAAGCCATGTGGCAGGCATTTTGAGCATATCCGAAAGCGTCAATTTCCTTGCGTCTATATTTGTTTCCATATTGACTTGTTTTCTTTCCTTTTGTCTGATGAACAATATGACAGAAGGAATCAATATGATGATCATGCACAGCGCCGCGAATCGGAAGGAATACTGCCATCCGATATTTTCTATAATATAAGAATATAATGGTGTCAACACCATAGCGCCCGCGCCGCTTCCCACAAAAGCAATGCTTAACGCAAACCCCTCATTCTTTCCATCAAACCATTCTTTGATCAATACTGAAATAGGGATATTACATGTCAATGAAACCGCGCACCCCATCAGCACCGCACTGAAATAAAACAATTCGATCTTCTGCGCAAAAGAGTAAATCAACATACTGCCTGCGCTCATTGCGATTCCCAGCAGCATCAGATATTTGATGTTTACCTTTGCCATTAATTTTCCTGCGAATATGGCAGAAAGCATCATGGCAAAAGAGCCGATGGTGATGGTCATTGAAAACGCTGTTCTCGTGATGCCTAAAGCTTCTGACACGGGTTTTATATAGACACCCATACAGCTGATTGATGTTGTGAAGATCAAAAACATCAATAAAAAACTCGTGAGCACCACTAGCCATCCTTTTACATTTTTCTCATTCTCCATTTGATCCTTCCTTTTCCCTACAGCTAGTACTTCAAAATGTCCCAGACTTTGGACACACACTCGATGAACATCCTGGCAACCGGCTCCAGAGATGCTTCATGTACCTTATCTGCGTCATCACTATTATGATAAATGTACATTGGCGCAGCTATGAGGCTGATCACCGGAATACCTGCTACACTAAAGTCATGTGCGTCCGAATTCACGCTGCCGCTTTTATATTCGCCTTCTGCCTGCTGTCCAACTGGAAGCAGCATCAGCTTTTCCAGGTCATATTTTTCAACCAGCTCATATACCGCTTGCGGAAGTCCCTGAATGTTTGAAACATAAATCTGTCTTGCCTCGCTCTCATCATAAAGGATCATATTGTTATGTTCGTCCAATTCCATGGCTTTCCCAATATGTTCAACGGCAATGTCCATGATGATCCTTTCCCCGTTCGCAGTGCGTTTATCAATAAAGCCCACATGACCTTCATAATCCGTATAATGGCTATCAGTCGCCAGGAACATTATGCTGGTCTTTAACGCATCTTTTGGCAGCGATGCGAAATATTTGGCAAGCGCAAAAACCACAGACATCCCGCTTGCGTCTTGCACGCCTCCCCTACAGGTCGCGTCGTGATGTGAATGGATCAAAAGGATATCATCGGATTTTCCCTTGACAAGCCCCTTTACGTTCAACGCTTGCTTCTGTGAATATTCCGTTACCACATGAGCAGAACCTGTCATATTCGCATCCGCCTTTTTCTTTAGCGCTTCTCCGTCTGTGCGGGAGATCCACAAAGAGGGGATATCCATATAGCTGTCCAGATCAACGATGTATGAATAGTCTTCGTGCAGATAATGACAGTCCATATAATTTTGTAAAATACCTACAAAAGCCGCCGCTCCCCCTTTTTTTGCTCTCAAATAATTAAAGGGCCAGTCATTTGGCGAGAATATATTATAAATATTGACTTTCCTGTCTAATTTATTGTATGGGTCATAGGCTCTTGCGCCTTGGAAGTGTTTCATGTATTCTTTATGGCTATGGGTCTTGAAATAACAATCACAAATTACGATTTTCCCTTCAAGGTCAATGTTTTCAAAATCTTCCTCAGTGCCTCTTCCCAAATATACTACATCTGCGTCTTTTACTTCTGTGTCTTTTTTTCCAAGTTCCGATATTCTGTTTGTCCCGTTTGCCAGGTGACATTCTATCGCGTCACCATCTATTTCTAGCTGGCATACCGAAGTTTCATAGCAGACCGATGGAACAGGTTCCATCTCAACCTCTGAAAGACCTAATCGCCTGAAAGTGTCGGCTGTGAATTCCGCTGATGCTCTTCCCTCTGGCGTTCCTGTCATTCTATGCGGCCATTTGGTATACGTTCTGATCCATGCCATCATTTCTTCCTTATTGGGTTTGCGATCATTGATATTCATATCCATTCTCCTAGTTTTTCTTTTGCGGAAATCATGATCTGCTGCTCCTTGTTTAATGTGTCCCCTAGCAGCTTTACCTGATCATTTCTTATTTCTTCTAAAATCTGTATTTCTTCATGAAACAAATTTTGTCCTGAGGCGCGCTTTTGTATCACAGATGTGATCACATCATACAAATCTGGAAACGGGATGATATTTCCTTCTGCCCATACCTGGGGCACACCCTTTTCAAATGCGTGGATCACAGTTTTTTCATATACTTCTTTTCCAAATTCCAAGATTAGGTGATTATGATCCAATTCCAATACTTGATCAACCGCATCCGCATTGCCCTCTGTCAAGCCTGCGATCAGTTGGTCCAGCGCCGCAACATAAGAATAGGGCTGCAAATGTCCGATGATCAGCTCTGAATCTGCGTTATACTGATATATTTTATTTGTGAACATCTGATTGATCGCAAGCATGGTTTTATTGATGTCCCAGTTTTTCAGGCTATCGCTCGTATCTATTTCTTCAATGCGCCGGGACAGTTCATTAAATTCACGCAGCAAATCCGACAATTTTTCTGTATCATCATACAGGGCCGTCAACTTTTGTATATCAACGCCATCCCAGAAATGATCTGTATAGGCGCAGAAATCCATTTGGATCACAGGCGCTTTGTCTATGAGCATTCCCAAAACTCCGTAGATCCTGTTCACTTCATCAAAAGCTTCGGCATCATATCTTTCCAGATTGTCATATTGTGTATGATCATAATTCGATGCTGATTCCGGATCATCTCCATGAAAATATGTGGAAATGTTCATGCAGGTAGGGATTCCTGCTTTTGTAAAAACAATGTGATCCGCTCCCGATATAGATGTGGGTATCACAATATGTTCATCAACCAATTCTGTTTGCCTGATCAGCTTGTCGAACCATTTTGCGTATCCCGCTGTCACGGTAATCATAAAGCAGTCTGTCTGACTATGCGCAGTCAATTCAAAATTAAAGCATGCCTTCGCATTTTCTACCCACTCCGGATGATTTTTTACCATGGCCGTTGAACCGAGACAATAGTCATATGCGCTTCCCATCCTTCCATATTCCTCAGCTCCGTTGGCGACAAAGATTATCGTGCTGTCAGGCTGATATCCTGATTCGATCATTGCCTTGGCGATAGCCATGATAGTGCCGCATGCCGAAGCATTATCCAGAAAGCCATCCCAGTACGCGTCATAGTGAGCGCTGTATAGGATCTTGCTTTCAGGATGTTTCCCTTCTATCCGTCCATAGACATAATGAGCTTCTGCGTTCTTGGTGACTTTCACATCTACTTTGATCACAGCGGTGAGCTCTTTTTTCTTTTTAACAGCATCTCTTAAGGTCTCGCTATCCTTTTTGTTCATGATCACAGCTGGGATATCCACAAAACCTTGTATGTTTTGTATCGTGATCAAATCATCTCGATATGTCCCCGGGCCTCGATCCATGACTGCTGCGATGATTGCTTTCGCGCCTCTGGCCTGAGCCTCCTCAAAGACCAAGTTATACCAATATGTATAATATGCATCTGTATCGATCACGACGATTTTTTCCTTTGCATCAATCCCCTCGTAATCTTTTGCGGTTCCCTCGCCCACATAAACGACCTGTCCTGTCACGCCATCTTTGGCAGTCCCTCCAAGTCCCGCAAAGGAACCTGCGCACATGGTTTCAAAGCCGGGTTCCATCACCTCAACAGATGCGCCATGAAATTCCCAGGCATCAACATTAATGCTTTCCTTTGTTACGCCAGACAGCCCTATTTTTTTCATTTCAGCCGCCAGCCAATCAGCCGCCTCATGTTCCGCAGGCGTGCCCGCGTTTCGGAAACCACCCTCCATTGTTTTGAATTCCAATAAATCCTTGGCGATTTCATACCCGTATTCGGAATCCAGTTTCTTTAAATATTTGTTTTTTTCCTTACTAATATTTATGTCAGTCATGTTTCTACCCATTGTTATCATAGAGTTTTATAAGGCACCACTTTGATCAGCGATGCCTTTTTGTTTATCTGTTCCGTAAGATCAAACGCCATATAGCGCAAGCTGCGAAATAAGCTTTTTTGCGTATACCTGTGTTTTTCCAAGACAAGTGATCGCCTCAGAGATCAGATCAAGATATTCCTGCTCATCGCCGCCTTCCATGCGGTTCATATATCCGTACGACCACCTGTTCAAAGCTTTTTCATAGTTTCTGTAAGCTTCATCCAGAAGTTCTATTAATGCTGTCTGACTGACATAATCCTGCTGCAATACCTTACTTGCGTTTCTCACTCTCAGATATTCTCCTCTAGCCGCATGATAGCATCCGAAAAACGAATCCATCATCATCAGTTCTACAGAAGCGTTTATATCATCATTAAGCGGTATTTCAACGAATTCTCCCATAGAGCCAGCAGGAACGCCGATCCCGCCGCCGCAGCCCTGCATATAATACGCTGTCATTTTTGCAGGATCATAAAAAGCGGAATGCGTATATTCCAGAACATCGCTGCCCTTTCCAGAAGCTGGCTCATTATAGTGCCATTCTTTTGTTTCCGGATCATACCAATCATTCTGGCGAAGCACGTGATGCACCCAATTGATATCAATTCCGCCTTGCTCGATCCCTTTTGCAAGATATTTGGAAATCGTCGCCAGTCGGCAAACAGAATCTTCTTTCCATGCTTCCATTTCAGGCACATTAAACGGGAAGGTCTCTTTTGCCGCAAAGTGATTGGTGCTTACAACATAATTTCCTTCTTCTCCTGCGTCCCCCGGCTTTCTCAGGTTAAAATGCGCATTATTGCTTTCGCATACACAGATGTCTCCCTGCTGATCAGCGAATATAAAGTTTCCGATCGCAAAGGAGCGAGGGATCTCTTCTAGCCACGTTTGGGCTTCCGCAACAGAAAGACAACTGCTCGCAAAATGGAATGCTGCGATTTCAGGAGACATCCCCCATTGGCAATCAGCTTCCGATGTATTGGATGTCATGGCAAAGGCGAATCCGTTACTGTTGATCCCTGATTGCCCAAATGGATTTACGATGGTACCGAATGTTGAATAATAGCTGCCATCCTCTTTATAGGCGATGACCATTACCCTGTCTGCTGTTTCATCTGATGGAGAGCCACTGACGCCAACGATGACCGCACCGTCCTTGGCAGCCTCTCCCGCTACTGCGAATCCGTTGCAATATGGCCTCGGCGCTATGGTGCCTTCACTCTCGGCTTTTCCGTCAAAGCCTTCTGGATAATTTCCGCCCGGCCTCCCCCATCTTTCGTCAGGATAAGTCGCTGCCATCAGAATGTCTTCCAAATCAAGCTCCACGCCTTGGCTTGCGAGACCTTCCTGTAATCCTTTTAGCCACTCTACATAATCCGGGCAATATCGATTTGCGATATGCAGCAATGCCTGCATGTCTTTTTTGGCTTGACCCTTTTCAGGCGGCACGAATCCATACATTGCTGTTGTAAATGGCGTTCCGAAAATAGACGCTTTTATCAGTATGTCATAATGTTTCCACTTCCCAGCAAATCTTCGTCCATATTGCGCACCCATCTGGCGCGTTGTCCCTTTTAGCACGATCGCATTAGGGCATCCATCTGTGTTTTCAAATTGAAACCTTTTGTTTTCCATGCTTGTGCCTCCATATCTATTCTTTGATTATGTATGATGCTAAAACACTTTTTTACCCAAATCCTTATTGAGGAACATTGTGGATGCGAAAATCAATACAGCCGCCACGACCATTACGACTCCAGAAACCGCAAGAAATTGAAGCATGGATATTCTTACTGCAAGCTGTGGTCCAATAAATGAGCCTACTGTAAGCGTCGTAAGCATGATACCGTAATTGATTCCGAAATACTTGTTTCCCCATGCCAGCATCATAATATTTGGCGTAAGCGCCTGCATCGCACCAAGAGTGGTGCCCGCTATCACAATAAAGGCAATGAACAAAGCATAGCTGTTTCCACCGGTGACCAGGAAAACGCCTATGGCGATCGCAGTCAATAAACAGCAAAGCGCAAGGGATTTTGTCGGTCCAAACAATTTGTCTGAAATATATCCAAGCAGAATCCCGCTTCCTCCCATAACCAGGGTAAACAAAGAATATAGCCACGCAGCTGTGCTGTCAGATACGCCAAGCAGCTCTGATACCATTCCGATAAAATTGCTGTACAAGCCTGATGAAAGAACGCCAAAACATACTTCACCTATATAAACCATCCAAAACGCAGGCCGTATCATCATCTTTGCCCAGTTCACATCTTTGTTTGAATCTGCTAATTCCGCCTTTTCCTCATCAAGTATTTCATATTCCTCAGGTGTCCATCCCTGGGGCCTATAGTCTTTTGGCGCATCTATCATGATAAATCCAACTAAGACGGTAAATCCTCCATAAACAATGCCTGATAAACCGATTCCATACATCACATCCATTACTCTTGTAAGCCATTCGGTAAATGGAAGGATCAATGCCGAAGCGATCGCAATGCCAGCTACGAATAATCCTGTCGCAAGGCCAGCTCTGTCAGGAAATAATTCGCCAATATTAGCCATCTGAATCACGTACACGCAATATACGAAGAATGGCGCTACTCCTCCCATGAGAACCACATATGCCCATGGGCTTGTGACAAATACTGTCGCGACGCAAGTCACTGCGAATCCCAGTCCGCCAACCTTCAGTACTAGCTTGTTTCCGAATCTTGCTTTCAAAGCGCCTCCAACAATGGATCCCGGCAGGCTCATGAAAGTCATAACAGAAAACGCGATTACAATAATCGTAGAATCCCAGCCTTTTTCCGCAAAGGGACCAATATACGCTGAAATAGCGTTTACATAAGCGCTCGTCATACCTACCAGTGTCATAGCGATGACCATAAGCCAACGAAGTTTGTCAATTCTGCTTGTGTTTACTGCAATGTCCATGTTTCTCCTCCTTTACATTTAGATCACCAGTAAAAATCATACTGTCATGTGATATGTTACACGACATGCTCTATAATTTTTTCAGAAACACGCATTCCTGATATCATAGACAATTCATTCTATTCAACCTGCCTCTATCCCAAATATGAAATGATTGAATTTGCGGCAACTACCCCTGATGAAATAGATAATCCCGCACAGGTAGCCGCAATATCGTAATATGTGCTGCCAAAAGCGCTTCCCATTTCATTTCCTCCGACAAATGCTCCTGGAATGATCTCATTGTCGCTGTTCAAAATATGTAAGGCCGCATCGCTTTTAACGCCCCCGATCGTACACCAGTAGCTCCCCGAATATTCAAACGCGTAATAACCTGAACCTTGTTTGATTTCCGTTAGGAACATTTTACTTTTTCCGAAATCCGCATCTGCGCCTTTTCTGCACATCTCGTTATATCTCGCAACAGATGATTCAAGATTTGGCAAGCTAAAATGTTCCGCGATTTCCGACAAGGTATTGGCTTGAAAGCCCCAGCCTTCTTCTGCTGCCTGCTTAAACTGCGCTTTTGCTCTGTCCAGCACAGGTATGAACATGTGGCTGCCAAAATCCCAATCCGGCTCGCCTAAATATTGATAAACACCTTCCTTGCAGCAGCCGTCATAATACTCGCCATCCATGATCACATACATATTGCCAACGCTTAATGCCGGATAACTTCCTGTCGCTATTGGGACGGTCGCCATCACTTCCTCGTTGAAAAATCGTTCTCCCTGAGAATCCACAGCCATGCCCCCATAAACAGCGAATCCCAGATTATCGTTATCCATACGATAATCTTGATCAAATAAATACTCTCTATGTTTTTGGCTTGCTCCACAAACCTCGTTACAAGTCATTCCCATTCCGGGCGATAAAACGCCGCCTATGTCCATTGCGATTTTGATTCCGTCTCCTGTGTTGTTTTTAGAACCTAAATTGCCAAGAGGCGCACCCTGAAATTGCTCCTTTATCATTTTTTTATTGTTTCCAAAGCCGCCGGTCGCGATGAATACCGCTGATGTTTTGATCTCTGCTGGAGTTCCTTGTTTTGTCATGGCTTTCACGCCTGCCACATGGCCGTTTTCCATGATGACTTCTTTTGCTTCGCAGCCAAACCAAATTTCAACGCCTGCTTTTTTAAGGGCATTTGCCAAAATATCCGCACGCTCACTTCCATATTCATTGATCAGGTGCAGCGGACTCCACGTCATGTCATCAAGGTATTTTTCTTTGTGATCAGATGCTACCCAGTCCGCATATGCTGAAAATGTAAATCCAATCTCTGTAAGAAGATCTGCGGCCTCAGCGCTATGCTCCAATAAATTTCTGATCAGCTTCGGGTTAATCTGACCTTTAGCCCAAGAGGTCAAATGTTGATATAAGTTTATTTTTGAAGCAATGGTGATCCCTTTTTCTTCTTGGAACTTGGTTTCACAACCCATAAACCCGCTTAATCGGGAAAAGTTAGAGGATCTGAATGACATTCCTTTTTCTATCAAAATCACACGCTTTCCCTGTTTCGCCAATTTATACGCAGCAATGCTTCCTGCCGCGCCGCCTCCGATTATCACGGCGTATGCTTCCGGCGTTTGTTTCACGGATCCGCCCATCATCGTCTCCTTTCTAGCTTGCACAAATTTCAGGCAACTGTGTTCTGATCTCATCCAAGCATATATTTTTCGTTTTCTCTTTTTTTCAAAGATTCTGTTTTCTTAGCTTTAACCTCATTATATCCATGTTTTAAAAAAGGGCAATGATCAATGATATGGGGTTTTGTAAGATTCCTTACAGAACCATGGGTTATTGATAAAATTCGCAGAAATTCCACAGTTTTTTTATGACATATTTTTATTTTTCTTTGACTTTTTGTGTCTTTTCATCAATAATAGAACAAAGTCAGCTGCGCCGATTTTGCTTTAGAGGTGAGCTTTGTTGACATTTCCTACATAAAAAAAATGCCGTATATTCTTGGAGAGAGATAAAACGATGAAAACTGACAGACGCACGGAAAAAACAGAAAATGCTTTTAAGCGAGCGCTCCTTCAATTATTGGAGACAAAAGAGCTGGATAAGATCACAATCAGTGAATTGTCTGAAATGGCCGATGTCTCCAGGATGGCTTTTTACTATCATTACCAGGACATCTTTCATTTATATCAAGATCTTGAGGAAACATTTTTTGCTGAGTTTTCCAATCTTTATCACAAAGCAGAAAGTCACAATTACCGCGATAATATGTCACGGATCATGACTTTCCTGCAAAAAAACGCGAACGCAGTCAAACATTTCGCTTCAAAATCAGGCGATAACTCCTTTCGCACCAGATTCGCGGCGACTCTGGAGAATCAGTTTAGGGAAATCGTGATGTATGAAATGGGCACCACTGAATTGACCGATCATCTTGACTATATGATCACCTACCACAGTGCCGGTATCTATGCGGTTTATATGAAATGGATCGAAAGCGATTTTTCCTGGTCCAATGAACAAGTTCTTGACTTAATACGGGAAATAGATGAGGCGTGCGATTCACTTTACTATCACTGAACCGCCACCGACTGGAAGCTGGCTGGTGGTTTCTGCGGCTAAAGAGGAGGACCATTATGGCTGTGAAAGTTTCTGATATTTTACTCATTCCCCAGTTACGGGACGCTGTGGTTCTGGCAGGCGAAAACGGCTTGAACCAGACCGTCTGCAGAATCGCTTCTATCGAGAAGCCCTTTGTCGATCACCCTGCGTATTGCTATCGGGTGGCCAAACCCCATGATATTTATATTTCCAAATTATATGTGTTCGCTGATCACATGGAGAAATTCAGCAAGGAAATCGAATTTCAGCACGAAACCCGAGGCAGCGGTCTGATCACGCACAAAGAAATGATCCCCTACATTGATGAAACTGCCATTGCCGCGGCCAACCGTTATGCCATCCCTATTATTGCCGTAAATGACAGCATCGGTTTGACGGAGCTTATTTTTGCGGTCGTGGATTTGATTTTACAGGACAAAGCCATAGCCAGCGATGTGTTCAGGTTCCAGCAGCTCCTGCAAAACGATCTATCCGATTCCGAGATCAGACACTTTGTCATGAGTCTTGACCAGAAAATGGGAGAACACCTCCAGGCTTTGTACATGGCCCTTGACAGCAACCTGCCTAGCCTGCTGTTTCAGCTTCCCAGCGCAGATTTTCTGCTCCCGCTGTACGATGGCTACTTGTATGTCATCAGCGATGACGATAACAGCAAAATCGAAGAGCGGCGCGAATCCTTTTTAAAGAAAATCGCGGATGCTTACCATGACTATCATATTGGAATCAGTGAGATTGCACCTTCCCCTTTCCAGATCAAAACCAGCATACTGCAGGCCATGGACGCCTTTGTGTATGCCAGCCACCTGGACTTGCGCGTCACCGAGTACGACAACTTGAATCACTTTACCTTGTTGTCAGAGCTGCGGCCTTCGCCTTCTCTAAGAAAATACAGAGACCGGCTGGACAAAACGATCCGAGAGTTTGACAGGAGCAATAAATTGAACTTGCAGCAAACACTAGAGCTCCTTGTGGTCACTAGCGGTGACTACCGGCTTATGGCGGAAAAGCTCTTCATCCATGAGACCACAGTTCGGTATCGCCTGAACAAACTAAAAAATCATCTAAAATACACGGACTACAATAATTTCTACTGCGACATGCGTTCATATGTCCATTCCCGCTGGATCTTGGACGATCCCCTTCTCAATAAAATCAAATAAACGCGCTTCGCAAGCAGATCACGAAACGCCAAAAACCGCGCTGCCGAAAAAACTGGCTCCGCGGTTTTTTATGCGCGGCATCCGTCCCCTATTCTTCATCTTTTTATAATTTCTCGAATAAATACCCTGGTTATTTCTCATTTTAATAATAGTTTTGGAGATATTATAAATTCATCAGCTGATAACAATCTGAACATACGAAAGCAGAATGCGAAAGGAGTTGTAACGATGATACGGACTCGTAAAATGTGGGAAATGACTTGGCCGGAAGTAAAACAAGCCGTGGACAATGACATGGGCATCATGCTGCCCATCGGTTCCATCGAGCAGCACGGCTATCACCTGCCACTATGCACAGACTCCCTCATCCCTACCAGGCTATGCCTCGATATGGCGGAAGAAACCAACATGATTGTCGCCCCGCCTGTCATGTACGCCACCAATTCCCGGCCTCAAAGCGGCGGCGGACAAAGTTTCCCAGGAACCACTTCCATTGGAGGAATCACCTTTATCAACGAACTGGAAGATATCATCAGAGAATTCATGCGGCATGGATTCCAGAAAATCACCCTCTTCAACTGGCACATGGAAAACTCCAATTTCATGTACGAAGCCGCTTGGCTGGCTACGGATAAAGGAACAAACAAGGACGTGAAGATCCTGATCATGGAAACGCCCTTTGACAGTTTTGACAAAGCGACCATGGACTTTCTCTATCCTGACGGATTCCCAGGCTGGGGCGTGGAACACGCTGCTATGTTTGAAACCGCCATCCTGCTTTACATCGCGCCTGAACTGGTGCTCATGGACAGGGCCATGGATGACGGTCCAGAGAAAAAAGCCTTTTATGACAAACTTCCCATTGAGCCGCAGTTCACCACCAAAAGCGGCAGCCTGTGGAAGGCCACTCTTGCCACGAAAGAAAAGGGAGAACGCATTTGGCAGGAACTGAAAAAAACGTTGATTCCCATCCTAAAAGAAGAATTGTAACCTTGGAGGTGTTCATATGCCAACTTTTTTTGACGCGATATTATATATGTCCCCAGTGATCATCGCCATCGCCGTGTGCGTGTGGAATTGTGTTAGGAGGTAGGAAAACATGGTCACAAAACTCGTGATATTAGTGCTCTATATATTGGTGATCTTAGCCATTGGTATTTACTCCACAAAGAAAGCCAGCTCCTACGAAGGATACAATCTGGCTGGAAGAGGCAATAACAAATGGATCGGCGGCATATCCACACAGTCGGCTTCCACCAGCGGCTGGATGCTTTTGGCCATGCCGGGACTGGCTTACACCTTTGGTTTTTCCGCTGTGTGGACGCTGGTAGGCTGGCTGGGCGGCAGCTTAGTGAACTGGGTGCTGCTGGGCAAAAGGCTGCGGGTGGCCACAGAAGCCTATGACGCGGTGTCCTGCGTGGAATACTTTGAAAAAAGGACTGGGGACAAGCGAGGCATCGTAGGGATTTTCTCCGCACTGGCCATCATGTTCCTGATGATCATCAATTCCACTTCTGAATTCATTGGATTCGGCAAGCTGATCAATGTGGTGTTTGGCATCGACTACACCATGGGAGTCACCATCGGGTTAGTGGTTGTGGCGATCTATACGTTCTTGGGCGGATATCTGGCAGTGAGCTGGACCAACCTGCTCCAGGGGGCGTTGATGTTCCTGGCTCTGGCCATCGTTCCCATTGTGGCGTTTCTCAGCACAGACGGGCTCCATGCCATTGCTGCGGACCTTTATGCGCAGGACGCTGAGTTCTTTCAATTTCTCCATGGAAGCGCTTCTGTGGGCGAGTCCATTACCCTGATTTGTTCAGGTGCTGGCATCGCATTCATGTATCCTGGAATGGTTCACTCCCTGACAGGGATCATGGCTATCAAGAATCCTGATGATGTGAAAGATTCCGGCCTGATCGCCATCATCTGGGGCTGCGTGGCATTAACAGGCGCGTCTGCCATCGGCATGATCGGGCGGGTGCTCTTTCCTGTGGCCGATGACCCTGAGCAGGTGTTTCTCATGATGGGGGACAAGTACTTTGGCAACGCGCTCTTTGGTCTTTTAGGCGCAGCGGTCATGGCAGCCATTTTGTCATCTGTATGCGCGTACATCATCGTGTCCACAGCTGGCGTTGGCTCTAGCATTTTGAAAAAAATTTATCCCAACAGCGAGAAAAAGATCGTTATCATTGAAAAGATCCTTGTGGTGGTCATCGCATTGGCAGCCTTTGGCCTGGCGTTCCAAGGCGGAGCCATCCATACGGTGACCATGTTCGCTTCGTCTGGGCTGGGCGCTGCTTTTGGTCCAGTGGTCATCGCCAGCCTCTTTGGAAACAAGATCAACTACAAGGGCGCCATCGCCTGCATCATCTGCGGATTCCTGACAGTGGTCATTTGGTTCACCACAGGCATGTCCGCATACCTGTTTGAGGTATTCCCTGGCTTCCTGGTTGGCGCCGTAGCGCTCTTTGTGGTGAGCAGGGCCACAGGCGGGGCGGACAAGGAAATCACGGAAGGCTATGAGCGGTATCGGAAATTGTGGAAGCAATCTCGCACGAAAGCTGAATAGACAGGCCGGCAAACTGTCCAGACAACAAATGCTCCAGGCAAGACCGGCTGATCGTAAATTTCTCTAAATCTAGTAATATGGTCTTTTAAGAGAAAAGGCGCGCATCGTTTATGATAGCATTTCAAAAATGTTTAGCGCAGTACGCCTTTTCTCTTCGTTCAGGCCTTTCATTTGCCACTTTATGCTCATACGTTATGATTTCTACTTTATACGCATTGACAGCCAATCGCGCATGAGCTATACTAAAGTCAATTGGATACAGGCATTGTTGCCACCGGGTAACGCAAACATTCGCACTCATCAGTAGGTCTTGGAAGATGAGGTTCGGATGTTTTTTTAGTATTGGAGGATTTTCGTATTAGAGAAATGGGAGGAACGGACATGAAACATTATCAAAACCCTTTTGGAACGCTGACCAAGCTGGAATGGTGCTTGTGGCTTTGTTCTCTCGCCGCCATTACCATTGGATTTTTATCTGCCAGTGAGAAAGATTATTTGACTCTGGCCGCTTGCTTAGTGGGCGTGACGGCCCTGATTTTCGTTGCCAAAGGCGACCCGTTCGGACAGGGGCTCTCTGTCATTTTCGCCATCATGTATTCTGTTATTTCTTTCACCTTTCGCTATTATGGGGAAATGATCACCTACCTGGGCATGACCGCGCCTATCGCTTTTTCCGCCATGATCGCTTGGTTCCGCCATCCTTACAAGGAGGGGGAAAACGAGGTGAAGGTCGCGTCCATGACTGGGAAAAAATGGGCGGTGCTCCTTGCGCTGACGGCTGTGGTGACTGTTGCGTTTTACTTTATTCTCGATTTTTTCAATACCAATAACCTTGGCGTCAGCACGGTCTCCATTGCTACCAGCTTTCTCGCTTCTTCCCTGACTTTTCTGCGGTCGCCTTTGTATGGCCTGGCTTATGGTTCTAATGACATTGTTCTGGTGATCATGTGGATCATGGCCACCATGGAAAATCCGTCTTATCTGCCTATGGTCATCTGCTTCGCAGTCTTCTTGGCCAATGATTGTTATGGTTTCGTCAATTGGCAAAGGATCAAAAAAAGGCAGTCTTCGATTGGCATGTGATTTCAGCTTTTCAATAAACTCATATCACGGCGAAATCCCCGTGGCAAGCATTTTTCACATATGAACATCCAGCGAATTTTTTCCTAAAACCTTTATGGAAACCAGCAGGCAGAACACACCCAGCAGTATCCATGCCCCGCCTATGGTAAAAGCTATGGAATCCAGTTTGATAAAGCTGACAAAACAAATCGAGGCTCCCAAAATAGGCACCACTAAGTATTTGACCACATTCATGCCCTTGTTCTGTTTTTCCTTTATAAAAAACTGCGCTATCACAGCAATGTTTACCATGACAAACCCGATCAACGCTCCAAAGCTGAGCATGGAGAAGGAAAGCCCCAGTGGAATGAAGATCCCGCAAAGGCTGACGATTCCTATGGCAATGATGCCGCCTGTTGGCGTTTTTCTTTTGGAATCAATATGGCCAAAGATTTTTTGAGGCAGGATTCGATCCCTACCCATGGAATATAAAATCCGCGCTGCCGAGGCCTGCGCTGCAATGGCGGATGCCACAGTAGCGATGATATACACCGCGACGAAGAACAGGCCCATTGTGCTGCCGGCGACTTTTATGATCAATTCCCAAGCGGCAGAATCCACATCCCCAAACTCGTTCCAGCCATCCGGCCACGAAAGAGTCATCAAGTAGGATATGATCACAAAATATAGGGAGATCGCAATTGCTCCGCATAATCACTCTCTATGAGATAGACCCATTGGAAACGATCTTCATTTCTACTGAAAAAATCCTCCTTCGGAATGCTCAGAGCCATATCCACAAAGTTCAAGTGGCTTGTCCATATTGGAAACAAATCGCTTTTCGGTTCCATGTCATCATACAAGTCATGGCTACCACTGGATAGAACAGGAAAACAATACTGTTTTGGAACAATCTTGACCCAAAAATTGTTAAGATTTAATTTTACAGTTTTTAAAGTCTTGATATAATTATCTAATTTTTTATGCAGTAAGGCATTGTATCTCAAGTCTTCTGTCAATTGCTCTTGTTTTTTTGTTAAGCATTGTATATAAAAATCAATAGGTTCCACGTTCATGCACTTGGAAACATCTTTAACCGCAATATCATAGTTCCTATATTTGATGCATTCCATCAATTTTAAAATGTCCCATGTCTCGTATACACGGTAATTACTGGCCGTGTCTCGTTTGGGATTGATAATGTTCTCTGCTTCATAGAATCGAATAGTCTCTACTGGCAGTCCGAACAGCTTGGACACGTCGCCTATTTTTATGCTCATTTTCTCTGCTCCATATTGCAATCTGTGATTCTATTTTAGCATCCCCCGATCAAAACCCGCTTCCCTTCAAATGCGAAACCATAATGGCAGATTCTTTCTTGTGGGATCCCTCTGGCTGTCAACTCTTCATCATACCGCTGATCCCTGATCTGCTGGAGAGCAGACCGCACGGTTTCTTGCAGACTTTTTTCTTTTTCAGGGTGAAATACTTTAAATTCCAATATAATCGCTGGCAGATGCGCTTTGAGAGGCTCCATCATCACATCGTATCGTCCAAATCCGCTCTCACGATTAGACGTAATCCGATATTGATCCGCAAGATCCACGATCAACCCCAGCACAAAACCGTGGTAGAAGCAGGCACTTGAATTTGGCTTAGTCAAATTCTTAGTGATCGCTTCCACAGCGTGAAAGCGTTCAGGTTCCCCTTGCTGAGAAGGCTGTTTGCCGCTGTCAAAACTGCTGAAAGTCTGAACTGCGATCTGATTCATGTATTGGTTCATATAATCCACGTTTCCTGCCAGCAATGCGCTCCGAAAGTTCCTGTAAGACGTGTTTTCCTCTGAAAACCAGCTGCTGATGATATCTTCAAACATAAGCATGACTTCATGATTAGTGATTTTCAACTGGTAAAGGAATCGTCCTCTTTTTCTATCTGGCTCTTTGCCTGTCACTTTCAAGTAACCGCTGGCCAGCAGCAGGCTCCATATCGCTCCCTTTTTCTGATAAAGCTGCTCGAATACCACCTGTTCATCCAGCTCCACCGCTAACTCCTCCCCAGCGAGCAGTTTTTCAAAACACATTTTGATCTGCGGCGAACTCTCCCGTACCAGCTTTGAGGCCAAACTGTTTTCACTGGTGTCTGCCCAATAAGTGTCATATTCACCTGAATCCAGAAATTTTGTAATGGACCAGGGGTTATAAATATCAGAGCAGCTGCCAAAAGTAAATCCATCATACCAAGATCGTACCGCAGCCTTTTCCGATGCCTGCCCGATGCGCTCCAAAGCCTGAAACACCTCTGCCTCTGTAAACCCAAAGGACGATGCGTACTTTACCGATGTGGTAGTGATGACTTCCAGGTTATTCAAGTCTGAAAAAATGGATTCCTTGCTGACTCTTGTGATGCCAGTCATCAATCCTCGTTCCAGATAAGGGTTCGTTTTAAACGTAGAATTGAACAAACTGCGGACGAAAGAGGCCATGCTTTGCCAATAACCGTGCACGTACGCTTCCTGCAGCGGCGTATCATATTCATCCAGTAAAATGATGACTTTTTTTCCATAATACCGACTCACGCACAAAGCCAATCGTTTTAGCGCTCGTGTCGCTACTGCGTCTGACATGTCAGTTTTCACATAGCTGAAATACGCCTTTTCTTCTTGACTCAGGACTTCCCCCTGCAAAAGGGCGCTGAATTCCGCATAAATATCAATCAGCAGCTGTATGATCCCGTCTCTGGCAGTTTCAAAAGTATCGCCTTTGATATCGGCGAAACTGAGCGCGATCACTGGATATGTGCCCTGTAATTTACGGTAAGCTTCCTCTTTCCAAATATTCAGTCCTTCGAACAGATCGCTCCTGTCTTCATAACGATTAGAAAAAAACTGCTCGATCATGCTCATGTTCAGGGTCTTTCCAAACCGCCTTGGCCTGGTGATCAAAGTCACGACATCCTGACTTTCCCACCACTCTTTGATCAATAATGTTTTATCAATATAAAACGCATGGTTCTTCCGAATGGATTCAAAATTTTGATTTCCGATGGAAATTACTGGCATCATTTTCCCGTACCCCCCCATATCACAATCCGTGATTCTATTTTAGCACAGCTTTCCGTACCTTTGAAACATATTTTTATGGGAGCTTCACTGTCTGGCTTTAAAGTATTCCCGCACATCATTCCAATGAATCTCCGAGCGAACCAGGTAATAGTCCGCACCCATTTTCTCACTATCAGAAATTTCCAGTATATCGTCATTCAGAGTAATGCGAATCTCCTCTTCTCCTGCCTTGACGCAGCAAGAAAATTCTGGAGCCCTGCTTTCATCGAATGTACCGCCGCTGAACAGCTTTTCCACCTTCAGACCCTTTAGCCAGGACAGTATTTCATTGTCGCAGGAATCCAATTCATACCAAGTATGCAGGTTTGGATCTTCCAGCTCATCATTATCACAAAAACTCAGTTCGCCTATGTCCGCAGCAGCGACATTTCCCAAAACATCCAGTTCTCCGATAGTTGCCCGCTCACTGACCAGCACGATGCTGCCATAGCTCATACAGCAGAAAAACACGGCTATGGCTAAAAGAAACGCTCCCGCTCTGCGCTTGCCAGGCTCCACCACGTTTTTCAAGCGATAACGAAGGGAAGACGCAGCAGCGGAAAGACAAGTGGAAAACCCTCGAGAGCTCCCTGCGGTATGCAATAGCAGCTCGGCATATTGACGGCGCTCGCTGTCCCCTGCTTTTCGCAAAGCGATTTCATCACAGGCAAGCTCCAGGTCATCACTAGCCTTGCGGGCGGCGATCCAGGTCAGTGGATTGAACCAGAACAAAGCTTTGCAGAATCCCAGAAACACCTTAGTGTCCACATCCCGCCTCTGAATGTGATGCAGTTCGTGGCGAAAGATCAGCTCTAATTCATCGGCGGTAAAGTCACGTTCCGGCAAAAATGTGACCCGGCTCGAGTTACGCACGCCCATGGACAACGGTGTTACCGCATTGGGGCTATAAAAAAGCTGGATCGGCTTGCCATAGTGCAGCCCCTTTCGCTGCCTTTCCCAGATCTCCAAAACTTCCGCATCTTCCACCGGCCTCGCCCCTGCCATGAGCTTGCGCCGAAACAGGCAGTTGGAAAAGATCTGCCATCCGAAGAATATGACAAACAGCGCTGCCCAAAGATAAACGAACCCATACAAAATGCTGCCGGGAACGTATATGGCATACAGCGCTCCGCCCTGCCCGGGCGTATACGCAGTGTCTGATGATATGAAAGATCGGTAAAGCAATAATAACATGGGCATGCTCCAAAGAAGCGCACAGGCTCTGGCGCTGAAACGTCCCCGCAGGAAGGGCAGCAAGATCAGCAATATGATAAAATACACACTCATACAGATAAACATGTCCGCCATGTCCATGGCAAAATGAACGATGCCGCCCTTGATTCCATAAAGCAGAAGGTAGAGTTCCCCATAAAACCCGATGGCAACGAGAAAAAACAAAGGTGATATGTACACCACTGTCTCATTTTGCTCCTGCCACTTTCTCCGGCGGCCGCCATGCTCCCAATTCCAGGTGCGTAAAAACGCGATCACGACCACTAGCGACAAAGTGATAGCCCAAAGAAAACGAAACACAAGCGACATCACAATCCCCCCTTTTCCAGCATATCTCGCAGCTGTTCCAGCTCCTCCTTGCTGATGCCGCTGTCGCACAAAGCCGCGGCGAAGTTGGATATGGAGCCGCCGTAAAGCTTGTCCAGAATCTTACGGCTTTCCACAGCCAAATATTCCCGCTCCGTCACTTGCGGCGTGTAGTAATTGGTCCGGCCCTGCTTCTCAATGGCCAGAAACCCTTTGTCGCACAGGCGGGTCAAAAATGTCAGAATCGTTGTGGATGCCAGGTGGCGGGATTTTTCCATCTCCTTTTCAATGGCTGCCCTGGACACTGGCGGCTCGCTGCGCCAGATGATCTGCATGATTTCCAGCTCGCCCTCTGGCAGTCGCTTTACAGTTTTCATTAAGAATACCTCCTCATATAATCAACTGTTTTTTTGTTAAACATTTAAGGTTTTCAACCTCCTCATATATGTGTAGGGTTCAAACTCCCAACATCCAGTTGGGGCACCCTTAGAATGCCTATTCGTCCTTTTCCAGTTTTCCTTCCTTAAAACACGCTCTCACATAATCCCAGTCGATCTCTGAGCGAACCAGATAATAGTCTGAATTGTCTTCTCCTCCAATATAAACGCTCAACATCTTGCCCGTAAGGTCCATATGCAGTTCCCTGTCCGTCTCGATCCACCATGAAAATTCCGGCTCACCGCCTGGATCAGCTTTGCTGTCGCTGAACATCTTTTCCACTTTCAGACCTTTTAACCAAGAAAGCATCTTCTCATCGCAAGATTCCAGAGAACGCCAGGTGCTTCCCTCTGTTGCTTTGCCGTGTTCTTCGTCATCATAAAAGTCAAGTTCCGTCACATCCTTTGCCGTCACATTACTGGGAAAGCACAATTCCCCTACAGTGCCTCGTTCACTGACCAGCACCACGCTGCCATAACTCATGCAGCAGCAGAATATGGCGATTGCCAAAAGAAACGGGCCCACTCTTCGCTTTCCAGGGGCGATCACATTTTTCAGGCGATAACGCAGGGAAGTCGCCGCTGCGGAAAGGCAGGTAGAAAATCCTTGCGAATTCCCGGCAGTATTTAACAATAACTCAGCATATTGATGCCGCTCACTGCCCTCTGCTTTTCTCAGCGCGATTTCATCGCAGGCAAGTTCCAAATCATCGCTGGCTTTACGGGCAGCGACCCATGTAAGAGGATTGAACCAGAACAAGGCTTTGCAGAACCCCAAGAACACCTTGGTATCCACATCTCGCCGCTGGACATGATGCAGCTCGTGGCGAAAGATCAGCCGCAGTTCATCGGCGGTAAACTCGCGCTCCGGCAAACAGGTGGCCCGGCTTTCATTATACATGCCTACGGACAAAGGCGTTGCCGTATTGGGAGTATAAAGAAGCCGGATCGGCTTTTTATATCTCAGCCGCTTTCGTTCTCGATCCCAAATTTTCAAAACCTCCTCGTCTTCCACTGGCCTTGCGCCTTTCATCAGCTTGTGACGGAACAAAAAATGGGAAAGAATTTGCCAGCCAAAGATCATCAGGAACACGCTCACCCAAACATACGCGAACCCCCGTAAAATACTTTCAGGTATACACACCGTATGTAAAGATACCCCCTGATTGGATGTATATGCAGTAGCCGACAGCAGCATATGCGGCTGCCAAAACAAAAATACCGGAGCGATCCAGAGAACTGCGCAAACCCTGGCACTAAAGCGCTTTCGCAGAAAAGGCAAAACTAGGAGTAATATGACAAAATACACACTCATACAGAGAAACACATCCATCACGATCTCAGTAAATTGGACGATGCCTTCCCTCATCCCACAAAAGGCAATCGTAATGATAATGACTCCAAAAATTACGATCGGAAAGACTAACGGCGATATATACACCATCGTTTCATCCTGGCTCTCCCCTTTTTTTCGATAGCGGCCATGTTCCTGTTTCCAGGATTGAGAAAAGTTGATCGCAACTATAATGGCAAGAAAAACCGCCCAGAGAAAACGAAATAAAATCGTCATTAGGGTTCCCCCTTTCCAGCAAATCGCACAGCAGCTTCGGCTTTCTTTCGCTGCCGCCGCTTCTTCAACACACACTTGAAGCTGTATCTGGTAATATTTTCTACGTTACAACAAAGTCGGCTTCGTTGATTCTCTTTCAGCAGTGGACTTTGTTGACATTCCGGAAATATCGCAAATGATATTTCTTACATACATAAAAAACATCTTCTACAACTGTAGTAATATTATATACTACAGTTGTAGAAGATGTCAAGAAAAATTGATCATCCTATGCAGAAATCAATTTTTTTAGGTTTCATAGGAATCCATCTAGACGAATCCAATGGGCAAGAAATCATCGTGCCAACAAAGCGCTGATTTCGGCATAAAAATCGCGGATTTTTGATTAGAAAGGCCATATTGCAGGCTTTTTTGTTGGTTTGCCAATCTTTTGGCTTATAAAACTGGAAATTTCACCGCTTTTTCTAGCTTTTCCGCAATTTTTACCTTTTATTTTTGAATTTGTTGGCATGATGACTCCTGCGGCTTTATCAACTCTTGAAAATTGGTCTCCGTGATCATGCGCTTGTAGCCTTATTCTCACACAGTAGCAAGCTGCGAATCAATCAGGCTATTCAGCGTGCCACAATGCGGCAGTCTGCCACCAGTCCGCCCCACCAGCTTTATCCCGCACTGTCCGGCACTTTCTCCGTATCCTTGGTCTGTCCGTTTCCTCTGCCGTCTTCACCGCTGGTTCCCTGCATGTTTGCCATCACCACGCCAACGATCACCAGCGCCATGCCGATCACTGTATACCAGCCAAAGGAGTCGCCTTGGAACAAAATTCCTGTGACCACTCCTGTCAAGGAAATCAGGTTCACTTGCAGCGCAGAGGCCTGCGGCGCAGGCATGTTGGCCACCACATAATTGAACAGAATATAGGATGTAAAAGAGCCCATTGCCCCTAAATACAGTGCCGCCAGTCCTACCTTGGGCTCCTGAAAACAAATTGCATAGCAATCAAAGCCTTTTCCCCTCACCACATTGAGCAGATTAAACCACAAACTGCCCAAGGCAGCCATGGCAAAGGTCCGTTCCATGGGCGAAAAGCGATTCGCAATGTGTCCAGACAAGATCGTACAGATTGCTGCCGTCAGCACCATGCCAATCAGACATAAATACCCTGTCGCTTTACCGCCAAGGGAAAAGCCTTGGGCAAACACGATAGAAACCAAAATTCCGGCAAAAGACAGCACAATGCCAATCCCCACCAACAGCGTGATTTTGTGCCGCAGGACAATCATGGAGATCAGCACCACCGCCATGGGGATCATGGCATAAATAATCGCGGATTCCGAGGTAGTGGTCAGATCGATTCCATAAGTTTCGCAGATGGTGTTGACGCAGGGCTGAACAAAAGCCATTAAGATCACCAGCTTGACCGGCTTGCCTTTATAATCCACTTTGATCACCCGAAACGCCAGCAGAATGGAGAACAGCAAGAGCGCGATGGTCCACCTACATGCCAAAACCTGGATTGCATCCAGCTCTGTCAGGGCAATCTTCGCTCCTAAAAAAGTCAAGCCGAACAAGATGGACTCTATGACTGCCGCAATGTATACGATTTTCTTTGGCCGCATCCTTCAAACCTCCCCTTGTGCTATGCGGATAAAGCGATTATACTCTATGTTTCTGCCCGTGGATTTCCCGCAAATCATCAATAGCCATCTCCACATCCAGAGTGTGGAATCCGAGCCAGCATTCGTTCATGGTTTCAGCGTCAGCGATCCGATAAATTTCCCGGCTGCTTTTCCCCTCGTAATAATGCCAATAACGATAGGTGTAGCCTGCCCAATACATGACTTCTGCCGCATAAGTCACGCCTGCTGGTTTCAATCCATCCTCCTCATCGTCCAACTCTTCAAGAATATACTCTTCGCCAGCCCATTGCAGACGGTCATAAACATCGTCAAGAGCGGAGGCGGACCGACTATTCATAAAAGTCTCTATAAAAGCAGGGCAATCATACCCATTTTTTAACGCAAGTTCAAACAGCCTGCCTTGTATGTCACAAAGCTGGCGTTTTTCAAGACTAAGCTTCATTACACTACTCACCTGCCTCTAGTATTTCATCAAAGAAACGCCCCTGACGGCGATATTCCCGGCAAATTTCATTTGCCATTGCGATACCCTTAGAACGGTTTGCTTCGCTTTCCCTTTTCAATTCATCTCTATCTTTCGCAGAAAGCTCCTGTTCTTCAAGGATTTCTATTTTATTACAGGCTTTTTTTGTTACAGCCACGTATTGCTTTCCAAGTTTAAGCGCAGAAAGGCTGTTAATCAAAGCTAAATCAGTAATATCCCCGTTAAAGAAACGATCCAGCACAACGAACATCCTATCATTTGCGATGTCTCCAATCACCATGTCATACCCCTGGCTTAAGGCTGAAATTTGATCATAGATTTGGGTGTTTCTCGCAGTCTCCATTTTGCCGCGATTATATGCGATCAATAACGCCCAATCTAGTCCCGCCTCCATATTTAGAATTTGAAGACCGGACAAATCAAGGCGCAGCGTGTATATCTTGGCCTTGGGATAATTACAAATCAAGGTGAGCGGCTGCATGCGGTTCGTACCCATATAAAAACCTTTTCCAAAATCGCAATGCCTGCGGCTAAGAGGGGCAATGGCCCCACAGATCCCTGACTTGGAACCGTGATACAGGGTCGCGGTTCCATCAGGATTAACTGTGCTTTTCTTTTTTACAGTCACAAAACTTTTCACGAAACCTCCTCGTCATGTTTCATATCGCTTGTTCGCTTTTCATCATAACACATCAATATTGGAAAACACAATAGCCTCTGCTGCATCAGCCCTACTTTTCCAAGGCCCAAGCCCATTCCACGAATCATAGACCCTGTTCCAGCATGTACGGATTGCCAATTTTTCACGCAAGCTTTATACTATAATCAATGACAACAGGAGGATTTTACATGGACAACAAATCATTTGGCGAAAAAATCGCCCATCTGCGGAAAGAACGGCATTTGACTCAGGCACAGCTGGCAGAACGGCTGCATATCAGCAACAAGACTATTTCCAGATGGGAAACAGGCGAAGGCTACCCTGAAATCACGCTGCTCGCGCCTCTAGCCGAAGCTCTTGGCACCACCACAGACGAGTTATTGAAGGAAGCCTCTAAAAAAAACGCTTCCGATGATGAAGTATGCGAGGCAAATCTTGATAAAAAGCATCGGAGGAGTCCGGCCGCTTTCTGGAAAGGCCTAACGTTTTTTAATAAAGTGGGCATGTTCGGGATCGTGCTTCCCCTTTTGAGCGCCGCATTTAACTTCATCGTTATGCTTTTGGATACAGGGGAGGGTGACTTGGGCCTCGCTTCGTTCTTCGTCCCTATTTGCGCTCTTTTCTTCACAATCGTTCCCAAAATATGTGGAGTGGTCACGGCTCTAGGCGTTTTACTGGGACTGATGAACCGATACGAAAAGCAGTATAAAGCTGGCATCATCCTGGCGATCGCCAACTTTTGCCTTCCCTATGCGGTGCTTCTCCTTATATACATTCCCATGGGGTCCTAAAAATAGTGGTGCCCATGGCAAGGACCCGTTTTGCGCAGCAAACCACAGCACGGTCAGGCCCTCGACGCCTGGCTGCCAAAGTGTCCTGCGGAGACATCCAAAGGCAGCCCAAAATCCGACAATTCTCCTATTGTTTTTCGCCATCTCTTGTTTTAAAATAGTATATGAATCATTTTACTTATAATTAGGGGGAAGGGCAACAACATGATATGGAGAGAGGAATACGCTCTAGGCATCGAAGCCTTGGACAAACAGCATCAAGGCCTTTTTATTGCGGTAAACAGTTTGAACGACTTACTGAAAACATCGAATAAACGGCGCAGCCAACGAGCCTGTTTCGAGGCGCTCAAGTATCTGGAAAATTATACTGTGGTACATTTTAAGGATGAAGAAGAATACCAGCAGTCTATCGGTTATATCAATTATGCGCAGCACAAACGGCAGCATGATGCTTTCCTGAAAACCATCGCTTATACAAAATTGGATTTGACACAATCCGATTTTTCTGATGTGTCCATCAAGCGCTTTGTAGGCGTGCTCACTTCTTGGCTGCTTTATCATATCACCAATTCCGATCAAGGCATTGTTGGAAAAGCCACGCATTTCAGTGATGCCAGCAGCATGTCACGAATGCTGCAAAATGTGATGCTGAAAGTCACTGATGAAATGTTCCATATTGATCCCGAAGTGGCTGACGATAATTATGAAGGCGACTTTTCTGACAGTGATCTGTTCTGTGTGCTGGATTTCAGCGATCAAGATGAAGTGGAATATCGTTTTATCCTTGCCTTGGAAGAACACTTGGCGCTCCGCACGGTCGGCAACATTGTCGGGGAAACCTTGAATGAAGTCGATGAGCTAGTGGCTTCGGCCATCGAAGAATTAGCCAATGTCCTTATCCTCCAAGTGCTCACATTGTTCCATAATAGTGAAACGTTCGAGGGAAAGCAGATCAAAATGATCCAGCCAAACCAGGTATGGAAATGCACCCCTCAAGAAGCTCCAGAGTGCAGCGTGCTCTTTAGTTCCAATATGGGAAACTTCGGAATACGAGCGTGGAGAAGATAGAAAGATAGAAAAAAGCGGACATCCCTGCAAAGCACGCAGAAGTGATAGTCCGCTTTTTCTATTCAAATTTTATGCGTCCGTCCATGCGCCTTCTTTAGATTTTAGCTGTCCGTTGTGCCCAAATATCTTTGTTTCACGATTTGACTTTGCTGCCTTCCTACTTGCTAAAATACCCAAACAGCTCCAGCACCAACCGCAGCGCTGCCCAGGAGGTGATGTTGTTCACGTCTAAGTCAGGGGCGACTTCCACAATATCCATGGCTTTGATGGGCAGTTTTTCCAGCATCATCTGAAACAGCTGGATCAGCTGCATGCTGGTGAGGCCGCCTGGCTGCGGCGTTCCGGTTCCTGGTGCGAAGGCGGGATCCAGCACATCAATGTCCACGGTCAAATAAACCGCGTCATAATCCTGGAATTTATCCCGCAGTTTTTGGAACACGGCTTCCACGCCTGTTTTATGAACCTCTTTTGCTTTCACTGTTGTGATACCTGGATTTTTCGCAATCAATTCCAGCTCGGACTCTTCCGCCACTCGAATGCCGACAAAGAATAGATCTTCGGCAGAAATAACGCTTTCCAGGCTCCTTGCTTCCGTGCAGGCGTGGGACCACTTGTGTCCATCGTATTCATTGCACAGATCATAGTGCGCATCAAAATGGATGATGCCGATCTTCGGTTTTTCCTTTTTCTCCTTCTGATATTTCCCAAAAGCCTGGTGCAGCGGAATGGTCACAGAGTGATCGCCGCCCAGGAATAGGCAGAAATTGTCTGTTTTCATCAGCTGATAAGCTTCATCAGCCACGGTCCCAAAATAGGTTTCCCAATCCAAGTCCACTGGGATATCTCCAATATCATATAACAAGCCTTTTTTGATCACCACATCATCTTCCGTGGCATCGGACATGTCCACGGACAGGTTTCTCATGGTTTCCGGACCCTTGGCCGCCCCTTTGTTAAGGCTGACCGCATTGTCGAAGGGAACGCCCATGATGCAGATCTTCGCTTCTTCTTTGGATGCCGCACTCCATCTGAGCCAGGAGTCATTGAGTAATTTTGAGTGCTCTAACATGTTGAAATCTCCTTTTATATTTCTTTTAAAAGCAGTATATCTCATCGGGTAACCCTATAGTCAAGCACTATCTATTTTGCCATGCTTACTTTCATTGTGTGATTCGCATATGTGTCCCAGGTCGGCTCATAGTCATCGGTCGCCTGATTGCCCCACATGTCCCAGCCTTCCCGATCTCCACGCGCAAAGAGTTCCAAAAACGGCCCTGGAGAGCACCTTTCTATGAGTTCCACCATTTCATCGGGCTTTCTGGAATGCTCGCGTTTCATTGTACGAATTAGGTTCACTTGTGATCTCGCTGGATCAAGCGTCCGATTTTTGCTGCCTTTTACGCCAAACAATAGAATTTCCGTTACATTTCTAAAATAGAATCCAACGCCTCGGCCATCGGGCTGTCCATCTTTCCGAACCTTTTCCCATATTAAATTTGATTTATACTCAAATCCCCATGCTTCCATGACAGCTAAACCTTCTGGAAGCAACGCATTGGGCACCCATAGGTACAGATGGCTTTTATCTGCTGAGATTTGTGAAACAGGCAGACTTTTGATGTCTTCTAATGTCATGGTTTCATATCTGCTCAGCCGCCTGTGTTCAGGGGCGACTTTTCCTGTCCTGTTTTGAAATCTCCAAGGCGGATCCGCATAGATAGTCGCATATTTTTTCCCCCCACAAAAATGCAGTAAATTTTCAATTGTTTCATTCAGCGTGCTCATCTTTGTATCCTTTTCTCCAATCTACAACGCAAGGTTTCCGAATTCCAATGGCCAAAATCGGGCAACCGCTATTCCGTCTCGAATCCAATCTGGGTGTCAACTTGCCCATCCAAGTCGTGCTAGCGCCATATTTTCTGATAATCGGTTTCCATGTCTCTGTTTTTGGATCAAGATCATATACAGTTCTAAAAACGTCATTTAATTCCTCAGCTCTTGTGATAATAATACCCGCGCTGATAATGTCACATTCATAATACGTTCTCATTGCCGCCAGGTCCCTGTCAAAAGTCTGGTCCTTGCTGTTCCACTCTAAATCAAAAGCCACTCTGCCTTTGACAAAATCTATATTATGGCCGTCTATATACCCCTCTACGATCTTTTCATCAAATGGTTCATTAGAAAACCTGCCTCTTTGTCCTGCTCTCCTTGGATAGAATTTTATATGCAAATCTCCTGCGATTTTGATCTCACGCCAACCCAAGGGATAGAGCACATCATCAAACTTTTTAGGAATATCAGTCTCATTGCCTCCAGCTTTTCTAAGATCTTCTGTGGTAATTCGCAGATTTGTTAAACACTCAACAATATTCTCCCATTCTTCTGGAAATGCTTGTGTTAAAATTTCTGCTGCATGGTTATAGTTATAAAATTCAAATTTCTCCAACAAATCATTGCTTATATAATTCCTAATGTTCATAAGTTCTTCCTTATTCAACTTGTCTTAAATTATATCATACATCAACAATCACTTCAAATAGCACTTAAATAACGCAATAGGTCCTCTTGTGGCAATTCCGACTTCAAGGAGTATTCTTCTGATGAAACCAACTGTTTTTCTCGCGATTCGTGACATTTGTCAAAAAAGAGTATCGCACAAACATACTTGTTCATGCGATATCCCGTTTTATATTTTTATCGTAAGCCTTCTTTTATTTAGATTCCATCAATGTGGTGTCTGTTTTTTCTTGATAACGTAAATCCTCTATATCTGATAACTCCAATTCGCTTAATTTAACCGCTTTTGTTTTATACTTAACTTTATAGAACACAAACAGTGCGATTGTTAGCGGAATTCCAATAATTACAGATAATGCTGATTCTATATCAAATAAAGAACCTACAATGATGAAAACCATCGCTATGATAGTCGCAACAGGCCCAAATGGATAAAATTTGGCCTTGCATTTCAAATCTTCCAATCTATAACCTTTCAGCTTATACCATTTGCGGAAACGATAATGCGAAACCGCGATTGCCAGCCAACCGATAATGCAGGAGATCCCTACCGCCGCACATAATGTAACAAAAATAGAATCTGAAGGTAAAAACGATGTAAGCAGACCAACCAGGCCAAATGCTGTCGTAACAATAACTGCCAACAACGGTATTTTCTTCTTGCTTAGTTTTCCAAGTGCCGCGGGAGCCTTTTTCTCAAGCGCCATTGACCAGAGCATTCTGCTTCCCACATAAATGCCGGAGTTAGAAGAGGACAGTATTGATGTAAGAATAACAATATCCATAAAAGTCCCCGCGATTTTTGAGAATACCGGTATGTTGGAATTTTCAAACACCCAGGTAAACGGGCTGATGTCCAGACCCGCCTGCTGATAGGGGATCAGACACCCAATGACGAACATCCCGCCAATGTAAAAGAGTAAGATACGCCAGAATACAGTATTGATCGCCTTAGGTATTACCTTTTCAGGGTTCTCTACTTCACCGGAAGCCATTCCCACACATTCGATGCCAGTAAAGGAATACGCGGACGAAAATAATACCATAACAACTGCTAGTCCGCCAAGCGGGAAAGGTCCTCCATTATTATTGATAAAGAAGCTTACGCCCTGAGTGCTGTCACCCACTGCTCCCACAATCATCAATATACCCAGAGTCAAGAACAGAATAATCGCAAAAACTTTGATCGCGGCAAACCAGAATTCAGTTTCACCGTATCCTTTAACATCAAGAACATTTAGCAGGAACAGCACAACGACAAAGAGAACGATCCAAATCCAACCTGGAACCGATGGAAAATATCTGGCAATAATAATCTCTGCCGCAACGAGATTTGCCGACAGTGATAATGCCCAATTCAGCCAATACATCCACCCGACTGCGAACCCAGCTGCAGGATCCACAAATCTGCTGCAATATGTTTGAAAAGAACCAGAAACCGGCATATAAGTTGACATTTCTCCCAAACTGGTCATAAGAAAATAAATAATAATGCCCAGCAGACCGTAAGCGATCATTGCTCCTCCTGGGCCCGATTCATTAACGGTATATCCTGATGTGAGAAAAAGCCCTGTCCCTATCGCGCCGCCTATAGCAATCATCGTCATATGACGTTGTTTTAGACTTCTATTCAAAGAGGAACTTTGTGAAGCGCCTTTATTTTTATTATTTGACATGCTTGCCTCCTTTGCTGCAAATAATTTCTGCGATCGTTTAAAAAGATAACCTGCGATTGTAAAGATAAATTGAAGCGCTTATCCGATTGTTTGATTAAGCGCTTCATACTTTATCATTAGAATATCGCATCAAAATGTATCAATGGTTTCTTTAAACGCTTTCAGCACCTTTTCAAAATCCTCATCTGTATGCTGAACAGAAAAGCTGATGTCTTCCGTAGGCTCCGCGCCAATCATGATAACGCCTTTATTCAGCATTGTAATATAGAATTTATGCCACATGTCATAATCCTGAGAAGCCATCGAACGATAGTCATGTACTTTCTCGTCCGTAAATAGTAAACCCGCGATGGTTCCAATATGCTGGAAGTGATGCGGTACACCGGACTTTTTCAGAATCGAATCCATTTCCTCAAAAGCGGCCTCGCTCTTTTTAATTAACGCATCTGTGGCCTCTCTTGTCAGAATATCCCTCATAGTAGTAACCAGCGCTGTCATTCCTAATGGATTTCCTCCAAAATTTCCCGCATGATAGCAGCCCTTTTCGATCTCCGCCATAATCTCTCGTTTTCCGCCTACTGCTGATACGGGGAACCCCCCCCCTATCGCTTTGGACAAAGTTACCATATCAGGCTCAACGCCGAAATATTCCGCGCCACCGCCGTAGCCCACCTTGCATCCTGTGATTACTTCATCAAAGATCAATACAATATTTTCTTTCTTGGTGATTTCTCTTACCTTCTGCAGATAATTATCTTCGGGAAGCACTACGGAGATGTTCGCCATTGCCGGCTCAAGAATAAATCCCGCGATTTCTCCCTGATACCTCTGAATCGCATATTCCAACGCTTCAATATTATTGTATGGAACCGTAATGATATTCTCCTTCATATTGCTTGGAATTCCCGTTGATACCGGTACCGGAGTCGGCGCATAAGACGGACCGATTTTGCCAACATCGGGATAAATGCTCCAAAGGAGACTATCATGCGCTCCGTGATACCCGCCTTCTAATTTAATAATTTTATCTTTTCCCGTATATGCTCTCGCAATCCTTACCGCATGCATGGTGGCTTCTGTGCCTGAACAAGAAAAACGAACGGTTTCGGCAAATGGATATCTATCTCTGATCGCTTCTGCCGCCTCTATTTCCCTGACATGTGGGATCGCCCAGTGAGTGCCTCCGCGATCTAGCTCATCTTTTAAGGCTTTGGTCAGCACTGGATGATTGTATCCAACCATCATTGGACAGAACGCAAGCTGGCAATCAATCAGTTCATGACCGTCAACATCCCATATTTTTGATCCATTTGCTCTTTCCGCAAACATTGGGAATGGTTTATACGACCGAATGTTGCTTGTTACACCAAAAGGGAATACCTTTTGTGCCCGCTCAAACAACTTTTTTGAAGTTTGGTTTCTATCACAATACTCTTGTAAATACTTTTCCATTTTTCTCTCGCTTTCTTTATCCATAGCTCCTATAACTGATTAGAATCCTTTCAAATTCTGTAATTATTATACGAATAATTTATTTTTAATAATATCCTGATTTATATGTATTTCTCTTGGTTTCGCATGGCACAAAAGTTGTATTTTAATTAAATATACGAGAACCATTTTTTGTCTTCCTTGGCCTACCTTACTACTTTACAGCCACAAGATTCCAGGATATCATTCCAATACTCCTTATTTGCGGTTTCAGGAGACTTTAGTCCTTCCAATTGATACTTTCTACCCAAGGATGTATATTTATTTGCTCCTAAACTATGATACGGCAGCAGTTCCACTTTAATCTGCTCATTAAACCGCATCAGGCGTTTTATAAACTGACCTGATTCTATAATATTTTCATCATTACTGTTATACCCAGGAATTACTGGTATCCGAAACAGAATCTCTTTCCCCATCTGCGCAATTTTCTCTGCGTTGCTGAGAATCAAACGGTTGGATACTCCTGTTAATTTTAGATGTTCCCTATCATCCATATGTTTTAAGTCATACAGGATTTGATCGACAGTTTCAAAAATCTCTTTTACTTTTTTCCACTCCCCATATCCGCAGGTTTCGATTGCCGTATGTATATTTAAGCGTTTACATTCTCGCAATAGATTTAATACAAATTGAGGCTGGGCAGTAGGTTCGCCGCCTCCTATCGTTACGCCTCCCTGTGATTTCCGATAAAACACACGATCTTTTTCTATCACTTCCATGATTTCACCGACCGAATAATCGGTTCCAACTTTTTTCTTGGCATTCGCATAGCAGGCCGCCGCGCAGCTTCCGCAAACAGTACAAATATTCTTGTCTATTTCAAATGTCTTTAAATCAGTTGCTTTCTGTGGGCATATGTTTACACATTTGTTACAGCCGATACATTTATTCCTGATAAACATAATCTCTTCCGAAAAGGTTTGTGATTCCGGATTACTGCACCATATGCAACGAAGCGGGCAGCCTTTCATAAATACGAGGGTTCGTATTCCCCTGCCATCGTGGATGGAGTATTTTTGAATATTAAAAACCATTCCCTTTTCATGATTAATTTGTGCCATAACGCTCTCCTCCTTCTACTGTTTTCATTAGAGCCACGGTATTTCCTTCTAACATTTTTTTCATTGCCGGTCCGCTTATTAAAGATGTTATAATCGACATCATGATCAATGCCACAAAAACTTTTTCATCTATAATATTAAGTTCCCATGCAGTTGACGAAATCATAATTCCTATCGTGCCTCTTGAATTTAACCCGAATCCCACACAGGCCGCCTTCCTCCACTCCATCCCCCCAGCAGCCGCTCCTAAGCCAGAGCCCATGATCTTGCCAATACAGGCAATCAATAAAATTCCTGCTGTCAGAGATAGGTCAAAGGCGTACAGAAAGTTTGTCTTTAAGCCTATTGAAACAAAATAAAGAGGGGCGAAAAATTCCATTGCCAGCCAATAGATATGCCTAATGGCCCCAACATTAGTAAATTTCATACAATTTCTAAAGGCGACCCCAAGCAAGAATACAGCGAATAAAGAATGGACTTCTGCTTTTTCTGCTATTGCCGCTGTGAATAAAACAGAAACAATCAGCAATATAATTGATGCGGTTTCTTTCCTGGTAATTTTATTTTTCATTTTTGTGGACACTTTGCGCGCCCCATACACCGCTATAAAAAGCAACACGATAAACCCTGCGATTTTAAGCATTGAGCCTATTACGGCAGCCGCTACGTCTCCTTCGCTTTTTACAATGCTTGCCAAACAGGAAAAAATTGTCCATCCAATTAAATCACTGACTGCCGAAGAACTCATAATGACCGCACCCACATCTGATTTTAATAGATTCAAATCCAGTAATGTTTTCAGAATCACAGGCAGAGAAGAAATGGATAACACAGTTCCCATAAACAAAGCATATATCCACTGCTCAGCGCTCCGGTCATACGCTTGGCTTATAGGAAATATAAAACCTATTCCTGCTCCCAGGCATAACGGGATTAAAATACCAAACAAGCTGGAGAAACAGACTTGTTTTTTCAGCCCTTTGGCAATGTTCCATTTCATTTCCATTCCTGCGATAAACATAAACAGGAGCATGCCGAATTCGATAAAACGATCTAACTCAGGGCTTATACTGGTCTCCATCGGAAATAGTTCATCAAACACCCCGAGTGAAGAGGCGCCTAAAACCGTTGGCCCGATCAAAATCCCTCCCAACAATTCTCCGATCACAGAAGGCTGACCAAGCTTTTTCGCGATTTGCCCAAAAATCAACGCTGTTAACAGCATCACACAAATCTGGAGAAAAAAAAGAGACATATCCGTATGTTCCATGTGTAAACACTCCTCTCCCGCTTTTGCTAAGGAAGCTGGGCATGCCAAAATCCGCATGCCCAGCTTCCTAAATTTGAAGAACTATGCCATGTGCTGTGTTCTTCCAATAATATCATCCTGTACATCTTTACATAATTCTGTAAAGAATGCGCTATACCCTGCTACTCTGACGATAAGCGATTTATACTTATCCGGCTCTTTTTGAGCATTCAGCAATGTTTCATTGCTTATGACATTAAATTGAATATGATACACGTCCAGATCCACAAGGGCTCTGAGGATTGATACAATTCTTTGAATTCCTGCGCTTCCTTTTACGCTTGTCGGATCCAGCCGCATATTCAAAAGAGTTCCCGCCTTATGCGCATCATGATTAATTCTGGATACGGATCTTAATACCGCGGTAGGACCATTATGGTCGGTTCCTACGTTCGGAGAGCATCCGTCTGCCAAAGGCAACCCTGCTTTTCTGCCGTACGGCAGCGCGCCGACAACAAATCCATGCGGAACATTTGCTGATACCGGGTATAATCCGGAAACGTACTTCGGTCCCCGCCATGAATGATGGCTTGACACTTCCGCCGCAATAAAGTCTGTCATCTCTCCTGCCAGTAAATCAATATCTTCTATGTCGTTTCCATACATCGGTGTCGTGTTTTCCAACATCTGGCGCATGTCTTCGTAGCCCTCAAAATTGTGTTCAATCGCCTCAATCAACTGATCCATCGTGATCGTCTTATCTTCAAATACATGTTTTTTTATCGCAGAAAGAGAATTTACCAAATCCGCAATGCCAGTTCCGATTAACGCTGGGCCTATTGTGTATTTTACACCGCCTGCGGTCATATCCTTTCCGCTTTCATAAGTTCCGTCCAGTAAGGTGGAAACAAATGGGAATGGGGTAAGCTCATAATAAAGCCTCTCGCTAACTTGCGCGCAAATCGCGATGCATTTTATCATATATGCCAGCTGTTCTTTTACCGCTTCTTTGATTTCTTCAAAATCCATTTGTGAAGGAGCTCCGGTTTTTAATCCTAATTGCTTATTATTGTTCATGAGACTCTTTCCATTAGTCAGCACAAACTCTATAGCCATTGCAAAATTATAGTGCCCACCATCGGACCATCTGGACATTTTACCTGGAATAAATGGTTCTACGCACCCTACCATCTGGTAATTCCGCGCTTCTTCTAATGTTCCTCCTGACGTGAGCATCATCCGGATCGCGGGATCATCGTTGTAGAAGGCTGGGAATCCTGTTCCAAGCCGAACCAGCTTCGCTGCCTGCTGCAAAAACTCTTCCGGCGATTGCTTATGCAATCTAACACATAGAGAAGGAGCCTGTAACTGAACGTCCATTTTTGCTGTCAGGAACAAATAAGACAGTTCATTTGTGGCATCCACTCCTGATTTGTCAACTCCTCCCAAGATCAAGCTGTGATATGCCTGATATCCCGCAAAATACATTGCCGAATTCGCGCTTAAGAACCAGGAAGTCTCTGAACATTTGATATAAAACGCTTCGATTAATTCCAAAGCTTCCTTCATTGTCAGCGTTCCATTTGCGATATCCTGTTCATACAAATTGTAAAGGTACTGATCTGATCTTCCAGGAGACAGGGAAGCAGCATTTCCTTCCATCAGACATCCTACGATAATAAACCAAATATACTGAACTCCCTGCCAAAATGTTTTGGGCGGATTCTTAGACAACCAACGGCAGTTCTCCGCAATCGTTTTTAACTCTTCTTTTCTCGGCGAAGACGCTTTCTCTGCTTTCTCTGCGGCCAGCTGCCCCAAACGTCTCATGTAAGTGCTTAAACTTTCCAGAGTCATAATTGATGCCTGATAGAATTGCATCTTTTCAAAATCTTCCGGCTCTGAGTCATTGAGCTTTTCCATATGTGCCTTTGCTTCGCCAATCAGCGTATCAATTCCCTTTTCAAAAAGTCGTTCCCAGTCGGGGGCCGTTTCCCCGGGTGCGCTCTGTGTTTTGATTTCTGTATCGATGATCCCTGTCTTCACTGCTAATTCTTTTACATATGGCGGAACCTGTTTCATCCAATGAGCGCTGACTGTTTTATCTTCCCAATACGGAAAAATTTCTTCTTTCAACTCTTTAATCACTTCGGGAGTTGTTTCATACGGGTCTTGTTTTCTGCTCGATAACGTGTCGATCTCCTTTTTCAACCAATCACTGTGAAATTCCGGAGCCATTGTGCCTGCCCGCGGCATAATTCCCGGATCTCCTAGAATCAACTGTCCTTCCGGAACTCTGATTTTTCTCGTTTCACAATACTCTTTATACGCCTTCGCTCTGCGAAGAATAATAAATTCCCCTTCGCTTTCTTTAAAAGATTTGGTATAGATGCGCGCCCGCTCGATATCCAGTGAAGGTTTTACCTCTCTGTATTCCGCTATTAATTTTTCTATCCGCGGGAACGCATTGTTTCCATCAAATGAAAAATCTCCAATTTGTTCTTTTGTTCTATTTTTTTTAATCATATTACACCCTCCTCATTTCAGACTTTGTTAACTTTATTTATCATTAGTCTATCACTCCTGTGATTTTTGCCTATCCTCACAAAGTTGTAATTTGCTGCGATAATTGATTTCAAAAGATGCATCTTTTGGGCGTTATTGACATTGTTTTTTTAATGAACTATACTAAACGGAAGGTAATATTTCATGGAGTCCTGCTGGAGGAAGCACTATGACCGAACAGACAATTTCTTTTTCACTAGAAGAGATTAAACATATAGGCTCGACCATCTACCGTCTATATGATAATACTTTATCCTTAAAGGAAGTTATGGACATTTTTATGAAAGAATTGGGTGAACAAATCTACTTTGACAAACGGGATTTCACCTTTCTCAATTATGACTCCGATACCAATACATATGAAGTATCGTCTTTTTTCCCTGCCAACTGGACAGATTCTGAAAAAGAGCAATATATCGAAAGCTACATCCACATTGATGACGTGCTTCCGATATTATCGAAACACCAAGAGGTCGCGTTTCGCAACAACGATATTTTTTCCGAAGGAAGAAAGCAAACCAAGTATTATCGGGAATTTATTCAGACCGCGCAGCTGGAAATTTCTATAGACGCGAATATTCCCCTTTCAGAGGATTGTGGCGTTTTTGCTATTTTTGCGTTGTATCGAAATTCTGACAAACATGGATTCTCGTTAAAAGACCTTGAAATTGTCAAACTTTATCAAAAACATCTTTCAAAAATTTTTGAGAACCATTTATTAGCACATAGTTTAAATCCTGATGACGAGAATTCTCTTACTCTTGACAATTTTGAATCTGTTGGAGTTTGTATTTTAGACGCTAATTTTAAAGTTACATCACATAATACCTTTTTCAAGAATTTTATACCGGATCATACATCTTCGATCCAAGACAGCGCGATTGGTTTAAAGATAATAAAAGCGGCAAAGCAGTTATCGAATACTCCGGAAAAAACAAAACTGGATCCAATATCCATCAATATTGACGACAGCACCTTTTTGCTGGAGCTTTCTCGATACCATCAAAACAACAAAAAATACGTAGGCATTATTTATCCTTTGTCACAGTTCGTTTCCACTCGAATTGATTCTTTAAAAAACGCATACCAACTTTCAAACAGAGAATTCGAGATTTTAAATCTCATTTTAAAAAAGGGGATGACCAATGATGAGATCGCAAATTATCTTTTTATTAGCCCCGCAACTGTGAAACGCCATATTTCCAACGCATATTTGAAGCTAGGAATCAATAATCAAAAACAATTATTGGGATTGTTAAAAATTATTTGACATAGCAGAGACATTATCTGACACTGCGTGAACTGAATGTGCGCATATCGCGATATTTCACTTAGAAGGGTGCTCTATCCCCTATATGAATCCTGATGCGGCGGTATCTGAGCCGTGACAATATACAAAAAAACGCCAGCCAAATCAACGCCCTGCGGCGGAATGCCTCAGATGCTTCGCATTGTGGACAAACACGCTAAACTCGTACTTTACGAATCCTGAAATTTATTATATGATACCTATAGAAAAAATCACAGGAGGCATTGATATGTTTACAAAAGCTATTACCAAAAAGCCTTGCAAGGCGCTGATCGATGGAATCTCCACCGCTATGTTCGGTGAAGGAACGCCGGTTTATGAAGACGCAGTCAAACAGCACGACAAGTATGTGGCAACATTGAAAGAATTGGGACTGGATGTCACAGAACTGGAAGCAGACGAAAGATATCCTGATTCCTGCTTCGTAGAGGACCCTGCAGTGGTCATGGAGCGCTGCGCTGTGATCACCAACCCTGCCACGGATTCCAGAAATGGCGAAAAACTTGAAATCGTTAGCACCATCGAAAAGTTCTATGATAAATCGCAAATCTTTTACATCGAGGCTCCAGGAACCATGGAAGGCGGCGATGTGATGAAAGTCGGCGATCATTTCTACGTTGGACTATCGGATCGTACGAATGAGGAAGGCGCGAAGCAGTTCAATGATATCGTGACAAAGTTCGGCTACACCTCCTCCACCATCCCTGTGACAGAAGGCCTGCACTTAAAGGATTTTGTCATCTATTTGGAAAATAACAACATGCTGGTAAGCGCGCTCATGGACAAAGAGCCTTCTTTCAAAGATTTTAACCGCTTTGTCATTGACCAGGATGAACTCTATGCCATCAACAGCATGAACATCAATGGTACGATCCTTGTGCCGGATGGTTATCCGAAGACTCGGAAAATCATTGAAGATTTAGGATATCCAATCAAACTGATGGATACCAGCGAATTTGGCAAAATTGATGGCAGCCTCACCTGTCTGTCTCTGAGATTTTAAGGTTTCCAAACCATACGATAACAATACAGCTTTGCGATGTAATGGCTGCCACTGGTGAAACGGATGGCAGCCATTGTTTTATGTTTTAGCGCTGGGGATATCTACAGATTTTTTCTTTTCTGTTCCCTTACGTTACTTTTTCTAATCCTGCATCTGCACAAATTCTACTAAACCCATGATAATTTCATTTAATTCCCAAAGCAAGTACTCCAAGCATTCATTTCTAATATCATCCTCAAGAACGAACTCATCATCTGTCAACGCAAGTATTATTTCATACAGGTCAAGTAATCTGCTTACATAGAATTTCCGTTCTTCCCTTAATTTTTCCTGCGCCGTTCTATGCCATTCTTCTAAGATATCTATTGTTAATGGCGATACCTCCGCTGAACTTGATAGTTTCCAGTTTTGAGAATTCAAGGTGGTTTCTAAGTTCATATTTACCATTTGTTCATATTGATTCAAGACTTTATCTATGATGCCGCGATTATTTCCTTTAAAACAATCCATATATCCATCTCCTTGTTCTCACCATTGTGAAAAATAAATTGTCGTTTGTCTCACTTTTACAACCGATCAAGCTAAAACTGTCTCGTAAACTAAAAGCGCAAATAATGATACAACGAATAGAAAGTGAGCACACAATGCCAAAACCCCGTACCCAAACAGGTGGAAAAAATTTAATCGCTAATCGGTTAAAAGAGCTGCGAAAACTTCACGGTTGGTCACAAAGAGATCTTGCGCACCAATTACAGCTTATTGATTGTGATATGGATAAAAACGTTATCACTAGGATAGAAACAAATAAGCGTTATGTGACAGATTTAGAGTTAAAAGCATTATGTCAAATTTTCAAAGTATCTTATGACGATTTAATTGATGATGCTGAAGAGTCTCAATAAAGCAATTCTGTTTTTCTCTATTTTGTCTCACTTTTACAACCGATTTTAACAGATCTTTACGATAGAATCAACTAAAAGTGCAAATAATGATACAAAACATAGGAGCTGCTATTGTAACATGGGCAACATTGATCCATCCGCAGGTGAGAAAAATTTAATAAGCGTTCGTTTAAAGCAAGCCCGTAACGCAGCTGGCCTTTCTCAGCGAGATCTTGCACGGGAGCTGCAATTGCTTGGTTACGATATGGATCGAAACGTGATCACACGAATAGAAACAAACCAGCGTTGCGTGAAAGATTTTGAACTTCAAGCTCTTTCCAAAATACTCCATGTTTCATATGATTATCTGCTTGATGGGACCGAACCTTCTCGCCTTACTAATTGCTGATACCTGCATTTTAGAGTATCATGAACGCAGTCGATCGATATGGCCTTGCTGCAAGGAAGCGTTCATTGAATCACGAATTCCAGTTGTGTTTTCAGCGGAAATTTGTGGTATAATAAGGAAACAGAAAACAAGGGGAGGGGAGAGCCTATGTTCTATCTCAACGTGCCGGCGCCAAAGCTGTTGTTTCAGCGTGCAAAAAACAGCCGAATTTTCGTGGATAAAAGTCTGCTCATTGAAAACGTGTCGGAACAGATCAATACCAACGAGCAGCATATCTGCATTACCAGACCGAGGCGGTTCGGAAAAACGATGAACGCTAATATGCTGGCGGCCTATTACACAAAGGGGCTGGACAGCGGCAGCTTGTTCGCTGACTTAGAGATTGCCAAGCAAAAAATGCACCCCGATCATCTCAACCAGCATAACGTGGTTCGCATTGATTTTAGCCAGATGCCCGATGACTGCCGGTCTTACGCAGAATATATCGGGGATATCCGAGACAAGCTTAGAAAGGACCTGGGGGAAGCCTACCCTCAGGTGGACCCCTTGGCATACAGCAGTCTCAGTAGCCTGTTTGAAGCCACTGGGGACTCCTTCATTTTTATTTTGGATGAATGGGACGCTATTTTTCACAAGCGTTTTCTCACAAGAGAAGACCGTGAAGATTTCCTGGAATTCCTACGAAAACTGCTCAAGGACAAAGTCTATGTGGAGCTGACTTACATGACAGGAGTGCTCCCAATCGCTAAATATTCCAGCGGTTCAGCCCTGAACATGTTCCGTGAGGATCATGCTCTGAAACATGGACCTTATGAGAAATTCTTTGGATTCACAAAGACGGAAGTTCAGGCCTTATGTAAAGAGCATCAAACCCTCTGCTACGAAGAACTAAAGCAATGGTACGATGGCTATCAGATGAAAAACGGAGAAAGCCTCTTCAACCCGCGTTCTGTCGCATATGCTCTGATAGATGGAGAATGCCAAAATTACTGGACGGAGACAGGTCCCATGAACGAAGTCGCAGACTGCATTGAGCATAATGTGGACGAAGTCAGAGAAGATATCGTGCAAATGGTAGCGGGTAACCCTGTGGAAGCAGAACTAGAAGGCTACAGTGCCGCGCAGCCGCAGATGGAAACACGGGACGAGATCCTCTCTGCCATGGTAGTCTATGGTTTTTTATCGTATTATGACGGCACGCTGCGGATCCCTAACCACGAGTTAATGGAAAAATATCAGAAGGTGCTGGCTCGGGACAGCATGGGCGGTGTTCAGGATATTGTAAAACAATCGAAAGCCATGCTCCAGGCGACACTTGCGGGGGACGAGGGACAGGTTGCGGCTATTCTGGAGGCGGCCCATGACAGGGAAATCCCTTTCCTGCGGTACAATGACGAAAATGCTCTGTCCTGCGTGATCACACTCTGCTATCTGTACGCAAGAAAAAACTACACGATCCAGCGGGAAGCAAAGAGCGGGAAGGGCTATTGCGACTACTTGTTCACGCCGAGGATAGCTGATGACCCTGCCATCATTTTAGAACTAAAAGTGGACCACTCCGCAGAGGCAGCCCTTGCGCAAATCAAAGAGCGCAACTATGTGGAAAAAGTCAGCCGCTATAAAGAAATCTTGCTAGTGGGAATCAATTACGATAGAAAAAACAAACAGCACACCTGCCGGATCGAAAGAATTCCAGGAACACGGGTTCAGTGGTCTCGCGTTTAAAAAAGACTGGAATCTATCTGCGCAGGAGGCCTCTATGAATTTTGCCATACGAATCCGCTCCCGACAAGCCATTCAAACATAAAACCCTTGAAAATTCTGGATTTTCAAGGGTTTTACAATCTTTTTCATGTTGTCTCTGATTAACGCTTTGAGAACTGGCTCGCTCTTCTCGCTTTTTTGAGACCGTATTTCTTTCTTTCCTTCATACGAGGGTCTCTCGTCAGGAAACCTGCCGCTTTCAGAGCTGGTCTGTAAGCGTCTCTGTCAACTTCGCATAACGCTCTTGAAATTCCGTGTCTCAGTGCGCCTGCCTGTCCAGTGTAACCGCCGCCGTTTACTCTGGCGATCACATCGAATTTGCCTTCGCAGCCTGCGATTTCAAAAGGTCTCTTTACTTCTCTCTTAACGATTTCCATTGGCAGATAATCGTCTAAGGATTTTCCGTTTACAGTGATATTTCCAGTACCAGGGATTAATCTCACTCTAGCAACTGAAGACTTTCTTCTTCCTGTTCCGTAATACTGCGTTTTTGCCATTGTGTAGTTCCTCCCTTCCTTTAAATATCCAGAGTTTCAGGTTTCTGCGCTGCATGGTTGTGTTCCGGACCAGCGTAAACCTTTAACTTCTTGTACATCTGCCTGCCCAGCTTGCCGTTTGGCATCATGCCTTTTACAGCGTGCCTTACTGCTTCCGTTGGGTGCTTTTCCATTAACTGTTCAAAAGTTCTCTCTCTCAGACCGCCTGGATAGCCAGTGTGCCTTTTGTAGATCTTTTCTTTTCTCTTCTTGCCTGTCACTTCTACCTTTTCAGCGTTGATGACGATCACATAGTCACCGCAGTCAACGTGAGGCGTGTAAGTCGGTTTGTGTTTTCCTCTCAGGATCGCCGCGATCCGTGCGGACATTCTTCCCAAGTTCTTGCCTTCTGCGTCTACAACGTACCATTTACGTTCAACTTCATGAGGCTTTGCGATAAATGAACTCATTTACTTTTCCTTTCTACCTACTAGGATCAGATGTGTTTCATCTCATCTTGTTCGGTCCTGTCTACTAGGATGGACAGCCACTGCCATCTTGTTCGACAAACTAAAACTTTTAGCCGCAATCGCTCGGACGGATCCCCATCCTACTCATGCGAAAAATGTATCCAGCAAATGGACACAAGGACATTTTACACGTTCCACCCTTGAAAGTCAAAGGTTTTTTAGGAAAAGTCGGTCAAAACAGGCACAAAACAGTGAAAAACCTTTTCTTCAGAGAATCACAGCTCATAAATCGGCTGAAAACACCGGAAATGACAAGCAGCATGGCCGATCAAAGGAGCCACGCTGCCTGGTTATGTATCCAATCTTATTTACAGTGTCAGGGATGGAGCGGAATAAGTTCTTCCTGCCAGTTCGGAATCCAGCATGTACAGCCCTTTCGCGTCGCTGCCAAAGAGTTCAAACTTGCTCACCATGTTGTCCGCATTGTCCTCTTCTTCTGCCTGTTCTTTTACAAACCAGTCGAGGAACTGCATGGTACGGAAATCTTTGTCCTGATAGGCCGCATCATAAATCGCATGGATCAAATCAGTCACAAAGCGTTCATGTTCCGCGCCTGCTTTCAGTGGGTCAATGAATTCCTTGAATTCTTTATCCGGCTTGGCGATGGCTTCCAGTGTCACGGATTGGCCGTTCTGCTGCAGATATTCCATGAACAGCATGGCATGGTCTCTTTCTTCCTGTGCCTGAATCTTGTACCAGTTATAAAAACCATCCAAACTCTGGTCTTTGTAGTAGTTTGCCATATCCAGATACAGATACGCGGAATAGAATTCTTTGTTCACCTGGTCATTTAATAATTCGATCACTTTCTTTGATAACATTTCTTTTCCTCCTGAATTGATTGATTTAACGCTTGTGTTCATTGTACCACAATTTTCCCATATGTAACACTTCTTTGCAAAATTCATTTCCATTTCCTAATGCGCATTATGGAAATCCACCGTACATGGCTTGAGCTTGATGCGCTCCTAACGCAACACAAAGGCAACTGCGTTTCTACAATTCCAACATGCAAGGATTGAAAAAGAGCAGCCTGCGTTTTGCGCACGCAAGCTGCCTCTTCAGTCATTCGATTTTAGGAGATGGTGATTACATCATTCCCGGCATTCCGCCGCCCATTCCTCCCATTGGAGGCATTGCCGCAGCTCCTTCTTCTGCCGGAGCGTCTGTCACGCCTGCCTCTGTGGTCAGGAGCAGCGCAGATGCGGACGCAGCATTCTGCAGAGCGGATCTTGTAACCTTCGCAGGATCCACGATACCAGCGTCAATCATGTCCATATATTCTTCGTTCGCTGCGTTGAAGCCGATGCCTGCTTCACTGCTGATGATCTTAGCCACAACTACGCTGCCTTCAAATCCAGCGTTTTCAGCGATCTGTCTAACTGGTTCTTCCAGCGCTCTCTTGATGATGGCAGCGCCTGTCTTTTCATCGCCAGCCAGATCTTTCACATATTTCGCTACTGCTGGGATGGCATTGGCCAGGGCTACGCCGCCGCCGGACACGATGCCTTCTTCGACTGCTGCCTTTGTAGCGTTGAGCGCGTCTTCGATTCTCAGTTTTCTTTCTTTCAGTTCTGTCTCTGTGGCCGCGCCCACTTTGATGACCGCTACGCCGCCAGACAGTTTGGCGAGTCTTTCCTGTGTCTTTTCTTTATCAAAATCAGAAGTGCTTTCTTCGATCTGCGCTTTCAGCTGAGCGACTCTTGCCTCGATTTCCTTCGCGTCGCCCGCGCCGTCTACGATCACAGTGTTTTCCTTGTCAACTTTGACAGTGGCTGCTGTTCCCAGCATGTCGAGAGTCGCTTCTTTAATATCGTATCCGACTTCTTCGGAAATCACAGTACCGCCTGTGAGGATGGCGATGTCTTCCATCATGGCTTTTCTTCTGTCGCCGAATCCAGGAGCCTTGACCGCTACGCAGTCGAACGTTCCCTTCAGCTTGTTGACAACGATTGTGGCCAGAGCTTCGCCTTCCAGATCTTCGCAGATGATCATCAGTTTTCTGCCCTGCTGTACTACCTGTTCCAAGATTGGCAGCAGTTCCTGAATGTTGGAGATCTTTTTATCTGTCAGCAGGATGTAAGGGTTTTCTAAAACAGCTTCCATCTTTTCTGTGTCAGTTACCATATATGCGGACAGGTATCCTCTGTCAAACTGCATACCTTCTACCACATCCAGCGTGGTTCCCATGGATTTTGCTTCTTCCACTGTGATAACGCCGTCTTTTCCTACCTTTTCCATAGCTTCCGCGATCAGCTTGCCGATCTCTTCATCGCCTGCGGAAACAGATGCTACCTGCGCGATGCTGTCTTTGCTGTCAACTTCCTTGGACAGCTTTTTGATTTCTTCCACTGCTACGTCCACAGCGCCCTGGATTCCTTTTTTCAGGATCATTGGGTTCGCACCGGCTGCCACGTTTTTGAAGCCTTCTCTGATGATGCTCTGTGCCAGCAGTGTCGCTGTAGTAGTGCCGTCGCCTGCCACGTCATTTGTCTTTGTGGCTACTTCTTTTACCAGCTGTGCGCCCATGTTTTCAACAGCGTCTTCCAGTTCGATTTCCTTTGCGATGGTCACACCGTCATTTGTGATGAGTGGGGAGCCGAATTTCTTGTCCAGAAGCACGTTTCTTCCCTTTGGTCCCAGTGTGATCTTTACTGTATCAGCAAGCTTATCCACGCCTGCCTGTAATTTTCTTCTCGCGTCCTCGCCATAATGTAATTCTTTTGCCATTTTTCAATACCTGCCTTTCCTAAACTATTCTACGATCGCTAAGACGTCTTTCTGCGTCAAGATCGTGTATTCTTCGCCCTGATATTTGATTTCCGTGCCTGCGTACTGTGAGAAGATCACAGTGTCCCCTGTTTTGACTTCCATCTTTTCATCTTCAGTTCCAGGTCCTACTGCGATGATTTCAGCCATCTGCGGTTTTTCTTTCGCCTGGCCTGGCAGCACGATGCCGCTGGCAGTCTTTTCTTCTGCTTCTAACCGTTTGATTACGACTCTGTTGCCTAAAGGCTTGATTCCAAAACTCATAATTCCATCTCCTTTTATCGTTATTTTTCATTGTCTGTATTTTGTTAGCACTCACTCTTTTCGAGTGCTAACTATAATTTAATACTTTCCTGCCCACTTGTCAACAGGTTTTTTTGCATTTTTTTGCTAAAAAGAGAAAATGTGCGTTCTTTATGGTTTTCTCTATATTCTACCGCCATCTTTTCCATAAATAAAAAGAACGAAAACGCGTTCCTATGCATGACCAAAAACCGTTCAGCGCTGTTTCCGCTCTTTCTCCCTGATATAATAGAATAAATACTGCTGCGCGAATCCGCCCTGCCTGCCAAAGCGCTCTCCGGCGAAGGCATTGATCTCTTTCAGGGTTTCCAGACCATATAAGTCTTTCATGACTTTTTTCACCCACACGTCCACAGGAAACCGCTCGTATTTTCCCATGGAAAAGAGCAGAACGCAGTTGGCCACTTTTGGACCCACACCGCAAAATCGAGTCACATAGTCAAAGGCTTCTTCCCCGGAAACTTCTGGCAAAGCCATGGCCCGCAGCTGCTTTAGACCATCTTCTGCCACCTGTCTAGCTGTCCCTACCAAATATTTAGCCCGATACCCCAGCCTGCAGACAGCCAGATCCTCTGGCTCCAATGCGGCCAGGACCTCTGGCTCTGGAAAGGAATAGTAGTCTCGGCCCTGAAAACGCCCGGCCTTTTCCCCGAAATTTTCACACAGAGATTCGATGCACCCTTTGATCCGAGGGATGTGGTTATTCTGAGAAATGATAAAGGACAAAAGCGTTTCCCAAGGGTCCTGGCGCAGCAGGCGGATTCCCTGGCCCCAGCGGATGGCCTCGCCCATTACAGCGTCACCTTGGGCCAAGCCTTCTTTGATGCTCCTGTAGTCTCGTTCCAAATCCAGGTATGGAGACCAAAACTCTTGAAACTCCTCTTCTGTCACATTGGAAAGCACCAGCTGTCCTGCCTCTGCCCTTCCTTCTTCTGACGCCCCTTCTCCCTGACGGCCGCTGTCAGGCACAAACCGCACATTGGCGATCCTGCCGCCAGCAATGCCTGTGTAGCTGCCGTCTGCTTGACGTTCCCAGCGAAAGGCCTGACCGCAATCAAAAATATGATCCAGGTGAAAATCCCTGACATGTTCCCGCTTCACTCGCGCCATTTTATTTCAAGCTCCTGATTTCAATGTCAAAGCGGTTCACGTTAAAAGCTGTCATCTTTTCGATCTGGCCAGCGGCCTGCTGCTGCAGCTGTCTTGCCTGTTCTACCATGTTAAAGCCGTATTTCATGCACACCAGCACGGTCATCTCCACCCCTTCGGCAGCAGTCATGGTGATGACCCGCAGGATACTGTCCACGCCTTCCAGCTGCCTGGCCGCGCATTCCACGATGTCGCTGAACACTTTATCAGAAAGCTTGTAATCTCCCATATAGCTATAAGTCGGCCGCACCACGGACTTTTCCGCCATGTTGCCCTTGTTCGCGCTCCACTCTTTGAAAATCATCAGCGGCGACATGAAATACCCAGAGAATTGACGTTTCAGTTGAAAAGCCGGCGCGGGAATGACGTGCTGTCCGTATTCGTGACGCTGTTTGTGGGCAATGGCCCGCTCGCTTTCCGTGGTGATGTCCGTTATGTAAATGGTTTTGGAAATCGCCGGCAGTCCAAGTCTTTTGGCGATTCGTCTCACCATTTCATCAGAAGTCCCTATGACCAGGAGCTGAGCCGGACTGATTTTTTCAATGGCAGCGGCCACGTCTTCCCGATGCTCGTCTTTATGAAAGAGGGCTGTTTTTACGGCTCCGACTTTTGTGGCTTGCCTTTTCGCGGAAATTCCGGCAATGACTTTATTTTCAAAAATAAAGAGCCCATCGTCTATGATCCCTGAAATATTCAGCTCTTTGCATAGGTTTTGTGCCTGGTAGCTTTTCCCAGTTCCGCTTTTTCCCACAAGTGCGTAAACTTTCATCTTGAATTCTCCTAATCCTTCTGTTATAATCTGTGTATCGTGAAGATAAACAAATAAGGAGGTTACTTAACAATGGCTTATGTAATTAAAGATTCTTGCATCAGCTGCGGAGCATGCGCAGGTGAATGCCCAACTGAAGCTATCTCAGAAGGCGAAGGCATCTATGTGATCGACGCTGATAAGTGCATTGACTGTGGTGCGTGCGCAGGTGCATGTCCAGTTGACGCTCCTGCTGAAGCTTAGGTTGATACATAATTAATCTGTATGCGAATAACCGTTTCTCGAGAGAAACGGTTATTTAGTTTTCTATTTATTTTTTTCCGGATTCGCCTTCCGATTCATGTGATAAGCCAGTGAATGCAGGCTGTCGCTGAGATGCACGTTTTCAATGGCCACGTAGTCAGGCACCTCCAGGTCCACAGGAGCAAAGTTCCAAAGTCCTTTGACTCTGGCGAAGCACAGCTTGTCAGCCACTTCCTGGGCGCTGTCCTTAGTGGTGCAGATGATCCCAATGTCAATCTGATTTTGTTCCACGTATTCCACGATGTTTTCGTAATCCATCACTTCAATATCATTGATTTTCAGGCCAATGAGCCTAGGGTTGACATCAAAGATTCCGCACACTACAAAGCCTGCCTTGTAATAATACGTATAATTGGCGATGGCCTGTCCCAAATTGCCCGCGCCTACGATGATCATGCGATACTCCTTGTCAAGGCCGAGGATGGCGCTGATTTCGTTGTACAGGCCTTCTACGTTGTAGCCATAGCCTTGCTGCCCAAAGCCGCCAAAGTTGTTCAGATCCTGTCGAATTTGGGACGCAGTGTATCCGATCAGTCTGCTGAACTCGTTGGATGAAATTTTATCCACGCCTTTTTTCTGCAGTTCTTTCAAATATCGTCTGTATCTCGGAAGTCTCTTTATCACTGCATTTGATATTTTCGTGTCTTTTTTCATTGCTTTCCCTCGGTGAGTTTTATAATCTTTAAAACCCGCCGGAAGGCGGGTTTTTCTGTTTCGTGGTTTCTGTTCCCTTTGGCTTATGCCTTGTCCTCAACGTATTTCACGATGTCGCTGACAGTCTGGAATTTTTCAGCGTCTTCATCAGGGACTTCGATGTCGAATTCATCTTCGATCGCCATGATGATTTCCACTGCGTCCAAAGAATCCGCCTCCAGATCTTTCATCAGATGTGTTTCGATTTTTACTGCGTCTTCCTCAACGCCTAACTGCTCTGCGATAATGCTTTTAATCTTATCAAATACCATGATATACCTCCATTCAGTTCAAACATCAAATGTTTATTCTCTTTGCCTGTCGCACATTGTTATCTGCAAATGACTAAAACTTATTATAGTGGACACTTTCATGTATTGCAACCGTTTTTTAACTTTTTTATGCTAATCCTGCCTTTTTCTCTCAAATCTCCTGCAATTCCATCCATTTTTCGTACTCTGCGGCTAATTTTTCCTTTGTCGCGTCCAGTTCCGCGCTGAGTTCTGTCAAACGTCCGTGGTCCGTCGCCACTTCTTCCTTACAAAGTTCTTCCTCTATTTCCGAAATATGGGCCTCTAAGTCCTCAATTTGCTGTTCCGCTGCTTCCAGCTGCCGCCTGCGCCGCCGCTCTTTGGCTTCCTCTTCTTTTTTCAGCCTGCGCTGCTCGCTAACGCTCAGGCTCTTTTCCTTTGGTTCTTCTTTGCCAGCTAACTCTTCCAGATATTTTTTCCCAGATTCGATCTGCTGCTTTTTTTCCACATAGTAGTTATATGTACCAAGGAACGAAGTTATACCCTCTTGGCCCAGTTCAAAGATCCTGGTGGGGATTTTATTGAGAAAGTACCTATCATGGGAAACGATAATGGCCGTTCCGGGGAAATCCAAGAGCGCGTCTTCAAAGACTTCCTTGGATTCAATGTCCAGGTGATTGGTGGGTTCATCCAAGATCAGCACATTGCTGCCGGAAAGCATCATTTTCAAAAGGGACAGCCGAGCCTTCTCCCCGCCGCTGAGGGCGCTGATGGGCAGAAACACCTGGTCGCCCTGAAACAGGAAACGTCCTAAAATGGAGCGGAGCTCCGTGTCTGTATACAGCCGGTAAGCATCGTGAAGTTCTTCCAGCACTGTGTTGTCACTGTTTAGCAGCTGTTGTTCCTGGTCATAGTAGCCAAATTCCACGTTGTGGCCCACTTTTAGCCTGCCGCTGGAAGGGTCCAGGTCTCCCATGAGGATCTTCAGCAGGGTGGTCTTGCCCACGCCGTTGGGCCCTGTGACGCAAATGCGCTCGCCTCGTTTGATGTCAAAATCCACATTGGCAAAGAGGCGCTTTTCATTTCTGCCATAGCCAAAGCTTTTGGCCAGCCCTTCTCCCAGCAGCACATCGTTTCCGCTTTTGAAATCCTGTTTGAACTGGATCTTTACCTTGCTCCGCTGGGCTTCCGGCCGTTCCACCATTTCCATGGCTTCCAGACGCTTTTCCCTGGAGGCTGCCCTTTTCGCTAATTTCTCAGTGCCTCGCTCTTTGAATCTGCGTATGATGTCTTCTTGTCGGGCGATCTCCTTTTGCTGGTTTTGGTATTTGCGCATCTGCGCTTCCCGCCGCTGTCGTTTCTGCGCCGCGTAGCCCGAATAGCTGCATTCGTATGTATAAAGCTTGTGGTTTTCCACCTCAAAGATCCGGTTCACGGTCTGATCCAGGAAATATCGGTCATGGGAAACCAGCAGAATGGTGCCCTTGTAAGCTTTCAGATACTGCTCCAGCCATTTTAGGGTCCCGATGTCCAGATGATTGGTAGGTTCGTCTAAAAACAGCAGGTCTGGATTTTTCAGCAGCAGGCAGGCCAAAGCCAGCCTGGTCCGTTCTCCGCCGCTGAGGGTGGAAATCCGCTTGTCGTAAAAGTCCTCCCCAAAAGCCATGCTGCTGAGGATGCCGTTGATCTCGCTTTTGTAACTGTAACCGCCTTTATCCCTATATTGCTCCTGCATCTGGTCATATTGGCGCAGCAGCTTGTCCACCTCTGGGTCCGTGGGTTCGCCGCCTGCGCCTTGGCTTTCTGCTTTCTTGGAAATTTCCGCGGAAAGGGCCAGCATTTCCTGCTCCATCTTTGCCAGATGATCAAAGATCCCTTCCACTTCCTGCATCACAGTGTTCTCTGACTGAAAATTGTCGCTCTGTTTCAAATAGCCGATAGTGGTGTCCGCGGACAAAAAGAAATCCCCTGAGTCACAGGAAAGTTCGCCGGAGAGCATCTTCAACAGAGTGGTTTTCCCCGCTCCATTGGCTCCGATGATGCCGATCCGGTCACCCTGGTTGATATGAAAGGATATGTCCTGCAGGATCACATCGACTCCGTAGGTCTTTGTCAGATCCTTTGCTGATAATATGATCATTTATCTTTCTTCCTTAAATTATAATGGTAAATGCGGGACAGCGTCCAGCTCCAAGCTGTCCGTGCATCCCGCTTTGTATTTGTAATATGCCGCGCATCCGATCATGGCGGCGTTGTCCGTGCATAAAATCGGGGAAGGATAATAAAGACGGATGCCCTGCTTTTCACAGGCAGCCTTCATCATTTCCCGCAAACGGCTGTTAGAGGCCACGCCGCCTGCCATAACGATCTTGTCCTGTTTTCTCTCTATGGCAGCACCCACTGTCTTGGCCACGATCACGTCTAAAATGGCCTGCTGAAAGCTGGCGGCCACGTCTGAGACATGAATCTCCCGCCCAGCCTGCTTTTCTGAATTTACGTAATTCAGCACTCCTGTTTTCGTGCCGCTGAAGCTGAAATCCAGGCTTCCCTTTTCTAAAAACACCCGCTTGAAAGAAACGGCTTTCGGGTTCCCCTGCTTGGCGATCTTGTCGATGAGCGGGCCGCCGGGATAGCCTAAACCCAGCACTCTGGCCACTTTGTCGTATGCCTCTCCCGCTGCGTCATCCCTGGTCTGGCCCAGTACTTCACACTGGTTGTAATCCGTCACTTGGACGATATTGGTGTGCCCGCCGGAAATCACCAGAGCCATGAACGGCGGCTCCAGCTCCTGATGTTCTATGTAATTGGCGCTGATGTGCCCCTGGATATGATGGACTCCCACCAGAGGCTTCCCTGCTGCCAGAGCATAAGCCTTCGCCGTGGCCAGTCCGATCAGCAGCGCGCCCACCAACCCTGGCCCATAAGTCACACCAACGATATCCACATCTTTCATGCTGACATCTGCCTGTTCCAGAGCCTCTGCCACCACCCGATTCACATTATCAAGATGGTGGCGGGAAGCGATCTCCGGCACTACCCCGCCAAACACTTGATGCACTTTTATTTGTGACGCGATGATATTGGAAAGGACCTGCCTTCCCTCCAGCAGCACTGCCGCCGCGGTTTCATCGCAGCTGGATTCAATTGCCAGTGTCACTTGTTTTCCCTGTTTCATGATCCTCCTCTATTCTAATGGAAAGATCCGGTTCTGCGCACCGCAGACACATTGGTTGTCTGACGACAGGTGCCTGCAGTTTTCACAGGATTGATAGGTACTCATGCTGAAGGTGTCAAAATCGTGTCTCCTGGAAAATCTGCTGCAGTGAGAAGCGATGGCCATCATGTCATCGCCCTCCCGGTTTTCCTCGTAAAAATCGCCTGTTCGTATCATGTTTCCCTCCTTGCAGTAAGTCTTACTACTAGTATTTTCCGGGAAACGTTTTTTATTCTATCTGAAATCAGTTTTTCGGTGGTCCCGCTGGATCCCGCCACATGATAAGCGCGTCCTCGCCTGTGTCGTGGTAATAGCCTTTCCGCAGGCCTGCTTCCTTGAAATCCAATTTCCGGTACAAGGCCTTTGCCGCTTCATTGGAGCTGCGGACTTCCAGTGTGAATCGGTGGATGCCCTGCCGCTCTCCTGCGGTCAGGAGCACGGACATGAGCAATGTGGCGATTTTTTTGTGCCTGTATTGGGGCAGGACCGCCACGTTGGTGATGTGGCCTTCGTCCACAATGATCCACATGCCGCTGTAACCCGCGATGACTCCGTCCAATTCTGCCACTAGATACTGAGCCATTGCGTTATCTGTAAGGTCATGGGCAATGGATTCCCTGCTCCAAGGTGTGGAAAAGCAGACTTGCTCCATTGCTGCGATCGCATCGATATCCTCTGCCTCCGCGGTCCTGACGATCAATTTATCCATGTTTTTCTTCCAACTTTCTTTCTGCTTCTGCTTTGCGCATGTAATCTGGCTTTAATGCTTCGTAGTCTGTCATGAATCCCTGCTCTGCCATGTCCTTTGCCAGCTTTGCCACTGACGCGGCTGATTGGAATCTGGCAGCCTCTGGAGCCAGCTCTTCTTTCTGGAACCAATCACTGTAAACCTTGGTGCCATCACCAAAAAACAGCCGTTCTCCCTTGTCAGCGCTTTTCACGTTTTCCAAAAACGCATCAATCGCATAAGGCGCTCCTGGGACCACTTCCATGATCTTGCCGTCTTCCCATTTGTACGCTCCCCCATAAACCTGGCTCCGCCTGGCATCAAACACTGGACAGATCAGACCTTGGTAATCAGGCATGTTATAGGCAAAAGCTTTCAGGGTAGGAACCGCGATGGTCTTTATGTTCAAAACCTGCGCCAAAGCTCTGGCCGAAGACACGCCGATCCGGATTCCAGTAAAGGACCCCGGCCCCCTGGAAGCTGCGATAGCAGTCATATCGCTTAATCGCAATCCGCGCTCTTTTAGCAGTTCGTCTGTCATGGGCATCAAATGCTGCAAATGGTTCAGCGTGCCCTGGGAACGCTTTTCCCACACATTCCCTTTTTCATCTATAATCGCCACAGAAGCGTGGGCCCCTGTGGTCTCCAGCGCTAAAATGCACATTGGTAAATCCTTTCCTCTTCCTGCTGTCCGTATTGAATCCTGATGGTTTTCACGGTTTCCGGCAGCAGTTCTTCGATCAGGTCCGCCCACTCTATGACGCAGACTCCCTGGCCGTAAAAATATTCTTCATATCCCAGCTCATACATTTCTTCTGTGTCTCCAACGCGGTACACGTCAAAATGATAGAGAGGCAGCCTGCCGCTGTGATATTCCTGTACAATAGTAAAGGTGGGGCTGGTGATCAAATCTTGGATTCCCATTCCCTGTGCGATATATTTTGTCAGGGCCGTCTTTCCGGTCCCCAGATCGCCGATCAGCGCCACCACGTCCCCCTGCTCTAGGGATTTCCCTAGTTCTATGCCAAATTGTTTTGTTTCTTGTTCATTTTTTATGGTTATCGTTCTCATATCCATTTATTCTACCACAAGTATCCGGAATGTTAAAACTTTTTTCCCGTAAAAATCAGGTTTCCAGCAAAAATCATGGAAATCCCTTGTCGATTTTTTTGAAGGATTCTGCTCTGATCGGGCGATGTGTGAAAATAATGAAATTGTCATTTCGCTATTTGGCGATCGAATTCAAAAAACTTACAGTTATATATTTACAAACGATATGTTTTATGGGATAATAGAAATATTCCAGAATTTAGAATATACATAAATTAAAAGGGGTGAAATATGGAACTTTTAGACGATTATATCTTGCAAACGGAAGGTCAAAGCCTTATACTGAAAGAAAACACGGCTTCATATACCAGCAACCGGGAATTCAAGGACGGCATGTTCCGTTTGCTCTTTAGCGAGAAAAAGGCGGCACTGGAATTGCTTAACGCTTTGGAAGGGACAGAAAGAGAAGACGAGGAGAAGATCGAGATCGACACGCTACAGGGGGCGTTATATCGGCGCAGACAAAACGACCTGGCTTTTCGCCACGCTTTCAGCCCTCTTTCCGTGGTGGAGCACATGTCCACTTGGAGCGAAAACATGCCCATGCGAGAAGGCGCTTATGTGTTCAGGGTCTATGAAAAGATCATCCCCGACAGGGAACTTTACAAAGAAGCCCGTTGTCCGCTGCCGATTCCGCGGCTGTATGTCTTGTACAACGGCATGGCAGACAAGTCTCTGGAAACCATGCAGCACCTGTTCGGCGGTGGCGAACCGGACCCGGAGGGTGGCGGCTCCATGCTGGAAGTGGCGGTGAAGGTGATCAATATCAACCTGCATAAGAAACACCCGATCCTGGAACGCAGCCCCACGCTGAAACAGTACGCCCAGTTCATTGACCGGGTGCGGAATCACGTGAAGGTGGACGGGATGGATCGGGACGAAGCGATCTTGGCGAGTGTTGAAAGCTGTGTGAAGGATGGGATATTGGAAGATTTTTTGAGGAAACACGGGAGCGAGGTGATCAACATGCTGACAGGTGTCACGTTGGAAGAACTTTATGAGATCAGAGAGGAAGAGGCTGAGGAAAGAGGGGCCGCAAGGGCTGCTAAAGAAACCGCAGAAGAAAAAGATCGAAGTTATATCACGAAATTGCTGAGAAAAAACTGGACACTTGAAGAAATCCAAGAATTTACAGAAGTACCCATGGACAAGATTTTGGAGATCCAAGCTGCTATCCCTTAAGGGCAGTTGTTGGTGGAAAACGTTAACAAAGGCAAGGGTAAGCTCAGTAACTAAGCACCCTTGCTTTTTGATATGACGATGTCATTTTCTTCAGGTCATCTGTGCAGGAATTTCGACAGCCTCTTGTAGAGGATGAACGTGATCACTGCATTGATCCCAGCCTTTGTAAAGTTAAAGCCAATGATCACAGGAATCATGGCTACTACTGCGGATCTCGGCGCGCCCATGAAATAAGGGGTGATAAGGATGTTGGCCGGAATCATGATGATCACCATTACCAGAACACCGCACACCAGTGCGATGATCGCCCGTTTTTTCGTTTTTCCGCCTTTATAGATCAGCCCTGCCGCCAGCACAAAAGCACCGGTGGCAATGATGTGCATGATAATCCCATAAACGCCGCTTCCCGCGCTGACGGTCACTCCCTGGATGATGGAGGTGACAACGGTCAGCAGCAGTCCGGCCCAAGGTCCGAAGGCAAAGGTTCCCATGAGGATAGGGATGTCCGCAGGATCGTATTCGTAAAAGGCCGTGAACATGGGGATGTGGATAAAGTATACCAGTACAATGGATATGGCCACCAGCATTCCCATCTTCGCCAGTCTGACGGACTGAGATTGCTTTGGCGCATTCTGATTTGATTGATTTTCGCTCATTTTCATTTCTCCTGATTTTGTTGGTTGCTTTTGCTATTATACTCAGGAGCAGGGGTGGTTGTCAAATCGATCTTTTCATCACCTTTTTGGTTTATCCCTCATCGCTTTCACAGTGCCATGCCCAGAAAAAACCTTACATCGGGGATCTGCTCTATATTTCTAAGATTTTCTAACACCTTTTTATTCTTTTCCGTTTCCCCTCCAAGGCAGGCAAAAAACTTTTCCGCCAACTCTTCTTCTGTAAACGGATTGACCGTGGTGCCTTTGGCAAAATCTATCCGTTTATGATAATAATGCCCATCGTACGTATATAAATCAATAACCGCCGGCTCGTTGTCTATATACGGTGTTTCCTTAAAATCTTCGCCCTCCTTCATTTCTATTCGCTTCATCATGTTTCTGACCTCTTCATCATTCAGCGCTTTGCTATGAAAAGAACTTACATCGAATCTGCCAGTCACCAGCACGGAGGCCAAAGCATAATGCATGGAAAACCTTGCTTCCGTGGGATTTTTAGGTTCTGGATGAATCAGATTGATCAATGTGAATTTTGGAACGCCCACCAGGATCTTTTTCACATCTTGATAATAAAGCTGATTTTCTTCTATTAATTCTTCCATGCCAGCCTCGGCCTGTAAGCTCTGGCATCAGCGCATCTGCGATTTTCAAGGAAACTTCGTAGCCCAGGATATATGCGGTCATCAGATCTTCGCCGCTGATGGCCAATGTTTCTCCCACTGCGAAGCATGTTGACATTAAAACCGCAGACGGGTGGCCTGTGAGTCCAGCATCATCATAATCCAGCAAATGCGCAAACTGAACCACCACCGACTGGAAGTCGGTGGGTTCTTTCCGCGGCTAAAGCCGCCTAATGTTTGCTGATCTCAAAATTGTCTTCCTTCGCCGCTTCCATGTCTTGGTTCCGAATGTGTTCCGCGATGACCTCGTCCGTCACGTTCCCGCTGCTCGCCACGAAATACCCCCTCGCCCATAGATGCCTTCCCCAAAATTGCTGGTTCAACTCTTTATGTTCCATCAACAGCTTCCTTGACGTCGCCCCTTTGACGTATCGCGCCAGTTTGCTCGCTGACAGATGCGGCGGCACCGAAACCAACAGGTGGACGTGGTCTTTTGACACGTGCCCCGCCAGAATTTCCACGTCGTTGGCTTCGCACACTCCCCTGATCACTTCCCTCGCTCGTCTCGCGATCTGTCCGGTCAGCACGGCCTTTCGATATTTCGTGATCCACACCATGTGATATTTGATGTCGTACACGCAATGCGCTGACCTTCTATATTCCGTCATACTAATCACCTCGTGATTAGTATTCCCCCTGCTCCTGTTCTATCCCCAGCAGGTTGACCTAAAGGCTTCGCCTGAAGGCGAGGGTTTTACTCCCATGTTACAGACAATAACCGTTCATCAAAGCCGCGTCTTCCATGGTGAAGTAGCCATTGACCCGAATGGTTTTACACTCGTCATTTTGGGGCTTTTCAGCGACATACCTTTTTATGATTTCCGCTCCGCTAGCGTTCGCACCGATACTGGTCGCCGCCACATAATCCACCAGGGCCCGTTTTGCCAGGTCTTTCACGTTGTTTGGAATGTCAGCGTAATTCACATTCCATATAAAATCCGCAATTTTAGATGCAACTGTCATGTCCTTCCTCCTTATAATGCCGCCGTTTCTTCATCTAGAATAGCATAAGCTTTTTCCACCTGCTGCTTTTTACCTTCAAGCCATGTGCGCTGCCCACCTATTTTTTGTTTTAGTTCCTCCAGCATCGCTCTTACGTGTGCTTCGTTTGGGCTGCCTGATGTCTGCTTGCTTTGAATGTTGTTCCATGGGTTCAGCACATCGGCGATTTCCTGATCTGTCATATTGATCGCCTTTCCAGTCACTTTCTCTGCGATGGCTTTGGCCGCGGCGATCTTCATTTTCATGGTCACTCTTTCGGCCCGTGCGTCCAGCGCTCCGCGAAACACTCCGGGAAACGCTAGAAGATTGTTGATTTGGTTCGGAAAATCCGAACGTCCTGTGCCTATGATTTTCGCGCCTGCCCGCTTAGCCAGTTCGGGCATGATTTCCGGTTCAGGATTCGCCATGGCAAAGATGATTGGATCCCTTGCCATATTTTTGACCATATCTTCCGTCAGCATGTTTGATTTTGAAACGCCGATGAACAAATCTCTGTCTGCCACAGCTTCCCACAGCGTGCCCTGGATTTTCTCAGGATTTGTGATGTTGCCAATTTCCTGCTTGGCACTCGTCAAGTCGTCTCTATTACTGCTGATAATCCCTTTGCTGTCACATACAAGAATGTCCCGCACTCCAAATACTTTAAGCATCCGCATGATCGCTATTCCTGCCGCGCCTCCTCCATTGATAACAACCTTCATGCCTTCCAATCGTTTTTCTAGCAGCTTTGCTCCATTGATGGCTGCTGCCAGAACAACGATGGCGGTTCCATGCTGATCATCGTGAAACACTGGAACGTTTACCGCTTTTTGCAATTTTTCTTCGATTTGAAAGCACCTTGGGGCGGCAATGTCCTCTAGGTTGATCCCGCCAAATGATGGTGCTATGTTTTTGATGGTTTCCACGATTTCATCTGGATCCTGCGTATCAAGGCAGATGGGAACAGCATCTATTCCCGCAAAGCGTTTGAATAAAATGGCTTTGCCTTCCATAATAGGCAGCGCTGCCATGCCTCCAATGTTTCCCAGGCCCAAGGCTGCCGAACCATCTGTGACAATGGCCACTGTGTTCCACTTTGCCGTATATTTGTACACGGCTTCACTTTTTTCGGCAATTTCCAGGCAAGGCCGCGCCACGCCCGGCGTATATGCCAAGCTTAAACTACCACCTACTAAAGTAGGTGGAA
>CAJTYS010000001.1 GCA_910583765.1 uncultured Eubacteriales bacterium | reverse complement strand
AAGCGATTTCAATGCTTTCTGCGTTTTTTCCCATCCTTCTGGTGTCAAACTCCCGGGAACGGATCTTTTGGCGCATACCTTGTTTCAACTGAGCAATGAAGTATGAAGGTCAATGATATAAATATGAAAGAAAAAACAAAAAGTAGTGAAAATTCAAGAAACCTGTAGTATAATAGGACTCACAAACGTGTTTCATAAAGAAGCAAAGAAAATACGAAAAATAAGAGGTGAGAAGATGAAACGAGGAATGAGTAAATTATTGTCAATTCTGTTGATCGCCACACTAGTATTTACATCAGCCAGCGTGGCGTTCGCAGGCACAGAAGAAGGACAGGCCGTAGGCGGCACAGCGGCATCTGTGAAGAACGCGGCAGCAGTACAGCCAGCTAAGATTGGAGATAGGGCTGCACAAATAAAAACAGCTCTTGAGAGAAAAAACTTGACGTGGTTTGAAATCTCTAATGAATCTGACTTTGACAGATTTGGAAATGGTATAGTTGATGGAGAAGTCATCTATACTGCGGATGACAAGGTAGGAGATTACCCAGGGTATGCAAAAGCCATTAATCTACCAGCTAAAGGCGTACTTATTATGAGAGGAAGAGCTATGCTGGATAGTGTAACTGGTGCTTATTTTGGGCTATACAAAGATAGCGCATTAAGAAACAAAGTGGATACTGACAGCTATTCAAGCCCTACTGATACAGCGTCAAAGACTACCATCATTCAAGTTCCTGCGGCAGGGACCTATTATTTGGGCGTGCATTCTACCTATAAGAATTTCGCAGGCTATGCAGGTATTACTGTAGAAGCAGGATATATCAATGGTGGTGATAAAACTATATCCAATAAGCAAAAGGTTTTGGTTGGCCAAAAAAGCGCACAAGCTAATTATTTTAAATTTAATGCGAAAAATACAGGTTATTTAAGTGTTGTTAATGCAGCAGATGAATATGACAAAGTTACCTTATGCAATAGCAAGAAAAAAGCGTTATCCAACTCTGTCTACGCAAAATACGCAACATTTGGCGTAAAAAAAGGAACGTATTGGATTAAAGTGGATTCGGATTATAACAGCAAGGGTAATTATACATTCCAAGTGAATTATACCAAAATCAAGGAAAAGAGCGGAACGAAGAGAGCTAAAGCTGTGAGCTTAAAGAAAAATAAGACTGTAAAAGGTACGATCACGGCAGGCAGTAAGCAAACCGATTGGTATAAATTTAAGTTGAAAAAAGATAGTAAAATTAAAAGCTTAACGCTTAAAGGCGGTACGAATGGAAAGATAGAGGCGAAAATTTACAATTCAAAGGGTAAAGCGGTCTCAGCTAAGACAGCATCTATTTCTTACAATGGATATAGATATTCATTGTATACCAGCGGAAAGATCAAAAAAGGCACCTACTATATTAAGGTCTATAATGCCAACAAGAAACATTCCGGCTACTACACCCTGTCTTGGAAATAGTGGAAAATAACACAAAAATAAAGAAATAAGGATTGTTACAAAAATGGCAATTTTCGTTTGACAAGCTTGATAAATGCATGGTATACTAAACATGTATTAAATGGAGAACGGATATTAAGCGATGTGGTTTTTAAAAGTTCCGACCAAAGGATACTTTTAAAAACCACATTTTTTTACATCTGAATCCGTATAGTAAAATTAAAAGACAGGAGGTACTGTGACATGCATACAGGTACAGTAAAATGGTTTAATGACGACAAAGGATTTGGCTTTATTACAAACGATGACGGAGGAGAAGATTTATTTGTACACTTCTCTGCGATCGTTGCTGACGGATTCAAATCATTAAAAGAAGGCCAGAAAGTCACCTTTGACATCGAAGACGACGTACAACGGGGCAAAACAAGAGCTGCTAACGTTTGCGCAGTAGAATAATTTTAAACAAACCGAAAGAGCACCATGAACACTGGTTAGGACCAGCGCTCATGGTGCTCTTTTTCTCATGCAGGAAACAACTCCCGCTTGTGTGATTTCCGAAAAATCAGATTCAGATTGCCAATTGCGCAGAGTCTCATAAAGTGATAAAATAGAATATCAAACACAATTCAAAAACATAAAAAGGGGGACGGTAGCTTTGAACAGCAAAAAATACAAAGACGTTTTCTATGAATTTCGATATATCAATGATTTAAAAGACATGCTCAACACCAGCGCGGAGCTTTTTGCCAATCGCCGCGCATATTTAGTAAAGGATGTTCCAGGGGGAGAATACCGCCCCATTTTATACAAGGAAATGAAACACAATGTGGACGCGTTAGGCACTCGCCTGATGGATCTGGGACTGAAAGGAGAGAAGGTCGCGGTGATCGGTGAGAACAGCTATCGCTGGGTCGTATCCTATTTGGGGATCACCAATGGCACTGGTGTGGTCGTGCCGCTGGATCGGGAGCTGCCGCCAAAGGAGATCGCCAATCTGATGAAAAGGGCGAATGTGAGCGCGATCATTTATTCGCAGAAATTGGAAGACACCGTGGAAACCGCGTTAACAGAAGTGGAGGGTGTCCGCTACCGAATCAATATGACAGCAAAAGAGCATCAGGAAAACGTCCTTTCTTTTGATAAACTGTTGGAGGAGGGAGCTGCGCTCATGGAGCAAGGCGACAGACGTTTCCTTGACGCGGAGATCGACAGGGAAGCCATGTGTACACTCTTATTCACCTCCGGCACCACAGGTTTGGCAAAAGGCGTAATGCTTTCTCACAAAAATATCACTGCCAATGTCTATAACATGTCAAAATACGTAAACATCCGGCAGCCAGGCATCGGGCTTTCCGTCCTGCCCATGCACCATTCTTATGAAATGACTTGCCATATTTTCACAGGTTGCTATCAAGGCATGTGCATCGCCATCTGTGAAGGGCTGAAACATATCCAGAAAAACATGAAAGAGAGCAGGGCCACCGTTATGCTGGGCGTGCCGTTGGTCTTTGAAACCATGCACAAAAGGATTTGGAAACAAGCAGAAAATTCAGGAAAAGCTCCGGTCATGCGAAAAATGGTAGCCCTGTCCCGCAAGCTGAAATTATACAACAAACCAAAGACCGTGAAAAAAATCTTTGCCCAGATCCACCAGAGCATTGGGGACAACATGGCGCTGTTCATCGCAGGCGGTGCGGCCATCAATCCAGACGTGGTACGGGATTACGAAGCCATGGGCCTGCCGATGATACAGGGATACGGCATGACGGAAAACGCGCCTATCATCGCAGTGAATCGGGACTATTACAGCAAAGCGGATTCCGTGGGCAAACCAATGCCCGGCACAGAAGTGAAGATCATCGACCAGGACAAAGACGGCATTGGCGAGATCATATGCAGGGGTCCATCTGTCATGATCGGATATTATGACAATCCAGAAGCCACGGCGGAAGTTTTGAAAGACGGATGGCTGTACACAGGCGACTACGGAAGATTTGACAGCGAAGGGTTCCTTTATATCTGCGGCAGAAAGAAAAACGTCATTGTCACTAAAAACGGCAAAAATGTTTTCCCAGAAGAAGTAGAGTATTACTTGCAGCAGAGCAAATACGTGGAAGAAGTCATTGTTTATGGGACGCTAGATGAAAAGAGCGGAGACACCATTATTCGAGCGGAAATCTTTCCGGATTTTGAGGCTTTAAAGGAAAGGCTGGGTGAGGCTGGAGAAGAAGAAACCAGGCGCTTCATGAAGACAGTCATAGACGAGGCCAACGAGCAAATGCCGCTGTACAAGCGAGTCAAGCGCTTTAAACTCCGTCAGGAAGAATTTGAAAAGACTACCACTAGGAAAATCAAACGGCATGGACAGCCGCCGAAAGAAGCATAAAGGAAGCATAGGAGGGATGAAATGCTGAATGAGGGAGAATACCTTGCGATGAAAGCAAGGGACACCAATGCCGCGGAAGCCATTGTGTCACAAATCAAGGCCAGCACTAACCCTGCGGTAAAATACAAAGATAGCCGGCCGATCACTGACTTAAAGCACATGATCGAAACCAGCACCCGAAAATACAGTAAAAATATCGCCTTTTACCAGAAATTCCAAAAAGGCGGTGAGTATGAAAAGATCACTTACCAGGAAATGCTCAACATGGTCAATGGACTGGGAACTGCCCTCATTGACGCGGGCATGAAGGGAAAACGCATCGGGATCATCGGTGACAACAGCAGCCAGTGGGCGGTTTCTTACTTGGCCGTGGTCTGCGGGACTGGCGTCGCGGTGCCTTTAGATAAAGAACTGGGGCCAGTAGAATTAAAACACTTGCTGATTCAGGCAGAGGTGAGCTGCGTGATTTTTTCCGGACGCTTTCGGGAAACCTTCCAGCGCATCAAGGAAAGCGGGGACACGAAGCTGGAACTGCTCATTGACATTGACGCGGAAGGCGGGACCGAAGAGGCGATTATCTGGAATCCAGAAGAGACCATTGCCTGGAATCCCCTGGTTCGCAAGGGCATTGATTTGATGCGGGAAGGCGACCGCCATTTTCTGGACGCGCAGATCAACAAAGACGAAATGGCAGTGCTGCTATTTACCTCCGGCACCACGGGAGTTTCCAAGGGAGTCATGCTCTCCCACTGGAATATTGCTTCCAACCTCATGGTTGCGCCCACTGTGCTAGTGGTCCATGACTGGGACATCTTTTTTTCCGTACTGCCGGTCCACCATACGTATGAATGCACCTGCGGCTTTCTGATGCCCCTGTACAAAGGCGCGGCCATCGCTTATTGCGAAGGCCTGAAATATATCACGAAAAACCTGGAGGAAGTGAAGCCTACCATGTTCTTGGGCGTGCCGCTGATTTTCGAGAGCATATACAAAAAGATCTGGAAAAACGCGCGCAAGCAGGGCAAAGAAAGGCTGCTGAGATTTCTGATCAAATTGAATCGCAAGACGAAAAAAATCGGCATTGACTTGGGCGGCCTGTTTCTCAAAGACATTCGAGCTGTGTTTGGCGGGAAGATGCGGATGATGATCTGCGGAGGCGCGGCCATCAATCCGGAAATCTTAGAAGGTCTCCAAGACTTTGGCATTCAGGCGGTTCAGGGATATGGGCTCACGGAATGCGCGCCGCTGGGAGCTTTGAATCCGGACACCGCGCCAAAGGCAGCTTCCATTGGCATCGCCTTTCCAGCATGTGAGATGAAGATTTACGAGCCTAATGAGGAAGGGATCGGTGAGATCTGCCTCAAGGGAGACAACATCATGCTGGGATATTACAATATGCCGGAAGCCACGGCAGACGTCATCCAGGACGGATGGTTCCACACCGGAGACTTGGGCTACATGGACACTGCCGGCTACGCCTACATCACAGGGCGAAAAAAGAACGTGATCATCACAAAAAACGGCAAAAATGTTTATCCAGAAGAGCTGGAATATGGCCTGAGCAACATCCCTTATGTGGAGGAATCCTTTGTCTTTGGACAGGACAGCGATGATGGGGAGGACACGCTCATCGTAGCCTCCGTGAGGCTGGACCAGGAGGAACTGGAAAACCGCCTGGGCAGCGAGCCTGACAAGGAAGCTGTAAAAAAGCTGGTATGGGAAGACGTGGACAAGCTCAATGAGGATGCGCCGTCCTTCAAGAGAATAAAAAAATTGATCATCCGCAAGGAAGAGTTTGAAAAGAACACAGCAAAAAAAATCATCCGCTACGCAGCGGGCAATAGGGAGGAAAAATAATCATGTACAAAAATAAATATCCAAAACTGGTAGTAGATTTGAAAAAACTGAGACAAAACGTGGATCGGGTGCTGCTGAAATGCCAGGATCAAGGGATTGAAGTGGCAGGCGTCATCAAAGGCTGCAGCGGACTTCCAGAATGCGCGAACCAAATGGCTCTGGCTGGATGCAAGTTCATCGCCTCTTCTCGGCTGGAACAGCTGAAAGCAGCCAGGGAGTTCGGTGTGCAGGCTGACTTCATGCTGATTCGGGTTCCAATGCTCAGCGAAGCGGCGGACGTGGTGCAGCTGGCAGAAATCAGTTTGAACAGCGACATGAAAGTCCTAAAGGCTCTCAATCACCAGGCCGGCAGGCATGACAAGAAACACAAGGTCATTCTCATGATGGATCTGGGCGATCTGCGAGAAGGGTTTTGGGATCTGGGAGAAATGCTGGAAGCGGCACTAGCTGTGGAAAACGATTTGTACAACCTGGAGCTGGCAGGGATCGGCACGAACTTAGGATGTTACGGCGCGATTGCCGCGACGCCGGAAAAACTGAATCATCTGGTGGAATGCGCAGAAATGATCGAAGAGAGGATCGGCAGGGAACTGGAATTCATATCAGGAGGGGCCACCACTTCTTATCCAAGAGTGCTGGAACACAACATGCCCCGCAGGATCAATCTGCTGCGTATAGGCGAGGGAATCATTCTGGCAAAGGATCTCCAGGATCTGTGGAACTATGACATGAGCGATATGAATCGGGACGTTTTCACCTTGCAGGCAGAAGTCATCGAAGCCAGGGAAAAACCATCCTATCCACAGGGCGAGATCATGTTCGATGCCTTTGGCAACAGGCCGGAATACGAGGATCGGGGCGTGCGCAAACGGGCGCTGCTGGCACTAGGGAAAGTGGACTACGCCTTTCCGGATCTGCTCATTCCAAGGGACAAGGACATCAAGGTCCTGGGAGCTTCCAGCGATCATACCATACTGGATGTGGAGGACTGTGAACACGATTACAAAGTAGGGGACATTGTGGAATTCGATCTTTGCTATGCGACCATCGTTTACGCTACTAATTCGCCAAACGTGGACATCGTATATATCTAAATAACGGATTTGCCGTATGGAAAAAGCAGCCTGCCGTATCGTTGAGGCAGACCGAAATAGGCTCAAAACAGAATTCACGAGAATAGGTGCCAATATATTTGCGCCTATTCTTTTTTTGTGATAAAATATCAGGAAAGCGAGGTGGACCAATGAAAGCAAAAGAATATCAGCGGCTGCTGCAGGATCTGAGCAATCTGGTGGACGAAGCGATCCATGTGGTGGAAGCCAACGGAAAAAGCATTATTTACAATGAAAGCATGGCCAACCTGGAAAAGACCAATCGGGAGGAAGTCCTGGGCAAATCCTTTCGGGAAGTGTTTTCCTATATACCGGACAGCGAAAGCACGCTGTATCAAGCTTTGCATAAAAACAAAGCCATCATTAACAAACAGCAGACGTATTTAAATAAATATGGAAAAGAGATCACTGCCTTGAATTCCACTGTACCCGTGGAAGTGGACGGAGAGGTCATCGCGGCCATTGAGATCAGCAAGGACATCACAGAGATCAAATCCATGAGCGACACCATCCTCAAGCTGCGCAAAGAAACCATTGCCCCTCAAAAGACAAAAAAGCTGGAGATCAAACGGTACAGCTTTCATAACCTGATCGGGGAAAACCGCAGATTCAAAGAAGTGGTGGATCTGGCTAAGCGGGCGGCCCGAACCAATGCCTCGGTGTTTATTTATGGAGAAACCGGAACTGGGAAAGAGCTGTTCGCCCAGAGCATCCATTTTGCCGGAGAGCGCCATGACAAGCCATTTCTTGCCCAAAACTGCGCGGCCCTGCCGGAAAGCCTGCTGGAAGGGATCCTCTTTGGCACGGAGAAAGGCGGCTTCACCGGAGCCGTGGATCGGGCAGGTCTGTTTGAACAAGCAAATGGCGGAACCCTGCTGCTGGACGAGATCAGCGCCATGCCTTACGAACTGCAGAGCAAGCTGCTGCGAGTCCTGCAGGAAGATTACATACGCAGGGTAGGCGGAAATCGGGACATCCCCATTGATGTGCGGATCATCGCCACGGTCAACGAATCTCCAGAAGCCCTGGTGGAAAAGGGCGCGCTGCGAAAAGATCTATATTACAGGCTGAGCATTGTCAATATCGTGATTCCACCTCTGCGGGAACGGCTGGACGACATCCCGCTCTTAGTTGACAATTTTCTGGAAAAACACAATAAAAAGTATGGCAAAGAAGTGTGGATGATTTCCGATGGGGCATTGAAAAAGCTGAAAAATCATACGTATCCTGGGAACATCCGCGAACTGGAAAACATCATCATGTCAGCTGTTTCCCTGGCTGACAAAGAGCATGTGCTGACGGAAAATCAGATTCGCGTGCAGGAAGCCTATCGGGAAAAAAGCCGAGACGTGAGTTACGATCCGTCCGAAGAATCCCTGGATGAATACCTGCATAGATGTGAGGAACAGATTCTGCGGGCTGCTATGGCCGAGCATGACGGCAATGTTTCCCGAGCCGCCAAACAGCTGGGCATCAAGCGTCAGACCCTGCAGCACAAGCTGAAGAAGTTTGATTTGTGAGGGGGGGAAAAACCTAAGCGAAACTTAAACGAGAGAGAAACCCTGCTTCAAAACAGATGCCCAATTGCTTTTTCCATAAAGAAAATCCCTGCGTATAGCTTATAAAGCATATGCGCAAGGGATGTTTTACCACCAAACAGGATTATTTTTGGATTTGGTGGTAAAATCAAGCGTACAAAAGTAAAAAAAATTAGATATTAAAGTAAAATAATTGCAAATATTTACAGATATAAAATGAAAACCAGCCAATTCCCTCTCGAAATAATGGCGGTTATGTGAACTTTTACCACCAAATCAAATATTTTTTCTATTTGGTGGTAAAACCGCTGAATCCTCCCTGCCATTCTGTACAGAGCGGGAAAACTTTCCTCATCCTTGACTTGATAAAGCATTCAAAGTCTCTAAATTCCAGCTCTTCCTATTTTCCGTCCATCATCGATTCCGATGGGCCACATAAGCCTTGATAGTTTCCAAGATATACAGCTGGTCATTGGTCGGCAGGCCCTGTACCCAAGCGTTGATCTCCTCGGTGAGCTCCGATTTTTCGGGCTCGCTCTCCGACCCTCCGCCTTTTAGCGGCAGCGGCTCCTTTTCTATTTCTATAGGTTCTTGGCCCTCTAACAGCCACTGGGGGCGGATTTCCAATGCGTGGCAGATGGCGTTCACCACCATGGCCTGCGGTTCCTGGACTTTATTATGCTCAATGTTCGTGATCACGCCCCGGGATGTGCCGATTTTTTCGGCCAGAGCCTCCTGGGACAAATGGCGCAGTTTCCGCGCTTCTTTTAAACGAGAACCCATGCTGCTCATCTTGCGTCACCTCCATGTCAAAATGTCGAAAATTTCTCGTATCAAAAATACAGAAACCGTATTTACAATACGAAAGCGATATGATAATATGTATTCACAATACAAAAAAGCCGGCAGGCCAAAGCGAGCCCGAGGGCGATCTCTTTCCGGACGTACGCTGCGAGGAGATATGCCGCGGCATGGCAAAGGGCGATTCGCGCCTAGAAACAAGGCCTGAATTGAGCTTTCTCCAGTCCAGGGCAAAGCTTCGCCCAGTCTAGCCCTGCGGTACGGTAAAGAGCGATCTGTCTCGCACCCTTGCCCTAAGCCTGGCGCAAATACTGGAGAAAAGCCAGGACCGCTTTCAGCTGTTCCTCGTCCAGATCCCCGATCAGCTCCAAAACGTCTTTTCGCGTTTTAGAAAGGCCGGAATCCCGAAACACAGGGCCTTCGCCGCTTTCCAGCCACTTTCTATTCACATGGAACACGCCTTCGATCAATAGAAAGAGCCGTTCCGTGGGTTCCTGCTTTCCCCGTATGATGCGTGAAAAATAGCCGGGATCCAGACCAATTTTCATAGCGAACTGCCGCTGGGAAATATCCAGTTCAGCCAGCAGGTTCTTTAACCTGTCTTGTAACATAAGGGAGTCTCCTTTAACTGTAGTCGCGGATAAAACAAAGCCAGCTTTGCCAATGGTTTCTGAAGAGCAGACTTTGCCGCTATCCCGAAAATATTGAAAATAGATCGAGAGCAATGCTTCCCGCATGATCACAAAGTCGGTTTTGCCAATGGTGTGTCAAAGATAGACTTTGTTGGTGTTCCAAAAATACCGACAGAGATATTTTCTGTACAATCAAAATAATAGCAAAGAGAGCTTCATGCTGTCAATGAAGGATTGTGACACAATTCAAAATTGTATTGACAAATTGCTTCAGTCACTATATGATATTGCTATAAGCAATAGAAAGGAGGAGAAAATGTTGCTTGCAGCACAGGAAAATCTAAAACAAGAGATCCTGGCAATTGAAAACGAAACGATTTTAGAGAACCTAAAATGCTTTGTCATGGGCATGAAAGCCCAGGAAGAGCTGGACCAGAAGAGACAGCGGCAGAGCAGAACGAACAATGACACACAAGAGGAGGTGTGAAAATGGAAACAAGAGAACAATTCAGATCCTTTTATTACGAAACAGCCGGAGAACTGCCGGAAGTGGTGCTGGATCCAAAGAAAACAGCGCTGCTCATCGTTGACATGCAGAACGAATTCGTGCTGAGAGATTTCGGTGAAGCGCTGGAATTCAAAGAAAACGGCGAGTGGGAACGCTGGGTCCCATTTCACGACAGGCTGGATGACATCGTGATCCCCAACAACGCGAAATTATTAAAATTTTTTAGAGATCATGAAATGGCGGTGACTTTTGGTCGGATCGCCTGCCTGCGGGAAGACGGGGAAGACCGGTCTCCAGTACAGAAATCAGAGGGCTGGAATAACATGCTGATGCCAGTGAACGGCTTTGCGGCGCAAATGATCGATGAGCTGGCGCCTCTTGACAACGAAATCATTGTGAACAAAACCACCGACAGCGTGACCACGGGAACCAACTACCTGACGCTCCTCCGGTTCATGGGCATAGAAACCGTCGTGGTCACAGGCATTGTGACGGATCAGTGCGTTGCTTCCACAGTGCGGGGTCTGGCGGATGATGGATTCAAAGTCATCTGCGTGGAAGACTGCTGTGCCGCGGGCTCCATGGAGCTGCACAATGCGGAGCTGAAAATCATGAACAGCATTTACTGTGAGGTCATGAGCACGGACGAAACCATTGAAACCATTGAAAAATACTTATAAGGAGGCATCTCATGAGCGAAGTAAAATTAAAAGACGTGCCCATGAAACGTAACATGGGATTTTGGCAGATCTGGGCCATTGGCGTAGGCGCGGTGGTGGGTGACGGGATCTTCCTCCTGCTGGGCGAAGGCATTGCCACAGGCGGTCCCAGCGCAGTATGGGGATTTCTCTTCGCCGGCCTGATTCAGATGTGCATCATGATTTCTCTGGGAGAAATCGCCGTAGGAATGCCTGATGCGGGCGCCATGTCCGTATGGGTGGAAAAATTCTTAGGAAAAGGCTGCGGCCTCTTTTCCGGCATGACCTTTTCCGTTGGATGGGTCGTGCTGGGCGGCTCCATCAGCATTGCGTTGGGGCGGTTCACCTGCTACTGGTTCCCAGGGATTGACTTGGAATTTGGGACCATTTTATTTGCGATCATCCTGTTCACCATCTTCGCGATCATGAACATTCTGGGGAGCGCCATCGCCGGAAAAGGACAACTGTTTTTCGTCATCCTGCTGGTTGCCATCATGGTGCTCTTTGGCATCATCGGAGCCATCAAGGGTGTTGACACAGGCAATTACACGCCTTGGATGCCAAACGGATTCTCGGGATTCACGGCCACCATCCCTATGGGGACTTTCGCCTATATGGGAGCCGTGTGCATCGCTACTTCCGGATCAGAGTGCAAAAATCCCATCAACCTGGGAAAAGCCTTGGTTTGGTCCAGCATCACCTTCCTGGCCATGTACACCTTTGACATGCTCATCGTAGTGGGCGTTGTTCCGTGGGATCAGGTGTCCATGGACGTTTCTCCATTCACACAGGCAGCGGAAGTGCTCTTTGGCGCAGTGGGCGGCACCATCCTCAACGTGGCGGCATGGCTGGCAGCGGCGACCTGTCTGATCATGGGAACCATTTATACGCCGTCCAGAATCTTTTACTCCATGGCAACGAAACATTATCTGCCGAAATTCTTCGCGGAGATCAACCCGAAGACAAAGACTCCGGTTAAGGGCATCATCTGTATCTGGGCTGTGGGCATCGTGTTCATCATCCTGGGATACACGGACCCGACTGGACTGTACACCTTGCTTTGCAACCAGGCGACCATCGCATGGATCCTTTCCTGGGGACTGGCGGTAGTAGCGGCGTGCATGTTCCGCAAGGAAATGGGAAAAGACAGAATTCGGACCGAAGTGGGCTGGAAGCAGCCATTGTATCCACTGCTGCCGATCATCGCTTTCGCGGGATGCGCGTATGTCCTGTACCTGTCCTTCTATGATTGGGTACAGTTCGCGGGCGTGGCAGTTTGGGGCGGCATCTTCCTGCTCTGGTACTTCTGTTCCATCAAGAGGAAGATCAAGCAGGGGATCATCACAGATTAAAGCATGGTCCTATGAGAAAGGAATAATGATATGAAACGCAGTAAGGAATTATTGGAGCGGGACACAGCGTGTCTCAGCGATGTGATGAAACTGAGATTTTATCCTCTGGCGGTAAAGTCCGCCAAAGGCGCTAGGTTCTGGGACGCGGATGGAAAGGAATACCTGGATTTTAGCGCAGGGTGGGGCGTGGCCAACACTGGCTATGGCCATCCACGGATCCTGGAGGCGGTCGCCGGGCAAATGAAGGAATTGTCTTTTGCCAGCACCATCTCCGTGTCCAGCGAAGTGAGCGTCCATCTGGCGGAACAGCTGAAAGAACTGGTGCCAGGTGATTTTGAAAAAAAGGTTTGGTACGGGCATTCGGGTTCAGATGCCAATGAGTTCATCGCTAAGATCGTCCCGGAAGCCACTGGGAAGCCCCGCATCCTCACATTCGTAGGATCTTACCACGGCCAGACCATGGGTTCCTACGCCATGTCCGGGCACCCTGCCCAGAGCAGGTTCATAGGCGGAGGCAACGTGACGAAGCTCCCATACCCTTACTGCTATCGGTGCGCGTTTGAAAAAGAGCCGGAGACCTGCGGCCTGTTCTGCGCCCGATACATAGAGGAATACATCTTGAACGCGGTCTGTTCTTCCGATCAAGTGGCGGCCATAGTGGTGGAAGCCGTCCAGTGCGATGGAGGCGATGTGGTGCCTCCGGATGGTTTTTTAAAAGCGCTCCAGCGTGTTTGTCAGGAGAAAGACCTCCTGTTGATCGTAGATGAAGTAAAGATCGGATTCGGAAGGACAGGCCGCATGTTCGGTTTTGAAAAGGCGGGCATTGTCCCAGACGCGGTGATCATGGCAAAGCCCATGGCCTCTGGTCAGCCTCTCAGCGCGGTGGTGGGCCGAAAAGAGCTGATGGATTCAGCAGTCGGGGCCCATCTGTTCACTACGGCTGGAAATCCAGTGGCCTGCGCTGCGTCCCTGGAAACCATCAGGATCATTCAGGACGAAGGACTCATGGAAAATGCCGCGGAAACAGGCGCTTACTTTTTAGAAAAACTGGAGCAGCTGGCTGAAAAACATTCTGTCATCGGCCAGGTGCGGGGCCAGGGTCTGGTGCTGGGCGCGGAGCTGGTGAAAGATCGGGAAACCAGGGAACCAGCCGACCATCTCGCGGCGCTGGTGGTTTATCGGGCCTATGAATTGGGATTATTGTTTTACGACACGGGGATCCATTCCAATGTGCTGGAATTCACGCCGCCTTTGACCATCACAAAACAAGACGTGGATCAGGCAGCGGCGATTTTGGACCAGGCGCTGGAAGACGCCTTATCAGGAACGGTTGACCCGGAAAAGATAAAAGACTATATTGGATGGAGTTCATGAGAAAGGACGAGAGGAGGACACAAGATATGAAAGTGATCGATTTTACGCATACGATTTCAGAAGACATGCCCGTGTATCCGGGCACAGAAGGACCAAAGCTGCAGGCAGCCAATACTTATGAAAAGGACGGGTTCAAAGAGACCCTCATGACCATGTACTCTCACACAGGAACCCATATGGACCCGCCGGCCCATTTGTTTGGACACAGAACCACGTTGGATGACATGGAGATTCAACAGTTTGTGGGAAAAGCCCTGGTGGTGGACTGCTCGGACCTAAAAGAAGGCGATCGGGTGGGCATGGACCGCATTGATCGGGAAAAGGCCGACAAAGCGGACTTCCTGCTGTTCCGCATGGGCTGGGCAGATAAATGGGGCACGGACGCGTATTACGGTGATTATCCTTGCATTGACAAGGCGGTGGCCCAGTACCTGATCGACAGCAAGAAAAAAGGTGTTGGCCTGGACACTATTGGCATTGATCCCATTCCCGACGAATATCTGACCATCCACCGGCAGCTGTTCGCTGACACGGAGATCGTTGTCATGGAAAATTTAAAGAACCTGGATCAGGCAGGAGATGATTTGTTCTTTTTCTGCGCCCTGCCCATGAAATACAAAAATTCTGACGGCGCGCCGATCAGGGCCATTGGCATCACAGGATTCCAGGGCTAGCATGCCGCAGGGCAGGGAGCGCCAGCAGCCATGGGCGCCAGGCAAGCGGTACACTAAAATCAAGGAGATGATAAAACATGACGACTGGAACCACGCCATTGTATGAGTTTTTGCGGCAGCATGCTGCCAAAGATCCGGCCTCTTTTCATATGCCAGGGCATAAAGGCGCTGGATTTTATCAGAGATTGGGATACGGCGATTTCATGAAGGGCTTTTTTGACTATGATGTGACGGAGATCCCTGGCGCTGACAACCTGTTCCAGACCGAAGGCGTGCTGGAGGAGATCCAGGAGCATTACAGAGACCTGTATCAAGTGGAAAACTCTTATCTGCTGGTCAACGGCACCAGCGGCGGGATCATCGCTTCCATCCTGGCTTCCGTGAGAAAAGGCGGCAAGCTGGTCATGGCCAGGAACTGTCACAAATCTGTGTTCAATGCCCTGACCTTGGGCGATGCGCAGCCAGTATACGCTTACCCAGAAGAAAATCAGGAATACGGCATATCAGGGCCAGTGCCAGCAGCGGAGATCGCCCGTCTGTTAGATGAAAATCAGGATGCGGAGGCGGTCATCCTGCCAAGTCCTAATTATTACGGCATCTGCTCGGACATCAGAGCCATTGCGGAAGAAGTCCACAAGCGGGGCAGAATCCTGATCGTGGACCAGGCCCATGGCGCGCATCTAAAGTTTTTCAATGCCCATGGGTTTGATGACATGCCGCTGTGCGCGGAAGAAGCGGGAGCGGACCTAGTGATCAACAGCACTCACAAAACATTGGCTTCCCTGACTCAGAGCGCGGTGCTCAACAGGGCCACTGACCGAGTGGACAAATTTTTGCTGGAAGACAAGCTCCAGGCCATCCAAAGCACCAGCCCATCCTACATCCTGATGACCTCGCTGGATATCAACGCCGCTATTTTGAAAGAACGGGGCAAAGAACTGATCACAGAATGGGGTGCGAACCTCAATCATTTTTACCAGAAGGCAGCAGAGATCAAAGGGCTGAAAATCATGACCAAATTTCCTGGCCTGGATTGGAGCAAGCTGAATTTCAGCCTGGGAGTCCCCGGAGGAGAGGTGGAACAGCAGCTGATGAGAGACCATGGGGTCTTCATAGAACTCTTCACTGGAGACCTGGTCATGTGCATGACAGGCATCGGAAACACCCGTGAACACATGGACCGATTGCTTGACGGACTGACAGAAATTTCTGAAAAGCCAGAAGTGCAAGAATATTTGCGCCACAGACCAGAAAAGAAGGCGCTGTCAGCAGAAGGCAAAGGGCAAAACAGGGCCGCGGAGCTGTATCCCATCCCAAAAGAACGCTGTCTGGTTCCCCTTGCGGAAGCAGAAGGCAGGATCTGCGCAAGTTCAGTGATTCCATACCCTCCAGGGATTCCGTATCTATGCCCGGGAGAAAAATTTCACAAGGAACAGGTGGAGCATGTCAAGGTCCTGAGAGCCATGGGTGAGAAGGTCATCGGCGTTACGGCAGAGGGTGGTGTTTTCGTAGGAAAATAGCAAAATGTGCAAAAAAAATTGCATAAAAATAGCAAAAATATTTGCATAAAATAAAAATTTCCGCAAATTTCCGTAAACATAAATAACAAAGGCAAAATCGTGTAACACTAGTAAAATCAAGGCTATTCAGGGATGAATGAAAAAATTCCCGAACTTGGCACAAGATTTGCTCTATATATGGGCATCAATAGAGAATCAGTTATAGGCGGCAAAGAGCCGAATCGTTAATGAGATGAAAAGGAGAAGAAAAAATGGAAAATGTAAAAGTAATTATTTGGGGACTTGGTGCAATGGGCGGCGGTATCGCAGATATGCTTCTTACAAAGAAAGGCGTTGACATCGTAGGCGTTGCCGGCAGAGCAAAGAAGATCGGCACTTCCATGTATGATTATATCAAGACAGAAAAGGGTGACAGAGAAGACGTGATCATCCAGGCTCCAGAAGATGTGATCAAGCCGGGTGCTGCTGACATCGTCATCCTCTGCACAGACTCTTTCACAAAGAACGCGTTCCCAAGAATGAAGTTCATCCTGGAACAGGGTCTCAACTGCATCACTTCCGCAGAAGAAATGGCTTATCCACATGCCCAGAATCCTGATCTGGCAGACCAGCTGGATAAGATCGCAAAAGAAAACGGCGTTTCCATTTTAGGAACAGGCATCAACCCTGGCCATATCATGGACTTGCTGGTACTGGTAATGACTGGCTGCATGACAGACGTTGAACACATCCTCTCCAAGAGAGTGAACTCCTTGTCACCGTTCGGACCAGCAGTTATGGAAGAACAGGGCATCGGCATTTCCGTGGACGAATTCAAGAAGAGAAAAGCAGACGGCAGCATGGCTGGACACGTTGGCTTTGCGGAATCCGTTGGCATGATGGCAGAAGGTCTGGGACTGAAGGTTGACAAGTTCGCTCAGGACATGGAACCGATCACAACAGATGTTGACAGAAAATCTCCTTACGGCTTCGCGGCGGCAGGCTCCTGCGCAGGCGTTTCCATGACAGCGGACGCTACGCTCAGCAACGGCATGGAAGTAAGAATGGAACATCCGCAGCAGATCGAACCGGAACAGGTTGGCATCCAGACTGGCGACTACGTAATCATCAAGGGAACACCGAGCGTAAACATGGTCAACAGCCCAGAAGTGGAAGGCGGACTGGGAACCATCGCAATGTGCGCCAACATGATCCCACAGGTCATCAACGCTGAACCAGGACTCCACACCATGATCACCCTGCCGATCCCAAGAGCACTGATGGGTGACGTAAGAGACAGAATCAACCCGGATAAGAAAATTGTAAAGTGAGATCAACACATATAGCAACTAACACGAGACACCTCCGGCCCTCCGGAAGTGTCTCTGACTAACATGAATAAGGAGAAAGAAAATGGCAAAAAAAGGCGAATGGGTAAGAATCCATAAAGTGATCCTCAAAGCCGAAGAGCGGACAGGAAAGCTGCCGGAAGACACCCAGAAAGTACCCCTTGAAATGTGGACAAAAGGCTTTCTGCTGGCAGATGCCGAAATCGGCGATGAAGTGGAAATCGAATCTGTCAACGGCAGACACGAAACAGGCACTTTGATCGAAGTGAATCCTTACTATACCCATGATTTTGGAACTTGTATCCCAGAATTGCAGCAGATCGACAAGCAGGTTAGAGAAATCGTATTTGGAGGTGAAAAATAATGGCGAAACTGCCTCAGGATTATGATAGCGTAATGAGCAGAAAAAACGAGGTCATGAACGCGGCTCTTTCCATCGACTATTCCCAGTTCGAGTCTGGCTCCATGGCTTTTGATTACGAAAGAATGATGCGGGAAACCGGCTACACCCTGGAAGAGATGCAGAAGATCCAGTACGGCGTCAACGTAGGAAACACACCGATCCTGGAACTGAAAAACCTGACAGCTCTGGCACGGGCCTGCGCGCCGGAAGGAAAAGGCGCAAGGATCTTTATCAAAGACGAAGCCTCCAACCCATCGGGCAGCTTCAAAGCAAGAAGAGCAGCCAACGCCATCTACCATGCGAAAAAGCTGGGTTACAAAGGCGTAATCGCGGCCACCTCTGGAAACTATGGCGCGGCCGTGGCTTCCCAGGCTGCTATTGCTGGACTGAAATGCATCATCGTACAGGAATGCTATGACTCCAAGGGCATTGGACAGCCTGAGATCGTAGAAAAGGCGAGAAAGTGCGAAGCTCTAGGCGCAGAAGTGGTTCAGCTCACAGTAGGACCAGAACTGTTCTACAAATTCATCCTTCTGCTGGAAGAGACCGGATACTTCAATGCTTCCCTGTACACGCCGTTTGGCATCGCTGGCGTGGAAACTCTGGGCTACGAGATCTCCATGCAGTTCCGTGAAAAATACGGCAAGGATCCGGATGTGGTAGTTTGCACCAACGCAGGCGGCGGCAACCTGACCGGTACTGCCAGAGGCCTGATCAAAGCAGGCGCTGGGGACACAAAGGTGATCGGCGCGTCCATCGACCTTTCCGGTCTGCACATGGCTTCTGACAAAGCCTTCAATCTGAAATCCTGCACAACGGGGCATACTGGTTTCGGCGTGCCTTACGCAGTGGATCCAGACCACTCCGATGTTCCAAGATCCGCGGCAAGACCGCTGAGATACATGGACCGTTACGTGACCATCACCCAGGGCGATGTGTTCTACATCACAGAATGCCTGGCCACTCTGGAAGGACTGGAAAAAGGACCTGCTGGAAACACCTCGCTGGCTGCGGCCTTCGCGCTGGCACAGGAAATGGATCAGGATCAAATGATCGTGGTTCAGGAAACAGAATACACAGGCGCTGGAAAACACCTGCAGCCGCAGCTTTCCTTTGCGAGAGAAAACGGCATCGAAGTGCGCTTTGGCGATCCAAAAGATGAAGTCCCTGGAAAGAGCGTCATCATTCCAGAACATCCATCCCTGATCAAAGTCAAGGACATGGATCTGGACCGTCAGAAAAAATCCCTGATCAAGGGCAATCTGAGAAAATACACCATGGAACCAACAGAAGCGGATTACGAATATCTGGCTGAAGAAACGAGAAAAGACGTAGAGTGGGTAAAGAAAGCCGTAGAAGAAGTAAAGGCAACTTTATAAGCTCTGTAAAAATGATTTAGAGATTGAGAACGTGGCCGGCCCGTTTCGGCGGGCCGAATTTCAAAGCGAGAAAGGATGAAAAGGATGAAAAGACAAGACGATTTCGCACAGCGCAGAAAGCACATCGCGGATCTCAGCGACCAGGAACTGTATGATCGTTTCTGGGAACTGACCGCTCAGGTGGTTGATCCGCTGCTGGAGCTGGGCAGAAAGAATACGACTCCGTCTGTAGAACGGGCGGTACTCCTGCGAATGGGCATTTCCTCCCTGGATACGCAGAAAATTGTGGAAGGCTGCATGGACAGAGGCTTGATGGGACACGGCGCGGGCCATGTGGTTTACAAGGTATCCAAGGAAAAGGGCGTTTCCATCAGGGAAGCGGGCGAAATGCTGGCAAAGGGCGAAGGCTGGGATGAAGCCGTCGCATTGTTTAAGAAAGGAGGCAAATAAGAATGGCAGACTTCAAATTAGAACCGAATGAAAAGCTTGATGTTCGGGAGATCATGAAGGATCTGGACAAATACGAGCCAAGAAGAAGGGGCTGGACCTGGAGAAAGCACGTTGACGATTTGGAAATGGGGCCTTTCCAGTACAAGGATTGCTCCGAACCTTTGAAAAACGGAGTCGGACTGCCTCCTGCAAAATATTTTGGAAACATCGATCCGCAGCCGGATCCAGTGATCACCACAGAAATCGCTTCCGGCCGCTTTGAAGACGATATCAGAAGAATGAGAATGGCTGCCTGGCACGGCGCGGACCATATCATGGTCATCCGTCACATGGGACAATCCCACATCGATGGCCTGATGGAAGGTACGCCACAGGGGATCGGCGGCGTTCCAATCACGAGAAAACAGGTAAGAGCCCAGAGAAAAGCGCTGGACATCATCGAGGATGAAGTTGGCCGTCCGATCAACTATCATTCCTACGTTTCCGGCGTAGCGGGCCCGGACGTAGCCGTTATGTTCGCCGAAGAAGGCATCAACGGCGCGCATCAGGACCCACAGTACAACGTGCTGTACAGAGACATCAACTGCGTGCGTTCTTTCGTAGACGCCTGCGAATCCAAAAAGATCCTGGCATGGGCGGACATCCTGCAGATCGATGGCGCGCACAACGCCAACGCCACGGCCAGAGAAGCGTGGAAAGTAATGCCGGAGCTGATCGTTCAGCACGCCATCAATGCGCTGTTCTCAGAAAAGGTAGGGATCAAGCCAGAAAACATCAGCTTGTCCACCGTTCCGCCGACAGCTACGCCTGCGCCAAGCGTTTACATGGACCTGCCTTATGCGGTAGCCCTTCGTGACATCTGCGACAGGTACAAGATGAGAGCGCAGCAGAACACCAAGTATATCTGCTCCTCCGCAAGAGAAGCCACTGTGACTCACGTTCTCAACATGCTGATTTCCAAGCTGACCAGAGCGGACATCCAGTCCACCATCACGCCGGACGAGGGCAGGAACGTGCCTTGGCACATTTACAATATCGAAGCCTGCGACAACGCAAAGCAGACACTCCTGGGCCTGGACGGACTGATGGAGATGGTAGAGCTGAAAGAGGACGGGCCTCTGAGAGAAAAGGCTCGTGAAATCAAAGAACGGGCATGCCTGTTCATGGAAGAAATCCTGGAAGTCGGCGGTTATTTCCAGGCTGTGCAGGAAGGCTTCTTCGTGGATTCCGCAGAGTATCCGGAAAGAAACGGCGATGGTATCGCGCGTCAGATCGAAGGCGGCGTAGGCTATGGCTACATCTTTGAAAGAGAAGATGACTACATGGCACCAGTAACTGCGCACTTCGGCTACAACAATGTGGAACAGTACGGCGGCGACCCTGCTGATCCAGCGGCGCTCATCGGCGGCTGCACCTTCGAAGACAGAGACAAGATCGTTTATATCGACGAGCTGGACGAAGAAGACTGCGTAGACCTGCGCTTTGACAAGGTAAAGAAATACCTGGACGGCGAAGCCATCAAGCCAGAAATGGAATGGTGCGCGGACGGAACCATCATGATCACCATGTGCATTCCGACTCACGTTCGGGCAGCGGAAGCCACGGCTCTGGAAATCGGCAAAAAGCTGGGCCTGGAAGATCCAGAAGTCATCAGCAAGGAAGTGCTGCAGGAAGCAGAAGGCACTCGCATTGAAATGAAGGGCAAAGTAGCCTTTGACGTGGATCCGAACAATCTGGAGATCCCGCCTGAACCGCATCATCTGGACGATGACACGCTGTACAAAGAATTTAGCGATCATCCGATGAAGGTTGTCTGCGGTACAGTGGGCGAAGACGAACACTCCGTTGGACTGCGGGAGATCATCAACATTAAGCACGGCGGCATTGAAAAATGGGGCATCAAGGTAGAATACCTGGGAACCTCCGTACCAGTGGAAAAGCTGGTTGACGCAGCAGTAGAGCTGAACGCGGACGCAATCCTGGCTTCCACCATCATCTCCCACGACAATGTTCACTACAAGAACATGAAGCGGATCAATGAGCTGGCAATCGAAAAGGGTATTCGCGATAAAGTGATCATCGCAGCAGGCGGAACCCAGGTGGTACCGGAAGAAGCGAGAAACACGGGAATCGATGAAGGTTTCGGAAGAGACTCCCACGGCATCGATGTAGCCACCTTCCTGGCTGAAGAAGCCATGAGGAGAAGAGGCGACCTGTAAAGGTAAAGGCTTTGCCGGTTTATGGACGGCGGCTCGTTTATGGACCGAGCTTTGTGAGGCATGAGAAGGCGGTGTCAGATTTATGGACGGCGGCTTGTGAAGCGTAAGGCGGCACAAGCTGTACACGCATCGCCAGCGTTCCATGTTTCCGGTTATCAACGGTGCGAACCCGACCATCCGGCGTAAGCTACATGCGCATTACGAGTATTCGATGCGTGAAATCTCTCATATTCAGCAATAAATGGAGGGGCAGGTAGGGATACCTGCCCTTTCCCTATTTATGATGTAGGGAATATCGCTGGCGATATTCCCGGATTATGGCCCGCAGGGTATCCAGCGCTGCAGATTATGGCCCTCTGGGAGCCTTTGCTGCTGGCCCGTTGTAAGTGCCGGCCCTCCGGGCATCCTTTGGCTTGTGAGGAGCCGCCTTTCGCGGCATTGGCGGCGGCGGGATTGGTATTTCCCCTACAGGGTCCTTGTGTTCGTGCGGTGCCGCTGCGAGGCAGCGGAGTTTCATGGGAAATTTTTGAAATCACATTGACAAATAAGCGTCCATTGTGCATAATGAGTTAAAATATAGAGTTTATGCACAAGGATAGGCGAAATTAAAGCTCTGAATTTCAAAAAATCACCAAAAAACAGGTGGAAATGCAAGAATTCATAGAAAAAATGCGAAAATTAAAGAGATCTTATGGGGAATTTCCGTATTTTTTGCTTTTCTTTGTGCATTTTGAACATAAAAACAAAATTTATGCACAATAGGGGGGTATGAAATGAATCAGGCAGATCAATATTTGGCTTACTTGCTTGCCGAATATAAAAAATTACAAAAGGCACAGCGGCGTGAACTGCGGAAATTGCCACCAGGGAAATTATTGGCGAGAATAGAAAATGGAAAAAAGTATTATATGCAGTTTTGGTCTGAAGGCTCTGACGATGGGACTAAACAAGTCCGCCGCGGCATCACCCAAAACCAACCCCTGCTCCATGCCCTGGCCCGAAAAAAGTACCTGCAGCAATCCCTAAAGCTGCTGGAGAAAAACATCCCAGCTTTAGAGAAATTGCTGGCAGCTCACAAAGCCCCCACACCGGACAATATCATCAAATCGCTTCCCAAGGCCTACGAGGAACTGCCGCCAGAGGCCTTCCTGCCTGACCTGCGAGTCAAACAACAATGGGCAGACGCAGAGTACCAGCAAAACGCTTACCGGCAGGAGGCGAAGATCCACATCACCGCACGGGGCTTGAAGGTTCGCTCAAAATCCGAAGTGATCATTGCCGATGAACTGGATGCTTACGGAATCCCTTATCATTATGATGAGCTGATTTATATTGAAAATCAGACCCTCAGCCCGGACTTCATCATCCTCCGCAGCACTGGCGACACCTATGGCAGCAGTAATCACAGCAGCGAGAAGGATGGCTCTTATCGAGCGAAGTCAGCAGACGATTCCCTCAGCGGGCATCTGTCAGCTGACCTGATTAGCCCGGCCGACTCGCCCGCCCAAACTGATCTCAACCACAGCGGGCACCCTGCCGAAGCCAGCGGCCTGATGTACTGGGAGCACTGCGGCATGGTCAACGATCCAGCATATATGCGCCATCACAAATGGAAACTAAAGATGTACGAAAAGGCAGGCATCGTGCCTTGGAAAAACCTGATCCTCACATATGACAACGAGCAGGGAAACATTGATGCTCGGATCATTGACGCGGAAATCAAACTCAAACTGCTGTGATGAGAAACTCCGGGAGCCCTAGCCGGCAGCATCTCAAAGGCGGGAAGCTGCCCCCCAGAGTCCTGGGCTCAATAGCAAGTCCCAGGCCCTAGCTGCCGAGCTTCGGCTGCCCAGCAAAAAGCGGCCCGCCCGCCAACCCCAGCAGGCCCCAAGCTGCCGGCTCCAAAAGCCCCAAAGCGGCCCGCCAGCCAGCCAACCCTCGCCCGGCTCCGCTGGCCTGGCATCGCCCGCCGACCCGCCAAAAACAACAATCAAAAGGAGACAAATATGAAAATCGATGTATTGGTAGCCGAGATCGGCTCCACGACAACAGTGGTAAATGCATTCAAAGACATAGACACAGAGAACCCGGTTTTCTGGGCACAAGGCCAAGCCCCCACCTCGGTTCTGGAAGGAGACGTGCGCATCGGCCTCCAGGGTGCCATCGATGATTTGTGCAAGAAAAAAGGGATCAACTCCCTGGAATACGATGAAATGCTGGCCACGTCCTCTGCGGCAGGCGGCCTGAAAATGACTGTCCACGGACTGGTCTACGACATGACCGCCAGAGCTGCGAAAGAAGCGGCCTTGGGCGCAGGCGGCATCATCCACTATGTGACCGCCGGAAAACTGCGGCGCACAGACATCGCTAAAATCAAAGAAATCAACCCCAACCTGATCCTTATTGCAGGCGGCGTTGACTATGGCGAGCGGGACACGGCCATTGACAACGCGGAAATGATCCGCGCCATGGGCCTCAGCGTTCCCATCATTTATGCGGGAAACTGCGAAAACCAGGAAGAAATGAAGCTGATCTTTGACGAAGAAAGCGGCCAAAAGCTTTACAACGTGGAAAACGTCTACCCAAAGATCGATGACCTGAACGTGGAGCCATGCCGCAAAGTCATTCAGGACGCTTTTGAAGAGCACATCACCGGAGCGCCGGGCATGGAGCACGTGCGGGACATGGTCAACGGCCCCATTATCCCTACACCTGGCGCTGTCATGGAATGCACGAAGCTGCTCCACGACTGTATCGGTGATTTGATTGTGCTGGACGTAGGCGGCGCCACCACGGACCTTCACTCTGTGGCCACGGAATCCGACCAAGTGGCCCGCATCATGATCGCACCCGAGCCAAAAGCAAAACGAACCGTGGAAGGCGACCTGGGGGTTTACGTGAACCGAATGAAAGTCATCGAATCCATTGGTGAAGAACAGCTCCGGCAGCAGTGCGAAAAGCAGGGCATTGACCTGGACAAAACCCTGGAAACTTACGTGGCCATCCCTAAGACCGAAGACGAAATCAAGCTGGTGGAAATGCTCACCGAAGAAGCTGTCATGAAAGCCGTGGAGCGTCATGCCGGCCAGATTCGCTACATTTACGGACCATCAGGCAGGAGCACCGTGGCCGAAGGCAAAGACCTGACCCAAGTGAAATACATCGTAGGCACCGGCGGCGCGCTCACCAGGCTGCCGCACAGGGAAGAGATCATGAAAAAGATCGCGGACTACGATGAAACAGGAACCAGATTGTTCCCGACACAGCATGCGGAGATTCTCATTGACAACGACTATATCATGGCCTCCCTGGGCGTGCTTTCCAAGAAACACCGGGAAGGCGCGAAAAAACTGCTGGAAAAGAGCTTGGCCTTCCAATTTCCAGAGAAAAAAGAAAGCCTCACCGAAGCCCTGACTAAAAAACAATCCCCAGCCTTCCGCCAGCTAGAAGATGAACTGAAAGAAAAAGACGCGAAGCGGGAAGAACTGATCAAACACATTGAAGAATGCGAAGCCCAGGGCTACGACATGACCACTTATCGGGAAGACTTGGGCCTGCCCATTCCTGAAAAAAAGAAAATGCCTGACTGCGACCACAACTGCAAGCTCTGCGGCAGAGTCAGCTGCCCCAACAGAGTGAGAGATTAAGGAGGAAATCATGTATCCAAGATTGATCATTGATATCAATAAATTGAAAAACAACCTGAACGGCGTGGCGAAAATCACAAAAGACCAGGGCGGCTGCTCTCTGATGATCGTCACCAAGGGCCTATGCGCGGACCCGGAAATGACCAAAATGGTCATCCACCATCCGGCTGTGGATTTTCTGGCCGACTCCCGGATCAAGAACATCAAAACTTATGAAAAAGCAGCCAGAAAAGCGGGCAAACAGACGCTGCTCCTGCGCCTGCCAATGGCCTGCGAGATCGAAGAAGTCGTGAAATACGCGGACATCAGCTTTAACTCCGAGCCGGAAACCCTGCGGTTGCTGGACGCGGAAGCGGCAAAGCAAAACACCACCCACAAAGTGGTGCTGATGATCGATCTGGGAGACCTGCGAGAAGGGATCTTCTTTAAAAACGAAGCGGATATTTATGCGGCGGCCCAGCAGATTATCGACGCCAAGAACCTGGAGCTGTACGGCATCGCAGTCAACCTCACTTGCTACGGGGCCATCATCCCGAAAAATGACAATTTGTCCCAGCTTGCGGATTGGGCGGAAAAGATCGAGAGCAGATTTGGCGTGAAACTGCAGATGGTTTCCGGTGGAAATTCCAGTTCCATCTATTTGATCGGCAAAGGCCAGCTGCCTGAAAAAATCAACAACCTGCGTCTGGGAGAAGCCTTCCTCTTGGGAAACGACACCGCATACGGCGCAAAGCTTCCAGGCACAACGGACGATGCGCTGATCTTGGAAGCGCAGATCATCGAGCTGAAAGAAAAGCCGTCCCTGCCTATCGGAGAAGTGGGCGTGGATGCCTTTGGCCAAAAACCGTATTACGAGGATCGGGGAATCATCAAACGGGCCATTATCGCCATTGGACAGCAGGACACGGACCCCGGCAGCATGGAACCCCTGGACCCGAAAATCGACATCCTGGGTGCCAGCTCTGACCACATGATCCTGGACGTTTCCAAATCCGACACCCAGTACAAGCCAGGAGACGTGCTGGCCTTCAAGGTGGGCTACGGCGGCATGCTGAAAACCGCCACCAGTCCTTATGTGGAAAAAACTTACGCCAAATAGCCGGATGTTTGGAGGATTCTGGCATGATAGCAGGTAGCCTGCCAGTTGTTGATCTAAATTGGGATATGGGAAAGTCAGATTCCAAGTTTGGAAATCCCCAAGACTCAAATCTCCAAACGCAGGCTAGGAGGCAAAAAGCAGTGAAAGCGGCAAGAATCTAACGAACACGCAAACAAATGGGAAAGGAATCATGAAGATTTCTTAAAAACCAGTTAACATTACGGCACAGGGCTTGTCAAAGAATGTTGAAAATCGTAGAATAAATCTATGATTACCAAAGAAATATACGAACAAACATATCCAAAGACAACTTCACAGACAACAGCCACGGCAGACACCATCATTGTTGGAGCCACAGGCAGGTCCGGCAGCAAAACAGGCAGCAGAGCCGGAGCTGCCCAGCAAAAAAACACTGCGGGCAGATCAGGAACCAGCAGCAGGTCAAGAGCTGGCGCCGGTTCTGCCAGTCGACCTGGAGCCGGAGGCAGGAGCGGCGCGGCCAGCCGCTCGGCGTCTGCCCATAGATCAGGCGCCACAGGTAAAAGGTCTGCTGCCAGTGCCAGGACAAAGTACCATAAAACAAAGAAGGGAAAACAGCGGAAAACCCTGAAACTCCTCATGCTGGCGGTGATCCTGCTGCTGGCCTTGGCAATGCTGCGCACCTGCTTTGCCACTGTTGACGTGGAAAATTTGAATTATCCAGATTATATCCAGCAGAATTTTATTGCAGTGGATGGCCATTCCCGAACCGGGAATCAGATGACCAGGGTTAACGACATTGTGATCCATTATGTGGCCAATCCAGGCAGCTCCGCGAAAGCCAACCGAAATTACTTCGCGTCCAGTCAATCCAAAGTCAGCGCTCACTTTGTGGTAGGGCTAAAGGGAGAAGTGATCCAGTGCGTGCCTCTGGACGAAGAATCATCTGCCTCCAACCGGCGAAATCCAGATACCATTTCCATCGAAGTGTGCCATCCAGACAGCAGCGGAAAATTCAATGACCAGACTTACTATGCGCTAGTTCAGCTGACCGCATGGCTCTGCAGAGAATTTCATCTGGATGAAGATCACTTGATCCGTCACTATGACATTACAGGAAAAGACTGTCCCAAATACTACGTGGACCATCCGGCCGCATGGAACCAATTCAAAGACGATGTGAAGCGGTTTCAATAAAAGAACCGCAGGTAAAGGCCAACTGCCGCTGGCTGCGGGAAAGCAATTAGCCTGACCTTTTTCTCAGCAACGCCCTTCTATGGTTCGCTGTCTCTGCGAAGCGTTCCCTTCCCCGCCTGCTGCTTCGCAATGAGCGCCTCTTTCTGCGGGCGGCTCAGCTTTTTTATGGCAGCCTCCCGTTTCATGGCAGAGGACTTATCAGGGAAATCTTCCGAATAAACCAGGGTCACAGGCCCCCTTCCACGGGTGTACTTGGCGCCGGTTCCGCTGCGGTGGGCTGCCAGCCGCTTCTCCAGATCATTGGTCCAGCCAGTATACAGAGAACCATCGCCGCATCTCAACATATATACATGATTCATGGTCAAAGTCGCCATCCTTTCATAAAAAATCAGACACAGAAAATGAGAGCCGTACAGGGCCGCAGAGACTGGCCAAGTTTTCTAAATGTCAAAGCTGCGCCCCCCTCCAGGGTCGCAGGGCCTGACCAGCCCTCTGTTTCTCAGGGATCAGCAAATCCTCTGTTTCTGGGATTCAGCAAAAAATCAGACGACTTTTCCGGATTTCAGAAAAAGTTACAGTAGGATTGCTGAATTTCGGTAAGGGAGCAGGCCAATCCCGAAGCCAGCTTCACGTATCTAATATGATACAAAAAAATCCAAAGAAAAAAAAGACTTTTGTTGACAGGAATAAAGGGAAGAGATATGCTTAACAGTAAGTATGGGAGGAGACAACGTGAATTTATTAACAGTAGATACGATACAGCAGGCCCGTCAGCGTTTAGAAGGGACAGCGGGTCAAAAGAAACAGCAGATCGAATTCATAGATTTAGAGCAGGCTTTGGGGCGGATCCTGGCAGCAGACCTGGTTTCACCGGAACCCATCCCTCATTTTCGCCGGTCCACTGTGGACGGATACGCGGTTAGGGCGGCTGACACCAGCGGCGTGACAGAAAGCGTCCCAGTTTTTTTAGATGTGATCGAGCATGTGCGGATTGGAACCCCTGCCCTGCGCATGGTGCAGCCGGGCCAGTGCGTTTATGTGCCCACAGGCGGCATGGTGCCGGAAGGCGCTGACGCAGTTGTCATGATCGAGTATTGTGAAAACTTTGACCAGGGCAGTATTGCAGTGTATGACTCGGTTTCCGCTGGCAGGAACGTGGTCAGCATTGGCGAAGACATCAAAGAGCAGTCCCTGTTTCTGAAAAAAGGCACCAAGATCAGGCCACAGGAAGTAGGCGTGCTGTCCTCAGCAGGCATGCGCACGGTTCCTGTGTACAAGCCTTGGACTATCACCATCATTTCCACAGGAGACGAGCTGGTGCCCGCGGAGCAAAAGCCAGAGCCAGGACAGATTAGAGACATCAACACTTATGTGCTGGAAGCCATGAGCCAAAAGTACGGATTTAAAGTGGCGGAAAAGCGGGTTCTGCGGGATCAGCGGGACCTGCTGGAAACCGCAGTGCGCCAGGCTATGAAAACCAGCGATCTGGTAGTAGTGTCAGGCGGAAGTTCCCAGGGAGAAAAGGACCACACCGCGGAAGTGCTGGACCAGCTGGGGAATCCAGGCGTTTTCACCCATGGCATCGCCCTGAAACCGGGAAAACCCACGATCTTAGGATATGACAACGCATCTGAAACCATTCTCATGGGACTTCCGGGACATCCGGCAGCGGCCATGATCGTCTTTGAATTGCTGGCCGTTTGGCTCCATAGGACCCTGACTCACCAGCCAGCGCCCAGTGGAACCATGGCCCGCATTGCCAGCAACGTGGCCAGCGCACCGGGGAGAGCCACCTGTCAGCTAGTGGAGCTGCAGGAAGGAGAAGACGGGTACACAGCCGTGCCCATCCTGGGAAAATCCGGCCTCATGACCACCCTTTCCAGAGCCCATGGCTACACCATGATCGACACCAACAAAGAAGGACTGAAAGCAGGCGAAATCGTCAAAGTGACCCTGTTATAGAAAGGATACCAAATGGCAAAGAGAAATCTTTATTTAGAAACAAAACCTGTGGATGAAGCCGCGGCCTTGTACCTGGCGGCTCTGCAGCGGGTGATAAACATTCAGTACGAGATCATTCCCGTGTCTAAATCCCTCAACAGAGTGACTCGTCACGCAGTTCACGCGAAATACTGCTCACCCCTGTTCAATGCTTCGGCCATGGACGGGATCGCAGTGATTTCAGAGCGGACGAAAAACGCCACGGAAACAGAACCCGTGCTGCTGAAGGAAGAAGCCGACTACGTTGTGGTAGACACCGGAGATCCCATCCATCCGCCATATGACGCGGTGATCATGGCAGAAGACCTGGTGGAAACAGAAGAAGGCGTGCTGATTATCGCCTCCGCTGCGCCTTGGCAGCATGTGCGGCCCATTGGTGAAGACATTGTGGCTGGAGAGATGATTCTGCCCAGCAGCCACAAGATCAGGCCCATTGATGTGGGCGTGCTGCTTTCTGCGGGGATCACGGAAATCGAAGTGGTGAAAAGGCCGGAAGCAGCCATCTTTCCCACAGGCACGGAGATCATAGAACCAGAGCAAGAGCCGGAGGACGGCAGCATCATAGAGTCCAACTCCCGCATGTTTGAAAACATGGTAATGGAAGCAGGCGGACTTGCGCATCGTTTTCCACCCATCATCGACGATTATGAAAAGATCAAAAACAGCATCGCAGAAGCGGTAGAAACATTCGACATGGTCATCGTCAACGCCGGCTCCAGCGCAGGAACAGAAGACTACACCGTCCATGTGCTGCGGGAACTGGGAGAAGTGCTGGTCCACGGCGTGGCCATCAAGCCGGGCAAGCCAGTGATCCTTGCCATTGTGAAAGGAAAGCCGGTAATCGGCCTTCCAGGTTATCCGGTGTCCGCATATATTGGATTTGAAAATTTTGTGGAACCAGTGCTTTCCCTCATGTGCCAGACTCCGGCAAAGCGCAGGGAAACAGTGACCGCCTATGTCTCCAAGCGCCTGGTTTCCAGTCTGAAACACAAGGAATACGTGCGGGTCAAAGTAGGCAAGGTAGGCGACAAGATGGTAGCCGCTCCTTTGGCTCGGGGCGCAGGAGCCGCCATGTCCCTGGTACGGGCGGACGGGTTCTGCGTCATCGAACAGAACAGTGAAGGCGTGGAAGCTGGCCAGCCGGTCCAGGTGGAACTGTACAGAGAAAAGTCACAGGTGGAAAACACTGTGGTGATCATTGGCAGTCATGACCTGATCCTGGACGTGGCCGCTGACATGATGCCGGACCGACACAAAGGCATGTTCGTTTCCAGCACCCATGTGGGAAGCATGGGCGGTTTGATGGCCCTGAAACGAAAGGAAGCCCATCTCGCGCCCATTCATCTTCTAGACGAGGAAACAGGCGCATATAATGTTTCTTATATGAAGCGGCTCTTTGGCTCCGGAAAAATGGCTTTGATCAAAGGCGTTGGCCGGACACAGGGCATATTAGTGAAAAAAGGCAACCCTCTGGGCATCCAAGGCATCCAGGACCTGGCCCGTCCGGAATGCCGATACGTGAATCGGCAGCGGGGCGCGGGAACCAGAGTGCTATTCGACTATAAGCTCAAACAGCTGGGCATTGATCCAGAGCAGATCAATGGATATGACAGGGAAGCGGCCACCCACATGGCAGTGGCGGCCGCCGTGGGCAGCGATGGCGCGGACGCGGGCATGGGAATCTTGTCAGCGGCAAAAGCCATGGACCTGGATTTCATCCCAGTGGGCCCGGAAGAATACGACTTCGCCATCCCCCAGGAATATTTGCAGCTGCCGCATATCCAGGCGTTCTTAGAAATTTTGGGCAGCGAAGAATTTCACCAGCGCCTTGACGAGCTTGGCGGCTATACTTACCAGCGAGCCGGTGAGGTGGAACTGGTGTAAAAAAGAAATAAGGTGGTTGGGATGCAGAGAATATGTATAAAGAATAATGGACCGATCAAATCTTTTGAAATGGAAATCGAAAAGTTCAATCTCTTGATCGGAGAACAGGCCACAGGGAAAAGCACGATCGCCAAAAGCGTATATTACTTTAAGACCATTAAGACCAAGATCACGGACTATCTGACCCAGATTTATGACTCCAATTCCTACCGGAATCTGCCGCAGGAAAATGTCTGGTTTGACAAGGCCATAAAAGCGGAACTCAAAACCATGTTCGTCAAGCTGTTTGGATATAGCTGGGATCTGAATCCTGACTTTTATATGAAATATGATTACGCGGATGGTCTGTGGATCCAAGTGAAGCTCAAGCAGGGAGAAAAAAGCAAGCAATACATCAGCGTGACGTATTCGCAGAAATTATTGGGCTCCCTCAAAAATTTGCAGAAAAAAGTGCGGGAAATGCATGCTGATGGCGAAGATCGCACCAGAGTCAGCCTTGTGCTTGCCAGTGAAGAAAGAAAAAGAAATCATGAATGGATCAGCAGCCAGGTCAACGCTATTTTTGGCGATGATAGAGAGACCTATTATATACCAGCGGGCCGCAGCCTGTTGACCGTGATGTCAAATAATCGCGCGACCATGAACAATGCCAGTGATTTAGACTTGATCACGGAAATGTTCATGATGCTGATCGATAATGTGCGCGGCAACTTTAAAAATGGCGTGAAGAAAGCCCATCTCTTTTACCCTATGGAAAAAAGGGCTTTTGATGTGAACAATATCGCGGATTTTATTGTAAAGATTGAAAAAGGCGAATACTTTTATAACGGTGGAAAAGAGTTTTTACAAATAGAAGGCGATGGAGAGCATCCGATCGCGATCAATTTCGCCTCTTCCGGCCAGCAGGAAATTTTATGGCTGTTGAATTTCATGTATGTGCTCCTGCTGCGCCAAGAGAACGCTTTTCTGATCATTGAGGAGCCAGAGGCCCATATTTACCCGTTACTGCAAAAAAAGATCATGGAGTTTATCGCCTTGTTCGCGAATCTTCAGGACAGCGGCGTGCTGATCACGACTCATAGTCCTTATATGCTGACCGTGGCCAATAATCTGTATTATGCGGGAGCATTGTCGGAAGAAGGACAATCCAAGGCCGTGCATAAGGTGATCAATAAAAACTACATGATTAAAAAAGGCCAACTTTCCGCTTATAAATTGCTGCAGCCCGATGGTTCTGAAAAGAAGCAGTGCGTAAATTTGTTAGACGATGAAGAGCGGGAGATCATGTCGAGCCTGATCGATGACGTGTCATCCCAGGTGAACGAATTGTATACAGCTTTGTATGATATTGAACTGGATCAAGAGTGAGGGCATGGAAATGACAGACAGCAAGAAACAGAAAGAATCATGGATTGTTGATTTGGCTGCGGGGCAGGATCATGTGGTCAGGGACACGGAACATAAAAGCAAGGCTATTATCCCTGTAAGGATTGATGCGGGAAATTCAGTGGAAGTGGTGCAGGTGGACGGCGGCCTTCTCACAGGTCTGCCGCCAGGAAACGCTGTTTGCGACAATTTGGTCTATACGGTCAAGGATACCAGCACAGAGTTAAACATTACCTGGATCATAGAATTAAAAGGGACACAAAATCAAAAGAACGCAAAGCATGCCATAGAGCAGATCATCCAGTCCATACAGCATATGCAGCAGCAGGCTTTGTATCCGCAGGCTGCGAAATACATAAGGAATCGGGATTTTGTCTTCGCTGGAGTGGCCGGCGCGCCGGACAAAACGCTTCCGGTGTTGAATAATGTTGAGATAAAAAACCTTTGCAAAAAATTAAAAGCACTGAGTGGGAGAAGAAAAGACGTGAAGAACATGTTTTCGCTTTTTTGCCGCATCATGCCAAATAAGAAGTGTAAAAAGGCAGAGATAAAAGGAAATGAGCCGCCTTATGACATTATGTGCTACAACAAGCAAGATGGGTACATCCCTTATCCATCCATGCTGGTGCGGTTATTAAAGAACAACTAAGACACTCATGTGGAAATTTGATATGGCAAAATCATTCTCACGAATTGTTTTTTTGTGCTAGACTTTGGTAATTTTCAGAAAATATTATGAAAGAGATCTTCTGTGTGAAAAGCATAGGAAGGAGTTTCCATTAACAGGAATCAAAGGAGGAAGCGATGGAAAAGCAGATAGAAAAAACAAATATGACAGACAGCTGGCAGCAGCCTGACGCGTCATCCTATTTGACGCAGGAAATACTGAGCACAGAGGCAGAAAATAAAGAGCGGCAGTCTTCCAGACTGTCGGAGTGGATGGAGGTGACAAATTCCCAAAGTGCGATCACCGGCGCTGGCGCGAAATCCACGGCAGCGACATTGGACCAGACAGGAGCCCTGCGGCCGGATCTGACAAAAACAGCGGGGATTTCACAGACCCAGCCAGATCTCATGAAATCAACGGATTTTTCACAGACCCAGCCGGACCTGACAAAACAGGTGGACTTGTCCAAAAAAGGAGCGGATCTCACGAAACCTGCCCAGTCATCAGCTGATTTTGTACAATCAACAGGAGCGGCGTCCTCACCGCAAGAGAGCAGGCAGCCAGCATCAGCAAAACCAGAAACCACGGCAAAGCCAGCAGCTCAGCCTCAATCCGCTGCTCCGTCACAGCCAGCGGCAAAGGACAAAAAAACCGCGGAAATGCAGCGGGCCGCTCAGCTCATCATCAATGAACTGAAAAAAGTCATCGTGGGCAAGGATGAAATTCTGAAAAAAGTGCTCATGGTCATTTTAGCCGGAGGCCACATTCTATTGGAAGACGTTCCTGGCGTGGGGAAAACCACCCTGGCCCTGGGGCTTTCCAAAGCCTTGAATTTGAATTATCGAAGGATCCAGTTCACGCCAGACACCATGGCCAGTGACATCGTTGGATTTTCCGTATACAACAAAGAAACAGGCGGCCTGGACTACAAGCCAGGCGCGGCCCTCTGCAACCTGTTCCTGGCAGATGAGATCAACCGTACCTCCGCAAAGACACAGGCAGCGCTCCTGGAAGTCATGGAGGAGGGGGGCATGACCGTAGACGGCGTGACTCACAAAATTCCAGAGCCTTTCGTGTGCATCGCCACCCAGAACCCGCTGGGCAGCGCAGGCACCCAGAAACTGCCGGATTCCCAGCTGGACCGGTTCATGGTGCGTCTTTCCATTGGATATCCGGATCTGCAGAGCCAGGTGAACATCGTCAAGCAGCGGCAGTCAAGGGATCCGCTGGAAACCGTGCGGGCATTGGCCAGCGCGACCCATATCAAAACCATGAAGCGCGGGGTGCAGATGGTGCGGATGACGGACGAGATCATTGAATACGCCGCGTCTCTTTGTGAAAAGACCCGGAGCATGGAAGCCGTGGAGCAAGGGGTCAGCCCTCGAGCTGTCCTGGCACTGGTGCAGATGGCAAAAGCCGCTGCGCTCATGGACGGCAGAGATTACGCCATCCCGCAGGATGTGAAGGATGTGTTTATTGATGTGTGCGCCCACCGTCTGATTCTCACAGCCAGAGCGAAAATCCGCAAAGAAACAGAGGAAAAAGTCCTGCAGCAGGTGTTGAAAGAAATCAAACCACCGGCCATTTTAGAGAGAAAGGGCAAATAATGCTGAAAAACAGAGTGTTTTATGGACTGCTGCTGTTGGTGGCGGCAGTGCTGTATTTATTTACAAATACATACTACACCCTGACCCTGCTGGTCCTCTGCGTGGTGGTGCCCCTGCTTTCGTTGGTGCTGCTGCTCTTTTCTCATAAAGGCCTGGAGCTTTCTTTGGAACTGCCAGGGACAGCGGACAAGGATCAGGTAGGATTTACTTATCAATTCGCCAATTCCAGCGTGTTTCCAGTGGCACGGCTGTTGTTTCAGGTCCATTTGGAAAATCAAATGACAGGTTCTGTGAAGACTCGAAAGATCAGCGCCACAGTAGGAGGCCGCAAGACCGTTACCGCGCATCTTTCTTTCAAGGGCAGCAATGTGGGAATTCTGGTGGTTTCCACGAAAAAGATCAGAGTGTACGATGCTTTCGGCCTTTTTGCCTTTCAAAAATCCAGTTTGCCGGATCAAGCCGTGACCGTGTATCCCAGGCTGCAGGATGTATCGGTGCACATGGCGCGTTCTGTGGAAACCAGCGGCGATGGCAGCCGTTATTCACCGCATCGGCCAGGGCAGGATGTGAGCGAGATCTTTGCGCTGCGGGAATACGCGCCAGGCGATGAGGTGCGGAGGATCCATTGGAAATTGTCCACAAAGATCGACAGAACCATGGTCCGAGAATTCAGTCGCCCGTTGAATTACTCCATATTCCTGCTCATGGAACTGACAAAAGGGCCGGAAGCCGTGGTAGACGCAGTGGTGGAAGCCTATTTATCCCTTTCCCATGGACTCTTGGCAAGCGGCATCAACCACAGCCTGGCCTGGTATGACGCAGGGGAAGATCTGTTCCACACCAAAGAGCTGGACAGCTTTGAGGATTTCCACATGGCAGCGGCCCAGGTGCTGTCTTCTTATGCGTCGGAAAAAACCGGCATTGCCCTGGATTATTACGCGGCCAGCGCTTACCGCAATCGCCGGAGCATTTTGCTCTACGTCACTTCAGAGCCAGAACTTGACAAGATCGCAGAGATTGAAGTCTCCCAGACCATGCGGACCGTGCTGATCTATGAAAAGGAAGAACAGCGGCAGGCAGCGGAGCAGGCCATTGAGGTGGTGGCCATGTCCGCAGAACAGGCGGCGGAAGGCATGCCGGAGGTCATGATTTAGCCAGCGCTTTGGATGAGGCTTGAAATTGGGCCGAACATGGAAGATGATAGCGACAATGCCAGCGCAAGTGAAAGAGAGAAGAGGCGAGCTGGTAAAAGTTTCGCGGATACCAGCCTTAGAGCCCGCGAAATGCAGGATACAGGAAGTAGGAGTTGGAAATGGATATCATGAAGAAGAGACAGATCCAACCTGAGCCGGATCTGGTGCAGATCACAGACGCAGACAACAGACACCCTGGAAGAAGGGTGGTTTTTGAGCTGCTTTTAGCTGTCGCTCTGTCCGTGGGATGTTGGTACACCTTTTTTTCCATGTTTTCCAACCCAGTGGATCCAGTGGTCACCGCAGTGCTGATCGCTGCCCTGCCAGTGGGTCTTTATATGTTATGCTGGAACCCGTTTTTGGGGCGGTTCCTATTTTTGTGCGTGTTTATCCTGGTGGTCATTTTTTGCGTCATTGCCCATAAGGACGTGTGGAATGGTTTCCTGGTAATGGGGAACGCTATGATCGAAGCGCTGAACAAGCAGCTGGGTGCGGGGCTTGTGCCATTTCACGCAGTGGGAGACACCGTGGATTGGAGCAGGGACGCGTTTGTCGCCATGATCCCAGTGACACTGCTGGCTTCCATGGCCATTGTTCACAGTATTTATCACAAGGAGCCTTTGCTGGGATTCATCTTTACCGGACTTCCAGTCATAGCAGGACTGTGGCTGGAGGCAGCGCCATCTGTCTGGCTGCTGCTTTTGCTGCTCCTTTGCTGGACCGGACTTTTCGTGCTTTCCGCAGTGGCAAGGCCGGTGAGCCATAAAAAGAATCGGCCGATTTATATTCAAAATGAAAAGAACTCTTCACTGCCCTATTTGTTTTTGAGTTTCACTTTAGTAGCGTTATTGGGATATGTGGTGATTTTTTCCGGCGATGACTACAAGCCGCCTGAATCCGTGGAGGAGGCCAAGGCCGCGGCCATAGAGCTGCAGGAGCATTGGCGCTACGACAATTTGAGCGGCGAGAAAATCGATGCGCTCAGCCAGGGCGATCTGACAAAGACCCATCCTCTGGAATACACGGGAAACACAGTGCTGACTTTGGAAATGGAGCAGCCGGCGCCAATGTATCTGCGGGGCTTTGTGGGAGGCACTTTTGAGAGAGGAAGATGGTCGCCTGACACAGACAAGGATCATGCCAACGCCATGGCAAGGGCAACGGAAGCTTTGGCGCGGAAGGGGTTTTACCCTTGGACGCAGCAGCAGCGGCTTTACCAAATGTCTGGAGATCTCCAGGCTGTGGCTGTGAAGGCGGCCAATGTGAACGGCAGCAGCAAGTATTTGTACCTGCCTTACGAGGCTGCGTTGGAGGGCGACGCAGCACCGGATCAGGTGGATTATGAAAAGGATCACGGCGCTTTTGCCAAGGGGCTGCGGGGGCAGAGGGAGTACAGTTTCCAAACCTTTGTCCCTCGTTTCCAGGATTACGATGAAATGGGCCTGGCGGCCTGGGTAGCGGCCTTGAAGCTAAATCCTGACTGGGCCGCGTATGCAGATGCGGAAGACGTTTATCATCGGTACGCGGAGGCGGCGTATCTGCATGTTTCTAAGAAAGACGCGGCAGCCCTTGGGACCACGGGGATCGACAGGTGTCAGGGCACGTCCATTGAGTATACCCTGAATTATATCCGTGCGAATTTCAGCGCTGAGTTCACCTATGATGGGAAAAAGGAAGCTGTATCTGACGGAAAAGACGAGCTGTACGAGTTTCTCAACGAGGATCGCAGAGGAAATGACATGCACTTTGCTACGGCAGCGACCCTGATGTTCCGGCAGGCGGGCATACCTGCTCGGTATGTGGAAGGCTATTATCTGTCACCAAAGGAAATGTCAAAGTATGCGGAGAAACAAGGCGCTTCCGTGGAAGTCAGAGATTCTCAGGCTCATAGCTGGGTGGAAGTCTATGTGGATGAGGTGGGCTGGTTCCCAGTGGAAGTGGTGCCAGGCTTTTATCAGGTGCAGCAGCTGCAGGGTGAAGGAGCAGAAGGCACTGGGTACAGCTCGGGCAGTGAGGCGATTTATCGCGATCAGGATCCGGAGGAAGAGCAGCAGTCGGACCAGCAAGCCCAGAAGAAGCAGCAGGAAAAAAGGATCAGTCTATGGTGGCTTGTCTTGCTGGCGCTTTTCGCGGTTGCAGCCCTTTATGAATATCTGGGGCGCCGGCAGGTGAAAAAGCGGTTGGCCGCATTTGGCACCGACTTCTCGCAGCAGCAGGCGTATGCTATGTACCGGCACATGGGGAGACTCATGGCCTTTGATAAACATCCGCTGCCAGCGGATCCTTATGATCATTTGGTGGAGTTCGGGTTGATCTATGATAAAGACGGCGGCCTTTCCTTTGAACAGATGCTGCGGCTGATGTACCGCATGCGTTTTGGCAGGGAAGATCTTACGGCGGAAGAACATGTGGAAATGGCCAGTTACGTAGGCTGGGTGGCAGATCAAGTATATGGCCGCCAGAATCGAGCGGGAAAATTTCTGATGAAATTCATCCTTTTCTATGTTTGAGATATGTTTGAGAAAAGAAGCCCCTTCCTTTTCAGGCGCGGGCCGTGGTATAATGAACGCATTGGATTGGAATCGGCGTTGCCGTAGGGGAGCGTCTATTGAATCACGGATTTAGGATCGTGTATTTAAAGGAGGATCCGTGGTATAATAGACGCACCGGATTGGAAGCGGCGTTGCCGTAGGGGAGCGTCTATTGAATCACGGCTTAATATCGGGATTTTTGGAAGGCCGTGGTAGAATGCGTGTTTCAGATTGATGCAGTGTGTACAAATGGAACTATTTATGGAATTTGTACACACGATATTGCCTGATTTGGCGATTTTCTTAGCTAAAACAACTGGCAATTTCAAAATTTGGACATTAAAATTACATAATCATGAAGAAAATTACATTTTTTTTATGATTGGTGTGTACAAAATCTAAAAAAGATCGGATTTGTACACACTATGGTGAATCGAGAATGGAATACGGACGCTGGAAACAAGGCTTTGTGTATAATCTGGGATTTTTTGCGAATTGTGCACAGTAAAAATGCTATTTCGGGATATTTTTAGGACAAGTCCTACCAAATCAAGAGAAATAGACCGTAAATATTACAAAATAAAGAAAATAATTGCAAGTTTTTCATAATTATTGTGCATAATCACCAAAAATATTTGGATTATGCACAATATCGCAAAATTAACGGAGCGAAAAATCACAATGATTTCGTATATGTGTATTATTTATAAGCCAAACCCAAAACTCAAGCCAAACCCCGAACTTAAACCAAAACCCAAAGCCATCTGTGCCGCCAAATCCGGCCATATGGCCCATGCATACATACATAGACAACACAACAACAGAGGAGCATCAATGAGAGACAATTATAATCGAGATATCACATATATGCGGGTTTCCGTGACAGAGCTATGCAACCTGCGGTGCCGGTACTGCATGCCAGAGGAGGGCATTGCCAAAAGAGCCCACGATGACATGATGACCGCAGAAGAAACCATCATGGCAGTCAAGGCGGCGGCCTCACTGGGCATCCGCAAGATCCGCGTCACTGGCGGCGAGCCTCTTGTAAAGCGGGGCATTGTGAAGCTGTGCGCCGCCATCGCGGAGATACCAGGCATCGAAGAACTATGCATGACCACCAACGGCACGCTGCTGCCCCGTTTCGCCAAGGACCTGAAAGCAGCAGGCGTGTCCCGCCTCAACATCAGCCTGGACACGCTGGATCCGGAAAAGTACCGTTACATCACCAGGCTGGGAGAACTGGAAGACGCAATGGCAGGCCTGCGGGCCGCAGAGGAAGCAGGGTTCCAAAACCTAAAAATCAACAACGTGCTCATGGGCGGCTTCAACGATGACGAGATCAGAGCCTTCACAGACCTGACAAAGGACCAGCCCATCGAAGTCCGCTTTATCGAACTGATGCCCATCGGCGGGGGGATTGACTTTGACAAAGCAGGCTTTGTCAGCTGTGACACAGTGCTGGAGCGAGTGCCGGAGCTGGAATCCTTGAACAGGGAAGACGGCGTGGCCAGACTCTACGCCCTCCCCGGCGCAGCAGGCAGAGTGGGGCTGATCCGGCCTGTCAGCTGCGACTTTTGCCAGGGATGCAACAAGATCCGGCTCACGGCAGATGGAAAATTGAAACCCTGCCTGCATTCTGATCAGGAAATTTCCCTAAAGGGTCTTTCCCAGCATCAGATGGCAGAAACCCTGGGCGCAGCCATCATGGACAAGCCGCAAAAGCGAGAAGAACTCAATGCGGACAGCCCCAGCAAAGCCGGACGGGACATGAACCAAATAGGAGGATAAAATGGGAGAGTTTTCACATTTCAACGAAGAAGGCCGGGCCAAAATGGTAGACGTGGGCGGCAAAGACGTGACAAAGCGGACCGCAGTGGCCGTAGGGCGAGTGCTGGTCAACAAAGAATGCTTTGATCTGATCAAAAGCGGCGGGCTGAAAAAAGGCGATGTCCTTGGCACCGCCCAAATCGCAGGCATCATGGGCGCGAAGAAAACCTCGGAAGTGATTCCCATGTGCCACCCGATCATGATCAATGGCGCGGATATCCGCTTTCGTCTCAATGAAGAGGACCTGGCGGTGGAGATCCGCAGTGAAGTCAAATGCAGCGGCGTGACTGGCGTGGAAATGGAAGCCCTGACAGCAGTTTCCATAGCAGCTCTGACGGTTTACGATATGTGCAAAGCCATCCAAAAGGACATGGTTATCGACCAGATCCATCTGGTGAGCAAAAGCGGCGGAAAAAGCGGCGACTTTTTCTGGAAAGAGCAAGGCTGAAAAGGCCTGTGCCAGTGATTGGTCTGGCACAGACATGACATGCGGCTTGGTCAGGGTTCCGGCAGCCTGCAGGGGAGCCGCTGAGAAACATTTCTCGTTATGCGGGAAACATCAACAAAGTCCACTACTGAAAAAGAATCAGCGAAGCCGACTTTGTTTGAAGAAGAATGAAGCACCAAGCGAAAAATAAAACCAACACCTGGAAAGGAGCGATTATGAACGATACGGCAGCAGTGATCACCATGAGCGACAAAGGCGCAAAAGGCCAGCGCAAAGATACCAGCGGTCCGGCAGTGCAGGAAATACTCCGGGAAAATGGCTGGGAAGTGATTTATACCAACATCATCCCTGATGATTTTGAAACCATAAAAGCAGAGCTGATCAAGTGTGCGGACGAACTGGACGCGTGCCTGGTCGTGACCACCGGCGGCACAGGATTTTCCAAACGAGACGTGACCCCGGAAGCCACTCATGCGGTATCAGACAGGGAAGTGCGGGGCATCCCAGAAGCCATGCGCGCGGAAAGCATGAAAATCACACCAATGGGCATGCTGTCCAGAGCAGAGGCGGGGCTGCGGGGCGGCACCCTGATCGTCAATCTGCCTGGCAGTGAAAAGGCTGCGAGGGAATGTCTCAATGCGGTCATCAAGCCTATCCGCCACGGGATCGATGTATTAAGAGGCCAGTCTCACGACTGCGCGGAAATTCATAAAAAGGAGGGCCACCATCATGGCTAAAGTAAAAGCAGTTTGCATCAGTGAAAAGAAAGGGGAGCAAAAGCATCCAGTAGAAGAAGCTTTGCTGAAAGTGGACCACGGCATTGTGGGCGACGCGCATGCGGGAAACTGGCACCGCCAAGTCAGCCTTTTAGCGGCGGAAAGCGTGGAAAAAGTCCAGAAAGCCCTGGATTTTCAATTGAAAAGCGGCGACTTTGCGGAAAACATCTTGACAGAAGGCATCGAACTGTTCACCCTGCCTGTGGGCACCAAGCTGCAAATCGGGGAAGCTCTGGGTGAAGTGACCCAGATCGGAAAAGAATGTCATCAGGGATGCGCCATCCGAGAATTAGCCGGCGACTGCGTTATGCCGAGAGAAGGGATCTTCATCAAAGTTCTGCGGGAAGGCACAGTCAAAGCTGGTGATGCAATCAAAGTCCTAGAAGAGTAAGACCTGGCGTTTCAGCAAGCATAGAGCCGTAACAAAGCAGCCTGGAAACGCATTGGAAATCACGACAATCGCAAAATGGCCAGGGAGAAAGTAAAGCTCGGAGAAAAGACATAGGACAGTTGATTTTGTTTCTTTGCCAGGCAAGGTAAAAAGCGTTTTGTCATACTATTTTCTGGCTGATCAAACCAAGCTGCGGCGCAGCCATAGCGCAATGCTGCAAAAAGTCCTGGCCGCCTGGCTTCAAGCAAAAAAACGAGGAAAAACATGAACGTACCAAATAAACGAAAACTTCAATTTACAGCAGTCATCCTGGCTGCTCTGGCGCTGATCGCAGCGGCGGCCATAACGCTGGCGATCCAGCCGCAAAAGACATATGCCCATGAAAAGGCCGCTGCTTTCCAGCCAGTGGAGCAGACCCGCTATGCCAACCGAACCATCTGGCTTTCCAAATCCGCGGACAAAGCGGCTGACAAGGACCTCCAGGTGAAAAAGAGCAGAAAGCTCCAGGTCACAGGCGTTTCCCAGAATGGGTGGAGCAAAGTGGCTTATCAGGGAAAGACCTATTATGTGGAAACCCGCTATTTGTCCAAAGATAACGGGTATCTAGTGGTCATCGACGCGGGCCACCAAAAGAAGGGCAACCCGAAAACCGAGCCCATCGGCCCAGGCGCAAAGCAGAAAAAAGCCAAAGTCGCATCCGGCGCCACTGGCAATTACACTAGAATCCCAGAGTACAAGCTGACTCTGAAAATGGCGAAAAAACTGGAAAAAGAATTGAAAGCCAGAGGATATCAAGTGAAAATGGTCCGCACAAAGCACAACGTGAACATGAGTAATTCCCAGCGTGCGGAACTTGCCAACAATGCGGGCGCGGACGTGTTCATTCGTATTCACGCCAATTCCTCAGCAAGCAGCAGGGTTTCCGGCGCATTGACCATTTCTCCCACAAAAAACAACAAATACTGCAAAAAGATCTACAAAAAATGCAGCAGCCTTTCCAAATGCGTGCTCACGGAATTTTGCAAAACCACTGGCGCGAAAAACAGAGGCGTGATGTACACGGACACCATGTCCGGCATCAATTGGAGCAAAGTCCCAGTGACCATCATGGAAATGGGCTTCCTTTCCAACAAAAAAGAAGACAGGAAAATGAACAAGTCAGCGGCGTACCAGAAAAAAATGACCAAAGGCATGGCAAACGGAATCGACAAGTATTTGAAGAGAATCTAAATATGAGAGCGGGTCGCGCAATGTTGGGAGAATCCATTGAATTGTACAGGGAGGCAAGCGAGTGAGGCAAAGACCGGAAAAAATGTATGGCGAAAAATGAGAAAGCGCGGGCAATCATATCAGAAAGCCTTGCTCCCATGCTAGAGGAGAAGCGAAAAGCAATTGCAAGCCGGAAAAGCGATCAGTGAAGGCCATGCGAGCAGCGGGATACAAAATAACGGAAATCACAAAGCAGCGGGAATGACGTTTCTTATGAGAAACGCACCCGCTGTTTTTTTGCAGGAGGAAATGCCTTGGCACCACATTTTGATTATGCAGGAAATCTGCTTTAAAATATTTCCTCAATATAACAAAGTCCACCTCTGAGAGAATGGCCGAAGTCAGCAAGGATGAAACGATCTTTGAGAGAATGGCCGAAGTCAGCGAGGATGAAACGATCTTTGAGAGAATGGCCGAAGCTAGCGAGGATGAAACGATCTGTGGACTGAAGTCTTGAAAAAAGGGTTAAGAGCAGAAATTATAGCCAAAAACATTTCTCTTGTAGCCAAATGCTCAAAAAATTCTATTTGGCTACAAAAATTCATACCAAAATGTAAAATGAAAGATAAAAATGGATTAGATTTAAAATATTTTCCATAATCGTACATAATCTGGAAAAGAGTTGAGGAAAATTCTATAGCAAATTATCTGAAACAAGGAATTTTTATAGCAAGCTCATGAAAAAGAACGAATTTGTCTACAAAAGCCTGAAATGGCCTACTTTGCCCCTAACCTTTTCTGCTTTCTCAGATCAACAGGAAACTGCTCTCTGCGCTTTTGCACTTCATGGAAACAGCCCAATCCGCAAAATCTAAAAAAACCTGTAACCTTTTCCGCCCTGCTGGTATTAATAAAGGAAAGAAGGCCTTCAAGCAAAATCAAAGAAACCATTATGAAACTTTAACAACGGGAAAGTGGAGCTCCAACTGGAGGCTTGACACTTACACAGATGGATGAGAAGGGAGCATGTACCATGAAACAGCAAGATCACAAAACACAGGAAGCCAAATTCGCGCAGCTCGCAAAAAGAATCAGGAGGAAACGGCTCGCGGCCGCCGTGGTGCTGATCCTTTTGGCTGGAACAGCAGCCATAGGCGCATTTAATTACGCAGCAGCAGGCACGCAGGCGCGGCCACCTATCGCTTTTGCGGCAAGCAGGGAAGGGGATGGCGTCACATCCATTGAAACCACCTGGTCCCTGGGATTCAAGCAAGTGTGCTACCAATCCAAATACGGGAAAAACTACAGCCAGAGGCTGTGGCCTTGGGAATCCGTTCAAGAGCAGACTGCTGCGTTGACCGTGGACCAGTACCGCAGTCTTTGCGGCCAGCTGGCCCGATTCGCAGAAAAACAAACGCAGGCGGATGACTACTTTCAGGTCTTTTCCTGCTTTGAAGGAACCATCATGGACGTGGAACAGGTGGAAACAAAGGGCGCTGGGGAAAACAGTCAGTACAAGATTTATATGAAAGGCGGTCTGTTTTCCTTTGTTGAATATGGTGGCAACGTGTACCATATTCAGCCGCCAGGCCCCCAGGGGTGGGCCATCCACAGCGCCAGTGAGGAAGACAAAGAGCGGGCCCAGTCAGCGCTGATCGTATCAGCAAGACTGGAAGCAGGTGAACTGAAAGTAACAGATGTCCAAAGCTATCAAACAAGAGGCAGCGGGACCGCGGCGATCTGGGAGCATTTCCCCAAGCCAGTGGCCCGCAGGCTGGTTTCCACGGCGCAGGGATTTTCAGACACAGGCCAGGAAGCTGAAAAAAGAGCGTATCTCCAAGCCACTGCCTGCTTTGGCGTGGAATATGATGAAGAGAAACGGCTGGAATGCGATCTGCGAAAAAAGACCATCACCGTGTACAAAGCCACATACGGCGCCAGCGTAAAAGGCGCGGAGGAAGCACGGGAGCAGCTTGTGAAGCAAGAGAAACTCAAAAAGAAAGAGGCATCATGAACAAAGAAAGAGATGTGAACCCATGAAAGATTTTGAGGAAATTTATCAAGAATTTTACGGCCAGCTCCATGGTTTCCTCCTGAAATTGGCAGGCGGCGACCCGCATATTGCCGAAGAACTCACCCAAGAAACTTTTTATCAGGCATATGTTTCTCTCCACCGCTACAACGGAACGTGCAAATTTTTCACATGGCTGTGCAAGATCGCCAAAAATTGTTATTTCAAATATTTGCGCAAAAATAAGGCCGCGCCCATGGATAGCCAGGCGCTGGAGGCGGCGCTGACAGCAGATGAAGCGCAGAGTCCGGAACAGATCTGCGAGCAAAACACCATGAAAGAAGAGCTGCGGACCGCCATTAACCAGCTCAGCAGAAAACAAAGGGACATCGTCATCCTGCACATTTATTTCCATCAAACATTCCAAGAAATCGCTGAAGTCCTGGGAATGAAGGAAAGCGCAGTGAAAGTGGCCTACCACAGAGCAAAAGAGCAACTAAAAAAACGCTTGACAAAACATCACAATATGATATTATATTGATATCACAAAGATATGAATATGAGAGGAGGGCATAAAATGCTGTTATTGACAATCAATTATGTTCCAGGAAAAGAAATCGAGGCTCTGGGGATCGTAAAGGGCAACGTGGTTCAGTCCAAGCATATTGGCAAGGACATCATGGCTGGCCTGAAAACCGTAGTGGGCGGAGAGCTTCACGGATACACGGAAATGCTGGACGAGGCCAGGAGCATCGCTACCCAGCGGATGGTAGAGGAAGCAACAGCCATGGGAGCGGACGCAGTGATTCGGGTGGAATATTCCACATCCGCGATCATGGACGGCACCGCGGAAATCATCGCCTACGGCACTGCGGTAAAATATAAATAGCCAGCCGCATCACAGTTTTTGATCGTTTCTTCATTGAAAATTCAAAAACCCAAGACAACATCAACGAACCATAAAAGGAGGAAACAATGGAAAACCAATTCACGAACACAGAAATCAAAGAAAAAAACTTAAAACCTTTCAGCGGCATGGCCATGCTCTTGATCCTAATCCTGCTGGTCATCGCCTCCATAGCAGCCGAGATCTGGGGCATTGGGACCGAGAACATTCCCGTCATGATCATAGCGGTTCTGGTGTTCTGCCTGGCCTGCCTGCTCTTCGGAGGATTGAAGGTCATCAACCCCAACGAGGCTCTAGTGCTGACATTGTTCGGTAAGTATTACGGAACTATTAAGAATCATGGCTTTTTCTTCGTCAACCCTTTCGTCACTGCCAGGAACCCAGTGGCGGAAAAGCAGGGCGGCGGCGAAAGCCTGCTGGAAGAGATCACCGAAACCAGCAAAAAAGCCAAAGCCAAGAAAGCGTCTCTTAACAAAAAAGTTTCCACAAAAGTGCTGACTTTTAATAACGGGACCCAAAAGGTGAACGATGCCATGGGAAACCCCATCATCATCGGGGCCATCGTGGTTTGGAAAGTAGTCAATCCAACGAAGGCGGTGTTCAACGTGGACGACTATTTCCAGTACCTGTCCACACAATGCGATTCCACCATCAGGACCATCGCTAGACTGTATCCATACGACAACATGGATGAGGGTGACACGGACGAAAAGACCCTGCGGGGCAGCAGCCAGGAAATTGCGGAAACCATGAAAGGAAAACTGCAGGAGCGAGTGGAAGGCGCGGGCCTGGAAGTGTTGGAAGTGCGGATCACTCACCTGTCTTATGCCGAAGAAATCGCGGCAGCCATGCTCCAAAGACAGCAGGCGACGGCAGTGATTTCCGCAAGGCAAAAGATCGTCACCGGCGCAGTGGGCATGGTGAAATCCGCCCTGGAACAGCTGGGTGAAGAGGATATCGTGGTACTGGACGAAGAACGGAAAGCCGCCATGGTTAGCAACCTGCTGGTGATCCTCTGTGGAAACAGGGAAGCCCAGCCTATCGTCAACAGCGGCACCATCTATTAAAGGTGCGGATCCATGAACGAAGAGCTGGATAAAAGGCAGCAGCAACTCCAGAAAAAACTGGAAAAACTGGAAGCCATGGAACAGGAAATCAAAGACCGGGAGAAAAAGCTGAAAGAGTCTGAGAAAAAGAAAAAGCAGATCCTTTTGCGGATCGCGCCGACTCTTTGGAACGAGATCGCACAATGGGCGGAAGAAGATTTCCGCTCCATCAACGGGCAGATCGAATACCTTCTGGCAGAGTGTGTAAAAAAGCATAGACATAAATAAGGAATGTGAATGGCTCGCGAAATGGGTCGATCACAATGTACCAGGGAAAAGGCTGGCACAAGGCCTGTTCCCATGTAAAGAGGGGATCCATTCCGGCACCGCGGTTTCAAGCAGTGCCGGAATTTTGTCATATGCAGAAAAATGAGGTTTGATTTTAGGAGTTGTCGATGGGCGCCTGCAAGAGATGGATTCCCGCGCCAGATAGAGCCGGCGAACAAAACGCAAAGTCAGCTTGCGGATTCCTGTATTTCAGCGTATACTGTAAAGCATTGAATCAAAAGCACTGGAGAATTTCGCGTTCCAGGGATCCGCTTCGCATGGAAGTCCCTGTTTCAGCGCATGCTAACAAGAAAAGGAGAACTCAAAAAATGTACAGTGAAAACGCATGGAAAAAATATAATGAAAAAGAAATGAAAGAAGTCATGGATTTCAGCGAAGGCTACAAGGATTTCCTCACAAAAGGAAAGACAGAACGGGCCTGCGTCCAGCTGGCCCTGGCCATGGCAAAGGAAAAAGGGTTTCGTGATCTGGACCAGATCATACGGACAGGGGAACCCGTGAAGGCTGGCGACAAAATTTACGCTCTGAACATGAACAAAAATATCGCCCTTTTTGTCATTGGGGAAAAGCCCATGGAGCAAGGGCTGCGAATCTTAGGCGCGCACATTGATTCCCCTCGGCTGGATCTGAAACAGAATCCCCTTTATGAAAGTGAAGACTTTGCCCTGTTCGACACCCATTATTACGGGGGCATCAAAAAGTATCAATGGGTGACCATGCCTTTGTCCCTTCATGGGGTGATCGTCAAAAAGGACGGCGCCAAAATCGACATGGTGATCGGGGAAAAAGAAGAGGACCCGATTTTCTTCATCAGCGACCTGCTCATCCATTTGGCCGCGGACCAGATGAAAAAAGACGGCAGAGAAATCATCGAAGGGGAAAACCTGGATGTGACCATTGGCAGCATCCCTCTCAAGGATGAGGAAAAGGACGGGGTCAAAGCCAACATTCTGCGGATATTGAAGGACACTTACGGCATTGAGGCAGAAGATTTCCTCAGTGCGGAAATCGAAGTGGTTCCCAGCGGAAAAGCCAGGGATTGCGGACTGGACCGCAGCATGGTCATGGGCTATGGACAGGACGACAGAGTATGCGCCTACACCAGTTTGGCGGCGATTTTGGAGGTGGAAGCCTGCCAATACACCAACTGCTGTTTCCTGGTAGATAAAGAAGAGATCGGAAGCGTGGGAGCCACTGGCGCCCAGTCCTTGTTCATGGAAAACACCATTGTCGAAGTCATGGCCTGCATGGGAGAAGAATCCCTGCTGAAGATGAGAAGGGCCCTGACCAATACCAAGATGCTTTCCAGCGATGTGAGCGCGGGAGTGGACCCTCTTTATGTGAGCGTCAGCGAAAAGAAAAACGCCGCCTATCTGGGGAAGGGCATTGTGTTCAACAAATACACAGGAGCTAGGGGCAAGAGCGGCTGCAACGACGCGAATCCGGAATACATGGCACAGCTGCGGCGGGTTCTGGATGACGGGAAAATCAATTACCAGACCGCGGAGCTGGGGAAAGTGGACCAGGGCGGCGGCGGAACCATCGCCTATATTATGGGAAATTACACCATGAACGTCATTGACGCGGGAGTTCCGGTGATGAACATGCACGCCCCGTGGGAGGTGGTGTCCAAAGCCGATGTGTACGAAGCGTATCAGGCTTACAAGGCGTTTTTGAGCGAGATCTAAGGAGGCCGGCATGCAGTTTGGAATCACCATCCCCTTGGAGCGTTTCTTTAAACTGAAAAAGCCCCCTTATGGAGAACCCTTGGATGATTTGTTTTGCTGGGAACTGCATGTGGTGCTTTTGCAGGGGCGGCCCGCTCTCATCGGGGAAAACTGCGCCACTCGATTTGCCTTTGTGCTGGCAGGCATCAGGCAGGAAGACAAAGATCATCTGGCGCAAATGGCGAAGCAGGAGATCAGAGACAGTTTTCAGGACATGGGGATCTCACCAGGCTTTACGGAAAGCTATCTGAAAGAGGCTGGCGCGCTTGAGATCACCAAGACCCATGGGCGCAGTCAAGTGGCGTATTTGAACAAAGCCGTGGACCTGATGATGTGGAACGACATTGCCGCAGATCCTCACAGCGCGCGTCAGCCAGTGCTCAACGACATTCTCAACAGAACGCCCACAAAATGCACAGGTCATACGGAACCAGAGCCGCCGGTGGAGCGAATGCTGGAACGATTGGAACGCCTTGCCGGAGACTGGCGTTCTGCAAGGACAGGCCGCTGCGCGGATCGTGGGTGGACAGGAGAGAAGCAGGGATGAACAGAGCTGCGCCATGGTGAGCCAGGAACGGCAGGCAGGAATCAGCCATAGGGCAGCCGAGAGCCAGGAATAGCAGGCGCGGTCTGGCCACAAGCCGCAGGTCAGGCGTGGCTGACTGTGACCCTGCGCAACCCTGCGCTGACCCTGCGGGTAACAAAGCAAATTTCCCCCGCATATACTGAATGCGTATATAAAGGAGGAATTTGCTATGGCAATCAAAATATTTGTTGACCAGGGGCACAATCCGCGGAACCCCAATGCCGGCGCAGAGGCAAACGGCGTAAGAGAGCAGGATATCACCTACGAGATCGGCGTGCGCCTGGCGGCTCTTTTGCGGGCTGATCCAGAGTTTGAAGTGCTCCTTTCCAGGAATTCCCCGGATGAACAGCTGGGGACCAGCAACGCCACCAGCCTGCAGGCAAGGGTGTACGCAGCCAATACCTGGGGCGCGGATTACTTTATCAGCCTTCACTGCAATGCCAGTACCAACACAGCGGCCAGCGGCAGCGAGGCCTACGTGTACAGTGAAACCACGCCGGCCCATCAGCTGGGGGCCAGGATCCTCGAAGGTCTCCACGACATGACCGGCCTGGCCAATCGAGGCGTTTTCGTGCGGCCGGGGCTATATGTGCTGCGGGCCACGTCCATGCCTTCGGTGCTGGTGGAAATGGGCTACCTGACCAATCTGAACGATGTTTATCTGATGACCAACGACCCGCAGAGCTTTGCCAGAGGCATCTATCGGGGGATCAGGCTGTATTTCGGCTTCACGTCCTGATATTTTTGTCCCTGCCCTGCGCCTGCCTCGCCTTGTGTCAGGCTTGCGCCCGTCTCTAGCCTGTGCTTGCATTGCGTTGCATTGTGTCGTGCTGCATTGTATTGCCTTTGGTCCGCGCCTACATTGCCTTGCGTCTGACCTGCGCTTCATGCGATTGTGCATAAATCGTATTTTTTTATGATTTATGCACAATAAATTTGGGAAATAAACCATACATTTAAATAAAATGGAAAAATATGAGCGGATTCCGGCGACCAGCCATGGAAATTCTCAAAATTTCCTGGTTTCAGCGGCTGAAATGGCAGATCTTGTGCCTTTGACTGTGCATAATTGAAGGATTTTTTCGCATTATGCACAGTTGCGCTTTTTTTCAAACTCTCGTATACTATAGGAAAAGCGCCATTGGAAAAAATAGGCGCATGGCGAAAAGCTGGCCAAGCTTCACGCAGAGCAGGCAGATCGCTTAGAACCAGCAGAGCAAATCCATCACCCAACGCCGATGCGCCTTGGTATCAAGCGCCCGCCTTTAAGGCACATATGAGGAAGAAAACAAGGAGGAAAAATCATGGCAAAGTTCATAATAAAAGACGATTTCTGGGAGCTGTTCCCACAGGCGGAAATCGCCATCGTTTTGGCCAAAGGAATTGACAACACGGAGGACACCGCAGAGCCAGTGCGGCCTGATCTGATCGAAATGCTGGAAAAAAGCAACGAGGCGGCGAAGAAATTTATCACCAAAGATCCCATCAGCGAAAATCCGGCTGTGGCCGTTTGGCGGGAAGCTTTTCGGAAATTCAAAACCAAGAAAGGCGCGAGATGCTCGATCGAAGCCCTTTTGAAGCGGGTGCAAAAAGGCAAGGAAGTTGGCACCATCAACCCATTGGTGGATATTTATAACACGGTCTCTCTGACTTATGGGCTGCCGTGCGGCGGTGAAGATCTGGACACTTTCCGCGGCGACCTGCTGTTGACAAAGGCGGAAGGTGGGGAGTCTTTCCTTGCCCTGGGAGATGAGACGCATGACGATGCTCTGCCTGGCGAGATCATTTATAAAGATGAGGAAGGCGCGGTATGCCGCTGCTGGAACTGGCGGGACGGGCAGCGCACCATGCTGACGGAAGATACGAAAAACGCCTTTTTGATCATCGAATCCGTGGATCCAGAGCGCAGTGAAGATCTGAAAGCCGCAGCCGAGAGCCTTGCTGATCTGACGGTGAAATTCCTGGGCGGCACCACGGAAGTCCAGTACCTGAACCAGGAAAACAAAGAAGCCCAGCTGTGAGCAGGCTCAGGGACTATGAAGATATTACATTTTATAGGATGTGTGTACAAATTATGGGTTTTTATGGAACTATGCACGCATTATGGAATTAAAATGTAAAATTCATCTATAATATGTAAAAAACAAGGCGGAAATTAGGGGCATAATGTAGTTTCCTTTTACCAATCCAGAAAAGCAAAGACTAATGTGTGTATAAATTCATGAATTTGGGTGGGTTACACACACATCCGTTTTTGGAAGCTTTATCTATAATAACATCTATGAAAAAGTTCTTGCGAAATTTATCAGTAAAAGCTCTGGTGTGTACAATCGTAAAAAAAACGGCTTTTTGTACACACTAACTTTCGTAAGATTTACCAATTAAAGGAAAATAAAGGCCGAATCCAAGGAAAATCCTGAAAAAATCCAAAAAATTGACCTTTTAACTTACAAAATAAGAAATTAAAATACATTTATTTCAAGATGAATGTGTACAAACAGCCTAAAAAAGTTGATTTGTACACACTGCGCCATATTCGATCGCTGTGGCGGCTCTGATGTTTCTGTGAAGATTTTTGATTCTGTCATTTTTGCTCACGCAGCGATCGATAGAATTTGGTTATCAGGCCATAAAGGACAAATATTGGCTGATGTTGTTTGGAAATGATAACATATAGGAAATTCTTGAGTGAAAAGCCTGGAAATTATGACACAGCCCGCAAAGAGCTAGCGCATTTCAAAAAATCCATAATTTCCCCAAAAAAGTTGGCATGCCAACAGAAAAAGCGGAAATGTTGAGGTATAATGAACGCATTAATTGAAATCGGCGTTGCCGCGGGGAAGCATTCATTGAATTGCGGCCCAGAATCATGGATTCAGAGGAAGGCCGCAGTATAATGAACGCATTGATTGAAACGGCGTTGCCGCAAGGAGGCGTTCCTTGAATTGCGGCCTAGGACCATGGATTCAGAGGAAGGCCGCAGTATAATGAACGCAATGATTATAATCGGCGTTGCCGCAGGGATATGTTCATTGGAGAATGGAAACCTTTTGGCTTTCTTAGAAATCTAAGGGATGGCAGTAGGCAAAGAAAGTAAAAAATCCTTTTCAACTTGACGGTTCAATGAGAAACCGCAGCAAAAAAGACTGTCGAAAACAGCAAAACAGTCCTGAAAAAACAAGAAAAAAACTTGCCAGAAAAAGGTGATTGTACTAAAATAGTAGTATAGATAGGAAATTTTTGGACTGTCGTGACAATCAAATAAAAACGGTTCCGAACGCAAAGGCCTAAAGGCGGGGAAACTTGGATGCAGGCTAAACCTAAACTTAAATCTGAATCCAAGGCAAACCCAGACTCAAGCCAATGGCCCAGCGTCAATGGGTAAAGCTGGAAACGGCTTTGCCTCCCGTATTTTGGAAAGGAATGGTATACGAAAAATAAACCACTCTTTCTATGATACAGAAAGAGTTTTATTTTTAGTATGGATTCCTTATTTTTATGCCAGGATTCTTCAATGTCCCCTCATCGGCAATGCCAGAAAAGAATGATGGAGGAAAATGACATGAACAGAAGGGACAAGCAAGTGACAGGCAAAACCGTATGAAAGCGATTGGAATGGCAGAAAAGTAAGACATAAGGATATAAACACTTCATAACGAGTGCTTATGTAAATAAAACCTCACGAGGATGTGAGAGAAAGGAGGGTTCCCATGAATACTAGAATAGGAACCAGAAAAAGTAAAGTTATAGTTAGTGTAGTGCTGACATTGTTGATGGCATTTGCCATGATGCCGGGAATGGCGTTCGCCGCTTCTGCTGCGCCAGGAGCAGATGTCGCAGCCACGGCTGTGGAGAATTCCATTACCATCAATCCATTGACGAAAACCGTCTATGTGGGTGATGAAATCACCATGAGCGCCACAGTTAGCACAGAAGTGGACCCTTACCATGTAGAATGGAGCAGCAGTGACAAAAATGTCGCTACGATTTCCAAGAAGCATGCAAAGCTGGTTGGACTGAACGCAGGAACCACCACCATTACGGCAACGCTTTTCAGCGGAACGGATACGGAAGAGAATCCAACGCTCTTAGCAAAGGCCACGATGAATGTCATGGTCGTAGAAACCGAGGCGTATGGATTCCAGGGAACTGGCGGGCAGACCATGAAGCTGACAAAGCCATCTGATATCATTGTTATCGATATCGAAAAAGACGAAGCTGGTGAGATCATAGGATATGTAAATGAAATCGAGAACTCTATTGCTCCGGAAAATGGTGTTTACCAGTTTAAATTCACTATGTCCGCTGGCATGAACAATTTCAAGCCTAGCGTCTTTCAGGCAAGCAGCCTGCCTCATATCAAAATTTTGAACGCGAATGGCAGCGTGGCGGCAAGCCTTGTTTATGGTGGATATGACGCTGCTTCTAAAACGATCACGCTGAATGTTCCAGCAGGGGCGCTGAACGCAGACACTGAATATGTATTAGAGTTTGGTGCTGAGGTACAGGGCAACAGTTCAGACAAGACGCTGGGAGTGCCAGTTGCCTTTAATTTTACAACACAATAGAAAGAAAACCGTATCAGGCAGGGTGGGGTGATATGCCCTGCCCTTTTTACGGAAAAACACAAAAAGGAAAGTGATTATGGATATATATTTAAGAAAAATAAAGATTTTCATATGTTGTTTTATGGTAATTGTAATGTGGAGCAGCATAGGTGCGGTGAGGGCTTGCGCAGGGGAAGAAGGTTATCCTGGCAACCTTAGTGGCATTAGTAAGACTATTTATATACCTAATGGAACAACAGTAGGTATTCAAGGATACTTTCGTATGACGATTGCTAAGACGAAAGGCGCTGAGTTGCAGGAGAAATGTTATGAATATATTAAAAACAACCTTAAAATCACTTCAAGCGACCTTGAAATTTTTGATCCGGATGAACCAGATGCGATTGTCGATACTACAATGGAATCTTTCTCAAATTCTTTGAAAGTATATTTCTATTTTGCGCCCCAAAAAGCCGGCGAGCTAACTCTGACGCTATCTTTGCCTGATGACGGTTGGACAGGAACCCCTAAGACCGTAACAGTTAAAGATACCGCTACGCTCAGTTCTAAAAATATCAAACTGTCTCTGGGAGAGGAACACCAGCTGACCTTAAAAGTCCCAGGCAATCCGACTGGAGAGGGAACAACTTGGGAAACAGGCGATTCAAGTATTGCTACTGTTGATGAAAATGGCCTTGTGAAAGGTATTGCGACAGGCAAAACCACGATTACAGCAACGAATGGAACTTATGAAGATACTTGCAACGTGACAGTGTCCCAAAATGGCTTTTACACAGACGGAGGACCCTTTAACGGTGGAACGTGGATTGACCCCAGTCAGGGAATTTCTTGGACAGCCAGTGAAAATGAGACAATGGCATTGTGGTATTATCATAAGGGAACGGCATTATCATTTTTGAGTCCAGGTTGGTTCACGACTACGAATTCCGCGGTCGCTCAAGTCAACCAGACCGCCGATACGTCTTCAGTGAATCTGATCGCTAAGGCCGATGGAACGATTATGCTTTATTTTTCTGATGGAAGCACATATCAAACCGAGTTCCCGGTAACCATCACCGGCACCGGCGTTTCATCGGATCAGACCAAAGGTTTGCGGCCGATCACAGAGCCTCAGAAAGAAAGTGGTGGAAACACCTATGTGGAACTGCTGGGTTTCAACGCGCAGAACCAATCCTACAATCAGGTGTATTACGAGAATCATTTGAACAATTATGTTGACGTGAAAAAGCTGGCCTTTTCTTTCAAAGTGACATGTGAGAAACCTGTAGCGGAGACTCAGCTATATCCGGAACAATTCCCGCAATATGAAGAACTGGTTCTGAGCCACGTCAATCTCTATGAAGCGGAGGGAACGACTCTCGGAAAAAAAGTAGCGTCCTGGAAAGACGGCTATGAATTACAAGGCGAGCCAGAGTACAGTTACATAAAAGGATATGAAGATCGAGGCTATGGGCAGGTGGATATGACGATCGTGCCAGAAACGGGACTCTTAGAGCATGACAAGAGCTATGCCCTGGTCTTTGATAAAGAAGTTTATGCGCCGCGGAACCCAACCCTACCTCATTCATTGAAGCGGGACAAACAGACCATCTACTTTTTCACAACAAAATCCTTTGTCAACGCGGCCAGCGTTTCCTTGGATCAATCCAAAGTCAGCCTTGAGCAGGGCGGCACGGTCAAATTGATAGGAGCCGTGGAGCCAGCGGACAGCGATCAGACGGAACTGGAATGGACATCTTCTGACCCAGCCGTGGCCACAGTGGACCAGCAAGGAACTGTGACGGCCGTGAAAGCTGGAAGCGTGATGATCACCGTAAAAGTAAAAGGCACAGAGCTGACTGGTCAGTGCGAAGTCACTGTGACAGAAAAGGCACAAACGCCGGCGACAAAGCCGACCGCTCCTACGACCCCTTCGGTGGATACAGAGGCGTTGGGCGTGGTGAAAACGGTAAAAGTTCAGGCGAGCAAGCCTAATCAGGCAGCGGTTTCCTGGGAACCAGCGAGCGGTGCCAGCGGATACGAACTGTGGAGAGCAGAGTCCCAGAACGGCAAGTATCAAAAGCTTTACGCCGGAACAGCGGCCAAATACACGGATAAAGAGCTGAAATCAAAGAAAACCTACTATTACAAGGTCAGAGCGTTTCAGACCCTGGAAGGCAAAACCGTTTACAGCGATTTTAGCGAAGTGGCGGCTGTGAAAATCAAGGCAAAGACACCTGTGCTCAAAGCAAGAACAGGAAAGCGCCAGATCAGCCTGTCCTGGAGCAAAATCAGTGACGCGGACAAGTATGAACTGCGCCGTTCGGATTCAAAAAATGGCGTTTACAAAAAAATCAGCGATAAGGCAACGAACGCTTATGTGGATAAAGGATTGCGGTCAAACGCAAAGTACGATTACAAAGTGAGAGCCTATCGCACAGAAAACGGACGCAAGCTCTACGGACCATACAGCAAAGCCCTCACCGTGAAAGTGAAGCCAGAGACAATTTCCAAGTTGACCGCAAAAGCAGGAAAGAAAAAAGTCAAGCTTTCCTGGAGCAAGGCCAGCGGCGCAGACAAATATGAGCTGTGGAGAGCGGAAAAGAAAAACGGCCCTTATTTCAAAGTCAGGGTGACAATCAAGCAAAATTGGACAGACACCAAAGTCAAAGCCAAGAAAACCTACTACTATAAGGCCAGGGCTTACTATCTGGAAAAAGGCAAGAAGATTTATGGCAGCTATACGACAGTAAAAAAGGTAAGGACCAAATAGAACACAGGAGTGCATAAATGGAAAAAATCGCAAAGCAGAGACTTTTAGCAGCGCTGCTCCTTGTGACCATGTTCATGACCATCATTCCGGCGCCAGTCGCATATGCGGCTGAGCCGGAATATGACTGGCAGGGCATCGGGGCAGCAGGCGCAGTGAAAATAAACCACTTGAAAATGCTGGATCCTTCGGACATCACGGTGCTCCGTACTGCGGCAAATCAGCAGGATTATTACGAAAATAAAATAAATACACCATTGGATGGCACAAATGGCGTAAAATTTGCTTTTACCATGGATTCAGGGATGAACAACTTTAATAAAGAGAATTTTCGCCAAAACTGCATGCCGCATATTAAAATAACGGATACACAGGGAGAGCCAGTTGCAAAACATAGTGATGACACGCTGAAATTTTTTGCGGAAGAATCTTACGGAGCGGTAAAAGGTGGAACAGAACTAGGCCGGATCGTCATTGGCACGGAAAAGGGTCGGTTGAAGACAGGCGATTATGTGCTCATTTTCGGCGCTGATGTCTGCGGCAATAACACAGAAAAAAAACTTGGCGCGGATATTAAATTCAACTTTCATGTAAACAGTGTGCCTCCACTTGCTGATGTTCAAAATGAAGTGGAACAGGTTTTAGCCAGCGCCGAAACCTATGTGGGTAATGCGGAGCCGGAACCTAAAGAAGAAGATAAATGGGGAAAGTATCCAGTCGCAGAAAAGACGAAGTTACAGGAGGCACTAACTGCGTCAGCCAGTGGCGGCGAAAATGCCGCCGATACCTTGTATCAGGCGCTGCAGGATTTTCAGAATTCTGTCTTTGTGGGGATTAAAGACGTTCAAATCAGAGGCATGGAATCTTCTCCCCAGGTGGGAGAAACCGGCAGAGTGTCAGCAGCTGTCACAGCTGTTCCCAATGAAGCCGAGCGATACAACGTGACCTGGAGCGTTTCTCCAAAAAACGGATGTCTGTCCGTGAATCCAAAGACTGGACAGTGGACAGCCAATTATCCGGGCACAGCCACGTTGACAGCCACAGCAGAAACGACAAATCATACCGGCACGGCAAAGCCGGCCAATCAGACAGTTACTGTGGACTGGCAGGGAGAAGGCATTGCCGTGAACCTTTCCGAATCAGGAACATTAGAGCAGAGAGTGGGACAGGCTCATCAAACAGGAAGAGATATCACTGCCCTTACAGTCACCTGCTCAAAGGGCGTTTCTCTGAATGAGGCTGATTTTGCTTATATCAAAATCCTGCCTGCTCTGAAATCCTTGGATTTATTTCAGGCAGAATGCACGAAAGAGAATTCTAACGGGGATCTGATATTTGATTTTGAAGGAAACACAGTTTTGGAGAAGATCGTTCTTCCAAAGACATTGGAAGGAATTGGCCCTAGTGCTTTTGCGGGATGTACCAATTTGAAGGACATTGAATTGCCGCCATCCATCACCTATCTTGGGACAAACGCTTTCCAGAACTGTTCCAGCTTGCCGGAGACATTGAAGGTATGGGCAGTGGAACCGCCAGCATATGTGGAAACGTTAGGCGACTCTTTCCAGGGGTCCAGCGTAAAGACCATTCAGGTACCCTATGGCTGTGAAAAGGCATATAAGGCAGCAGAAGGCTGGCGCAGGTACAATATCAAAGCTGCGCCTGAACGGGTGATGACCATTTCCGGTGTTACGGCGGGGGCTTTAGCGCAGTCCGCGGAAAAACAGATGAAACAGCAAGGCGTGGATGAAAGCAAGGTGGACACCTTGGTGATCCGCACTGCTGGAGACGCGGCGTTGACAAGGATGGAGGATATCGCCTGGCTGCAGCAGAATTGCCTGCAGGCGACTGCCATCGATTTGTCCGAGGCCAAGCTGGAGGATAACCGGGTAAAGGCCAATTACTTTAAAAACAGGACCTGTTTAAAGAAAATCGATTTGCCAGAGAATATTGAGAATATAGGTGACAGTGCCTTTGCCGGATGCGCGAAGCTGGAGACCATTGTATTGCCAAAAGGCCTGACTGCTATTGGAAACAATGCGTTTCAGGAGTGTGAGTCTCTGTCGGACATGATCATCAGTAACGCCGCTGTTCCACCGGAATACAACGGTACGCTGTTCCCTGACGAGAATAAGACGATCGCTGTTCCGCCAGGAAGCGTCGATGCCTATAAAGCTGCCGTGGGGTGGAAGAGGTATAAGATCATCTCCCAGGTGTCCATGACTCTGAGCAAGGAAGCGATGGAATTGGCTCCATCGGCAACTGGGACATTGACAGCCAATGTGACCATATATGGTGACAACAGCGATACTGTCACATGGAGTTCCTCCAATCCGGCAGTGGCGACAGCCAGTCCAGAACGAGGAAAGACCACCACTGTCACAGCGGGAAAAGCAGGGAGCGCAGTGATCACAGCAGCTGCCGCGAACGGAAAGATTACGAAGTCATGCGCAGTCACTGTGACTGGAAGGGCCAGGGAATCACAGGCACCCGCGGCGCCAACAGTGAGAGCGGCAGCGTCCGGTTACAACAAGGTGAACCTGACCTGGTCAGCGGTGGGCGGCGCGTCTGGTTACGAAGTGTTCCGAGCAGTGAAGAAAAACGGCGCATACTCGAAGCTCATAACCTTGACCGCTTCTGCCAGGAGTCACCTGGACACAGGGCTTGCCACAGGCACCACCTATTACTATAAGGTCAAAGCCTATAAAAATGAAGGTGGCACCCCGCACCGGAGCGCTTACTCCAACATCGCCTCCGCCAAGCCGGTTCTGGCCAAGGTCAAAGGCGTGAAAGCCAAGAAAGCCAAAAAAGGCGGCGCGCAAAAAGCCACGGTATCCTGGAAGACAGTCAAGGGAGCCAGCGGCTACACGGTCTACCGCTCCCTGAAAAAGAACAAAGGCTATAAAGCCGTGAAAACGGTCAAAGGTCCAAAGAAAAAGAATTGGACTGTGGGCAAGCTGAAAAAAGGTAAGAAATACTACTTCAAAGTACGGGCTTACCGGACCATCAGAGGCAAAAAAGTTTACGGTGCTTACTCAGGGGCGGCCGCTTACAAAGTGAAGCAAGGAAAAGGAAAATAGAGATGAAATTATACGTTTGCGTAGATGATACAGACGATCTGACAAAGAGCACCAGCACAGGAAAAATCGCGGACATGATCGCGCAAAGGCTGGTGGATCTGGGCGGCAGGCTGGATCTGGGCGTGACCCGTCACCAGCTGTTGCTCCACGAAGACATCGACTACACATCGCACAACAGCTCCATGTGCATGGTCTTGGACATGGAAGGCGCGGAGCTCAGCGAAGTGAAAAAAGAGGCAGAGACGATCCTGCGGGAGAATATGGCCGAAACTTCGGACCCAGGGCTTTGTATCTGCAGGCTGGACCAAATGGTTCAGCCTGACCGCCTCATTGCTTTTGGAAAACGGGCGCAGCAGGAAGTCATTAAAAAAGAGGAAGCGTATCAGCTGGCCCGTGAGATTGGAGGCACGATCTTAGAAGAGTATGGCGGCACGGGCATTGGCGTCATCGGCGCGCTGGCTGGCGTGGGGCTGCGGCTTTCAGGCTGCGATGGCACGTTTCGAGGAGGAAAAGGCAGTCAGCATGCGGGAAAATCCTATTCTGTTTCCAGGTGGAAAACCATGATGGGCATCCAGCAGGTTTTGGATTTTCATGGAAAGGAACTGGAAGATGACCAAGAGATCCATGTGGAAAAGCAGCTAAAGCTGGCCATGCTGGATCACAAAAAGACCCTCATCGCCAAAGAGCAGGGCGGCAGATACGTTGCCTGCACGAAAAGAGATCTTTATCAAGGCGACAAACGGGTCAGCACCTGGACTACGGCCTGCCAGGAATTTCAGGCGGACAATGATTTGGAAGAATGTTACGGCGAGGATGAAAACGCTTGCTACAACTGTCTTTACAGGAGATGGACGGCAGAAGGATTCCTCTGCGTGAATGGAGCGCAAAGTGGCGGAAAAGCATAAAGGGCACAATTTCATAAAAACTGCGGTTCTCGTCCTGCTCCCCGTGCTTTTCTTTCTAGGCGCTGTCTGCGTTGGCAGGTATAGCGTCAGCGTCAGCGATGTGTGCAGGAGTTTTGGGACAGCGGTTTGTGGGATGGACCTGGGAGTGGATGACCAGGTGTTTTCGGTTGTCATGAATCTTCGGGTCCCCAGGGCCATCCAGGGGCTGCTGGTAGGCGCCTCCCTAGCAGTGAGCGGGGCCTGCTTTCAGAGCCTGTTTCGCAACCCTCTGGTTTCCAGCGGCATGCTGGGCGTTTCCAATGGAGCAGGATTTGGTGCGGCTCTTTCTATTCTGCTGTTTAACAGCATGACTATGACCGCCCTCTTTTCGTTCGGATTCGGGACATTGGCCGTGATTCTGGCATATCTCACGGGAAAAGTCAGCGGCGGCACGCCTGCCATTACGCTAGTGCTGGGCGGGACCATCATACAGTCCATCTTTTCGGCGCTTCTTTCCCTGCTGAAATACGTGGCGGATCCTTATAGTCAGCTTCCAGCCATCACTTTTTGGCTCATGGGCAGTCTGGCTTCTACTAAATCAGAGGAACTGTTGTTTTCAGCCGTGCCCATGCTGGTGGGCATCATTGGCATGGTTCTCTTTCGGTGGCGGCTCAATGTGCTGTCCATGGGAGATAGAGAAGCTAAGACTTTGGGTCTCAACGTGGGGCTGAACAAAGGGCTCGTCATTGGATTCGCGACCCTGGCCACCGCGGGTGCGGTCTGTGTCAGCGGCGTGATTGGCTGGGTAGGTCTGGTGGTGCCTCACATGTGCAGGATGGTCATTGGCAGCGACAACAAATGGCTGATTCCGGCCAGCATTTCCATAGGCGCCTGTTTCATGGTTTTCGTGGACACCATCTGCCGGACGATCACTGGAGCGGAGATCCCGCTGGGGATCGTGACCGCTATCGTAGGAGGACCGTTTTTCATCTACCTGCTGAAAAAGACGAAAGGAAAGAACTGGTGACACTATGGCGCTCATTGCAGTAAAAAACGCGGCATTCAGTTATGATGGCAAACGAACAGTGTTCAAGAACATCGACTTTCAGGTGGAGGAAGGCGAGATTTTCTGCATCATAGGGCCAAACGGCTGCGGAAAGTCCACGCTCATTGATTGCGTGCTGGGGCTGAATCCATTGAAAGAAGGTGAGATCATTCTTGGCGGCAGGCCGCTGAAGCAACTAAAACCCAAAGAGCTGGCAGAGCAGATGGCCTATGTTCCGCAGGGGCACAAAACCACATTCGCCTACACGGTGTTGGACATTGTGACCATGGGGCGGACTTATGCTGCCAGGACCTTCGCGCCTCCGGGCCAGGAAGAAAAAGACATTGCCAAAGACGCGCTGGAGCAGGTGGGGCTGGCTGGATTTGAAGACCGGGAATACACAAAGCTTTCCGGCGGCGAACTGCAGCTGGTGCTCATTGCCAGAGCCATTGCCCAAAGATCCAGACTCTTGGTCATGGACGAGCCCACGGCGCATTTGGATTTTACCCACGAGCTGAACGTGATGGAGATCATTGCCCATCTCACCAGGGATCGAGGGCTCTCCATCATCATGGCCACCCACTTTCTGAATCAGGCTTATTACTTAGAAAACCAGGGCGTCCCCACAAGAGTGGCGCTCATCAAGGACGGCAGCTTCATCCAAGTGGGGACGCCATCTCAAGTCCTTTCCCAAGAGAACCTGGAGCAGAGTTTTAACATTATCACAGAGATCATCACTAGCGGAGAAGGAGAGAGAAAATACATCCTGCCGCTGCGAAACAAGAGGTAATCATGAAACACAGAATCATCAGGCTTTTGCTGCTGCTTGCCTTGGCATTCCTTTTGGCGGGCTGCGGGAGCGGAGTGCGGACAACATCAGGAGAAACGAAGACCATCACAGATTGCGCGGGGCGGACAGTGGAAATACCGGAGCAGCCCCAGCGGGTGGCCTGTCTTTATGCGAGCACCGCCCATATGATGGCCATGCTGGATGAAGGGGACAAGATCGTAGGCGCGCCCAATGGCGTGAAGTCAGATGTCCTGATGCAGATGAAGTACCCCAAAATCGAAGAAACAGCTACCCCGTATCAGGAGGGAGCCATCAATGGAGAAGAAATGGCCAGGATCGGGGCGGATTTGGCTCTGATCCGCTATTCCACAGCGGAGAACAGCGGAGAAACGGAAAAATTAGATGATCTGGGAATCCCTTACGTTGTGGTGGATTACCGTTCCATTGAGGAACTGGAGACAGCGATTTCCGTAATAGGGCAAGTCTTTGGAAAAGAAGAACAGGCAGAAGACTATCTGCGATTCAGCAGGGAGACCTTTGACTTAGTGGCGGAAAAATTGGAGGACGTGCCCCGCAAAGAGTGGCCCAGGGTTTATCACGCTGTCAATGAGGCCATCAGAACCGATGGGCAAGGAGACATTTGCGGTGAAATCATGAACAAAGCGGCGGTAAAAGACCTTTCCATTGAACAAGGCACTCAGGCTGGAGGCGATAAAACCTATGTCACTTTGGAGGAATTGTACCGCTGGGAGCCGGACGCAATCATTGCCAACGAGTATTCGGTAACGGATTACATGCTTTCTGATTCCAAGTGGAAGGGGCTGGAGGCCGTAAAAAACAAGGCCGTCCATACTCTGCCCGTAGGCGCCACCCGCTGGTGTCATCCTGGATCCATGGAGGCCCACATGGGTGCGCTGGCCGTGGCGAAGCAGTTTTATCCAGAACGATTTCAGGATCTGGATCTAGCGGCCTATACCGCTGATTATTACAAAACTTATTTTGGGCTGGATCTGGATCAGAAGACTATGGAGCGGATTCTGGCAGGCGAGGGTATGCGCGCTTCCAATGCGCCTGTCCAGTAACCAGCGGGCCCGGTGGTATGGTAGTAGCCTGGCAAACAAGGCATAGAGGCGGAGGAATATAGACGAGAACAAGGAAGCGGCGGAGAAGAACGAATCATGATGTTGACAGGCAGAAAGAACAATCAGATCGCCACGGGACTAGCGCAAGCGGCGGAAGAAAAGAGCGGCCCTCTTACCAGGAGGGTCATCTTTGAGCTGCTTTTGATCCTGGCTCTGTCAGTGGGATGCTGGTACTCCTTTTTTTCCATGTTTCCTGACCCAGTGGGCGGGGCGGCCAGCATCGCTATGATCGCTGGGATCCCAACGATCCTCTATTTCCTGTGCTGGAATCCATTTTTGGGGAGATTTTTGGCGTTTTACGTCTTTCTGCTAACCGCTGTCTTTTTCTTAGTGACCTATCAGTCAGCCTGGAACGGCATGATGGTCATGGTCAATATCATGATCGAGGTTTTGAACGAAGAACTGGGCGCGGGACTGATCCCTTTTCAAGTGACAGGAAGCATTGAAGAATGGAGCAGAGACTGTCTCCTTGCCATGATCCCTGTCATGCTCCTGGTATCTATGGCCATTGTCCATAGCGTTTATCACAAAGAACCCCTGCTGGGTTTCATCCTGACCGGGTTTCCTGTGGTGACAGGGCTGTATCTGAAAGCGGAGCCTTCCATATGGCTGCTGCTTTTGCTGCTTTTAGGCTGGACGGAGCTGCTGGTCCTGGCGGCTGTGGCAAAGCCCGCGGACCGGAAGAAAAACAGGATCCTGTACATCCAAAACAGACAGCGTTCGTCATTGCCCTATTTTTTCCTTACCCTTACCCTGATGCTGTTGCTGGGTTACGTGCTGCTGTTTTCTGGAGCAGACTACCGGCCGCCGGAAAGCGTGGACGAAGCAAAGAACGCTGTCATTCAGGCACAAGAGCATTTGCGGTATGACAAGCTGAGCGGTCAGGACATTGATCAACTGACAAAGGGCGATCTGTCTGCCTCCCATCCCATGGCCTACACGGAATATCCGGTTTTCACGTTGCATATGCAGATGCCACAGGCCATGTACCTGCGGGGGTTCGTTGGCGGTGATTTTGAAAAGGGCAGATGGAAGGAAGCCGCGGAAGGCGCATACGCGGGGGAATACACGGGAGCCATGGAGTGGCTGGCTCAGCGGAATTTTTATCCCTGGACCCAGCAGGACCGCCTGTACCGCATGTCAAAGGATTACGATTTTGTTTCCGTGGATGTGGAAAACGTTAATGGAAGCAGCAAGTATTTGTATTTGCCATATGAAGCAGCTATGACCGGAGACGCTATGCCGGATCAGGTGCGGTATAAAAAGGATTATGGTGCTTTCACCAGAGGACTGACTGGACAGCGGGAATATTCCTTCAAGGCTTTTTTGTCTCGATTCCAGGACTATGATGAGCAAGGAATCGCCAGCTGGCTTCAGGAGCTGCGCCAGCATCCGAATTGGGACGACTACGCGGAACCAGAGGCAGTCTATCGCAGGTATGTGTACGACACGTATCTCTATGTGCCGGAGAAAGAGGCAGAAACCCTGGAAAGCAGCGGTATCAGCAAATGCGCGGGAAGAACCATCGAATATGTCCTGCACTTTATCAGAAGCAATTTTGAGGAGAATTTTACATATGATCTGTCCCAGGAGGCCGCATCAAAAGAAGGAGATGAACTGCGGTATTTCATGGAGGAAAGCCGCAGCGGAGACGATATGCATTTTGCCACAGCAGCGGCCCTCATGTTCCGAACCGCGGGGATACCAGCTAGATACGCAGAAGGATACTATTTATCTCCGGATCAAATGATGCTCTATACGGAAATGAGCGATGTGAATATAGATGTCCCAGACTCCATGGCGCACAGCTGGGTGGAAATTTACGTAGATGAGATCGGATGGTTTCCAGTGGAAGTGATCCCAGGATTTTTTAACATGGAGAAGGAAAAGACCCAGGACCTGGAGGAAGATGAAAAAATAAAGGAAGAGAAAAAGCAGAACTACCAGGATGAAGCGCCGGAGGAAGATCAGCCGGAGAAAAGGCAGGAGAAAAAGAAAGAGCCACCGAACTGGCTGTGGCTGCTGCTGATTCCAGCCGTCTTGCTGCTATTGGCCGCTGCTTTTGAAGCCATAGGCAGATATCGGATCAGAACGCTGCTGCGCTCTTTTGGAACCGTGCGTACCAACGAGCAGGCATATGCCATGTACCAGTATATGAGCAAAGTCATGGCATTTGACAAGCATCCGATCCCTGCGAACCCTTATGACGGAGCAGAGGAAATTTCCCTGGCTTATGACGCTGCGGCAGGCATTGCGTTTACAGAGATCCTTAGCCTGATTCATTGGGTGCGGTTTGGCGGCGGGGAACTTTCTGCGGGCGAACATGAAAAAATGGCTCGCTATGTGAAAGCCATAGGAAGCCATGTGTATGCCAAGCAGAAAAAAGGAAGAAAGTTCTTGATGAAATTCATTCTTTTTTACGTTTGAGAAACAGAACGAGCACGGTGAACAGCAGGATCAGGGTGATCAGGATCATGGCCCCTAGCTTCGCGATAGTGTCTGCGTCCGGCTCTTCTGGGGCAGCGTCCTGGTCAAGGCCGGAGATGTCCACAGGTACGGAATCCGCAGTTTCCCCATATGCGGTTTCATAGGTGATGATGTTCTCGCCCAGTTTCCCAAGGATCTTGTTGGTTTCTTTCGTTTTGCCGCTGCCTGTAGTGAAGGTGAGCGTGTGGGCGTTATCAATGAAAGTCCCATTTTTCGCCTGCAGGTTCCGGTCAACGGAGAGCCGATATGTGGAATCAGGTTTCAGCGCTTTGGACGGTTTGATGAAAACTTCCCGCCTGTAGTCGCTCTGGACTTGGTTGTCAGGAAAGATCAGCTGGATGGAAACCGGTTTTCCGTCAGAGTCCGTCAAGTGAAAGCATTTTTTATTGTTGGGCAGGACTGTGACATTGCAGATATTTTTGTTAAAATCGAGCTGGATCGTTTGGTTTAGCGGGACGTTCGTTGCTCCATCGGAGATGGAGGCGCGTTCCAGAGTTAGAGCGATGCTCCGGTTTTCACCGTTCCCGCCGCCTGTCCCGTCACCGCCGGCCCCAAACGCAGGGGTGGTCAGCAAGTTCAATAACAGGAGGACGAGAAGGGGCATCGAAAATAGTGATTTGTGTCGCATAGCAGTAAAGGCTCCTTTGTCTTTTGGATTAATCATATCATAAATGGAGGGAAAAATGCGAAAGTTTTCCAGAATGATCGGAATTATTATGCTTTGTATGGTGGCGCTGACCTTAACAGCGCCTGCTGCCAGTGGCGTCACCTGGGAATTTGGAACCACCGGAGTAGGAAAGAATCCGTTTACCCCCAGGGGATATCTGGTGGACACGGATAAAGGCCAGCACTGGCTCAGCAGCGTTTACAGCAACAGTGGGCCGGTGGTGCGGTATACGGGAGTGAAAAACGGCATTGATTATTTAGATGCGAAAAAAAGCGATGGCTCCAATTATACCTTTTACGCCATGACAGACAGGAATCCTTGGTCGGACAAGACGGATTGGGTTGCCTATAGACAAAAATACCTTTTCGCCTATAAAGATGGCGTGCAGATCAGCAATTTTAATGATTATGTTCACACACCAGCCACTCCAGGAGACAAGGTGGACCCTTCCGGTAATAAGACATGCTATGTGTTCAAAATCGAAGGCTTTGAACTGGAGCCAGGCTGTCTCTACGAGTTCGGTTTCCTTCGGGGCATGCAGGCCAACAATGGGATCACCCTGGTTCTGGCAGAGGATGAAGAGGGCAACATCACCGGATATATCCAGCAGAAGGACGGCAGTCTGACTCCCGAAGAACAGGCACAATACGATCAAGAGAAAAACCAGGAATACATGTTTATTTCCAGCTGGCACGAGAAAGAAAACGGGAAAGGGTACACAGTCAACCGAGTGCCTATGCGGTTTTCTGTCCAGACTTACGCGGATTTGGAGATCTGGGAAAAAGCTGCCGCAAAAGCAGAGAAATTTTTGAGTTCCGTGACAGATCAGGACTTGAAGCAGGGTAAATACAAAAAGTCCAATATCAAGCAGCTGCGGCTGCTGCTTGAGGATCTCAATGAAAAGGCAGAAGATGTGGTGAAGCTGGAATTGCAGCGATCCGCGGATCGGATGATGAAATCCATGCGCAGTGAACTGGAGGCCATGCTGGAAATCGCCCAGAGCGAAAAGCCGGAGCCAGCGGACATTTCCAAATTGCAGAAAAAGCTCCAGGAGGCAGAACAGCTGTACAAAAAGGCAGAGTCCAACATTGGAACGGACATCGGTCAATACGGGCGGATCGAAGTGGAAAACCTATACGAGGAGATCCAACGGGGAAAGGAAATGGACAAATTCACGCCGCAAAATGAAATCAATGATGAAACCAAAGCTTTGGAAGAGGCCATCATGGAGGTGCGGGCTTCCATGGTGCAGGAAGAGCAGATGGTGTTCTACGATAAAGTCACAGGCATTTACGTGGTCGCTCCGGCAAAATCCCTGCCAGATGACGCGAAGCTGTTCGTGCGGCGCATGGGCAAGGAAACAGACGAGTACAAATCCATAGAAAAGAATCTGTCAAAAGAAGAAACCGCGGCGATTTTCTACCGAGTCCAATTTTATCAAGGGGATCAACAGATCCAGCCTGAGAAAAAGGTGGAAGTGCAGATGCCGATCGCGGATGACATCAGCCAAAAGAGCAGCACAGTGTACGCAGTAGGCAAAAACAGCGGCTTGATTCCCATGGAATCGGCCAAGGCCAATGGGACGCAGATTTTCAAGACCCAGATCTTGGATGCTTTCGTCATGGCCGGCAGCGAAGCCACGGAAGAGGAAAAGGCCCAGGCCAGAAGCGACAAGATGAAAGCTGTCATGGCCCAGAAAAAGGACAAGGACGCGGACAACAAAAACAATCAGCTGAAAGAAGACAAAAAGAAAAAGGAACAGTACAAAGATCCTTTAGACAAAATGCTGAAACGCAGCGCGAACAACGCCACTTTCAGCAATGACGTGCGTCGGGAAACAGACCCTATGTATCTGATCTTCGCGGCGGCCGTCCTGGGCGCGGCGGCAGTGGCCTTGGGGATTCGGGGACTGCTCAGCGGCAGAGGAGAAACCGGCGCGCTGGAATGGTCCGCCCAGTTGAGGCGCAAAGGCCGCAAAGAAAAGAAAGCCTGAACCAGGGCACTGATGAGCCAGAATCTGGCGCACAAAGCGGCAGCCGGCGGGCCTGGTGATACGGAAACAGGCTGCGGACGGGACAGCTCGCAAGATGAGTGGAGCCATATAGCGGGCGCTCCAGTAGACGGGAGAATGGAGGGCACGCCCGCAAAGCAGAGATGGAAATGGGAGGAAGCAAATGAAATATGACGTAGTGATCATTGGAGCCGGGATCTTGGGCTGCCTGACCGCCAGGGAATTGGCGAAGCACAAGCTGGACATCCTGGTCCTGGACAAGGAATCGGATATCGGGGAAGGGGCCACCAAAGCCAATTCCGGCGTGCTGTACGCGGGCTTTCATCCTCGGGGCGGCAGTCTGAAAGGCATTTCCTGCGCCCGGGGAAATCAGATGTACGGGCAGCTTTGCCAGGAGCTGGACGTTCCCATGGAATATGTGGGTTCCCTGTTTGTGGCTTTTCACGAGGAAGGGATGGACAGCATCCGAGAGAAAATGAAGAAAGGCGAAAAAAACGGTGTCACCGGCATGAAACTGATTTCCGGTGATGAGGCCAGGGACTTGGAGCCGGAGCTTTCACCTAAAGTGATCGGCGCCATGTACGCGCCTACCACAGGGATCGTTTCTCCCTTCAAGCTAGTGCTTCACACAGCCTTTAGCGCAGTGAAAAACGGTGTGGAATTTCGCTTTGACACCAGGGTGGAAAACATCAGCCAGGAAAAGGGCGCTTACAGGATCGACACCAGCCAGGGCGTTTTCCACGGAGACTATGTGGTGAATGTTTCAGGAGAAGGGGCCGCTGAACTGGAGCGGTTGGTGCGCCCCAGAGATCTGGTCATAAAGCCAAAGCGAGGGGAATATCTGGTTTTCGACACGCCGTCTCCCATCCGCCATGTGATCTATCAGGCCCAGGAACAGGATGAGAAAGGCACGCTTTTAGCGCCAACCGTGGACGGCAACATGCTGGCGGGCCCCACTTCCTATAAAGTGCGGACCTATCGGGACACGGCCACTTCCCAGAAGGGGATCGACCATATCACCCGTGTGGCGAAAAAGGTTTTGCCTGGGCTGGATCTGGGCAAGGTGATCGCTTCCTTTGCTGGCATTCGGGCCAACATTGAAAATGTGCCCAAGGAAGAAAAGGATTTCGTGGTCCGCCTCAGCGCCGAGAAATTCGTCAGCGCTCTGGGCATCAAGAATCCGGGCATGACCGCATCGCCGTACTTAGCAGGAAAGATCACGGAATTGCTGTTTGAATCCGGGCTGCGCTGTGAAACGAAGGCAGATTTTGATCCGATTTATAGGGGAAAGCCTCTATTTTTGAAGGCGGACCCAGAGACGCAAAAGGCCATGCTGCGGGAAAATCCGGCTTATGGGACCGCAGTGTGCCGCTGCGAAGGTGTCACGGAAGGCGATATTTTGGCGGCTTTGGATTCTCCGCTGCCGCCCCACAACATCAATGGTTTGAAAAAGCGTTTGCGCACAGGCATGGGCCGCTGTCAGGGAGGGTTCTGTTCACCGGAGATCATCGATATCCTTAGCAGGCGGTGGCAGGTGCCGCCGGAACAGATCTTGAAGAGCGAACCAGGAAGTCCGATTGTGAAAGGGAGGTTACGCCCATGAGAGTGATTGTAATAGGAGGCGGCCCCGCAGGGATGGCAGCTGCGGTTTCTGCAAAAGAGCAGGGTGTTAAAGAAGTCGTGCTGCTGGAGCGGCGGTCTTATTTAGGCGGCGTTTTGCCCCAGTGCATTCATACAGGGTTTGGAACCCAGTTGTATGGCGAGGACCACACAGGCGGCGAGTACGCTTGGATGTGGAAAGAGAAAACAGAGGCCGCGGGCGTTTCTGTCTTTCTCGGTACCACCGTGCTTTCCATAGAAAAGCAGGGCGCACGGGATGGTCAGAACCACGGGGAGCCGCGGCCAGCGGCGGCAGATGCGCGGAAGCGGCAAGAAAACATGGCACCGCAGAGGCCGCACGGTGAGGCGAACAGCGGGGAGCCGCAGCAGAGGCAGGGAAGCGGAGCGGCTTATTCAGAGTCATCTCAGAGCAGGGAGGGGTGGCAGGCGCAGCAAGACAAAACAGCCTGGCAGGTGCGGTGCGTCAGCGCGGCAGAGGGTGCGAGAGTTTTGGAAGCGGACGCTGTGATCCTGGCCACAGGCTGCAGGGAGCGGACACTGCCGCAAATGCTGATCCCAGGAAGTCGGCCAGCCGGGGTCTTTACTGCTGGCGCTGCGCAGCTGATGATGAACATGAAAAATTATCTGCCTGGAAAAAGCGCTGTGATCCTGGGTTCCGGCGACATTGGCCTGATCATGGCCCGCCGCATGACCCTGGAGGGCATCCGGGTAAAGATGATTCTGGGCCAGGAGTCCACGGGCCTTGCCAGAAACATTGTCCAGTGCGTGGAGGATTTTGAGATTCCTATGCGCTATGGCTGGACCGTGGTTTCCACCCATGGGCACGCAAGGCTGAAAGGCGTTTCCATCGCGCCCATGGAAGGCGGGAAGAGGGAATACGTTCCTTGTGACACTTTGCTGGTAGCCACCGGCCTGATTCCAGAGCTGGAGGTCTGCAGGGGCTATGAGCCAGGTGAAGACGGTCTGTTCGTGTGCGGCAACGCAAATGTGGTCCATGATCTGGTGGATCATGTCACAGAAGAAGCGCTGGAGGTGGGAAAGATGGCGGCAGCGTATTTGGCTGCGAGCGGAGGGGGTGGCCAGATGTCCCGCAGCTCCTGCGAGAGCCGGAGCACCCTGCCAAAGCAGGCTGTGGGAAAGCAAGGGAACATGCTCTGCACGGTCTGTCCAAAGGGCTGCGTCATGCAGGTGGAGACCATGCCTTTTTCCGTGTCAGGCAACGAGTGTGAGCGGGGCGAATCCTTTGCCCGCCAGGAATTAACAAATCCAAAGCGGGTGCTGACGGCCGTAGTGAAGACGGACAGCTCGCAGGTTCCGCTTCTTTCCGTGAGAACGGACCGGGCCATCGACAAATCGAAGCTTTTTTCCACTATGAAAGCCGTGAAAAAGATCGCAGTTTCCGGTCCGATTCGCCCTGGCCAGATCGTGGCTCGGGATATTGCTGGAACAGGCGCGAATCTAGTTGCGACATGGAGCGTGGATCATGGTTTGGAAAGGAAGTAACAGCTCCATTGTGCACTAATCGCAAAAAAATAGCATTTTGTGCACACTAGCTTTTTCGGATTTTACCATTTTAAGGGAAATTTAGACTGAATTTAAGGAATATGAAGGCTAAATTCAAGCTAAACCTTAAAAATGGCAGAAAATGAGCGCAAATATTTACAAAATAAGAAATTTAAATACATTTATTTCAATTCCATTGTGCACAAATCGGAATTTTTAAGTCATTTGTGCACACTGAACCGTATCGCACGCATGTTGCAGGCATATTACAGTCGGTTTAGCGGCAAAGATACGGAGCCATGTGCGGTGCCCTGTGCAGGCAGATGCGGAAAAAGACAAACCACAGCAGCCGCAAAGTGAGGAGATAAAAAATGAAAGAACAACTACATAAAACCACAGCGAGTCAGCTTTCTGGCAAAGCGGCATACTTGTTTGGCGCCGGAAAAATTGGACGAGCCACTCTGGAGTACTTGCGGGACATTGTAGAGCTGCGGGGTATTTTGGATAATAATAAAAAGGAAATGATAGCCGCAGGAAAGGTTTATCCTGTCAGCCATCCCTCTGCGGTCCTGCCTCCTGCTGCGGATTATGCTCCAAGGCAGATTTCAGAGGCGCTGCCTTCAACAGTACGGGCCTCTGCGACGCGGCCTTCCATAGCGCAGCCTTCAACAATACGGCCCGCGGCAACACAGGATTCCCAAGAAGGAAGCTCCGCGGTCCAGCCTGCGAATGATGCGATCGTGATTGTCGCTGTCCTAGACTACGAGCCAGCGGTCAAGCAGCTGAAAGCTTTGGGCTGGCAGTCAAGCAGGATTTTCATCAGCGTTTCCTGGAAGATCCCGTTTGAAGATGATCCGGAGAAATTAGGATACGAAGACATCTCTTTTTCAGAAACTGAGGCCAGAGCGCTGCTTGCGGATCCCTATTCCAAAATGCTCTACGATTTTATCCTGGAAAACCGAGGCGGCAGCGTGAATCTTTATCCATACAGCCAGCTATCGCCCATCCGCAATCGTCATGGATATTGGGAGGACGTGCCTGTGCCAAGGGGCCTGGACTGCGCCATCATGGACTGCGGCGCATATGAAGGCGACTCCATTGATCAGATTCTGGAGGCCATTTCGCCTAAGAAATGCACATATTACGCTTTTGAGCCAGATGAACATGTGCGCTCGGCTCTGGAGAAAGAAGAAGAACGCCTATTGGAAAAAGCCCGTAGGGTAAAAGGCCCGCAAGGGAACCTTCGATTCATCAATATTCCCAAAGGCGCATGGCTGAAAGACGCTGCCCTCACTTTCCATTACCACTCGGAAGACGCAGCGTCCACACTATCCGACAATCAGAATCTGAAAGTGTCTGACGGTTCACAAGAAGGCACATTTCAGGGCCAGCGCATTGGGGCGGCAGCGGCTAGCGGTCAGAGGGCTAAGACAGCTGGCCACCAGGAGCCGGAAACAGCAAATGGCAATGCAAACGACAAAAAAATAGTGCCAAACGAAGCCGGCACTGTCAGCGTGACTTCCATAGATAGCATCCAGGTGCTGGAAAAGGATCTGTTCATCAAAATGGACATCGAAGGCTCCGAGGCTGCGGCTATCCGAGGTGCGGAAAAAACCATCCGGGAAAAGCGGCCGTTTCTGGCTGTGTGCGCTTATCACAGGCCATCGGATCTTTTCATGCTGCCCGCATTGATGAAATCCTTAAATCCAAACTACCGGATATTTTTGAGAGGTGGCCTTCATTATACCTATTATGCCATTGATGGAGCGTATTAGGACCATTGTGCATAATCCATAAAAATTTTTCAATTATGCACAATGAGATTCCGATTTTGTGAAGGAAACAAGCAAAATAAGGCCAAATTTAGAGCAAATCACCGAAAAAATGAAAAGAAATATACATATTTTAGAAAAATAAAGAATTAAAATACATTTATTCCAAAAGCATTGTGCATTATATCTGAAAAAAAGCAGATTATGCACAATTCCCATGTTTCCCGCGTACCCATGAGGCAAGAGTGTGGAATGTCTCCATCTTCATCGCCCCTATGTCACCCCCCATGATCGATATGTTTCCCGCATGCGCATGTGGGAAGTGGAAGGCAGAAGCAAAACCCCATGCCATATCTAACAATTTATAACGCCAGGGTTGAAAGAAAAGGCGGGAAGCAAACTGCGGCCTCTTAATTTTCCGCTCCCGATTTCCACCCTTATGCATAAAATTCAGAAAACATGCCGCGCTTTTATTGCTATCAGAGGTTATCAATGATATAATACAAGCATTACTGAAAAAACAAATTTAGGAGGTCTTATAATGAAAGGCTATACAAGCGAAACTATCAGAAACGTCGCACTTGTCGGACATGGTGGATGCGGTAAAACCACGTTCCTCGAATCTGCGCTTCTGGCCACGAAGGTCATCGACAGGCTGGGAAAAGTAGAAGATGGAAACACGGTTTCCGATTACGATAAAATGGAGGTTGAAAAAGGGTTTTCCATCAATACGTCTATCGTTCCAGTAGAGTGGAAAAACAGCAAAATCAATTTCATCGACACACCAGGATATTTTGATTTTATCGGGGAAGTAAACGCAGCGCTGAGAGCCGCTGAAGCCGCAGTGATCCTGGTAGACGCGGGTTCTGGAATCCAGGTGGGGACAGAGCATGCGTGGAAGGCCTGCGAACGTTACAAGATGCCTAGATTTATCGTAATAAACAAAAGGGACAAAGACGAATTTGACTTTTATAAAACATTCGATGAACTGAAAGCAAAATTCGGTGACACCCTGATCCCGTTCAGCTGGCCGCTGACTGCGGAAATCGATGAAGACCTGAAAGAAGCCATTGCCATGACAGACGATGAGCTGATGGAAAAGTATTTCAACGGCGATGATTTCAGCGATGAAGAAATCAAAAAAGGTCTGGTCAAAGGCATTTCCGAAGGCGGCATCGTTCCGGTGTGCTCTTCTGCGTTCTCACTGGGACACGGCATTGAAGGACTTTTGGACCTGCTGGTGACTTACGTGCCAACGCCATCACAGCACGGACCATACAAAGGAATCAACGACAACAATGAACCAGTAGAAAAGCTGTGCGCTGTGGACGCTTCTCCATCTGCGTTCGTGTTCAAGACCATCGTTGACCCGTTTGTAGGAAAGATTTCCGTGATGAAAGTGGTCACAGGCAAGCTGACTTCTGGCATGGAAATTTTAAACGAGAGAGTCAGAAAACCAGAAAAATTAGGAAAACTGTTCTTCCTTCGGGGAAAAGAGCAGCAGGAATTAGATTATGCGGAAGCTGGAGATATCGTGGCAGTGGCCAAACTGCAGCACACTGCTTCCGGTGACACTCTGTGTGACAAGGGCGACATCATCCGCTACTCAAAGCTGGATCTGCCGAGCCCATCTTTGTACCAGGCTATCGAAGCCGCGGATAAGAAAGATGAAGATAAAGTGTTCTCCGGCCTCACCAGGCTGAGAGAAGAGGATCCTTCCTTTGTAGTGGAGAGAAACAATGAAACCCATCAAACGCTTCTCGGCGGACAGGGCGAAATGCAGCTGAACATTATTATGGCCAAGCTGAAAGATCGCTTTGGCGTTGAGGTGAAGGTCATCCCGCAGAAGATCGCCTATAGAGAAACTATCAAAGGCACGTCTGATGTCCAGGGGAAACACAAGAAACAGTCCGGCGGCGCGGGACAGTACGGTGATGTTCATATTAAATTCGCTCCTTCCCAGGAAGAATTTGAATTCACCGAATCCCTCTTTGGCGGATCCATTCCAAAGAACTATGTGCCAGCAGTTGAAAAGGGCCTCATCGAATCCATGGAAAAAGGACCTCTCGCAGGCTGCAAAGTTGTAAATGTAAAGGCTGACTTGTACGATGGTTCTTATCACGATGTTGACTCCAACGAAATGGCGTTCAAGATCGCGGCTTCCCTGGCATTCAAAAAAGGGATCGTGGAAGCCAAGCCAGTCCTGCTGGAGCCAGTGATGCATTTGGACATTCTGGTGCCGGATGATTACATGGGCGATGTCATGGGTGACATGAACAAGAGAAGAGGAAAGATTCTGGGCATGGAGCCGCAGGAAGACGGCAGCCAGAAGCTCATGGCCGAAGCGCCTCAGGCAGAACTCTTTGACTACGCCATCACCCTCAGGGCTATGACACAGGCAAGAGGAACCTTCTCCATGAAGTTTGAACGCTATGAAGAAGTTCCTGCACAGATCGCACAGAAGATCATTGACGCATACAACGCAGAAGATAAATAAAGCATAGAAAACCAAAAGGCCTGCATGTCAGCTTTGAGAAAAGCAACGTGGAGGCCTTTTTTAACCACTTTAACCACAGAAAATACCGCCAGGGGATATTGGCGGACTTTTATGAAGTCAGGGGTGATATTTATGGATAATCGGGATAAAACACTATGAAAACCCCATGAAAGGAGGCCACCCATGAACCTAGACCAATGCGTTTCCATAGAACTGACCGACCACCAACAATACCTGTGGCTGTTAGAGCAGCTGCGGAAAAACACCGCCTACATCATGCTGATCCAGATCAATGAAGAGGATGAAAAAGACCCGATTCTGTCAGAGGCGCTATCCTGCATGAAACTGGCAGGAAAGCGGTACGTGAGCAAATGGCCGGGCACCGTGCGAAAAGGGGCGAAAGCGCCTCAATACCTGTTCCGAGCTGATGCCAGGTTTTTCAAATTTTTAAATGGCTTCCCTTCCTTCTTTTTCAACCGCAAAGACCCATGGGGCTGTGAGCTTGTGGAAGAGACGGATTTTGGGCAGGATGACATCGCATTTTTGGACCAAGAGCAGAACATCTTGTTTTACACCACCACCCATGAGGGATATGCCTATGGGCAGCTTTTTCTTGCGAAAGCCTGACATGATCAGGAATTGTATGCTCTCCAATTGATTCACACTTTTTAGAGAAACATATTGACTTTTAAAAGTGGAAACGCATATAATGTAAGTTGTGAGAGGAGAGAACATGATAGAATACAAAATAGATGTGATCGGAGAGCTCAAGAAGATCGGGATCAATACCACAACCGCCAGGAATAGCGGTGTATTCGCACAAGCGACAATGAAAAAGTTCAAGAACCTGGATACTAGCATTTCCCTAGACAATTTGAACCGTTTGTGCTGTGTTTTGGAGATGCAGCCAAGGGATATCATAAAATTTGTGGAAACAAATAAAGACCGAGCGGAAATATTATCTAAAATTAGTGAAAATAGAGTTGAAAATCACACAAAAAAGTGATATGATGAGAACCGTCAAAAGGGCAGTGCTTTGACGGACGTTAAAGGAGGGTGAAAAAATGGAGGGAATGGGAATGACGGTTGAAGAAAAAAGGGACATGCTGCTGGAGGTTCTAACAGACCTATACTCGATCAAAGAAGCAAGCACGGAAGAAAACAAAGTGCTTGACTATAAGATCAAAGTCACTGAAAAACGACTTGAAGTGCTGGGCGTGACGGATTTATCCGACATCAGGCCATATTGAAAGAAAGAGCGGGCTTGCCACCGCTCTTTTTCATCCAAGTGCGCATCCCATCATATGCGCATGGTTTCCATCGTCCCGTTTCTATGTGTTGGAAAGCACGAAAAGTACGAAAGAGCCACCGCTTTTCCCGCTTCAAAAAATTTGACATCCCCTGTCAGAAATGATATACTCTTTTTCATGAACGCAGGAAGCGTTCCCACCTCTCAGAAGAGAGCAGAAAATTAAAAAACACAATTTCAATACGTTTCACATACGAGCCAAGAAGGCTGCTTTGCAATCAAGAAGATGAAGAGCAGTTGCTTGGTGTTTTTTTGCTCGAAAAAGAGAGAAAGGCAGGATATGAAAATCATAAAAAAACAGATCACCGCGCTGATGATCGTAGCGCTGATCATAGGAACGCTGGCAGGCTGCGGCAATGGGGAAAACGCTGAAGAAAACAGCAGTAATATTTCCTTGTACGTTGGCGGGACTATCTTTGACAGCAGCCTGGACCCAGTGAAAGGTGCCATGTCTTATGGCTATCCTTTTACCAACAACGCCCTGACCAAGGTGAGTCCGGATTCCAAATACGTGGGGGATCTGGCAAAGGACTGGAAGATCAGCGATGATGCGCGCACTTACACCTTCGACCTGCGGGAAGGCGTGAAGTTTCACGATGGTTCGGGTTTTACTGCGGAAGACGTGGTGTTCACCTATGAAACCGTGAAAAAAAACCAGGGCGACAACACGGCGGTGGACTTGAGCCGCCTGGAATCCGTGACCGCGGACAGCGACTACAGCGTCACCTTCAAGCTGTCAGAGCCGTATTCTTCCTTCCTGGACCAGACCGCCTGCTTGGGCATTGTTCCCAGCGATGGTTATGACAGCAAGGCTTTCGACAAAAAACCGGTGGGCACGGGCCCTTGGAAAGTGGCACAGTATGACACGGATCAGAAGATCATCGTTACAGCCAACAGCGAATATTACGATGGAACGCCGGCCATCCCCCAGGTGACCATCCTCAACATGGAAGGAGACACGGCTATTGCCAACGCCAAATCAGGGCAGCTGGACGTGGTCATGGTGGATCCCAACTACGCAGAGGAAACTGTGGAGGGCATGCATATTGAAAACCTGGAAACCATGGATGTGCGCCAGATCAGCCTGCCTGTGACAAAAGAAACCTCCTACACCACAGAGGACGGACAGAGGATCACAGTAGGAAACGACATTACCGCTGACAAAGCTGTAAGGGAAGCTTTGGCCATTGGGATCGACCGCCAGAAGATCATCAATCATGCGCTGAACGGAATCGGGAAACCAGCCAATGGCTTCACCAGCAACCTGGAATGGGGCAGCGCAGCAAATTTCCAGGACAACAAAAAGCAGGAAGCAGCGGCGCTTTTGGAAGGCGCGGGCTGGAAAAAAGGCGAGGACGGCATTTATGAAAAGCATGGGCAGAAGTGCCAGTTCACCATTTGTTCTCCAACTGGCGACACGGCAAGGTATCAGCTAGGCACTGCTTTTTCCCAAGAAGCCAAGGAAATCGGCATTCAGGTTGACGTGGAGCAAAGGACGTGGGACGAGATGTATCAGACAGCGGCTTCCATAGGGATCGTGTGGGGCTGGGGCCAGTATGACCCGGTGGTGCTGAAAAATCTGTTTTATTCCAAGGCCTTTAAGGGCACGGGGACGGACAACACGGTTCACTATTCTAATAAAAAAGCGGATCAAGCCATTGAGACGGCTCTGAACGCAGGCGACCATGAAGACGCTGTGGCCGCATGGAAAAAAGTGCAGGAAGTAACGGCAGATGATCATGCGTATGTCTACCTGGTCAACATTGAACACAGTTACTTCATCAGCGACAAGTTGGACATTTCCCTGGATACGCAGATCCCGCATCCACATGGCCATGGCGCGCCAGTGCTGTGCAATATGAAAGATTGGACGTTAAAATAAAGGAGTTTCCCATATGAACAGAGTGAAATACATTTGTTCCACCACCCTGCGCATGCTGCTTTTGGTGGCAGCTGTCAGCGTTTTGTCCTTTGTCCTGGTGTCAGCATCGCCAGTGGACCCGCTGACAGCCTATGTGGGGGCTGAATCCACAATGTCGCAGGAGGCAAAGGCGGAAATCGCGGAGCACTGGGGCTTGAACGACCCGCCGGTACAGCGGTTCCTCACGTGGGCAGGCAACACCCTTCATGGAGATCTGGGCACATCCATTACTTACAACCTGCCTGTGGGGACCGTGATTTTTTCGCGAGTCTGGTATTCCCTGGCGCTGATCCTGGCGGCGTGGGTCTTGTCCGGGCTCCTGGGTTTTCTTGCTGGCATCGCAGCCGCCCTATATAAAGGAAGGCTTTTGGACAAAGGCATCAAGACTTTTTGCCTTGTTTTGCAGTCTGCGCCAGTCTTTTGGTTCGGGCTTTTGATGCTGACTGTGTTTTCCGTCCTTTTGGGGTGGTTCCCTTTGGGCCAGGCGGCGCCTGTAGACAAATTAGCAGAAGACGTGACCCTTGGGGACCGGCTGTATCACATGGTTTTGCCAGCCATCACTCTGAGCATTTTAGGGATCAGCAAGATCACTCTTTATACCAGACAAAAGCTGATCGAGATCATGAACAGCGATTATTTCCTGTTCGCCAAGGCCAGGGGAGAATCCACAAAGCAGCTGATCCTGCGCCATGGGCTGAGAAACATTTCCCTGCCAGCCATTACCCTGCAGTTCGCGTCCTTCAGCGAATTGTTCGGCGGCATCGCTTTGGCGGAGACGGTCTTTTCCTATCCAGGTCTGGGCAGCGCCATTACAGCTGCCGCCTTGAGCGGGGACGCGCCGCTGCTGATCGGTATCGCCATGTTCAGCGCGATTTTCGTTTTCGTGGGAAATTTCATTGCCAACGTGCTTTATAGCATCGTGGATCCGCGGCTGAAAGAAGGTGGATATCGTGCGTGAACAAGAGGCTGCGGTAAAGAGGGTTAGAGCAGTGGCGGGGTTTGGTGCCGCGAAAGAGCCCAGGCTGCCGCTCCCAAAGATGAACACGAAAAAAAAGCTGATCTTGTATGTTTCCCTGGCAGCCGCATATCTGCTGATCGTCATGATCATGGGGCTTTTCATGGATCCAGAGCTTTACGGTGTGAATTATGAAAACAAATTCCTGATGCCCTCTCTGGCTCATCCCTTTGGCACGGATTTCATGGGCAGAGACATGTTTTGGCGCAGCATAAAAGGCCTGTCCAACAGCATTCTGGTGGGCCTCGCGGCTTCTGCGGTCAGTTCGGTGATCGCACTTGTGCTGGGGATCCTTTCTGCGGTCGCCGGAGGAAAGACGGATCGGGTCATCAATTGGTGCGTGGACTGCTGCATGGGCATGCCCCATATCGTGCTGCTGCTGTTGATTTCCTATATGATGGGAGGGGGCGGCCTTGGCGTTTCCGTTGCTGTGGCGATCACCCACTGGACAGAGCTGACCAGAGTGGTGCGGGGCGAAGTGCTGCAGGTGAAAAACGCTCAGTACGTGAAGGCCGCTTACAAAATGGGACATTCGTCATGGAAAATCGCCAAAGAACATATGGTGCCCCATGTGCTTCCTGTTTACTTGATCGGGTTGGTGCTGTTGTTCCCCCATGCCATCATGCATGAAGCGGCCCTGACTTTTCTCGGATTCGGTTTTCCCGCAGGCGTGCCGGCCATTGGCGGGATCTTGTCAGAAGCCATGAAGCATATTGTCACAGGAAAGTGGTGGCTCTGCTTGTTTCCTGGTTTGATGCTGCTGATCGCGGTCATGCTCTTTGATGTGATCGGCGACAAGTTAAAGATGCTGCTGAACCCAGGCAGCGGAAATGAATAGGAGGCAGTCGCGATGATCAATGACAAAAAAGTACAGCCTCTGTTAGAGGTGGAGGGCCTGACTGTTTCTTTCAGCAGATATGACCGAGGCTGGAACAAGACGGACCTGGAAGTGATTCACTCCCTGGACGTGACTGTGAACGCAGGAGAAATCCTGGCAGTGGTAGGCTCCAGCGGTTCTGGGAAAAGCCTGCTGGCCCACTGCATCCTGGGGATCCTGCCTGGAAACGCCAAAGTTTCTGGGGAAATGGCATATAAAGGAAAGCCTTTGACAGAGAAACGGCAGAAAAAACTGCGGGGTCATGAGATCGCCTTTATCCCTCAGTCCGTGGATTTCCTGGATCCCTTGATGAAAGTAGGGGCGCAGGTGAAGGGCGTCAGGGGCACGGATGAAAAGATGCGAGAGGCCTTTCAGCGGTATGGTCTGGATGAAAAGACAGCGGAGCTTTATCCGTTCCAGCTTTCTGGAGGCATGGCGCGCCGGATTTTGATTTCCACGGCAGTCATGGAAGAGCCGGAACTGATTGTGGCGGACGAGCCAACGCCTGGGCTGGATCTGGCCATGGCCATGGAAACGCTGAATCACTTTCGGGAGCTGGCTGACAAGGGCTGCGGCGTGCTGTTGATCACCCATGACATTGATCTGGCGCTGAACATAGCGGATCGGATCGCAGTGTTTTACGGGGGAACCACAGTGGAAATCTGTCCGGCAGCGGATTTCAAGGCAGGAAAAGATGCTCTGCGTCATCCTTATAGCAAGGCATTTCTCGATGCTTTGCCGCAAAACGATTTCAAACCCATCAGCGGCACCCAGCCTTATGCGGGGCGGCTGCCAAAAGGGTGCTTGTTTGCTGATCGCTGCCCGCGAAGGACGGCAGAATGCGGCGGCGAGATTTTGATGCGGGACGTGAGAGGCGGAAAGGTAAGGTGCGTTCATGGGGATTGAGGCAAGAAACGTAAGCTTTCGATACAGGAAGGACTCCCCCTGGATCTTAAAAAATGTGGATTTTACCGTGGAAGCCGGACAGAGGATCGCCTTGGTGGGTCCGTCAGGATATGGAAAAAGTACCTTGGCAAAGATTTTGGCAGGATATTTGATTCCCACAGAGGGACAAGTTTTGCTGGATGGAAAGCCGCTGCCAGCAAAGGGTTATTGTCCGGTGCAGATGATCTACCAGCATCCCGAGCAGGCGGTGAATCCCCGCTGGAAGATGAAAAAGACCCTGACCGAGTGTTGGTTGCCGGACCCGCGGCTGCTGGCGGCCATGGGCATTGAAGAGGAATGGCTGAAACGCTGGCCTTCCGAATTGTCAGGGGGAGAGCTGCAGCGGTTTTGCATCGCCAGAGTCCTGGGGCCTGCCACGAAATTTCTGGTCTGTGATGAGATCACCACCATGCTGGACGTGATCACCCAGGCCCAGATCTGGGAGCTGATTTCGCAGGTGGCTGAAAAGCGGCGGTTAGGGCTAGTAGTCGTTACCCACAACATGGCTTTGGCGGAAAAAGTGTGTGATCAAATCGTGGCTTTGCCGGATATCAATGGGGCATCATCCATAGGACGTAAATGTAAAATATGAAGTCACTCTGTTTTTCTGCGTGGGCAAGGCTGAGCCGCATTTCATAGGAGAGCAGGGAAGCGCATTTTACCTCCAAATCGGGATTTTTTTCTTTTTGGTGGTAAAAAGTGGCGAGCCGAACGGGTTGAAACGTATTTTTTCTGAAAATCATTAAAAATGTAGCGTTCACGGAAGCGGAAACGCATGTAAAATGGAAAATGTGGAATTGAATTCAAAATAATTTACCACCAAATAGAAAATTTGTTTCATTTGGTGGTAAATGTTCGAGTCGTAAGACGGCGGCGATGTGAGCAATAGAAACAAGTGGAAAAGGGGGGCCGGTGAAATGGCGAAAAAGGCGAAGACCGTATTCGTGTGTCAAGAGTGCGGTTATGAGAGTGCGAAGTGGCAGGGACAGTGCATTTGCGGCGCATGGAACAGCATGGTGGAGGAAAAGGTGCTGCCTGCGGCGGCTGCGGATGACAAACGCAGGAGAGGCGGCAGCGTGGCTGCTCCGTCTTCTGGGGGCGGCACCAAGGAGCGGAACCGCCCCTCCAAGCTGACGGAAGTAAAGTCTGGAAATTACACTCGCATGGACACGGGCATCAGTGAGCTGAACCGAGTCCTGGGCGGCGGCATGGTCAAAGGCTCTCTGACTCTGATTTCCGGGGAGCCGGGCATTGGAAAGTCCACGATCATCATACAGGCGGCCGCTAATATCGCGAAGGAATACGGCAGGGTTCTCTATGTTTCCGGCGAAGAGTCGGAGGATCAGATCAAGATGCGGGCAGATCGGGTCTGTCGGGAATTAACGGATGATCTGTTTATTTTGTCGGAAACGAACATGGAAAACATTTCAGCCATTGCCGAAGAATTGAAACCGAAATTCGTGATCATAGACTCCATCCAGACCATGTACACCAGTGATTTGGAATCCGCGCCAGGCAGCGTTTCTCAGGTGCGGGCCTGCGGAAACGAACTGATGCGGGTGGGCAAGACTTATAACATCCCGATTTTCATTGTGGCCCATGTGACAAAGAGTGGGGAACTGGCGGGGCCGAAGATCGTGGAACATTTGGTGGACTGCGTGCTGCATTTCACAGGAGAACGAAATCAGGAGCTGCGGATCCTGCGGGCTTTCAAAAATCGGTTTGGCACCACCAGCGAAATCGGAGCCTTTGAAATGGCCGAGGAGGGCTTGATTGAAATCGAAAACTTATCCAAGAGCTTTCTGGAAGGCATGGAGGATGGGGCGGAAGGTTCCATGGCGGCTGCTGTTTATGAGGGAACCAGGCCGCTGCTTTTAGAAGTCCAGGCTCTGGCAGCGCCTACCAGCGTGGGATTCGCCCGGCGGTCGGCCATTGGCGTGGAGCTTTCACGGCTCAATATGATCCTTGCGGTCTTAGAGCGGAAAGCCGGCCTTTCTTTGATTAATCAGGACATTTACGTAAACATTGTGGGAGGGCTGAAACCAGAGGGCACTTCCGTTGACTTGGCGGTGGCCCTTGCTATTTACTCCACATGCAAAGGCCAGCCTTGCTCCGGCAGGACGCTGGCACTGGGAGAAATCGGCCTCACCGGAGATCTCCGCTCTGTGCAAAACAGCGAAAAGATCGTTCGGGAAGCCGCCAGGATGGGCTTTGAGCGAGTCATTTTGCCAGAGAAAAACGCGGAAAAACTGAAAGAGCTGAAGCTGAAAGGAATCCAGCTAGTGGGCGTGCAGCATATTACCGATGCCATTGGAGCGTTTTAGAGAAAGGGCAGGCTGGGCGGTCAGAAGGTCTCACACGCAGGTGCTGGATAGTAAGAAGGAGATAGGCGAAATCATCGTCTATCTCCGATTCGTTTAGAAAGAAATGCTTTTGGTCTCATGATTCAGAATGATGCACTGCGGTTTGTAGGGACGATGCTTCCTTCTTTCATGATGATCTCCATGTTGGATACGGAAATCGCTTCTATATGATCGAGAGGATTCCCCTTGATCACCAGGAGATCCGCGCTCTTTCCAGCTTCCAGTGATCCGGTCACATGATCCACGCGCAGAGCCTTAGCACCGTTCAGGGTCGCGGCTGTGATGGTGTCCATTTCACTGATTCCAGCCTTATTCACAAAATCATGGATTTCGCTGATGGCTGTGTCGCCATAGGGCGTGATTTTGGAATTGAAAGAGTCAGAGCCAATTGTCAGCAGAATGCCTTTTGAAGCAGCTTTCCGCAAATTGTCGTATATGCGGTTCAACTCTTTCTCAATGACTGTTTCTCCAGGATATTGATCGTGGATGGCAGGCTCGTATTTTGGCGGATAGGTGTCAAACCATGCTGGCAGGAAACTGATAGTTGGGCAAAGCATCACATTTTGCTCAGCCATGATATCGATGGTTTCATCATCAAGGGTCCAGCCGTGGATGATGAAATCCGCGCCAGCTTTCACAGAATTGGCCGCGGAACCAAAACAATGGGACCACAGGGGAATTCCCCGCATGCCGCATTCATCACCAATGGCCTGCAGTTCTTCCATGGAATAATGCTGATCCATGGCTGTTTCCCATCTCCAGATCCCGCCGCCTGTGGCCCAGATTTTGATGGCATCTGGATTTTCCCGCATCCTGCGCCTAATGGCTTTCCGCAGGTCCCATGGACCGTCTACGCATTCTGCCCAAGGATGGGCCTCTTTGTTTGCCTGTATGGACACATGGTGAGAATCTCCATGTCCGGCAGTGGCGCAAAAGCCCAGACCTGTTGCCACGATGCGTGGTCCTTTCATGATACCGGCTTCGACCATGTTTCGGATGTGGATGCCAAATCTGGAAATTTCCCCAACAGTGGTCAGGCCTGTTTCCAGGCATTCATGGGCCTGCTGGACCGCAACAACGGTCTTTTGAATATTGTCTTCCATGACCCAGTCAGTGTCATTTTCCGTAAGATTGCCAGAAAAATGGAGATGTGCGTCAATGATGCCGGGCATGATTGTTTTGCCGCTGATGTCAATGGTTTGATATCCATCAGGGACAGGTTTCCTGTGCCCAGCATATTTGATGGTCGGGCCTTCTACGAAAACACAGCTGTTTTCAATGGGTTTTGTACCTGTTCCATCAATCAATAAACCTCCTGTGAACGCGATTTTTTTCATGCTAGTCCTCCGTGTGTGAAATGATTTCATTTGTTTCTCTGCATTGCTGCGATATTTCATTGTAATGATTTCTTAAATCCGCAGATGGGCGAATGATTGGTTCCATATATGCCCCTTTCATAGTCATAATATACCATGATATGGCTATATGAATCAATACCCCTTATGATGCCTGATGCGCGCTTTTCTGAGGAAGCGCTAACAGAATGAATAGGTTTATTCTACCATCATCAGGGATCATTCGCAATGGGAAGCGCATAGCTCCGTTCTTTTGAGGAATAGAACAGGCTTAAAATGGAATAAAATCTCCGCAGGGCAAGGCAGAGCCAGACAGAATTGAAAAAGCCTCCTGCGGCAGGGTGAATCTTGCTCATCGCAGAAGGCTCTGACCTGTGGTCTAAATCATGTTCTTCAATTCTTTCATGGAATCTGTTTCACTGGAAACGTAACTTTGCAGCTTTTCTTTCAAAATCTCAATGTAGCCTTGGTATTCCGCTGCGAATGGCTGGTAATCCGCAGGCTCTTTGAGGCCTTTGTTCCAGGCAGCGTACATGTTTTTCGTGGTTTTCCAAGAATCCTTGATGGCCAGGGTCATTTTGTCAGTTCCCCAATTGCTCTTTACCTTGTCGTTCATCAGCAGGGAGTTGGACAAGGCGCAGACTTCATCGCTGAACAGATAGGCGTAGTATTCATAATAGCCGTTGATTTCAGAGGCCAGCCAAATGTCATCCTCTGTGATTTCTCCATCGCTCAATGCGTCCACCACGCCAGTGTACAGATCCAGATTGTTCTGCAGGCCCTTATGATGCAGCTCTATGTCCCCGTAATCCGCAAGTCCCATGAAGTGATCCTGGATGTACTGGAAGGCGGCAAGGGATTTTTTGTTGTGCGCCATGCCTGCGGCCCGGGCCTTTTTCATAGCCTCTTCATCATTGGACTGATAGGCTGTTTCATAGTCAGCGTTAATGGCTTGAGCAGCTTTTAGATTCGCGGCCGCTGCTTCACGAAGCTCTGCCAGTTCTTTTTTGTAGGCTTCCACGGATTCTGCTGACGCGTATTTCTCCGTGTCCTTGATGGCTGCTTCAAAATCATCGCATCTGCTGTCAAAATCAAGGGCCAGGGCAGGGGAGCCATCGATGTACATGGCAAGGGCGGAGTACAGGGAAAGCTGGTATTTCAAAAGCTCGGTGCTGTGTACGCCATCCTTTTTCGTATCTTTGGTGTTGTTGTCATCTCTAGGGGTGTGGTAACGATTCTTGGTCCATTCCGTCCGGTCTTCCTGTCTTGGCATGAAAACAGGCACGCCGTTGAACTGGTAAGAGATCCCGTCTGTCCTTGGGATTTCCTGATCGTCGTTTTTCACGACCACGCCATCTTTATAAAAGGATTCGATGTCCGACAGCAAACTGGATTCCAGGAAACTGTTTCCAATGCCGCCCACTTCGTAAGTGGTGCGCATGATGCCTTTGTCGTTGAAACTGTCCACGCTGGGCATTTCAAAATTAATGAGCGCCAGGGTGCTGCCTTTCCATTCGGGATGGGCTTTGGTGATCATTTCCCAGGAACCGATGGCCCAGTCCGTGGACGTGTCAAAGCGGCCCCATTCTTCTGCGGCATGGGCGATGAACACAATGTCATTGGCTGGCTTGTAACCGGAATCCACCAGGGATTTGGCAATGCCAGTCACCAGACCGACCGCGGCGCAGTCATCTTCAAACCCGTAAAAGTATTTGTCATAATGGCCGGCCACCAGGATCCTTTGGCCCGTGTTTTCCGTGCCCTTGATCATGCCGGTGACATTGTAGCTGGTGCCGTTTTGACTGCCGATCTCATTGTCCACGTAAAGCTCGGCCTTGATGTTTTTCCCTTCTTTGATCACGTTCTTGATCTTTTCCGCGTCATTTTTTGTGATGGAAACGCAGGGCAGCTTCATGTCCGGAGCGCAGATGTCCTGGATGTTCAGGGTGTCATCATCATACTCCGCGTAGCCCTTGAGCGGATAGCTGATGATCGCGGCCGCGTTTTGGGTGGCAGCTTCCATGTAAGGACCATCGATCCAAACTTCGTCCCACTGGTCCACGCCAACGAGAGCGATCTTGCCCTTCATGTCTTCGCAGTGGTTTTTCTTGTAAAAATCAAGGTACTCCTGTTCTGTGCCCATGCCCAGATCCACAATGTCCAGGTTGCTGTAATCGCCGCCCAGCTGCTTGGTCCCCTGGGCTGCGTAGGATACCACGTTTTGGATTTCCAGAGAATTTCGCCCGCTGTTTTTGTCAGCGTAACGCAAAGTCAGGTGAGCTTCGTTGAACTGCCATTTGTCCACTGTCACTGGCTCTTTTTTCACGTCTGTCAGTCCCAGTGCCTGGAATTCAGAGGCAAGATAGTCCGCTGCCCTGTGTTCTGCGTCCGACCCAGCAGTGCGAAAGCCTGTGGAATCGTCTGCCAGCTTTTCATCATAAGCGAGCTTGTAGGCTACTTTTTCAGCATGTTTTGTGGCCTCTTCCGTGACTTCCGTCATCTTCGCGATGTCCTCTGACATGGACAGCTCCTCTGAAGAGGAACAGGATGCCATGAAAACCATGACAAACACGAGTCCCAGGGTCAGGGGCAAGTAAGTGCATAATTTCTTCATTTTTTCTCCTCCTTTGTGAAATGATCCATAAAAAAAGATCAACGCAAATACATGCATTGATCCATAAAAAGCAATGTGACAATCATTTCTTTTCAGTCTCTCAATTTTCGTCTTTGATCCTTAAGGCGCTGTCTCCCGCGGCTTGCGGTCTACCGCACCCCATGAAGGTATTATAAGGCATGGGAAGTTATCTGTCAATACAGAAAATTCCCATCATTGAGACGAGAGGGGGCATTCGCCTGACAGCGCGGACGCAGATCCCAGATTTCTCTTGACAATCAGCAAGATATGCACTATATTGACATACATTCAAGATCGGTGCAGCAGATCACAAGGTGTTTGTTATGAGAAAAAGATTGACTCGCGTCACGGCCATGATCATATTAGGCGTGCTGCTGGTGGCGCTGCCCATTGAAATCGCAGGGCTTGTTCGCAATCAAAAGGCTTTTGAAACCGAAGCGGAAGACAAGATCGAATATGCTATGAAAAGCGCGGCAAATGATCTGAACGTGATATTCAGCAACATGGAAAATTTGCTCAATATGCTAAAGGCCTCGGTGCAGGTGACATTTTCCAGCCAGGACTATATCCGAGATGAGGCGGTCTTTCGGCAGCTGAAAAAACAGATCGGCCATATCATCAAGCGCACGCTTGAAAAAACAGAGCATCTTTCCGGCCTCTATGTGACTTTTTCGCCCGAACTCCATTCGGGGATGGAAGAAGTGTGGTACGCGTACAAGGACGGCAGGGTACAGTTCATTGACGCAAGGCCGCTGGCACCTAGCTGGCTGGTAAAGGGAAACCCCAGAGTCGATTATTATTATGACGCGATTGAAGAGGGAAGCTATTGGGGCGCGCTGGATTATGAAAGTTCTTTGGATGAATACATGACCACGCACACGAAATCCGTATATGATGACCAGGGAAACCTGATCGGTATTGTTGGCTCGGACATGCTCATGTCAGAGGTGGATGAGACATTGCGTTCTATCAAATTGTACAGCGACAGCCAAGTGATGCTATTTGACGCTGAAATGAATTATTATGCGTCCAGCGAAACCATGGAAGATCCGGCAGAGGATTACAAGCCTTTGATCGCAGCTTTTTCAAAAACAGATTGGGACGGCGCGCCGATCTGGTATAAACCTGGAGATGGAGAGAAACGCGTCGCGGCCTATACGACCCTGAACAATGGCTGGATTTTGGCTGCGACACAGACAGCTGCCACAGTCATGACCTCGGCCACGGAAACGAGAAAAACGCTGATCGTCACCACGCTTTTGACCATGCTCTCGATCATCGTCATTGTCATGGCGCTGATCAAACGGTTTTACGGACCAGTGATAAAATCCGCGGAGCAAAACGAGATCCTGCTGATTCACCAGTCCAGGCAGGCGAAGCTGGGAGAAATGATCGGGAACATCGCGCATCAATGCAAGCAGCCTCTGAATAACATCAGCATCGACATTTCCAACATGAAAGACGATTACCGCGCTGGTGAGCTGACCCTGGAAGGTTTTCAGGAATACGAGGACAAAATGCGGGAGAATGTTTCCGTCATGTCCAGCACCATCACGGATTTCGCTGGTTTTCTCAAACCAGATCGAAAAAAAGAGATGTTTTCCATAAAAGACAGCGTGGAAAAGGCCTTGTCCATCCTGCGGGTAAACCTGGTGCTCAATGAAATCGCAGTCACGAACCAGGTGGATGAGGCATTGTTTCTTAACAATTATCGGAACGAATTCATACAGTGCGCGTTCAACATCATAGAAAACGCCAGGGATGGGACCATGTCATGTGAAGGGCAGCCAAGGCGCATTGACATTTTCTCTGAAACCCAGGAAGAGAATAAATATAAAATCATTTTTGTGCATATTTTTAACAGCGGTCCGCCGATATCGGAAGAAGATCTAGAGAAAATTTTCCTTCCGTATTACTCGACCAAGGAAGAAACAGGGGGCACAGGCATTGGCCTTTATCTGGCAAAACAGATCATAGAAGACCATTTTCACGGAAAAATCATCTGTGAAAATCAAAAAAATGGCGTGCGTTTCACCCTAAAACTGAAAGAGAGGAGACAAGGGTGAGTTCCAAAAGCGGCAGCGCGCCCTTTGCGGAGATCACCAGCAGGAAACGATCATGGATATTTTAAAACAACTGAAGGTCATTTATATCGAGGACAACGACCATACCCGCTCCAGTGTGGAGAAATTTTTAAAGCGGCGTTTTGGCAGAGTCTTTCTGGCTGAAAACGCAGAAAAGGGGCTAAAGCTGTTTCAACAATACCATCCAGACATGGCGATCGTGGACATTTTGCTGCCGGGGATGGGCGGTCTGGAGATGATCAAAAAAGTGCGGGAAACAGGAGAAACCTGCAAATTCCTCATTACCTCCAGCGTATCAGATGTGACTACCATCTTAGCGGCAGTGGATCTGGACATCGAAAATTACATCGTCAAACCCATTGATCCTTATGCTTTTGAGGACAAGCTGAGGCGGATCGGGGAATCTATCATAAAAGAACGAAACCGCATGTCCGTGCCTGGGAGTTTTGCTCTTGAAAACAAGAATGAGGCAGAAGAAGGCTTGAGAAAAGGCTTCATAAAACTCCTGAAAGAAAAGACTGGCAGAGGGCCAAGGGACGCTGTGGCGCTGCTGACCAGTCATGAGGTGGAGATTACGGCTTACGGCGTGCTGGGAGCCATGGAAAAAACGCTCCTCTTGGACGGAAAAAACAGCGGACATGTGGAAGAAGGACGCCGGCTGCTTTACCACTCCATGGAGCAGGAGCTGGCTGGCCTGGTGAAAGAGGCAACCGGCGCTTTTGTGGAACTGCGGAGCATCAAACCAGACGCGAAGCGGGATCGGGAGACGGTGAAACTGCTGATCGCAGCTGACCGGTCTCTTATCTAGGTGGCTCCATCACTCGCAGTCTGCCGTCTTTCATTTCTATGACCTGATCCGCGGCCTCTGCCAGCTGCCGGCTGTGGGTGACCACGATGACGCATTTGCCCAGCTGGTGGGCGGTCTTTTTCAGCAAGCCGATGATCTCCGCGCTTGTGACCTCATCCAGATTGCCCGTGGGTTCGTCTGCGAGAAGGACTTTTGCGTCGCTGGCCAGCGCTCTGGCGATGGCCACCCGCTGCTGCTGGCCGCCTGAGAGCTGCAGCACGTTTCGCTTCCAAGCCTCTTCCGGAATCCCCACTTCCTGCAACAGTTCTTGCGGACGCGCCGAGCCGCCTAGCCTGACATTTTCCTCTGTGGTCAGATAGTCGATGAGATTGTAATTCTGAAACACCAGAGACACATGGCGCTTTCGATGCTGATCCAGTCCCTTTTTTCCAATGTCTTGCCCATCATAGCAGATGGTGCCGCTGACAGGAACGTCCAGGCCGGCAAGGAGGGAAAGAAACGTTGTTTTCCCTGCGCCGCTGGCACCGGTGACCGCATAAAAGGTCTGTTCTTCAAAGCTGGCGGACACTTGGCGCAGGACTTGCTTTCCCTTTTGGGATCTATATGAATAATCTACACACTTTACTTCTAATATCATGATCTTTCGCCTCCTTAATTCATTTCATACAATAGATTTCTTGGGCCGCGCCGCAGGAGCAGGCTGCCGGCTGTCAGCACGGACAAAGTGATGAGGAACGTAACTCCCAGGCCATCCACGAGCAGCATGTTTTTCGTGACCGCGGCATGGACAGCTACGACCGACTGCTGGGATTCTTGGGAACCCCCAGTGGCCACGTTTCCTTCGTCCAGCAATTTGGCTTCCTCCGCCTGCTGAACCTGCTGCTGGACTAAATAATCAGCCGTGATTTTTGAGGCGGCAGGGGAGAGGGCGAAGGAAACCAGGAGGGCTATTGCCCCGATCATCAGGGCTTCCAAAAGGATCTGGCCTATGATCTTCCATTTGGAAGTGCCGATGGCAAAGAGGACACCCATCTCCTGGGTCCGGTTTTTCAGCCAAAAGACAAAGATCAAAAGCAGGATCACAAAGCTGACGATGGCCACGATTCCCACGAGCAGTGTGCTGATCTTCTGCAGATCGTTAAAATTAGAAGACATGGTGTCCATGTTCCCGTTATTGTCGATGAGATCATAGCGCTCCCAGTCCAGATCCAGATCTTTCACTGCTTCTTTCACCTGGTCATAGTCATCCACGTTGCCCACTTGGAAATAGGCCTTCTCAAACAACGGATCGTCTTCGTCCCCCGCAGCTTTTTCCGGAAACCGCAAATCCGTGAAAACCACATTTTCGCTGCGGAAGGTGTCACCGGACATGAAAGGCGCCATTTTCTGCTTCACTTGATAAATGCCGATGATCTCCGACTTATAGGTCTTTGCGTTTTTGGGATCGTGATAATCGTTGAATGCCAGCGAGTCCCCGAGAGAAAGGTGATTTTTTCGCGCCAGCTCTGCTGAAATCACGCAAGTATTTTGGTCATTGGGACGGACCATCCGGCCTGACTTTAAAGATAGATTGCCTGACAGCACGTTCGCGTCCAGCTTCATGTCCTTGTTTCCAACGAGACTCACGCCCAGCAGATCGGAACTCTGGTCCACGTCAGGGTCTTCGATCCTGGAAAAACCCACGGGATTCACAGCGAAAACACTGGTGGTGAGGTTGTAATCCGAGACCCCAGGCACAGAAGCGATGGTTTTCACATCCTGCAAACGCAGGGTTTCAAAGGAATTGTCGGTCCAGCTCTGCCAAGCAGGGCCGTATGCGGTCTGGATCCGTTTTTGGTGGACCCCCTCCAGGCTGCCTTCCGTGTTTTCACCGATCCTCTCACAGATTTCAACCGTCCGTTTGTAGCGGTTTTGTTCATTGTGTTCCAGCAAAAGACCGGCTCCAATGGCCTGTCTGGTTTTATCTTGGGTCGCTACGCTGGCCTGCTGGCTGGCCATGCCTGATAAGAGCAGAAGACTAATGACGCTGATCATCAAAAGCAGGAGCACGCTTTTCACAGGCTTGCGGATGACGCAGCGCCACGCCATTTGAAAAAGATTCATGTTATCCCTCCATTCTTGATAAAATATCTTTTGGTTTTACTCGGAAAACTGGGATCAAAGAGCAGGAAACCGCGATCAGAACCACCATGCCGCCCAGTCCGGCCAGCTGCCATATATCTGTGAAACCCAGGGTAATGGAAAACGTCACGTCTTCGGCGTTTGCCAAAGCGAGCCAGGCCCGCAGGAGCTGGGCCATTGCCGTTCCCAGGCAGCAGGCACCGAGAATGGACAAGAGAAAAAGGCTGGCTGATTCCCAAAAGGCCTGCAAAAACACGCTGGTCCGGGATCTGCCCATGCTGATGAATATGCCCATTTCTTTCTGCCGAGTACGCACCCACATGCAGAGCAGCAGGGAGACGATCAAAGTCCCTGACAGGAGCGTTAAGATCAGCATGAGTCTGGTGGCTTTAGCGATCTGTTTCAGCGGCGCTTCCATTTGACGGTACAGGGAATCCGATGTGGTCATTTCCACCTTGGGACCGAGGACCTTTGCCAGCTGCTTTTGCGTCTGAGCCAGTTGATTGGGCCGGCTGGTGTAGACTGCCAGTTTGTAGCAGCCTTGCTTTTCAAAGAGCGAGGAGAATGTCTCGTTGTCCATGAAGATCTGGTTTTCGATCCGCAGGGAAGAAAGGGTGTCATCAGGCTGCTTTTCTTCGTTTCCAGAGGCAAATAACCCAATGATCTTCGCCTTTGCCTTTTTCCCGCTTTTTGTTTCAAACTCCAAGAAATCTCCCAGTTTTCGGCCATTGGCCTCTGCCAAGGCCCGATTGATCACAAGCCCTCTGCCCTTGCCTTTTTCAAAGAGCTTCCCTGAAACCAGATGGTAACGCTTTTCAAAAAAGGGACTGTCCTTTTCCAAGTCATCATAAGACAGGAGCATCACCTGGACGTTGCCTTCGTTCAAAGCAGAGCTGCTGATCACAGGCTGAAATCCTGAGGGAAAAGCGGTGCCCCTGGCAAGGCGGTTGATGAAGCTCACTTCCCGCAGCTCAGCGGCTTTTACGGCTTCTTTTTCTGTGATCCTGGCATCCTCCTTTTTGATTTCCGCAATGATCTTAGATTGACTTTTTTCACCCATGGCCTCCAGAGAACCTTCTGCGGCCCGCAGGAGCATGGAGGTGCTCAAGATCATGCTGCTGACTAGGACAAAGACGAAAAACAAGAGGATGGATCTGGATCTTTTGCGGATCACGTAGCGCAGCGCAAGTTGATGGATATTCATATTTTTCACCTCCTGATTGTTAAAACGATGAATAACGCACAATGGTGATCAGAGTGGCCGTGACATGACGGTCATCCTGGCGGCTGCCTTGGATGAACAGGCTGCTTTGCTTTTTCACATCAGATGCGGCTGCCTCCCGGATATCCGCTGCTCCAGTAGAAGGGTCGATGATAGCTGTTTGAAATTTACATTTTTCCCCATATTGGATCTCCACATTTTTTTCCGGATCCTCCTGGCCCGGGGCAGAGGACATGGCCAGGCTTCCGCCATCCGCTTCTGCATGCTGGGTGGGACTGATGACGCAGCCTTGGCCGCTGAACGCTACCACGCCCCCATCGATGACCGCTTTTGCGAAGAACTGACCCGCAGGGCTGTCCTCGGGAGGACCAGAGTTCTGGGAGGCAGGGGTTTCCCACTTCCCATTTCCCGAAGCATCGCTGCTCCCAGTCTGGCCCTTGCCGCATCCCGCGCAGCAAACCAGTGCCGCGGCGCACAAGATGAGCAGGGCGCGTTTTACAATTTCCGCATGTTTCATATTGATTACCGTCCTTTCTATGGTTGTGCCCTTATTTTAGAAAAAAACCGCTCTAAAAATCCTGTAGGAAAGAGCAAAGTTTTCCCTGTTTTTTAGAAGATTTTTAGCGGATCATCTGCTATACTGGAGTCCAATAAAAGAAGTAGGAAAGGGGCGGGAAATGAAAATATTTCTTTTGGAAGATGACAAGAACTTGTGCCAGGCCATACGAAACGCCCTGGAGCAAAAGGGGTATCTGGTGGACTGCTGTCAGGATGGAGAAGCCGCTATGTCTTATGCTTTGAATCCAGAATACGCCTATGATCTGGCTATCATCGACAGAATGGTTCCCATCATTGATGGTCTGACGATCCTCAAGGCCATGCGGGGCAAAGGGCTCCAGACGCCGGCCATTCTCATTACCGGCATGTCCGCTCTGGAGGATCGGGTGGAAGGTCTGGATGGCGGCGCTGATGATTATTTGGTAAAGCCTTTCCATATGGAGGAGCTGTTGGCAAGAGTCAGGGCGCTGATTCGGCGGCCCAGAGAAATACAGGCGCAGGACATCCTGCGCTGCGGGGATTTGACCTTGGACAAATGGGAGCGTTCTTTATCCACACCTGGGAAATCCGTGGCGCTGACAGGCAAAGAAACAGAGCTGCTGTCCGTGCTCATGGGACATCCGGGGACGCTGTTTTCCAGGGAGCGGCTGGTGCTAAAGATCTGGGGGACTTCTTCAGAAGTGGAATCTGGGAACGTGGATAATTACATTTCTTTTTTGCGAAAGCGCCTGCGGGAACTCAAGAGCGCCTGTGAGATCAAGACAATCTATGGCGCGGGATACAAGCTGGAGGATACCCATGCTTAATCAATTATATAAAAAATTGCGTTTCATTTTCGCTGCGTCGGTCATGGTCATCATTACCATCGTGCTTTTGGTCATGGCCGCCAGTTTTCTTCAAGAGGAACGGAATAACGAGCTCCTTTTGTTTCAGAGGATGGCCACTTTGTTCATTTATCGGATGGAGCAAGCGCCGCAGGAGGTGAAGGCGGATCTGCAAAGTTATGAAGCGGACTACGACCTGCGATGCGTGGCGCATGACGCAAAGGGAAACGCTTATCAGAGTCAGGAGCCTTTTTCTATGGAAATGAGGGAGGCTTTGGTCTATTGTGAGGAAGAACGGGAGAAGGAGCTGATCACAGGGATCGGGGAAAAGCCGATCACGTCCCAGGGCGGAGCTTTTGAAGTCCCAGGAAACAAAGGGGCCGGTTATTTAGCTATATTGGCGACAGTCATCGCCGCTGATGGTCGGGCCTACGAGTTGACCCTGCTTCATGGGCAGAAAACCGCCGCGGCGATCCTGGGAAGTCAGCTGCCCCTTTATTTCCTGGTGTGGGTCTGTGCTCTGCTGTGCATCTTGGTTCTGACTCGCCTGCTTTTGAAAAAAACCATGGAACCCACGGAGCGCATGCTGAAAAGCCAAAAAGAATTTATCGCCCACGCGTCCCATGAACTAAAAGCGCCTCTGGCAGTGATGATGGCTAATGTGGACGCGCTGCGGGACTTGGAAGCGTCCGGCCCCTTGGGGCCAGCGGGCCCGGCTGGGCCCTTAGGATCTCTCAAAGCCGGCGATGATCCTGTAAAAGCGGCGGTAAAGACCTTGGACACAGAATGCGCGCGTCTGTCAAAACTGGTAAAAGATCTGCTGCTGCTGGCTGCCTCTGACGCACGGACCTGGACCCTGCAAAAAAGTCTGGTCAATGTGGACACGCTGCTGATTCGTCTTTATGAAGCTTATGAGCCGATCTGCGTGAAGCGGGGCATTCGGCTGGATCTGGAACTGGCGGAAGAAAGTTATCCGGCGCTGGACACAGATGAGTCCCGCATGTTCCAGGTCCTGAATATTTTAATGGATAACGCAGTGGAGCATGGATATCCGGCTGATCGGAGCCTCGGGCCAGCTGCGGTGCGCACAGATCTTGCGGGAGGAGCGGAGTCAGTGGACACTGATCTTCAAGCAGGGGCGGGTCCAGCCGGCGTAAAGTCGATTCAGATTCAAAGTGCGTTTACCAGCAGAGCCATCACCTTTTCCATTATCGACCACGGGCAGGGGATCTCGGAGTCAGACATAAGCCGCATTTTTGACCGTTTTTACTGTGGGGACCCATCTCATACTGACAAATCCCATTTTGGGCTGGGGCTGAGCATCGCTAAGGAGCTGACCAACATGCTGGGCGGAAGCCTGAACGTAAAGTCAACGGAAGACGGCGGGGCCACGTTTTTTGCTGCGTTCCCCTTGTGATCTGGGGCAGTATCCAGCCTTGGATGCATGAGGAATCGCGTTTTCATAATACAGCAAGATTGTAACGAGAGGCTGTGATATAATGACAAATGAGTTTCTAAAACATGCAAAGATACAAGGGAAAGAAAGGATCAAATATGCACTTTATCAAAGATTATGTGTCGGATGTGAAACATGAGTTTCAAGGCTATAATGGAAAGCGTTTGAGCCGAGACTTGATGGCCGGGATCACGGTGGCTGCTGTGGCTCTGCCGCTGGCCTTGGCCTTTGGAGTCAGTTCAGGAGCGACAGCGGCGGCGGGATTGGTGACAGCCATTATCGGCGGCGTTGCCATTAGTTTATTGTCCGGCGCATCTTTTCAGATTTCCGGTCCAACAGGGGCCATGACTGCGATTTTGGTCACATTAGCCGCCAAATACGGGATGCAGGGGATCCTCATTGCCTGCTTTTTCGCAGGTGTCATCCTGGTAGCTGCTGGATTGCTGAAACTGGGCCGGATCATTTATTACATACCATCCTCCGTGATCACGGGATTCACATCAGGCATCGCCATTATCATTGCTTTGGGGCAGTTGGACAATTTTTTCGGCGTCACCTCCAAGGGGGATCTGGCAATTGTTAAGGTGATCTCCTATTTCACATCAGGCTTTGACCCGAATTTTGCCAGCATGGGCATCGGTCTGGCGGTCATTATCCTGATGATCATATGGCCGAAAAAGTGGAACAGCAAAGTGCCTTCCTCTCTGGCGGCTTTGATTTTGGTTTTGATCTTTAACCATTTTGCCGGTCTGGAAGTGGACGTGGTGGGCGAGATTCCAAAGACCATCTTTTTGCCGGAGCGGTTGTCCTTAACCGGCCTGGATGTGGGACAATTCTGGGATCTGTTCGTGCCGGCCTTTTCCATCGCTGCCTTGGCTATGATCGAGTCTCTGCTCTGCGGGGCTTCTGCTGGAAAAATGAAAAATGAGGCCATCAACGGGGACCGAGAGCTGGTGGCTCAGGGTATCGGCAACATCCTGATTCCGCTGTTCGGCGGCGTGCCTGCGACAGCGGCTATCGCCCGTACTAGCGTGGCCATTAAAGCTGGCTGCGAAACCAGACTCACAGGCGTGTTCCATGCGGTGATCCTGCTGCTGTCCATGTTCGTTTTGGCACCGATCATGTCGGAAGTGCCGCTGTCCGCGCTGGCAGGAATCCTCATCGTCACAGCGTGGCGCATGAACGACTGGGAAAACATTCACTTTATTTTCGGCCACAAATTCAAGACCGGGATGATGAAATTTTTCATCACCATGGCAGCCACTGTGGTGCTGGATTTGACTCAGGCCATTATCATCGGAGTCGCCTTCTCTACGTTCATGATCGTGGTGAAGCTGACAGATATTGATATCACTATCGCAGATATTGAAAACGAACGGTTAGAAGAGATCGGGATTCAGATCCCGCGGGTGTCCCAGCGGATCCGCATGGCCTATCTCACAGGGACTATTTTCTTTGCAGTGACCGACAAGCTGAAAAAGCAGCTGAGCGAATTGGGGAACACGGAGATTTTGATCTTGTCCATGCGTGGCGTGCCAGCTATCGACCTGTCCGGCATCCAGGCTTTGTTGGAATTGGAGCAGGAGCTGGCGGAGGATGGCGTGACCGTGATGCTTTCCAGCGTGCAGCCAAAGGTGCTGGAAGAGCTGAAGCGGGGCGGACTCATTGATCTGATCGGCGAGGAGCATGTCTTTGACAGCGCGGAATATGCGATCGTGCGCGCGCAGAAGGAGATGAACGCATAAAGCTTGCAGTTCTTTTGGCGCAGGTGCCCTTTTTCCTTGATATAGACAGACTATGATATGGCGGCATGGGCTTGCTTTTAGGCAGGCCTTGCCGCCATTTGACGATTGTGGGGGAGATGGCAGAAAACCATATACTTTTCATGGAAATGCGGGTATAATCAAAGATAAAGAGCAAGGAGGACAGGCGATGTGCACCAAGCAGGAATTTAAGCTGATCACACAAAGAATAGCAGAGACGTATCGTTCTGTTTATGGAAGGGAGCTGGAGCAAGTGATTCTCTATGGCTCTTATGCACGGGGAGATTACGATGAGTATTCAGACGTGGACATGGCAGCGATTGTCAAGGGGGATCGAATGACATTGCAGAAAATGTTGCGAAACGTTTGGGCTGTTTCATCTGACTTAGAGCTTGAGTATGAAATCATTGTGTCTCCGACCGTGATTCCATATGACGAGTTTGAGCGATATAGAGATGTACTGCCATACTATCAGAACATTGCGTTGGAGGGGGTGAAGATCCATGTATGATAGCAGAGCGGAATTGGTGAAATATCGTTTAGAGATGGCAAAAGAAAGATTGGATTCATCAAAGTTGCTATTGGATAATGGAAGCTATAAAGATGCTATTGGTAGATCATATTATGCGATTTTTACATCTGTGCGGGCTTTGTTAGCAAGAGATGGCGTGGACTTTTCCAAACATGCAGGGGCCATTTCATACTTTCAAAAGGAATATATCAAAACCGGTATCTTTGATGTAAAGTATTCAAAGTACATCAGTGAGGCGTTTCAGATCAGGAACAATACAGATTATGCGGACTTTTTTATTGTGGCAAAAGAAGACGCTGAGGAGCAGTATTGCAGGGCAGTTGAATTTCATGAGTTGATTGAAAATTATTTAAAAGAAAACTTCGATAAAGAGCAAGGAGGACAGAAATGATGGAGCGTTCTTTTGGCGCAGTGTTTTTTCCGATTTACGATAAAAAAATCGCTTCCGGTGAAATCACCTTTGGGCAGCTGGGCCTGTCTAGGGAGGATTTTACCCGCATCTGCACGGAAAAGGACTTTGTGCCGGATCAAAAGACCATTGAAACGCTGTGCGAGAAGATGGGCCTGGCAGAGGATGAGGCGGCTAGGCTGCTGGAATTCGCAAAGAGATAAGAGCGGGAAACCTTATGTTCTGGGCACTGGTCCTCGGCTACGCCTGCGGAGGTGCCCGCCACATAAGGTTTCCCTTGGGCTTTTGGAATAGTTTGGAGTGGGAAGAGGGGCGTTCTGGGCAGTGCGCCCAGAACGGAACGATGTGAAGAGCGTTAGGCAGGAAATATCGCCAAGCGATATTTCCTATAAATTTTTTTGGCTGGAAGCGATAGGGGGAGTTATTTCTTTCCTAATACTTTTTCCACTTCAATTTGGAAACCGACTTCGCTTTATCCCCTTTTGTCAATTTCTTGACATAGGCGTTATACTTCTTTTTCGTGGTCTTCTTGCCATTCACATAATATTGAAAAGAAGAAACATTGTTTTGGTCAACGATTTCCAATCGCTTTGCTTTTTTGACCAGCTTTTTCTTGTTGAATTTGAAATATTCCGTGTAATAATAGCCCATGTGCCCATAAACGCAGCGCAGGACTTTGTTCTTTTTATAATACTTGTCGAACTCGCCCTGGCCCAGGGTTTTCAGTTTTTTTACCTTGCCGTTTTGGTAGGTGTAAAGAATTTCTGTGCAATATCCATAGCCAGGATAGGTGATCAATTCATCGATGCCATCGCCATTAAAATCCTTGTAAACATAGCGCAGATACTGGTAAGGCTCATACTCTGCCTTGTCTTTTTTGATCTGTGCCTCATATGCCGCATGAGCCTTTTTGTTGGTCGGTTTCGCAGCTCCATAGGCGGTCTGTGTGGTGGCTGCCGTAGTTAAAAGCAGACAGAAGGCCATGAGCAGGATCAGCCATTTTTGACGTTTGTTTGTTGTTGTGTTCATTTGTTTTGATTTCTCCTTTTGCTAGTATAACGCTATTATACTAGCTGAATTGCCTATTAGCAATGGATATTTATTTGTTCGGATGGAAATCAATTTTTAAACTTTGATAAGACCATAGGAGCCATCATGCCAACAAATTCAAAAATCCAAGACAAAAATTGCGCAAAAGCTGGAAAAAACGTTAAATTTTCCAGTTTTACGCACTAAAATGTTGGTATACCAACAAAAAATGTTCAATATGAAATTTCTGCCCAAAATCCGCAATTTTTATGTCTAGACTAACGATTTGTTGGCGCAGTGCCTTTTTGACCATATGGATTTATCCAGATCGATGCGTATAGGGCCTTAAAAAATTGCTTTGCGCATGGTTTCTAAATTCATCTTGACAAACATACCGTTGGTATGTTAACGTGAAATCATCAACTTTAGAAAGGCAAAATCAGCGATGGCCAGAAACAAACATCCAGAAGAAACCGTCAATCGAATATTGGATGTCTCCTTCCGTTTATTCATGGAACAGGGGTACGAGCGCACTTCCATCCAGGATATCATCAATCACTTGGGAGGCCTTAGCAAAGGTGCGATTTATCATCATTTCAAATCCAAGGAAGATATCCTCATAGCGGTCACAGACCGGATGACAGCGGACTCCAATCAAATGCTGGCGGCTATTTGCGACCGCCAGGATCTGAGCGGCAAAGAAAAACTGAAAGCTATTTTTAAAGATTCCATCAGCAGGCCAGTGCAGGATGATATTTTCACAGTGGCTCCAGATTTTCGCAGCAATCCGAAACTGCTGTTTAGTCTTTTACGGGACACTGTGGACCAGGTGGCGCCAAATTATGTTCTGCCTATCATCCGGCAGGGGATTTCCGATGGCTCCATTCAGACGGAATATCCAGAACAATTGGCGGAACTGATCATTCTGGTGGCCAATATCTGGATGAACCCAATGATCTTCGATGACTCCGAGGAAGCGTCCTACGGAAAATTCATGGTATTTAGCCAGATGCTGCAGGGCTTTGGATTGGACATCATGGATCAGGAGATGATGGATCGATTGCAGGAGCTAGCGGCCGTTTATCAAAAAAACAAGTAAATCGGGCAAGCGAATGCCGCCCTTTAGAAGGGGCGGATCTATTTTGTTTATATACATACCGGCGTTCGGTATTTTACTGTATCAAAAATGGAGGCATAGAACATGGAACAAAAACTGTTTTCAAAAGACTTCACATTGGTAGTGGCAGGGCAGATCGTTTCTCTGTTTGGCAATGCGGCCATCAGATTCGCATTGCCGCTGTATCTGTTGAACCTGACAGGCTCTTCCGCGCTTTATGGGACTGTCACAGCATGTGCGTTCATTCCTGCCGTGTTGCTGTCTCCCATAGGCGGGATCATCGCAGACCGAGTGAACAAGCGCAATATCATGGTAGCCTTGGATTTTTCCACAGCAGTGATCATTTTGATTTTTTCTCTGCTCATGGACAAGATGGATCTGGTCCTGCTGCTGACTGTGACTTTGATGCTGCTGTATGGCATCGCGGGCGCGTATCAGCCCGCAGTGCAAGCCAGCGTGCCCGGGCTAGTGAGCCAGACGCGTTTCATGGAGGCGAATTCCATCATTAATACTATCAATTCCTTCGCCTCTTTGCTTGGCCCTGTCCTTGGCGGAATGCTATACAGCGCATACGGACTGACGATCATTTTGTGGGTGTGCATGGCATGTTTTTTCCTGTCAGCAGTCATGGAGATTTTCATCAAAATTCCCTTTCAAAAGCAGGCCTCTGATGGCGGCATTTTTAAAATCGTGAAATCGGGTTTCGCGGAAAGCCTGCGATTTGTCAGAAGAGAAAAGCCCGTCCTTGGAAAGGGGATGCTGGTGGTCTGTGGGATCAATTTGTTTTTGTCCGCAATGATCATCGTTGCCTTGCCATATTTGATCACAGAGGTTTTGGAATTGAAGGCAGGGCTGGGCAATCAGCTTTATGGCTTCGCACAGGGGGCGCTGGCGGCAGGCGGGCTGGCTGGAGGCATCTGTGCGGGCGTGTTCGCGAAGAAACTAGCGATCAAAAAATCAGCTGTCATCTTGATGATCTGCGGGGCAGGCCCGTTCCCTATGGGAATCGCGTTGTGGCTGTCTCCGTCTGGGATCGTCAGCTATGGGGTCATCACAGGGTGCTGCTTTACGATCATGCTGTTTTCAACGGTCTTCACTGTTCAAATGATGTCTTTCATTCAAAGAGAAACGCCCCAGGAGCTGTTAGGTAAAGTGGTGGCCGTCATTCTGACTGTCTCTCTGTGCGCGCAGCCTTTGGGCAATGCGATGTATGGCGTCCTGTTTGAGATTTGCGGCGGGTCTGAATACGCAGTGGTCCTGTTTTCCGGCGTGGTTTCTTTGCTGATCGCTATTCGGGCGAGGTCGGTGTTCCGTGATTTCACATGATCTTCTGGAGAGCCATGTTAGAAGAGAAAGGCTGCGGAGAATAAAAGAAATCTGCCAGAATCGTTTGGCGATCCAAGGATTTCGTAGTATAATGCAGGTAGTGCCGCACATGGGCTTTGTTTTCAGAAGGCTCCCATGGGCACAAGGAGAAGAAATGACATGGCAGAAAAAAAGAGATACAATTGGATCGATGAAAGCGTTGTCATAGATTTTGACATGCCTAAAATCATGGAAAACCTGATCTTGGACATGGAACAGCTGGACAGGGAAGAAAACTATGGGTATCTGAATGATTGCGATGCGCTTGATGACATGGCCAAGGAATTTTATGTGCAGGGAAGACTTACAAAGACGCAATGGGATACGCTGGTGAGGCATTTATAAATGAAATACAGGCATAGCAAAAAGGGAGAAAACCATGAGCAGGACATTATATGAAAAAGCCGTGGCCTTTCACGGTCACGAATGCGGCGGCATTGCCTTGGGCGTGCGGGCATGCATGGAAGCCATTGCCCGTCTGGGCATCACCTTTTCCAAAGACGAAGATCTGGTTTGTGTCACGGAAAACGACGCCTGCGGCGTGGACGCGGTGCAGGCCATCTTGGGATGCACCATGGGAAAAGGGAATCTGATCTATTACGGGACAGGGAAAATGGCCTTCAATTTTTACAACCGGAACACAGGTCAAAGCTTTCGCCTGATCGCAAAGCCAAAAAAGCCCGGTGGGAAAAAGGGCAGGGATTACATTGACCATGTGCTGGACGGTCCGCTGGAAGAGATCTTCACGATCACAGAGACCCGCTATCCGCTGCCAGAACAAGCCCGCAGCCTGCGGACCGTGATCTGTGAAGTTTGCGGCGAAGGCGCGCCGGAAACAAAGATGCGCCTGCAGGATGGAAAGCAGGTATGTCTGGAATGCTTTCGGGATTACGATCGAGGCTGGTGAAAAAGCGAAAACCACGGGAGAAAAGCTTCCTATGGCATAAAAACAGGTGGCAGCTGACAACTAGGAGGAAACATGACATCATATAGCAGGAGGATGAATAGAGCATGGCGCGATTGACCCAGCAGGCAATGGCCGCGTCGCTGAAAAAATTGTTGGCGCAGAAATCTCTGGATAAGATCACAGTCAAGGAGATCGCGGATGATTGCGGCGTAAAAAGGCAGACCTTTTACTATCATTTTCAAGACATCTATGATTTGCTGGAATGGACTTTTGTCCAGGAGGGTGAGCAGTTCATAGACCGGGAGCGGCTCTGCGACACATGGCAGGACGTATATCTGGAAGTGCTGCTTTATATAGAGAAAAACAGAGATTTTACCCTGAACGCCTACAATTCCGTGGGCAGGCAGCATTTGGAGCGCTATCTGCAACAGATCGTCAGAGATCTGATCGCGCAGTTTCTGGAAGGCATGGAAGGTTCGGAAAAAATCCCGTCAGAGGACAAATCGTTTATCTGCGATTTCTATAAATTCGGCTTGGTTGGCATTCTGCTGGAATGGATCGGCAGAGGGATGAAGGAAGACCCGGAGGTGATTGCCGGTCGGCTTAACAAATTGCTGAAACGGCATATTGAGATGGACTTTCAGCAGCTGGCAAGCCACTAAATTTTGTCACATCAGAGCAAGTGTCAAAAATTTTGACACTGCTCTTTTTTTGTCTATGGAAAGCCTGCCGCGAGGAGCGTACAATAGGTGAAAGTTAGAGAAAAAGGGGGCGAGGATCATGCTGAATTTTGGCGAAAAGGTAGTGAAGCATCGGAAAAGCATTCTCTTCATCTGCTTGCTGCTGCTGATTCCTTCGGTATTGGGTCTGATCAAAACCAGGATCAACTATGACGTGCTGACCTACCTGCCAGATGACATTGAAACCATTAAAGGGCAAAATATTTTACTGGATGACTTTGGAAAGGGCGCGTTTTCCATTGTGGTGACAGAAGGGCTGACCACCAGCGAAAAAGCGCAATTGGGCAAAGACATGGAACAAGTGGATCATGTCGCATCGGTAATTAGCTATGAAAACGCTTTGGACGCGTCTGTGCCGGAGGAACTGCTGCCGGAGAAGTATCGGGATTCCCTGGAAAAGGGCGATACCGCATTGATGGCCGTGTTTTTTGACACTTCCACGTCAGCGGACGAAACCATGGAGGCTATTAAAGATATCAGGCATTTGTCAGCGAATCATTGCTTTGTCAGCGGCATGTCAGCCGTGGTCACGGACACCAAGGACTTGGCAGAGCATGAAGAGCCCATCTATGTGATGATCGCAGTGGTATTGGCAGCCATTGTGCTGGCAGTCTGCATGGACTCCTATATCATTCCGCTGATTTTCCTGCTGGGGATCGGCATGGAGATCTTGTACAATTTGGGCAGCAACTATTTTATGGGAGAAATCTCTTATGTGACAAAAGCCCTCAGCGCAGTGCTGCAGCTGGGCGTGACTATGGACTATTCCATTTTCCTGTGGCATAGTTATCAGGAAGAATGCGAAAAGCTTCCTGGAGACAAAGAGGCGGCAATGGCCCAGGCCATCCGTCACACCATCACCTCGGTTTCCGGCAGCTCCATCACTACCATCGCAGGGTTCATTGCCCTGTGCTTCATGACTTACAGGCTGGGGCTGGATCTGGGGATTGTCATGGCAAAAGGCGTTGTCTTTGGCGTGATCGGCAGCGTGACCATTCTGCCGTCCATGATCTTGGTTTGCGATAAATTGATACAGAAAACCATGCACAGGGAAATCATTCCTGCCATGGGCCGGCCGGCGGCTTTCATTACCCGTCATTCCAAAGTGTTTGGAGTGCTGTTTCTCGTGTTATTGGTCCCATCGCTGATTGGCTATACGAGCACAGATGTTTATTATAACCTGGACGCGACTCTGCCAAAGGAGCTGGACAGCATTGTTGCCAATGAGAAGCTGGATCAAGAGTATGATATCGGGTCCACTTACATGGTGCTGGCAGACGCGGACCTGCCGGGGAAAACCGCTCGTGCCATGACAGATGAAATTAAGGACGTGGAAGGCGTGAACACGGTTTTGGGTATGGACACGGTTCTGGGGCCCATGATCCCAAAGGAAATGGTGCCGGATTCCGTGCTGGGAGAATTGGAAGCAGGCGGCTGGCAGCTGTTGATCATCAATTCTCAAGAAAAAGTAGCCAGCGGCGCGGTGAACAAACAGATCCGGCAGATCGATAAGATCGTGGGGAAATACGACAAAAAGGCCATGGTCATCGGGGAAGCCCCATGTACCAGGGATTTGATTTCCATCACCAATCATGACTTTAAAGTGGTCAGCTTTGTGTCCATCATTGCGATTTTCCTGATCATTGCCATTAATTTCCGTTCCATTTCCCTGCCAGTGCTGTTGGTGGCAGTGATCCAACTGGCAATTTTCATCAATATGGGCATCCCGTACTACACAGGGACTCGGCTGCCGTTCATTGCCTCCATTTGCATTGGAACCATTCAGCTAGGAGCCACGGTGGATTACGCGATCCTGATGACCACCAGGTTCCGGCGGGAAGTGCAGCTGGGGCAGGAGCGCAAGGAGGCGGTGCGGATTGCTTTGGAAACATCCATCCCATCTGTCATTGTCAGCGCTCTATGCTTTTTCGCCGCTACCTTCGGCGTAGGCATTTATTCGGATATCGATATGATCAGCGCATTGTGCAGTCTGATGGCGCGAGGCGCATTGATCAGCATGGTCGTTGTGATTTTTATTCTGCCCGCTATGCTGGTGCTGTTTTCCGGTGTGATCTGCAAGACCAGCAAGGGCTTTAAAAAGGAGGTTATTCTTGATGAAGAGAGAGAAGCGTAGCATAAAATTGTTGGCATGTGGACTCAGCCTGCTGGTGGCAGCAGGCAGTACGGTTCCAATTCATGGGGCGGAAGAACGGGCGGCGGCGCCTGCTTCCAAGGATGAGACCGTGTATGTCATGGCAAAGGAAGATGGCAGCACGGACAAGATCATTGTCAGCGAATGGCTGAAAAACATGGGCCAAAGGAGTCTGCTGAAAGACTATACGGAGCTGAAAAAAATTGAGAACGTGAAAGGCGAAGAGGCTTTTGACGCTGAAAAGGGCGATGGCACCTGGAAAGCGGCGGGCAATGACATTTATTATCAAGGGGAGATCGATAAAGAACTGCCCGTTGACATGCGGATCCAGTACAAATTGGATGGCGAAACTGTAAGCGCGAAGGAGTTGGCAGGCAAGAGCGGAGATGTGGAAATTCGTTTTGACTATACAAATAATCAAAGACAGGGAAATGTATATGTGCCTTTCGTGCTTTTAACCAGTTTGGCGCTGGACAATGAAATCTTTACAGACGTGGAAGTGACTAACGGCAAAGTCATCAATGATGGCCAGAAATCCCTGGTAGTGGGATACGCGATGCCAGGTTTGGAGGAAAGCCTGAACCTGAACAAAGGCGACGTGGATATCCCTGATCATGTGGTAGTGACTTGTCAGGCCAAGAAATTTGCTCTGGACGGCACCATGACTGTTGCCACCAGCAGCCTTCTGGATGATCTGGATGTGGGAAGCATCAATTCTCTGGATGATTTGAACGCTGCCATGGACAAACTGGAATCCGCGGCCTCCAAGCTGCAGGATGGTTCGGCCCAGCTGAAAACAGGCAGCAGCCAATTGTCGAAAGGGACCGGCACTTTATATCATGGAACGAAGACATTGAAAGAAAAAGTGGCGCAATTAGGCTCTGGGCTGAAAGCAGCGAAGGACGGCACGGCGCAGCTGAAAAACGGCGCGGGCGAATTGAAGACTGGCGCAGGAAGCCTGGAAACCGGAGCGAGCAAACTGGCGGCTGGCGCGGGCGGCCTGGAAACAGGAGCGGGCAAACTGGAGACTGGCGCCAAAGCGCTGCAAAAGGGTTTGACGGAAGTGGGCTCCGGCGTGGACTCTGCTGCAGGGGGACTGGACAAAACAGTGGCCGGAGACAAAGCAGTGCTGGCTGGCTTGGAAAAATTGCAGGCTTCCGGGCAGCAGCTAGGACTCAATGAGCAGCAGATGGCCGCTCTCAATGGCGCGATTGGAGAATTGAAAGCCGGGCTGAACCAGACCATCGCCGGGCAGGAAGCCGTGGCCCAGGGACTGCGGGCAGGAAAAGCCGGGCTCAGTGAATTGGAGAACGGCGCGGGCAGCCTAGTCAGCGGCACAGCTGAATTGAAGAGCGGCTCCAGCGAACTGAAAAACGGCGCAGTGAAATTGAAAGGCGGCTCCAGTGAATTGAAAAACGGTCTCAACACTTTGGCAGGCGGCGCGGAAGATCTGCACACAGGAATCACAGCGGCTTGTCAGGGAGCGGGTCTATTGGAAAAGGGCGCTGGCGATCTGCGGGACGGAGCGCAGAAAGTCAACAAAGGAGCCGGCGACTTGGCAAATGGAGCCAGGGACCTTGCCAGCGGAGTGGCCCAGTTCAAGAGCGATGGCATCGACAAGCTGGTAGATGCTTTTGATGGCAGTGTGTCTCAGGTGTCAGATCGCCTCAAAGAACTGCAGGACGCTGCCGCTGATTACCAGAGCTTCGCTGGAAAGAAAGCGGAAACAAAAGGAACCGTGAAATTCATTTACAAGACGGATGAAATCTAAGGCTGGTAGCCTTTGCGAGCTGATGAAAGACGCCTGTATAGTCGCGGCCGCAGGCTGCGGTTCTGGAGAATTAAAAATGCGTTCCAGGCATTTTTAGAGATTGAACATAGGCATTAGACATTGATAAAAAATAGAGCTACAATATAGGTGTTCCGAAAGGGGCATCTATATTTTTCTTAGGTTTCAAGGAAAAAACAGGGCCTATGAAACACATACAATTAGGTCATTCAGACGATCAGAGAAGGGGGCATAAAAATGGACTTACGAATCACAGATCCAGAATTCATGCAACGATTTGAGCATTTTGCTTTTGAAGAGGTTCCTCATGAAGACGGACAGCAATTAGACGATGAGACGCGGTATATGGCGATTTTAGCCGCATTGATGGGATGCCAGGGAATTGATGAGTACTATTTTGTGCTGCCCAGAGCATTAGATGCGGGACTTTCCCCCATTGCGGTAAAAGAGATCGCGTATCAAGGGGTGGACTATTTGGGAATTGGCCGAATCTTGCCATTTCTCAATGCCACCAATGAGATCCTCGCGGCTCGGGGCGTTTCCCTGCCACTGGAAGGTCAATGCGCGACCACATTGGAAAATCGCTTAGAGAAAGGCGCGGAAGCACAGGCGGAAATTTTCGGAGAACACATGAAGGAGGCGTGGAGGGCCGGACATATCAACCGGTGGCTGGCTGCCAACTGCTTTGGCGATTACTACACCCGCAGCGGCCTGAGCCTTGCGGAACGGGAAATGATCACATTTTGTTTTCTGGCAGCGCAAGGCGGATGCGAGCCGCAGCTGGTGGCCCATGCCGCAGGCAATATGAATTTAGGAAATGACAAAGATTTCTTGGTGAGAGTCGTGTCCCAATGCCTTCCATATATCGGGTATCCCAGAAGTTTGAACGCCATCACCTGCGTCAACAAAGCAGATGAGGCAAGAAAGGAGCAAATGAATATGAAGAAGGAAACCAAATCTCTTTTTCCAGTAGGCGGGCCAAACGAGGCTTTTGCCGAGTATTTCGTGGGGAAGAGCTATCTGAACATGCTTACCACTGAGGGAGTTCCCATCGGAAACGTGACATTTGAACCGGGATGCCGCAACAACTGGCATATCCATAAAGCGGATCAAGGCGGCGGCCAGATTCTGCTTTGCACAGATGGAAGAGGCTGGTATCAGGAATGGGGCAAGGATGCCAGAGAACTGCGTCCTGGAGATGTAGTGGTGATCCCTGCGGGCGTCAAACACTGGCATGGCGCGGCCAAGGACAGCTGGTTCACCCATCTTGCGGTGGAAGTGCCTGGGGAAAACGCGGAAAGTCAGTGGCTGGAGCCAGTGGACGCTGCTGATTATGACGCACTGAAATAAGATAGAAAGAAATAAGCGGTGCCAAAATAGGGAACGCAGGCTTCGGGTAGGGAAATCAATTTTCTAAGGTTTCATATGAATCGACCAGGATGGAGCCAATGGGAAGAAAGCCGCCATGCCAACAAATCGCTGATTTTTGAATTGATTGGCATGATGGATGGTTCCTGCGATCTGATCAACGCTTAGAAATTGATTTCCATGAGCTCTGAGCAACTTTGGATAAAAGCCTTGGAAAGATAAAAAGCGCAGGAGGAAATGAATGACCGTTTCTTTCTGCGTTTTTTTGCGTGCAAGCAGCGCATGAGAAGAAATTAAAAACATATAAAGAAAAAAATGGAAGATGCCTTGACTTTCCTATCCTTGAATGGTAAAATAAAACAGTTAAATAATTACAAACCAGATGCCTGTTGAAAAGGGGACAGAGACATCGTATAATCAAAAGGAGGGATCGGATTGAATCAGGGGAACGAATCCGGAAGGCGTGAGCCGGGAATTGATGGAAATGCTTCGTTATTTTGAGGAAACGACGGACGAGCGGGCGGAAGCTTCGGGCAGCGAAGCCATCCGCTGGATGCACGGAAAAGTCCGGTCCATCAAATCAAGCGAGGAAGTGGGGATCAAATTCATGAACGCATGGGAAGAGAAGATATTGGATCGGCAGGAGGCCCGGGCGGAAGGCCTGGAAGAAGGTCGGGAGCAGGGAATCCGAAAAATGATAGAACTCTGCCACGAACTGTCTATGCCTCAAGAGGCAGCGGCCAGCAAGGTGGCCGAAAAGTATCAGCTAGAGCAGGAAGATATCAAAGCTTACATGAAACAATATTGGAATGACTAAATCAGGCGTGGAAAGGGCCGCTGTGGGAACCAACGAAAAAAGTTCACGGCGGTTCTTTTTTGTTCATTTGTTCCCAGGACATAAAAAGGACACATAAATCTGTAAACTAGGAATTGTCAGGAGGCTCTGCCCATGGGTCATAAAGAGCGATCAAGCGACTTCCTGACGTTTGACAATCATAGGAGGTGTGTATTCGTGTATCGCCTGTTGATAGCAGAAGACGAGCCAAAGCTTAGGCGGATCGTCAAGGATTACTTTGAAAAGCGGGATTTTCAGGTTCAGGGCGCGGCCGATGGCATGGAAGCCCTTGCATTGCTGAAAGAGCAGGATTTCGACATCGTGCTGCTGGATGTGATGATGCCCAGTCTGGACGGGTTCGCCGTGTGCCGGGCCATTCGCAGGGAAAAGGACACGCCAGTCATTTTCCTGACAGCGAGAGTGTCGGAAGAAGACCAGCTGCGGGGGTTTCAGGAAAAGGCCGATGATTACATCACAAAGCCTTTTTCACTTCCTGTGCTCCACGCCAAAATCAGGGCGCTGCTGGAACGCAAGGATGGAAGCCTTTGCGGTCGCAAACTTCAGAGCAGCGGCATTACCGTGGACTTGGACGCACGGGAAGTGACGGTGGATGGAGAGCTTGTTTCCATGGCGCCAAAAGTGTACGATCTGCTCGTTTACCTGATGAACAATCGGGGACGGATCCTCACTAGGGAGCAGATCCTGGATCACGTTTGGGGGCAGGACGTTTTCTGCTATGACAGGGCCGTGGACACAACGATCAAAAAGCTGCGACACGCCCTGGGAAACAGGGCCGGACGCATCCGCACCATAGTGAAAGTGGGATACAAATTCCAGGAGGGGGACAATGAATCGTGAACGAACAAAAAGAAAGTTTTTTATCAGCGTCATCGTTGTGCTGATGCTGATCTACTTGCTGGTGGTTGGATGCATGACTTGGTACGTGGCCAATGAAAAAGTCTTGGAAAGCGCTAATTACAGCGCAGACAAGGTGGAAAACCTGGCCAGGGTTTTGGATAATTGCCAGTCCAGTGAGGAAAGCAGCGCGGTAGTGGACGGCTTGAACCTAGCTGCTGCCGATGAAATCATGGAGGAGCAGGACGGATGCATGCAGCTTTGGAACACCAGAGACACCATGGATAGCCTCATGCTGTACCGCGCTTCAGGCCAGGGAAAAAAAGTCAAGTTGGAAGCAGTAAAAAGCCCTGCGCATATATTGTCAGGGCAGTCACAGGCAGAGATGAGGAAGATCACCATTGTTTTGGAGGATTGGTTTTCCAAAGAACAGATCGAGCAGATGCGGGGGGTGCCGGACATTGAAGGATGCAAGATCGTAGGCTTTGAAGGAAAATTTTGTTTTCAGCCAGTCAGCGTACAGCTGTTCTATCGGGATTCCGATGAATACTTGCGGGAAATGACGGTGGAGGCCGTGAAAAAGGCTACGGACCAGGGGCAGAAGGAGCAGAAGACCATCATGCTGGATTGGACCATGGGTATCGAACCTCTTGACATCAAACGCTGGCAGGAGGAAGATGAATCCTGGATGACTTTACAGACCGCTGCGGAAACCGTTCTAAAGCCGGAAATGCCATCGAATCTGACAAATTCAGAGGAAGGCGGCGCGTACACTTGCTTCACGGATTACCAGGACAGTGTGTTCTCAGTGACGGGGACAAAGTTCATCAAACTGGACACAGGCGACTACTGGCTGGGATTTTGCGTCATGAACCAGCCCTGGTTTTACGCTGTCAGCACCATGAAGTGGTTTTATTTTCTCATCGCCCTGGTATGCCTTTTGGCGGGGATCCTCCTGACCGGCAGCTACAGCCGCATCCTGGATGCCCGATTTGAAGCAGAAAAACGGCAGCGGCAGATGGCAAGCGCGGTTGCCCATGAAATGAAAACGCCTCTGGGCATTATCAAAAATTACGGCGAAGCCTTGAGTGAAGAACAGGATGAAACCCGGCGAAAAGAATATGTGAACACGATCATCGAAGAGACTGACAGCATGAACGCCATGATCGTCAGCATGCTTGATCTGTCCAAAATGGAAGCGGGGATTTATCCCATGGAGCTGAGCATGGTTTCCATGAACGAGCTCGCAGAAAGGACCCTGGAGCGGATGCGCATCCTCATAGAACGAAAAGGGATTCGGGCGAAAACCGATCTGCGGGCAGAGGCCATGATTCTGGCAGATGAAAAATTGGTGGGAGAAAGCCTGTCCAACCTGGTGATGAACGCCATCGTCCATGGCCAAGCAAACAGTGAGATTTCTCTTTCAGTCCAGCAAATGGATGCGGACCGCATACGGATCTCTGTTTATAACAAAGGCGCTGCCCTGACCGAAGAAGAGCGGCAGCGAGTCTGGGAAAGCTTTTACCGAGGCGATCTGGCAAGGAACAAAGAAAAGGGCGGCACCGGGCTGGGGCTGTCCATCGTGGCCAATACCTGCCTGCTCCACGGAGGAACATACGGCTGCCGCAATCAAGCGGAGGGCGTGGAATTTTGGATGGAGATCCCGTCTCAGGAACAGCCGTTGAAAGAAAAGGAGCGAAAGACACTGGGCATGCTCAGCTCTGCAAGAGAAGGCACGGACCTGAGCGGTTTTCTCTATACATTGATCGGCACAGGCATATGGGTCATGGCAAACGCCTATGTGTTCCTGGTGATGCGTCACCAACTGCACATGACACCAGAGCTGCCGGTGATGCCGTGGCTCATCAGCATCATTGGCTGGGGGCTGTGCCTCGCTGGGCATTACAAGACGAGAGCTCTGGGAAAAGGCATCAAAGCCGCTGCTTGGCTCTGCGGGACCATGATCGCCTGCGTGTTGATCTATGCCATATTCTATGAATCCCTGTGGATCAGGTTCATTTATTTTCTGATCTATGCGGCAGGCGCGTGTGCGTATATGGGCGCTTTGTCATGGACATATGGAAAAGCCGCCAAGCGGTTTGGAAAGCGGCGGCTGGCCATGGGAATCTGGATCACGGCCCCTGCGCAGATTGTTTGTATGATACTTTATCTTTGGCTGGCTGGCTTCGACCCGTGCGTCAGTCTGGTTGGCACCTGGGGCAATATGATGGCGGGAGCGGCGCTGATCTTGATGCTGATCAACATGTCCTTGTGGCACAGTTTTTACCAGCATTGCCACAAAAAGTTGACCTAAAACCCCGCCTTCTTCGCAGGAAAAAATAAAACGGATTCGACACCTGATTCTGACAAAAAACGACCTCCTTTAGGACTATAATCGAAAGACAGAGTCCAAAAGGGGGTCTTTTCATTGACCGTTTACGGCGAATTTTTATTTCTGGAAAACTGCATAACAGGACTGCTGATCCTGGCTTTGACCGGAAAGCTGTGCGGCAGGAGGCGAAGCTGGTCAGGGTTGCTGCTAGGCGGACTCATGTGCGGCGCGTACTCGTTCATCTTATTCGTGCCAATGGCCTGGCCCGCGGCGCTGGCCAGCAAACTGCTTTTTTCCCTGGCAGTGATTCTGGCTGCCTTTGGCTTTGGCGGGAAACCGCTTTATTGGAAGACCGTTGCCGTGTTTTACATCGTTAGTTTTCTCATGGGAGGGATCACTGTAGGCCTCATGTATTTCATCAAGGTGCCCGGTCTTGCCGCCAATGGGAGCGTTTATCTTCACGGACCCACATGGCTCCAAGTGGCAGCGGGCATCCTGGCCACATGGCTGCTGGGCAGCTGGCTGGCGGCGTTCATCAAGGGAAAACTGCAAAAGGATAAGGTTTTTACAGACATCCAGGTGGAAATCGCAGAAAAAAATTGGGAAATGAGGGCTTTTGTGGATACGGGTAATTTCCTGCGGGAACCGATTTCCGGTCGTCCGGCTGCCATTCTTTCTGCGTCATATGGACAAAAAATATTAGAGGAAATGAAAGACTCTCTCTCTTGCCGCAGCTGCGTGATCCCCTATCGCAGCGTGGGGCAAAGAGGCATCCTCAGCGGTGTGCGGCCTGATCGCGTCATTGTGGACGGAAAGCCCATTGAAAAGATTGTTTTGGCCATCAGCAAGGAGGACTTTGCCAGCTGGAAGGGAGAAGAAAAATATGATGTTTTACTGCAGCAGCAGATTTTAGAAGGAGGGACATTGGAACATGCACAGTGATTACATATTTAGGGCTAGAGCGGCATGGGAGGCCATAAAGCGGTTTTTTTTCAAAAGAGAAGAGGGTGTTTTCGATATTCACTACATTGGTGGAAGCGATGTGCTGCCTCCGCCTCTTGATCCGGAAGAAGAGCAAAAAGCCCTGAAAGCCTTTATGGAAGGCAGCGAAGAAGCCAGGGCCATGCTCATTGAACACAATCTGCGGCTGGTGGTCTACATTGCTAAGAAATTTGAGAACGCTGGCGTCAATGTGGAAGATCTGATCTCCATTGGCACCATTGGCCTGATCAAAGCCGTCAATACCTTTAAGCCAGACAAAAATATCAAGCTGGCCACCTATGCTTCCAGGTGCATTGAAAATGAGATTCTCATGTACCTGCGGCGAAACAACAAAACAAAAGGCGATGTTTCCCTGGATGAACCGCTGAATGTGGATTGGGATGGAAACGAATTGCTGCTGTCAGACATCTTAGGCACTGACACCGACGTGGTGTACACGCACATTGAGGAAGAAGTCAACAAAAATCTGCTGGACTATGCCATGAACAAGCTGTCCCGCAGGGAGCAGGAGATTATGGAAATGCGCTTTGGTCTGGCAGGGAGCAAAGAAATGACCCAAAAAGAAGTGGCTGACCGAATGGGGATCTCCCAATCCTATATATCCAGACTGGAAAAAAAGATCATCAACCGCCTCCAGCGGGAAATCAAAAAGCTAGGTTAAAAAAGACGATAAGAATATGGAAACGCAGGCAAGGCGCCAACAGGTGTCTTGCTCTTGTTATGCTTTTAACAAGAACCATGCTAGGAATTGTTTCTTCCAAAGTATTGAAATAGCGTATGATTTGTAGTAAAATTTTATGTTGCGAACGTTGGTATCGCAATCTTGTGAGGCCTTTAAACAAAACGTGCGCATTGAAAGACACAAATTTTTTTAAGGAGGGATCATTATGAAACAACTTCTAAAAAACCAAAGACTAGCAGTACGGATCAGCGTTTTGACCGCAGCGATCACCATAGTGGGCCTGTTGTTGCTTTGCATCGTCATATCTGTCAACACAGAATCCCTGGTTAAAAAGAACATCACCGATCAGATGACCAACGCAGTGGAATCCAGAGCTGCCATTATCGACAACTACGTGGCATCCGCGGAGCAGCATCTAACAGCTTTTGCTCTCAGCGGTGAAGTGCGCGATCTTCTGGCAAAACCGGATGACCCCGGATTATTGAAAAAAGCGCAGCGATACACGACAGACTTTGCTGATGTCAAAGGCATTTTTGAAGGTCTGTATATCGCGACTCCCGATACATACGTCCTGACCCATACAGAAAAAAGCGCCATTGGCATAACTACCCGCAAGGGCGATTCTCTTGCTACCTTCCAAGACACTATTTTGAGCAAACAGGAATTGACCAATTTGGGCATTATGGTGTCTCCAGGAACCGGGAACATGGTGATTTCCATGTACTGCCCGGTGTTTGATCATGGAACATGCATTGGTTATGTAGGCGCGGCGGTTTATGCCAGCCAATTGATGGATTCGCTTTTGGATTTAAAAATGCAAAGTCTTTCAAACAGCGAGTATGTGTTCATCAATGTGGACACAGGCGTATATCTCTACAACCAGAATGAAAAGCTGCTCAATACAGAAACAAAAGACAAAGGACATCAGGAAATCATACGGCAGATCAAGAAACATGGAGGCACTCAGCCTGAAACATATGTCTATCGAGATAAAAACAAGGAACAGCAAATGGTGGTGTACAAATATTTGGAAGACCGCGGGTGGGCGTTCATGGTCCAGGACGGCTTTGATGAAGTCTACCATCCTGTCATTGTTGTGCGCGTTCTCACAGGCGTGGCCTGTGCCATTGTGACAGCGCTGATCATTTTAGTCATTGTTCTGGTTTTGCGCAGGACTGGAAAAGAATTGATGGTCGTAGAAAACGCGATTTCTGGCTTAAGTCAGTTCGATCTTTCTGCTGACAAGGATCTAGGACAGTTTTACGGCAGGAAGGATGAAGTGGGCATGATCGCGGAGGCTGTCCATCGTGTTTGCGGCCATCTGGGAAAAGCCATTGAAGACATCAGCAGGATTTTGGGAGAAATGGCCAGGGGGAACCTGACTGTGGATGTGAATCAGAACGAGGAATTTTATATTGGAAGCTTAAAAGTGCTGATCCGCGACCTTCAAACCATACATATGAATCTGACAGAAGTGATGAACGATATTTCCCTGGTGTCCAATCAGGTGAACGCAGAATCAGAACAGCTTTCCTCCAGGACCGAATCTTTGTCAAGAGGCGCCGATGAACAGGCTGCCGCTGTGCAGAAACTTACAGATGCTGTGAATTACATTTCTGAACAGGTGGACGACACCGCGTCCCTTGCTAGTCTCGCAAAAGAAGAGACCTTCCAGGCTCACCAAAAAACAGAGGTGTGCAGCGAATATATGAAGGAATTAGTGACTGCCATGAGGACGATTGATGAAAAGTCCAAAGAGATCAATAAAGTGATCAAGACCATTGATGACATCGCGTCCCAGACAAACCTTTTGGCTCTGAACGCTTCTGTGGAGGCGTCCCGAGCAGGCGAGGCGGGGAAAGGTTTCGCAGTAGTGGCTCACGAAGTCAAGGCTTTGGCCAACAAATCCGCGGAAGCAGCCAAGAACACTGCGATCTTGATCAAGAGCACTGTGGAAGCAGTGGAAACCGGCAATCATGTTTCCGGCATAACAGACAAGTCTCTGCAGGAAGTGGTGGTAAGCGCTAAGAAAGTATCAGACGCTGTGACTTCCATCTTTGAATCCACAGGCAACCAATCCTCGGCCGCAGCTGAAATTTCACAGGGCTTGGAGCGGATCTCCGATGTGGTGCAAACCAACTGTGATGTTGTCATGGACTCTGTCGCGTCCAGCGGAGAACTTTCTGAGCAAGCGAATCAGCTGAAAGAAGAAGTGTCAAAATTTCACTTGAAGAACTGACGCGCCTCTGCGACGCATTGGGAAACGGTGCGTGGGGGAAACTAGAACTAAGCAATAAGGCAGCTTTTTAGAACAGGCTGCCTTTTTCTTATATATGTAGGAAATATTGCCGGCGATATTTCCGGAATATCAACAAAGTCTTCATCTATCTGAAAGAGAAAGGGGCGAAGCCGACTTTGTTATGGAAACAAATAGAGTACCACAGGTTCTTTATGCTGAAGCACGCCGGCAAGAAGGGCGTCAAAAACACGGAAAAAAGAATAATTATTCAAAATTAGTAATAAAAAATATTGATTTCTTTCAAAGAAAGGTTTATGATAGGGAGTATGTTTTTTCAAAAATACAAGAAAGATTGTCCATGACCATATGGATGGAGCAGCAAAGGAGATGACATGAAGAAGAAAATCAAAGTTTTTATCGATGGCGGAGAAGGCACCACGGGCCTGAAAATCCATCAAAGATTTGAAAATCGACAAGATCTGGAACTTTTACATATTGAAGAGGAGCAGCGAAAAGATCCGAAGGAGCGAAGGCGTTTGATCAATCAATCGGATGTCACGTTTTTATGCCTGCCTGACGCAGCGGCCAGAGAAGCGGTGGCCTTAGTGGACAAAGAGAATGATTATACAAAGATCATCGATGCTTCCACCGCCCACCGGACAGCAGAGGGCTGGACATACGGTTTTCCGGAACTTTCCAAGCAGCATAGGAAAGCGCTGGAAACAGCGAAACGAGTGGCAGTGCCAGGGTGTTATGCCAGCGGGTTCATTTCCTGCGTGTATCCATTGGTGGCAGCAGGGGTGATTCCCAGGGATTATCCGCTCACTTGCCACGGAGTTTCCGGCTACAGCGGCGCGGGGAAAAAGATGATTGCTGTCATGGAAAGCAGCAGCAAGCCGCAGGAGTGGAACTCACCCAGGCAGTACGCTTTGGGCCAGGCGCACAAGCATTTGCCGGAAATGCAGAAAATATGCGGGCTGGACCAAAGGCCCATGTTCAATCCCACTGTGGATGATTATTACAGCGGCATGGTGGTTTCCGTGCCGCTCCATACAAGATGCCTTTCACAGAAGCCTGCTTTCATGCCAGGCCGTTCAAAAAAATGGACATTGGAGGAAGTTCATCACATCATGGAAACACATTATCAAGGCCAAAGCTTGGTTAAGGTCATGGAACTCCAGGGAAGTCAAAGCCTGGAGGATGGATTTCTGCCGGCAAACACGCTGGCGGGCACAAACAGGATGGAAATCTTTGTGTGTGGAAACGATGAGCAGATCCTGCTGGCTTCCAGGCTGGACAATTTAGGAAAAGGCGCGTCCGGCGCGGCGGTCCAGTGCATGAACATCATGATGGGCATGGAGGAAACCACAGGATTATTGTAAACAGAGGAGATCAGACATGAAACAAATGACATATATAACGGGAGGCGTTTGCGCGCCCAAAGGATTCAGAGCAGCGGGGATCCACTGTGGGATCCGTTCAAAAGATTCACAGAAAAAAGATCTGGCTTTGATCGTCAGTGATCAGATATGCAGCGCAGCGGCTGTTTATACGACAAATAAAGTGAAAGGCGCGCCACTGGCGATTACCAAAGAACACCTAAAAGACGGCAGAGCAAAGGCTGTCATCTGCAACAGCGGGAACGCCAACACCTGCGCGCCGGGCGGCAAGGAGCTGGCAAGAAAGACCTGTGAGCTGACAGCAGCACAGATTGGCGCAAAAGAGCAGGATATCATTGTGTGCTCCACAGGCGTGATTGGCGAACCCCTTTCCATAGAACCCTTTGAAAAAGCGATGAAGCCCCTGGTGGAACAGCTCAGCTATGACGGAGGAACCATGGCAGCGGAAGCCATGATGACCACGGACACTGTTTCTAAAGAGTGCGCCGTGGAGTTTGAGCTCAATGGAGTCCCATGCCGTTTGGGAGCGGCGGCCAAAGGAAGCGGCATGATCGATCCCAACATGGCGACCATGCTTTCCTTCATCACCACGGACGCGGCGGTTTCGCCGGAAATGCTGCAAAAGGCTTTATCAGAAGATATTAAGGATTCCTATAACCAGCTGAGCGTGGACGGCGACACTTCCACTAACGACACAGTCGCTATTTTAGCCAACGGCATGGCAGGCAATCAGGAGATCACAGAAGAAGGGGCGGACTTTAGGTGTTTTACAAAAGCCCTGGGCCTGGTCACCTCTGTGCTGGTCAAAAAATTGGCAAGAGACGGAGAAGGGGCCACGAAGCTGATTGAATGCCAGGTCAAAGGCGCTCCTGACAAGAAAACGGCCCGCTGCCTTTCCAAATCCGTCATCCGCTCAGATCTTCTGAAAGCCGCCATGTTTGGTCAGGATGCCAACTGGGGACGGGTGCTGTGTGCGCTTGGCTACGCTGAGGCGGACTTTGACGCCAGCGATATTCAGGTGGAAATGAGCTCTGCGAAAGGGAGCGTGAAAGTCTGTGAGGGCTCTGCGCTTTTCCCTCACAGTGAGGCGGCGGCGGCAGAGATTTTATCAGAGGAAGAGATTCGGATCACTGTGGATTTGAACCAAGGCAGGGAAAGCGCGGCCGCATGGGGCTGTGATTTGACCTATGATTATGTTAAAATAAACGGGGACTATCGTTCATAAGGAGGGGCAAGTGGTACAGCAGAAATATTTAGACAAAGCAGAAGTCCTGATCGAAGCGCTGCCGTACATCCAGCGGTTCAATCGAAAGATCATTGTCATCAAATACGGCGGCAGCGCCATGCTGGACGAGGAACTAAAGAAAAAAGTCGTTCAAGATGTGGTACTCCTAAAGCTGGTGGGTTTCAAGCCCATCATTGTCCATGGCGGCGGCAGGGAGATCAGCCGCTGGGTGGGAAAGGTAGGCATGGAGCCGCGTTTTATCAATGGTCTGCGGGTCACGGACGCAGATACCATGGAGTTAGTTGAAATGGTCCTGGGGAAGGTCAACAAAGAGTTGGTGGCTTTAGTCCAGTCTTTAGGCGTGAAGGCGGCGGGCATCAGCGGAAAGGACGGCGGCTTGCTCCAGGTTTCCAGAAAGCTTTCTGGCGGCGAAGACATTGGTTACGTGGGCCAGGTGGAGCAGGTGAACCCAAAGGTGCTGCATGATTTGCTGGAAAAAGATTTTCTGCCCATTGTCTTTCCAGTAGGCATGGATGCGGATTTCAAAACTTACAATATCAATGCGGACGACGCTGCCTGCGCCATTGCCAAATCCGTGAACGCAGAAAAGCTGGCGTTCCTGACGGATATCGATGGTGTGTATAAAAATCCAAAGGATCCAAGCACGATCATTCCAGAGCTGTACGTGAGTGAAGCCCAGCGGCTGATTGAGGATGGTTACATAGGCGGCGGCATGCTCCCAAAGCTCAATAACTGCATTGAGGCCATACAAAACGGCGTTTCCAGAGTGCATATCCTAGATGGACGGATCCCTCACAGCGTACTGCTGGAAATTTTTACGGATAAAGGAGCTGGAACGGCCATTTTATGTGAAAGAGAGGCGAAATATTATCATGAAAAAGATTGATGTGAAAAAAGTGGACCAGGAAAAAATCGTTGGCACTTATGCCCGCTATGATCTGGTGGCGGACCATGGGAAAGGGGCCATTTGCGTGGACGCGGATGGGAAAGAATACATTGATTTCACTGCGGGGATCGGTGTCAATTCCCTAGGCTTTTGCGATGAAGGCTGGATCAAGGCTGTGACAAAACAGCTGAAAAAACTGCAGCATGCTTCCAATCTGTTTTATACAGAGCCCCAAGCGCGGGTAGCGGACATCCTCACAGAGCGGACTGGCATGAAAAAGGCGTTTTTCGCCAACTCTGGAGCAGAGGCCAACGAAGCTGCCATGAAGACTGCGAGAAAATACAGCAACAATAAATATGGAAACGATATTAACTGGATCATGACCTTGGAAAATTCCTTTCATGGAAGAACCATGGCAGCCATCACAGCCACAGGGCAGGCCGGTTATCACAAGGAGTTTTATCCGTTTCTTAGGCACTATGTTTACTGCAAGCCTAACGATATGGAGGACCTGCGCCGGAAGGTAACGGACAAGACTTGCGCCATTATGCTGGAGATCATCCAGGGTGAGGGCGGCGTGGCAAATCTGGACCGAGACTTTGTGAAAGAGGTGGAGGAGCTGTGCCGACAGAAGGACATGGTGTTCATTGTCGATGAAGTGCAGACTGGCATCGGAAGGACAGGCAAGCTGTTCGCCTATGAACACTTTGACGTGAAGCCGGACATCGTGACCTTTGCCAAGGGCATTGGCGGCGGCCTTCCGATCGGAGGGGCTTTGTTCGGGGAAAAAGTCTGTGACGTGCTGCAGCCAGGGAACCATGGAACAACGTATGGCGGAAACCCAGTGGCCTGCGCCGGCGCTTTGGAGGTGCTCAGTCGTATGGATGAAGGCTTTCTCAAGGACGTGGAGGAAAAGGGCGCGTACATGAAAGAAAAGCTTTCAGCCCTGCCGCAGGTGACGTCTGTTTCCGGAATGGGACTGATGATCGGCGTGGAACTGAAAGAAAAAGACGCGAAAAAAGTGGTGGCGCAGGCCTTGGAACATGGCTTGATGACCCTGACTGCCAAAGAAAAAATCAGGCTCCTCCCGCCGCTGACCATTACATATGAAGAAATCGACAAGGGACTGGGGATCTTGGAGCGTGCCTTGACGCTTGCTTGAGGATTTCAGTCTGTGATCCAAGCTAAAATAGTTTCCAGCCAGGCAGAATAAAACCGCCTGGATTTGCGCATAAATAAGGTATGCGAATCAGCGTTGAAATGCTAAAGGGGAGCAAAGGAACGCGAGGACCTTATTGATGGCAAACAAGGTGGAAATTTGTGGCGTGAACACAGCGAAGCTGCCGCGCTACAAGGACAAAGAGATGATGGAAATGATCGAAAAAGTCAAGGCTGGAGATGAAGAGGTAAGGGAAGAATTCATAAAAGGGAATCTGCGTCTTGTGCTTTCTGTGATCCAAAGATTCAACAATCGTGGGGAAAATCCAGACGATCTGTTCCAAGTAGGCTGCATCGGGCTAATCAAGGCCCTGGATAATTTTGATACGTCTCACGGCGTGAAGTTCAGTACTTACGCGGTCCCCATGATCATTGGGGAAGTGAGGCGGTATCTGCGGGACAACAACAGCATCCGAGTATCCAGATCCTTGCGGGACACGGCCTATAAAGCGCTGCAGGCAAAGGAAAAGCTTTCCAGAGACATGCTGCGGGAGCCCACTGTGACAGAGATCGCCAAGGAACTGGATTTAAAGCGGGAAGATGTGGTGCTGGCTCTGGATTCCATCCAGGACCCTATTTCTCTGTTCGAGCCGGTGTTTCATGACAACGGCGACGCGGTCTATGTGATGGATCAGGTCAAAGACATGAAAAACACCGATGCCAAATGGATCGAAAATATTTCTCTGTCAGAGGCCATGAAAAAGCTTTCGCCCAGAGAAAGAAACATCCTTACTATGCGGTTTTTTGAAGGCAAAACCCAGATGGAAGTGGCACAGGAAATTTCCATCAGCCAGGCGCAAGTGTCTAGGCTGGAGAAGAACGCGTTGAAGTATATGCGGAAATATGTGTAGCGGGAGTGTTTTGTTCTGGGAACTAGTCCTCGGGGGTACCCCCCTGCGGAGGTTCCCGCCGCAAAACGCTCCCGCTAGGCTTTTTGGATAGTTTAGGTGGTTGGTTTGGGTAGTTTGAGAGGCTTGGGGGATATTTCTATTGAATTTGGTGGCTTTTTTGTATATAATTCAGACATAAGGCACGGTAGTTTCCAATTGGTGAGGGTTAGGAAAGGAGATTTCTATGAGTACTTTAGATGCAACGATATCTATGTTAGAGGTCATGCCAGAAGAGGCAAGGCGTAAAGTGTTTGAATTTACACAACAGCTTTTTGCTTCTAAAAAAGCTGCCAATCCTTTTGCACCAGTCAATGCAGAGCAGATTCTTTCAGACTTGGTAGAATCTCGCCAACAGATTACTGATGGAGAGGGTCTTGATATGGAAGATGCGTTGAACAAATTAGGGAGACAGCATGGGTTTCTATAATGTAGTTATTTCGCCGAAGGCGATATCGCAGTTAAACAGTTATATTGACTATCTCCAGTATGTTTTGCTAAATGAACAGGCGGCTCGTAATGTATGGCAAGATGCCATGGAAACAAGACAGATGCTTTCTATAGTAGCTGGAAGCCTTGGACTCTGTGAAGATCCACGGCTTAGAAAGCATACATATCGTCAGATCAACTTTAAGCGCCACCGTTATCTTATGCTGTATCGAATAGATGGATCCGATGTTTATGTAGATGCGATTTATCATCAACTTCAAGACTATGAGAATCTTTTTGCGGATGATTTGGATCATTGATGATGTAACAAAAGTAAATGCAAGAGTGATTTCGCATGGGTTCATGCGGTGCCGAAAAAAACTCCTGGACAAAACCGGAATTTTCTGATATCATAAAAAAGAATTGAATAACTCATGGAAGTGTAAGGAAGTCCGGTGAGAATCCGGCACAGGCTTGCCCCTACTGTAAGCGGAGACGATGAAACCATATGCCATTGCGAAACAGCGAGAAGGCGTTTCAGAGGATGAACCGCAAGTCAGGAAACTTTATTCTGTGAGGATCGAAGGAAAATCTTTGGGTAAGAAGATGAGGTTTTTTTATTAGAGCAGGAAACGCTGACAGCTTTGTTAAGGGGATTTCAGTAAGAACTGCTTTTAGAAAGGAATCATTGAGCGCAGGTTTGGCGTTTTAAACGAAACTCAGCTTCTCCAGAGATTTGGGGGAGTTTTTTTATGCGGAAAAGATCGCCGCATCCTTGGTCCTTTGATGATGAATGTTGCCTTTTCATCCGCAAAGGTGGGAAATCGGAATATTAAAAAACGGTTTCTTCACCTTTGCTCCTTTATTTTTTGGCGCTAATTTTTTAAAAACTAGTTGACTTTATTGATATAACACGTTATCATGATAAAGTGAAACGCAGATAATTTGATGAAGGAGAGAGCACTATGACAATTTTGGTGAAAGATGATAATGGAAATGTTGTACTTGAACGAGAAATCAAAAAAGAAGAAGTCCTGTTGAAGGTGTGCGTCAGAGATGACAGCCGTATGAGTGGCGCAGGGGAATACAGCCTGGAGCAGGTCTGCGGCGCGTACCATTAAAAAATAGCCAATTAGAATAAGAAAACAAAAGCCATATTTCGTCAAAGGGATTGACGGATATGGTTTTTTTCTTTTTTGAAGATACTGGAAGTGATGCCCGCACTCCTGGGATTTAGCGGCCGAGCAGCAGCAGTGTGATGAATATAAGTATATGAATATGCGTATATTATAGACTGAAAATCGAAAAGAATTTACGATAAAATATGCGTATAGAAACGAGGTCGTAAATCGTGAATGACGCACTTACTAGAATTGAATCCATTCGTATGAAAAAAGGCATCAGCAAATATAGGCTGGCTTTGGACGCGAAGATTCCATACACCACACTGACAAATATGTTTAAAAAAGATACAATGCCAACTCTGCCCACATTACAGAAGATCTGTGAAGGCCTAGACATTACCATGGCGCAGTTTTTCACAGACGAGAGCAGAAAAGTTGACCTAACGAGTCAACAGAAACAACTGCTCTTGCTGTGGGATGGTCTTCCTAAGGAAATGCAGGCAAGAGCAATTGGATATCTGGAAGGTCTGCATGAACGATAAGGGGCGGGAAAGATCACCCATTCATCAAAAGCATGTCCTGTCTCCTGGCACGATCCAGCCGGGCCAATTCCTCTGCTCTTTCGACCAGCCTTCCTTTTGAAAAATCAGAGAGTGAATTATATAGAACCAGCAATTTGGTTTCCTCGCGCGTATACTCCTGATAAAGAAAATATTCCCGTAAAACTGTTTGTACATCGCAGTTAAGCACCGTATCCATGCTAACATGGTAGAATTTGCATAATGCCTGTAATGTGACTACATCAGGAAATCGTTCGCCTAGTTCGTATTGGCAGTATGTGCTCCTATTTATTCCCATGTGTGAGGCTAGAGCGGTTTGACTCAGCTTAGCGTTCTGGCGAAGAATTGTAAGATTGTGCGCGATTCGTTGTTGAAGTTCAATTTTCATAAAAAATTCTCCTTATCTCAAAAAATAGTTCATGCTAATATAGAGGAAATTTTGGCGAAAAAAGGCGCAATTTTTGAAGAAAAAATTTTTATTTTATAAAAAAACCCTTTAAAGGTAATTTTGTAACTTCTGCCAGCTACTTTTCGCTATGAATAAAATTGCTACACTTAATAATGGAGGAAACAAACTAAGCAGCTCTTGAGAAAGGATCGTATGCCTTGGATATGGAAGAGAAACGAGCACTTTTGTGCGCAAAGTATAATAACATCAACAGACTCTTGATCATTCAGAACGTACCGGAACAAGACAGGCATGACCTGCTCCATGATATTTTCATAAACGCGTTGCGCTCTCTGCACAAACTGCGGGATCCCAACAAAATGGACGCATGGTTATGGAAAATCACCAGGAACGAACTCAGCCGCTATTGGCGCAGATCCATGAAAGGCCGTGACCTTGTATGCTCCACGGATCCCGAAGGCTTTGAATCACAGATGCCGTACGTTGATGACGCGCATTATCAGAGGTTGGAAGAAGAGGTGGAACAAACTGCCTGTCAGGAAGAGCTGCGCAGGGCGCTAAACCGCTTGCCGGAGAAAACACTGGTCATCTTTCGCCTTTACTATTTTGAAGGCTACAAGCTCAAAGAAATTTCGCAGATCACAGGTGAAAATATCAGTACTGTCAAAAGTAGGCACGCCAGAGGCTTAGCACACCTGCGCCAGATCCTCATTGCCGCGAGAGTGAAAAAAGGGCTGGCTGACAAGGAAACCACAGAAGAAATATGAGAACAGACCAATCCCGATAATATAAAAGGATAGGAACGGATCAAAGGGCAAAGCCGGTAACTGGTGAGCCCTTTTTATTATGCGGGCAATATGGTTCTCCATACTTTGGCATGGCAGCGAAGCTGATCGCTGGGCCTCCACAACAAAAGCAATTGTTTTGCATGGAAAAGTTTGGATGTTCTCTTGACTTTTTGAGAAAAATAATTATAATGGAATAAAATAGTTTGATAATCAAAGTAAATGTTTCTTCAAACAGTATTTCAATAGGATTGTATGATTTAGAGAAAACTGGTAAAATAAGAACAGGTTATGAAATCGCAGCCAGGTGATTTGGCGGCAGGCTGCGCAGGATCAGGCAGTTGTAAAATCAGGAGGAGGAGAAAATGATAAACGTATGCGAAATATTAGGGACTCGGTATCCCATCATCCAGGGAGCCATGGCTAGAATCGCGGAATGCAATCTAGCGGCAGCGGTCAGCAATGGCGGCGGGCTTGGGATCATAGCCTCCGGCGGTGAATCCGCGGATTGGCTGCGGCAGCAGATCCAAAAGACGCGGGAAATGACAGACCAGCCTTTTGGCGTAAATTTAATGCTCCTTGCGCCAAATGTGGAGGAGCTGATTGAGGTGATCTGTGAAGAGAGAGTGCCTGTGGTGACTACAGGCGCGGGAAATCCGGGAAAATACATCGCAAAGATGAAGGAACATGGGATCAAAGTGGTTCCAGTAGTGGCTAATGTAGCGCTGGCAATGCGGGTAGAACGAGCGGGAGCTGATGCGGTAGTGGCGGAAGGGACCGAGGCAGGAGGCCATATTGGAGAGACCACGACCATGGCACTAGTCCCTCAGATCGCTGACGCAGTGAAAATCCCAGTGATCGCGGCAGGTGGGATCGCAGACGGCAGAGGCGTGGCGGCCGCGTACATGCTGGGGGCAAAGGGCATCCAGGTAGGGACTCGATTTCTAGTGGCCAAAGAGTGCATTGTGGCTCAGGGCTATAAAGACGCGATATTAAAGGCAAAGGATTCCTCCACAGTAGCTACAGGCAGGAGCACGGGGCATCCTGTGCGGGTCATCAAAAATAAACTGGCAAGAGAAATCCTATCATTGGAAAAGAAAAATGAGGATGTGGAGAAAATCAACGAGCTTTGCACGGGCACTTTGGCGGCCGCTGTCAGGGACGGTGACGCGGATCACGGGAACATCATGTCGGGACAGATCGCGGGACTTGTGAAAAAGGAACAGTCCGCAGCGGAAATCATACAAGAAATGTTTAAGGAGGCAGAGGAGATTTATGAAGATCGGAATCACATTTGCAGGGCAGGGAGCTCAATATCCGGGAATGGGAAATGATCTCTACCGGACATACGAATCAGCGCAGGAAATCTTTGATCTGGCTGGAGGACAAGTGAAAGATTGGTGCTTTGAAGGCGATGAAGAGACGCTAAAGCAAACCCATGTGACGCAGCCATGCATTTATACAGTGACAATGGCGGCATACAAGGCTTTTCTGGAGGCCTTAAAAACAGAGGGACTGTCAGATGAGGTGGAAATCATCGGATACGCAGGGTTTAGTCTCGGAGAATACGCGGCACTCACGGCAACAGGAGCCATTGATGAGATCAAAAAGGGCATGGAGATCGTGACAAAGCGAGGCCAGCTGATGAATCAGGCAGGTCTGGACGCAGAAGGCCAGCCTAGAGGGAAAATGGCAGCGGCCATGGGAAAACGGGAGCTGATTTTGGAAGTTGTGGAAGAAGCCAGAGAAGACGGCATCTTAGAAGGCGTGAACTTTAATTCCCCATCCCAGACTGTAGTGGCAGGAGATAAAGATGCCATCGAACGGTTCGTAAAAGCTGCGAAAGCAAAGAAAATCCGCGCCACCGTGCTTCCGGTAGGCACAGCGTTCCACAGTCCCATGATGGTGCCTGCTGCCCAAGAGCTGAAGTCCATTTTGAAAGACGCAGGACTAAAAGAGCCAAGCGCGAAGATCTATGCCAATATCACGGCAGAAGACATGATGAAGGATTTTGACGGGGGCGATCCAGGTGAATATCTGGCAGATGTCATGTCGCGTCAGGCAATGAATCCAGTTTACTGGGAAGAGACGATCCGGAATTTCAAAAAAGATGGGGCACAGGCCTTGGTGGAGATCGGCCCGGGAAAAACATTATCCGGTTTGACCAAGAAAACAGAACCAGAGCTGGGACGTTTCCATATCGAAAACGCAGAAAGCCTGCAAGAGACCATTGAGGGCTTAAAAGCGCTGAAGGAGGGTAAATAACATGCTTCAAGGAAAATCAGCCATCATTACCGGTGGCATCCGAGGGATCGGAAGGGCCATCGCAGAAGAATTCTGCAGAAATGGCGCTGATGTGCTTCTTTGCTACAGGAGCAATGAGGAAAAGGCCCGGGAAACCGCAAAAGAGCTGGCGTGTCATGGAACAAAGGTAGAACTGTTCAAAGGCGATGCCGCGGATCCACAGACAGCTAAGGATGCGGTGGCAAAGGCAAAGGAGCTGTTTGGAAAAGTGGACATCCTGGTAAACAACGCAGGGATCACAAGGGATAAATTGATCATGAGAATGTCAGAGACAGATTTCACAGATGTCATTGACGCCAACCTCAATGGATCCTTTTATTTCCTTAGCGCGGCGGCAAAAATCATGATCAAGCAGAAGTCCGGCAGGATCATCAATTTATCCTCTGTGGCAGGGGTGAAAGGAAATCCGGGGCAGGTCAATTACAGTGCGTCCAAAGCCGGCATCATGGGTATGACCATGTCCGCGGCAAAAGAGCTGGGACGCAGAGGCATCACAGTCAACGCCATTGCGCCAGGGTTCATTGACACGGATATGACTGCGGTCATGACTGACGATCAGAAAGCGAAAATCGCAGAAGCCATCAGCATCGGGAGAACCGGAAAGCCAGAGGACATCGCTAAGACCGCGTTGTTTCTTGCTTCCGATGGAGCGTCCTATATCACAGGGCAGACCATTTGCGTAGATGGTGGATTAACAATGTAAGAGAGGATAAAAGCCAATGGAAAAAAGAGTTGTAATCACAGGAATGGGAGCCGTGACACCAGTAGGAAACACCGTTGCTGCGTCATGGGAAAGCATAAAGGCCGGAAAACATGGTTTTGGAGAGATCAAGCAGTTTGACATTGAACCCCATAAAGTAAAGATGGGAGCAGAAGTAAAGGACTTTGACTTTGGTGATAAACGGGCGGCAAAGCGGCTGGACCAGTCATCTCAGTTCGCTCTGATCGCCGCGGAAGAAGCGATGAAGGATAGTGGCATTGTCAGCGGTGAAAACGTAGAGCCGGAACGCTTCGCGATTTTTGGCGGCACAGGGATCGGCGGGATCACCACATTGGAAAACGAAGTCACAAAATGCGTGAAACGGGACAATGTGACTAGAGCATCCGCGTTACTGGTGCCTATGGTGATGCCAAACGCCATATCCGGCAATCTAGCCATCAAATTCCAGGCCAAGGGGACTTGCTTTGGCGTAGTGTCTGCCTGTGCGTCAGGCACCCACAGCGTGGGCGAAGCGTTCCGCAATGTAAAGCACGGTTATGCAGATGTGGTGCTGGCAGGTTCCGCGGAATCCGTGTTCACACCAGTATGCTTTTCTGGATTCGCGAATATGACTGCCATGTCCACGAGGACAGAGCCCAGCAGATGTTCCACGCCTTTTGACGCAGAGCGGGACGGCTTTGTTCTTGGCGAGGGAGCAGGATTTTTAATCTTAGAAGAATTGGAGCACGCGCTTGCTAGAGGAGCGAAGATTTATGGGGAAATCGTTGGCTACGGTGCGACTTGCGACGCATATCACATCACATCCCCTGCTCCAGATGGAGAGGGTGCGGCAAAAGCCATGGAATTGGCCATTAAAGAAGCAGGGATCACGCCGGATCGCATTGATTATATCAATGCTCACGGCACAGGCACGCCGTACAATGACCTGTTTGAGACAAACGCCATCAAAAAAGTATTCGGTGATGACACAAAAGTCCCAGTGAGCTCTACAAAGAGCATGACAGGGCATCTCCTGGGAGCTGCGGGCGGGATCGAGACCGTGTTCTGCACAAAGGCCATTCATGACAGTTTCATCCCAGCTACCATTGGTCTGGAAAAGCCAGATCCAGAATTGACATTGGATTACGTGCCAAATAAAGGGAGAGACGCAAAGCTGGATTATGTTCTGTCCAATTCCTTAGGCTTTGGCGGGCACAATGGAACGCTGATCGTAAAGAAATTTGAGAAATAAGGTGACGATATGCGATTGAATCAGGAACAGATCAAAGAAATCATTCCTCACAGAGAACCTTTTCTTCTCGTAGATGAGGTGCTGGAGATGGAGCCCGGAAAATCCATCACTGCTATAAAATACGTAAAAGAAGATGAATATTATTTCCAAGGCCATTTTCCGGAACGAAAAGTCATGCCAGGAGTGCTGCAGGTGGAATCCCTGGCACAGGCGGGAGCCATCGCTGTCCTTTCTCTTCCTGAAAATAAGGGAAAGCTGGCATTCTTTGGCTCCATAAAAGAGGCAAAATTCAAGCATCAAGTGGTGCCTGGAGACACGTTGACATTGAAGGTGCGTTTTGAAAAGCTGCGAAGCAGGGCAGGCACTGGGAAAGCAGAGGCTTATGTAGGCGACCAGCTGGCCTGCAGATGCGAGATCATGTTTATGTTTGAGTAAGGAGCAGGACAAGGTGGATGAGAATGTTAAAAAAATCAACAGCATTTTAGTGAATCTATTCAATATGGTACTGAAACTGGAAGAAAAGGCCATCAAAGAATCCACCCGCAGAGACTTGTCTCTTACAGAACTGCATACACTAGTCGCGATTGGAGAGGGGAAAGCCAAAACCATGAGTCAGGTGGCGGCTTCCCTGAAAATTAGCGTCAGCACCTTGACTGCTGCGGTCAACAGGCTGGTGAAAAAAGGCTATGCTCACCGATTCCGGATTCCTGAGGATCGAAGGATCGTCAAAGTGCAATTGACGGAAAACGGCACACAAGCAGTGCGAGAGCACGAAGCGTTTCATACGGCCATGATTTCAGAAGCCATCTCCCAAATACCAGAGGATCAGATTGGAAAATTCATCGATTCCATTGACAATATCAATGAATACCTTTTGATGCGCAAACATCCGCCGGCAAGGACGCCTGGACCCTTTACCATGAAGCCGCTGAAGCTGGGGCCTGTTTCCGTGCCAGTGCCTTTGTTTCAGGGAGCGCTCAGCATCGGATTGTCAAAGAGCCGTCTGGCTTCGGCTGTGGCAAAACAAGGGGGCGTAGGAGTCATCGCCGCATCGAAAATCGGATATCAGGAATCGGATTTCCAGGAGAATCCCGTAGAAGCCAACAAACGAGTGCTGCGGCAGGAAATCAAGAGGGCCCTGGATCTGACCATAGACTGCAAAGAGCGAGGCCCAATTGGAGTCAATATCATGTGGTCTTCTCATCACTGCGAAGACTATGTGAAAACAGCTGTTTCCGCAGGAGCGGAACTCATTGTCTGCGGCGGCGGAATTCCAACGAAGCTTCCTGCTTACTGCAGGGACAAAAAAGTCGCTTTGGTCCCTATCGTGTCATCAAAACGCGCTGCTAACATCATCATCAGGAATTGGACGAAAAAGTACAATCGGACACCAGATGGGTTCATCTTTCAGGGTCCGCTGGCAGGCGGCTATCTTGGTATCAAAGAATCACAGATAGAAGCGGCAGCAGAAGACTTTTATAAAAACATCGCGGATCTGAAAGGCGAACTGGAAGACCTAGACAATTGTCCCCTCATTGTCTGCGGCGGCATTTATACGAGAAGCGACGCAGAAAAAGCATATGCTTACGGGGCAGATGGCTTTCAGTTGGGGACTCGGTTCGTGACTACTAAGGAGTGCGATGCCAGCGATGATTTCAAGCAAGCCTATCTCAATTGCAGAGAGCAGGACATTACGATCATCACCAGCCCAGAAGGGTTTCCGGGAAGAGTCATCGAAAACCAATATGTGCCTCGGGTCAGCAAGGAGCCATGGCGTATCATGGAGGGCCTGCTCAATGCTTCCCGCGGCGATTTGGAACATGGTTTGATTTTCTGTGGGGGAAAGATACAGAAAGCAGAAAAGATCGAAACTGTGGCAGATATTTTTAGCGAATTCACAGAAGGCGCGCATTCATAAAAGGAGAGGTTTCCATGCTTCGGATTTTCTATGGCCGAGAGAATATCAATAAAGAGCAATTTTTGTTTGATTCCATAAAAGGCAAGACCTTGCTGCTGGTGCCAGATCAATTTACCTTACAGGCAGAGCGGGACGCTTTTTTTTATCTAGGCGCCAAAGGCTTGATGGATTTAGAGGTGGTCAGCATTTCACGCCTTGGCCTAAAGATCCTGGCAGAGACAGGTGGCGGCAGGACGGCTCTCATCGACAAATATGGCCGGCACATGCTCCTGACAAAAATCCTTGCTGAAAATAGAGAAAACTTGGGCATATATAGAGGGATGGAGCAAAAACAGTCCTTTATTGAAATGGTCAATAATTTTATCTCAGAACTCAAACAATATGGGGTAGGGCCGGCAGAGCTGGAGGCGCTTTCAGAGGAATTAGGCGAGACTGCTTTCCTGAAAAAAAAGCTGAAAGACATTAGTCTGATTTTTAAGTGCTATGAAGAGCAGATCCAAGGAAAATATTTGGACACAGAAGATCAGGTGAGTCTGTACGCTGAGAAAATTGAAGAATCGCAGATGATCCGAAACTCAGAGGTCTGGGTGTTTGGCTTCGATGCTTTTACGCCTAAAAACGTAGAAGTGATCGGCAGATTGATGAGATCCGCGCCCCAAGTGAATGTGATCCTGACGTGCGATGCGGAAGGACGGGACGAAGAATTGTTTTCTCTGACCAAAGGCATCATGAACCAGCTCTGTGACTTGGCGGAGGAAGCGCATGTCCCTTGGAAAAAAAGCCGGATCGCGGACACTTATAGGATCACAGATAAAAAAGAAGCCATTATAGGCCTGGAGCAGGAGCTTTATGCCATACCAGCGAAAAAGCTTTCAAACCATGAAGGAATCACCCTAGTGAAAGCCGCGAACTTTTATAGTGAAGCTGAGTCTGCGGCAGCACAGGTTTTGTCCTTGGTCCGGGATCAGGGGCTGGCTTATCATGAGATCATCTTAATCTGCAATGACATGGAAACAAGGGGAAGCATTGTCAAGCGGGTCTTTTCTCAATATGGGATCGAGTTGTTTCTAGATAAAAAAAAGAGCATTCTTAACAACCCGGCATCTGTGTTCCTTTTGTCTTTGCTGGATGTGAGCAGCAAAGGATACCGGACAGAAGCGCTGTTTCGTCTTTTGAAAACTGGACTGACTTCTCTTTCTTGGAAGCAGATCGAAAGCTTGGAGAATTATGCCCGTAAATATCGGATCCGAGGAAACCGGTGGAAATCGCCCTTTACCAGAGGGACCAGCGAATATGAGCCAGAAGAATGGAAAGGGCTGGAGGAAAGCCGAAATCAGGTCGTGGAACTCATCGAACCTTTTCGGGAGCGATTCACAAAAGGCAGAACCGTCAAAGAACGGGTACGAATTTTATATCAGTATCTAGCGGAAGACTGCCGTTTACCGCAGAAATTGGAAGGCCTCATGGAACTTCAACAGCAGCAGGGCTTTTTTGAGGCAGCGGGAGAAACTGCGCAGGTATGGGGAATTCTCATGGATGTGCTGGATCAGTTTGTGGAAGTCGTTGGTCAGGAGGCTTTGTTGGCAGAAAGCTTTGGCGATATTCTCAGAGCCGGACTTGAATCCATTGAAGTAGGGTTGCTGCCGCCTTCTGCGGACGGACTGATCATGGGAACCATGCAGAGAACTAGGAGCAGTCATGTGAAGGCTATGTTGATTCTAGGCGCGAATGAGGGCTTGCTGCCTGCCTCCGCACCCATGGAAAGCATTCTCAATGAAGATGAAAAACGGTTTTTATCAGAGAGAGAAATCGAAATCTGCAAAGTGGATGAGATACGATTGCAAGAGGAAAAATTGGCGATTTACAAAAATTTGTCCCGCCCTTCTCAGACTTTATGGATCAGTTATTCTGTTTCTGACGGAGATGGAAGGGAAATTAAGCAATCTCAGATCGTTACAAAGCTCCGAGATCTGTACCCGCAGCTTATCGTAGAACCGGATATTGTCAGCAGCGGCAGCGCAAAAGCGCTTGTTCAGGCAGAAGACGCGGCTATGGAACATCTGACAGAAGCGCTGCGCCGCATGCTGGACGGAAGCAGCCTGGATCCTGTATGGGAGCAGGCTGCGGGCTGGTATCAGAAAAACGGCCGCCTTTCCGCGATCAAAGACGGGCTGTTTTTTACAAATCAGCAGGAGCAGCTGAGGCAGCAGTTTGTCCAGGGATTATACAAGTGGGAGCCGGAAAAAGAAGCGCTGGTTGTGAGTCCTTCCAGGCTGGAACGATATAGCCGATGTCCGTTTGCGCATTTTATCAGCTATGGCATTCGCCCTGAGGAAGAACAGATCTATCAGGTGGGAGGCAGGGAATTAGGTGATTTGTACCATACCTGCCTGATGGAGATTTCCAAGTGGCTTACCCAGGAGGGCGTTCCTGTGAATCATCCTCAATCTCGGTGGATGACGGTTTCCAAAGAGGAATGCGAAGCGAAAATAAGGGATATCATCAAGGCGGAAACCGCAGGATACAAAGAAGGACTCCTAGCTGTGGGTAAGGAAGAACAATACCGTGCAGGGCGGCTTTTAGACATCTGCAATGAAATCAGCTGGATTCTGATCGATCATGTGCGCAGGGGAAGCATCCATGCCATGGCCTTTGAACAGACTTTTGGCAGAGGGCGAAGCATCCGGCCGATCACGGTGACTACGAAACAGGGGCAGGTGGTGATTGAAGGAAAGATCGACAGAGTCGATTTTCTGGAAGATGGCAGAGTCAAAATCATCGATTATAAGACGGGCCATGAAAAATTTGATCGAAAAGAAGCGGAAAAAGGCTTTCGTCTTCAATTAATGCTGTACCTTCGAGCTGCGCAGCAGGAGGAGCGAGAGCCGGCGGGCGTTTTTTATTTTCTCATTCAGGAGCCATCTGTCAGCGCAGAGGCCATATTGCCAGAAGAGTTTGAGGAAAAAGTGGAGCAAGCAGCAAAAAAAGCCTGCCGCATGGATGGCGTCATGGTAGATGATCCGCGAGTGATTGGACATATCGCAGGGGAGTTTTCGGGATATTCAGATATCGTACCCGTGCGGCGGACCCAAAAGGGAGTCACAGGCACAGGACCGGACAAACTTTTGGAAGAAGAAGACTTTCGCGGTCTGCAGCGTACTGTGGACGAAAAAATCAATGAGCTTTGTAGTGATCTGCTGAGCGGAAGGATCGAAATCAAGCCGAAAAAGTCCGGCGACATGAGCGCTTGCACATATTGCCAATATAAGGGGATTTGTCAGTTTGATCTGGCGTTTGAAAGCTGCAGATACGAAATCATATAAGAATGGAGGCTGGAACATGATTCAAATCAATGAAAAGAAATGCGTTGGATGCCTGAAATGCGTAAAAGTCTGTCCCTTTACAGTATTAGGTGAAAAAGAGGGGAAACCTTTTAGGAGAGTAGGAAAAGCATGTCTGAAATGCATGCACTGCGCCGCTGCTTGTCCAAAAGAGGCGATTTCTTTTGATGGCAAAGACGCAGTGTCACATCGAGATATGATAAAACTTCCTGAGAATTTTCCTGCGGCCTTAGAGCAGCATATTCAAACTAGGCGCTCCTATCGTCATTTTGAAGAGAGACCTGTGGATCGGAAGATCCTGCGAGACGCTTTAGACTTAACGTCTTGGGCACCGAGCGCCAAAAACCAACATCCAGCCAAATGGATCGTTGTGGACTCTCAAGATGTGATCAGGGAGATGATGGACTGTATCCTGGAGCACGTAAAAGAGACCGGTAATTCTCCTGAAATCGCCAGTGAATATGAACAAGAAGGCAACAATGTCGTCATGGGCACAGCGCCAACTCTAATTTTATGTTATGGCAGAAACAATGCGATCAATTCGCCGCAGGATGTGGCAATCGCAATGGCTACCGCGGAGCTGATCCTTCAGGCCAGAGGCATAGGCACCTGTTGGGCAGGCTATCTGACTCGGCTGTGCAACGCAATTCCAAAATTGCGGGAACTGCTCCCAGAGCTTCCAGAAAACAATAGCTTTTATGGTGCGTTCATGGCAGGCTATCCAAAAGAAGAAACGTACCTGCGGATTCCGGAAAGGCTAAAACGCGCTGAGATCCAGTGGGTATGAATTTCAACATTACTTGAACAATTTCGACATTAGGAAATAGTAGAAGTTTGGGTTCCTTGTTGATGAGCTGTTGTTTGTTTTTCTTGCAAGAGATAGATTGTAAGAATTGAGATGAACTGGGCGGAGGTTGGCTTGCTGCAATTTCCACCTGTTGACAGCTTTTTTAAAAGGCCTGGATTTTGTGTCCAGGCCACACGGACGACTGTTCGGATATTGCGTTCCACACAGCTGGCGGTAGTATTGTAATGCCGTGCGACTGCGGGATAGAGCCGTTTTGTCACAAGCGATAGTCGTTCCATGTCTTCCATGGCTAAATCAACTGCGAGCGTGACATAACAAAAACCAGTGTAATTCGCAGTAATGCCAAGGGCGTTTAATAATTCATGTATTCTTGTTATCATTTTCGTTTCATCTTTCTGACCTCACAAGTAATATTGATTTTGAAGCAAAGGCGGCAGCAAAATCGCTGTTGCATATATGATAAATTTTGCTATTTTGCTACAGTATATTGCTTCTATCTACAAGGATATCGGAAAAGAATGGAAAAAGAAAGAATGAGATATTTGACTTTCGTAGTGGTTTAAGGGTAAGGGTGTTTGAGAGATTATAATAGAATGCCGTATTCTATCGGGTGCAATCGTCATTTCATGGTGGTGGTTTCTTCCAGCGATCATGCTGCAACACGATTGCTGAAGGGAGGCTGTTGGCAAAACATGAAGCCAGCAGCTTTCTTTTTTATGTGAAAAATGCCTGTCAGATATGCGGAGGAAATTCAAATAAAACGGTGCGAACACATATGTTCATGCGACAAAAAGAATCTTTAGAATTTATAATTTTTCCTAAATTTTACCATTATAGCACGAACCCCAAAGAGTTTCCCCACACTAAGTCCCACACCTGTACCGAGAAATAGGGGGAAAAAGCGGGATTTTTCGCCTAAAAAATGTAAACGCAGAAGAAATAAAAAACGCTTGAAACTGTTGAAATTTCAAGCGTTTTACCTTGGCGGAGAATACGGGGCTTACACGAATCGCTGTGCGATTCGCCGTTCTGCGCCTCCTCGTTCAGTCGGCTTGAACCTGTCGCTACCGGTCAGTTCACTGGACTGACCGGCAACGCTCCAGCCCTTTCGGGTTCGAGCCCTGGAGATCTTAAGCATGATAAAAACTCTATCTCGATCAGAGACAGAGTTTTATTTTGGTGGAGAATACGGGGCTCGAACCCGTGACCTCTTGACTGCCAGTCAATGAAGACATAAGCGATTTCAACGTGTCCAGCATTAATTACGACATTTTTACGACAGTTTATTTTTGCTTCATTTCTCATCGGCCAAGCCGAGCATCCTTTGAATGTGATCGATGCTTTGATGAATATACACTTCATTGGTTATTCTTGCGTTTTGATTGTGTCCCATTAAGAGGGCGATGGTGTTGTCCGGAACCCTGTTTTCATTCAGCAAGGTGCCGTAAGTGTGCCGGAGTTCATGATAGCGTAGGTCCGGCAGCTCCGGATGTTTTTTCAGCAAGTCCTTTTGGAATTTTTTATACCTGTAAGCGATCCGATCGGGACGCAGGGGCTGGTCGGTGTCGTTGCGGCTAAGCAGGTACAACCCGGAGGTTTCATGCCTGGCCAGCATTTCTGCAAACTCGTTGTCGTAGGGCACATATCGAGGCCGGTTTCCGGTTTTCCCTTGGCCGATCTCGCCGACGGCGTTCATTCCTTTGCAGATGTGCACGACGTTTCTTGCCGTGTCAAAATCCGAGATCATCAAAGCGGCGGCCTCAGAGCGGCTACAAGACGTTTTTAACGGGAGGGCGGCCAGAAGTCCAAAAGGATGCGTTTTGCAGAAATCAAGATGCTTTTTGGCCTCTTCAGCGGTATATGAGCGAGTCGGCTTCGGCTCCGCTCCGCAAGGGACGCTGATGTTGCGGTAAGGGCTCTTGATCAGCAGGTCGTTGTCAACGGCCGTTTCCAGGATCGCCCGCAGGATGAAATCGCATTTGTGGATCAAAGAAAACGAGTTTTCCTGCTTGGTTTTGAAAAAATTGTTGACGTCCACGGGTTTGATCATGCGCAGCGGGCAATTGCCGAAATAAGGGATCAGGTGATTGTTCACCGTGTTCTTGTAAGTGGAAGCGTAGGTCTGGCTGTCGAGATCTTTTTCGTTTATGTATGTCGTGAGCCAGGTCCGCGCCCAGTTCTCGAAAGTCATGTCCGAGGCTGCGAGCGACAACCCCGCTTCCAACTGTTTCATGTATTCGTTGTACTTCGCGGTCGCTTCTTTTTTTGTTTTTCCGTAAAATGACTTGCGAATGGCTTTGCCGTTCATGTCGTGGCCTATGGTCTTTTTCACTTCTTTTAACTGTGCCATGTGTATCATCCTTTCTGCTTTCGAAACGCGATTTTGGGCGTAAAAATGCCCGGGAACTTGATTTTTCCGGGCTGGAATGATACAATTTATCTTGCTTAAGGATGGGTTGTATCATCACAGCCCACGCAATTGCCTCCAGTAATGGGGGCTTTTGTTTATTTTAATAATTCGGCGACGTTAATGCTCCAGCCGTCATAAATCCGCACAGGAATATCCTCTGTGAAATCAAATTGGATAGAATCTTCTTCACCTTCAAAGAAATAAGTCAGGATAGTTTCTTTTTCCGGATTTACGATCCAATACTCTCTGACCCCGGCCTCTCGGTATTTAATGAGTTTAATGAGTTGATCCATACGGCGGGAGCTAGGGGAAACGATTTCAATCACCCAATCCGGCGCGCCGTTGCAGCCCCGATCGTCCAGTTTGGACTTATCGCAGATAATAGAAAGATCCGGTTCCACGTAGGTGTGGCTGTCCGCGTTTAAGAATACTGCGAACGGAGCAGGATAGACTTTGCATTCTCCACGGTTAGAATCAATATAGTTTCCAATGCTTTTAACAAGTTGGGAAACCAATTCCTGATGCAGTCTGCCTGGCGGGCTCATCATGTACATGTCCCCGTCGATCAGCTCCGCACGCTGGCCGTCCGGCAGGGCGTAAATGTCTTCGATCGTATGCTTTATGATTTTTTGTGCTTGCATGGGTTGATACCTCCTAAAGCAGGGTGGTTTTTATTTTATCCTGTATAAAAAATGGTTACAATATACCATCTATATCCTGATCAGGCTTATGCATATCTTGGGAGAAATCATTATGATAAAGTTTGTCAAAGTTGTCGGGGTAGTACAAATCAAAACATCCACTTAAATTTCGTATATCTTGGTTATGCTCATCAACTTGATATGTAAATGAACAAATTGCGTTAGGCGCAATATATTTATTAACAAAATCTTCATACCAAATAACCCTACGTTCCAATGAAACAAGTATTTTTTCAGTCGAAAGAACGATCTCACGAGATGATTTATTAGTTATTTGAAAATGTAAATTCGGTGCCGTCGTATCAATGTATTCAACTTTAACTCGTGAATTATTGATTAACGTAATGCTATTGGTAATGGGTTTTGGGCTAGTAGCTGTATCACCAATGATTTTATTTGTAAGATTCAAATATTTTAAATATTTTCCATCCTTACTTTGACAATATCCTCCTAAAGAAAGATATTTGTGATTTGCATCGTCCATTTTACATTTGAATACAAAGCTTTTGGCTGATTTGGATGGTATCTCTTTTCCGATCTCAGGACCATCAAATTGCTGGCTGTCTAAAGCAAGAGAATTTATTTTTGTATACATACGTTGTTTTGTATTATTTTGCAAACAAAAATTGATACCGGCAGAAGTTCGTCCAATATATGAAAGCGTTATATTTGCGTCTGAATAAAGTGCGGTACCAACATATACAGCGCATTTAAGTGTTGACTTTTTGAACTTAGCGAAGATGATACAAACTCCATTCTTTTTTGCGATTACCCGTCCAGTAGATGAAACCGTAGCGACTGTAGCGTCACTGCTACTCCATAAAGCTTTCCCTTTCTGGTTTAATTTCAAATTATAACTTTCTTCTGGACATAGTAGCACTGATTTTTTATTCAATCCTATTGCAGGTTCAGTTACCGTTATGTTGCACTTATACTTTTTCTTTCCAATCTTTGCAGTGATAACGGCTTTCCCAGCCTTCTTCGCTGTGACCTTTCCTTTTTTGCTCACAGTGGCCACGGATTTTTTGTTGCTGGACCATTTCGCTTTCTTTTTCGTGCCTTTCACTTTCAGTTGTAGAGTCTTGCCTTTGATAATAGTGGCTTTCTTTTTGCTGATCTTCACCTTCGCCGCCGCATGGGTGTCGATCGGCGCAAATTGGGCGGGCAGAGTGAAGGCCCCGGCCACGAAAAGCATCACGCACAGGGCGATGATTTTACTGATCTGTTTCATAATGAAACCTCCTTAAAAATAAATGCGATAACAACAAAATCCCTATTCCGAAACCCCTTTGATAATCTATTCCATATAGCGCATACTATCCAAGAAAGGAAGTACACGCATGAAAATCTTAACCTATGAAGCTAGACGGGCGAAAGGCCTGACTCTGATGCAGTTAGCCGAAAAAACCGAAATCAGCAAATCAACCCTGCAATGCATTGAAACGGGGCAGGTTTCCCCAACCCTGAATCAGATGGAGCGCATAGCCAAAGCCCTTGACACGAAGATCAACGCCCTATTTATTTCCAAATATAAATAACCCTAACTATATATAGAGGCTTTTCATCGCAAAAAAGTTTCATTTTCGGCATATATTTCCGTAATTATGGAAATCGTTCCAAGCGCTGGATTTCCAAGTTTTTTTGTGCTATAATGCAGTCAATTCAAACGTGCGCGCACCTGTAATCGTCCTAATTGAATCAGATCGAGGAATCCAGGAGGTGCGATATGAAGTACTTAAATGAAATTATTGTGATGCTCAAAAAACTTGACGAACCAAAACTTAGATGCGTTTACCTTTTTGTAAAGGAATTGATCGACTAAGGGACTTCCTGTGGCTAGGGGGTTCCCCTAGTCTTTTTTTGCCAATTTTTTTGCGATCCCTTCAAGCACTTCCCATTCCGCTTCATTTAATTCCGCGAGAACTTCCACCAGCTGCTTCCGAAAAGAATCGTCCGATTCTTTGACAAGTCCTCCTGCGAACTTTGAAATCGCTTCACTTCTGGTAAGGGGCGTAAACATTTCTCCTTCTCCGTATTTTAACCAATCCGAATTTACTCCAAACTCTTTGCATATCGTTGCCAAAACTCGATCTGTGGCGGCAACTTCACCGGTTTCAATGTTTCCTAAGTTGGAACGAGAAATATTTATCTTTTCTGAAAAGGTTTGTTGCGTTAGTTTTAATACCTCTTTTCTTAAATATCGTATCCGGTTATTTATATCCAAAATTCCACCTCCTTTTATAGGAGTAGTATAGCATAAAGAAAAATGCTTGTAAAGGACAAAAATAATAATAAAATGCTTGACATAAACAATATAGAACTATATAATGTCCTTAACAAGCAACGGGAAGGAGGTCGCACCATGAACGAAAGAGAAAAAGAAATTTTCGTAAGCATGGCGGATTGCTTGGACGATCTGCCGGAAAGGAAGAAGGGCGAATTCATCGGCTACGCAAAATGCATGGCTGACATGAAACGGAAAAAGGACGCTCCCGCGGCGGGTGAGCGAAGCAGGGAAACAGGATGAGGAAGGAGGGTAAAGAAAAATGAGAAACTTTGCAAGAATAGAAATCACAGAAAAAGAGGATAGAACCACAGAAGTTAAAGTAAATGGAGTCGATATTTCCAACTGTTTAACCGGAGTGGAATACACCAAAACAGCGGGCGATATATCACAGGTAACTTTGAATATCGCAGCTGATTACATGAAACTCAATACCCAAAGGTCGTCTTTGGTTCTTCCACGGGAGATTGAGCAAGCGCTTGCGAGCAATCACGGAGAATAATTGCTCGCGACAGCATATTAGCGTTCCCATAAAGATTTGCATTCAGCAAATACCGGACATCCAGAGTTATCAGCAAGTTCACATACACCATCTGTTTCGGGGCAAGAGTAGTTTATGGGCGTGATGTGAGTATTTAAGTCTCCAAGTATACGCATTTCACGGATTGTTACAGATAGCGAAACATCAGCATTCATTTGTGGACAATAGCCACAAAAGATACGGGTTGAGGTAACACTCATTAAGATTTCTCCTTTCTACGTACTCGGCTCTGGCACGGCCTGTAGATACATTATGGAGGAGACAGAGCAAAAAGTAAATACCTGGAAAGCAGTGCGTATAAGAAAGCGGGGGGGTAAAAAATGGCAAGACCAAGAGGTACAGATAGCGCGAAAATCATTCAGGTCATTGAAACAAAATCCCTACGAGGCGCAGGGATAAATGGTGACCTGTGTAGATATGTGTATCAGTACTGGGACTTTGAGGGAAACCTGCTAGCGGAAAGAGATTACTGTGAGGCCAACATGGAACAGGCACATCCTAGCGATTGCGGTTAGATTGCATTTCAAAGAACGCGCCCGCGGCAAGTCGGCAAAGCAGGGAAACAGGATAGGGGGGGTAAAGAAAAATGAGATACAAGATCTGGAAAGAATCCTTGAATGGGATGAGTCGAAAAGAGCTCTTAGAAGAATCAATGAAAATACAGCGTCAAAAAGAGCGGCTGCTGCGGATGCAAATCGCAGCTTGCGTCGGTTCGGTGATATGCACCGCAGCGGTCTGCGTCGTTAATTATTTTTAGCTTGATCAATGCTGTCACGGACGCTATAAATGGAATTTTTTATGCCGTCCAAATGCGTGGTAAGGGCGAAATCCGGTTCCTTGTCATGCTCCAATTGTTGGCGCATGATATCGGTTTGAAATTTCGTTTGGCGTGAAGAGTGAATGGCGCACAGGACACTGACAAGAGTCAAGCAGGCATTTACCACGGTAAAAGTGATTGAAAACATAGAAGTATCGTTCCTTTCTTAGTTTTAGATAGAGCAATTCTATCATAATGCGACAGGAAAGGACAAGGAAAAGAAGAGCCTGCAGAGAGGGGGGGAGAAAGTGCAGGAAATAACAAAAAGAAGCGTTAAAAAACTTTAGTATTTGAAAAAGATGGACAGGCGCTCTCCGTAACGCTTGACTTAGAGAATGTTTGCCCAGGCATAAAAAGTGAAACGATTTTTCCGCTTTTAGACACTCTTTTTGACAAGACGAAAAAAGATCTCAAAGCAAAAGTTTTTAATCTTTAGGAGGAGGTGAACAAGACATGCCAGAAATCATAGAAGAAATGCAGCGCGAACTGGAAACGCTTTTGACAAAAGACAAGGAACCGTACATAAAGATCGGGGACGCCGCCAAGTTCCTCGGGGCCGACGCGCAATGCCTGAGAAACACGATCTACCGGGGAACATGCCCGTTCGGGTTCGGATATCCCGGCGACAATCTCCATAACGGATACGCGAAGATCCCGAAGCTAGTGTTCTACAATTGGGTGATGGCGGGCGGCAGGCTGAAGCAGACCTGAATTTCAATCCAAGCACACAGCCCAAAAACGCACACGTCTGCGCATTTGAAAAAAATCAAAAACGACAACGTGGTCGGATTTAAAAGAGAACCAAATCGGAATACGTCGTCCAATTTGAAAAAGTGAAGAAAAAAGAAAGAGAGGAAACGACATGAAAGAAACGACCAAGTGCAAAGTGGCGGCGAAGACGAACCCGGGCAAGCTGGCCGGAGCCATAGCGGAAGCCGTCAGAAACGAAGAAAACGTCCAGCTGATCAGCGTGGGGGCCGGATCCGTCAACCAGGCGGTGAAATCCGTGGCCGTCGCCAACGGGATGCTGGCCCCTGCCGGAATCCGGTTGGTCATCGCGCCGGCGTTCGAAATGTTCAACCTGGAAGGCGAAGAACGCACGGGCATGGCGCTGACGCTGGAACGGACCAGGTAGGAAAGGAGGAACGAGGAATGGAAAACCAAAAAGCCAACGTCCCCGCGGGCGAGGAAACGCCGAGCGCGGAGACGCGTGACAAATTCAACGTTCACAGTATACCACAGGAGGGAGAAAAATGCGACTGAAATTTGAATTCGAAAAAGAAACCAAGGGGACCGTCCGCTACAAAGAGGCCGCGGAAGAGCCGGCCATCGGGACTTTGTACGTGAAAAAGGCCCGCTTGAAGGAACTGGGCCTGTCCGGAGCGGCGGGCGAAGCCATCACCCTGGAAGTGACGAAGGAGGAGACGAAATGAAATTCACGCTAGAATTGAACGCTTATGAGCTGCGGGAAGCCGGCCGGACCGGGCTGCTGGACGCGGTCGCCTGTCTAGAGGTGCAGGAAACACCGGCAAAGAAAACAGAGCCCGCGAAGACAGAGCAGCCGGCAGTGTCAGAAGCGCCGACCGCCGTTCCCCCGCAGCAGGAACCGACGCCGCAGGCCGCGGCGATCCCGCAGCAAGCCCAACCTGCGCGGACCCCACAGGATCCGGCGGCGGCCGTTCCCGTGCAGGCGGTCTCCTATACCATGGAGCAGCTGGCCCTCGCGGCCACGCAGCTGATGGACGCGAACAAAAAGCAGGCCGTGCTGGACCTGTTGGCGAAGTACGGCGTGCAGGCGCTGACCATGCTGCCTAAAGAGCGGTACGGGGCCTTCGCGACCGATCTGCGGGCGCTGGGGGCGAAGCTATGAGCGCGGAACGAAGCCACGCGCTGCTGTCCGCCTCTTCCGCGAGCCGGTGGCTCGCATGCGGCCCATCGGCCAGGCTGGAGGAGCGGTTCCCGGACGTCGAGTCCGATTACGCGAAAGAGGGCAGTCTCGCGCACGAGATTTGCGAGTTGAAGGTCCGGCAGCGCTTTGTCAAAAAACAGTCGGCGGCCACATATAAAAAGAAGCTGAAAAAGCTTCAAGAGAATCCGCTCTACGAAAAAGAGATGGACGGTTGCACGGACGAATATCTGGATTACGTCTCGGGAATCGTCCACGGCTTCGATTCCCCGCCTTACATAGCGGTCGAAAAGCGGGTGGATTACAGCCACGTCGCGCCGGAAGGCTTTGGCACCGCCGACTGCGTCATCATCGGGGGAGACACCATGCACGTCATTGACTTCAAATACGGCAAAGGCGTTCCCGTAAAAGCGGAAGGCAACCCGCAGATGAAGCTTTACGCCGCGGGCGCGTTAAAGGAATACGAGGTCCTTTATCCGGTCGAAAAAATCATGCTGCATGTCGTCCAGCCAAGGATTGACCACAATAACGCAGGGTTGATTCACAAAGAAGAGCTGGAAAGCTGGCTAAACGCGGTCGTAAAGCCGGGCGCGCGGCAAGCCTGGAGTGGTGAGGGCGAGTATCGGCCAAGTGAAGAGACCTGCCGGTTCTGTAAAGCAAAGGCGACCTGCAGGGCAAGATCGGAGCGGAACCTGGAACTGGCCAAAGAGGACTTTAAAAAGCCGCCGCTGCTATCCGCCGAAGAGGTCGGACCGATCCTGCGGAAAGCCAAAGACTTGAAAGCCTGGGCCGCTGATCTGGAGGAATGGGCGCTGAAAGAAGTGTTGTCCGGTGGCGCGGTTCCAGGATGGAAAGCGGTGGAAGGCCGTTCGATCCGGAAATTCGCCGACCAAGACAAGGCGTTTCAGATCCTTGCCTGTTCAGGGATCATCGAAGAAGAGATGTTGTACGTGCGTAAACCGCACACCCTTTCCGAGATCGAGAAGATGCTGGGCAAGAAAGAGTTCCGGGAACTTTTGGCCGATCAGGTGGTCAAACCGCCAGGAAAGCCGACCCTGGCCCCGGAAGAGGACCAAAGAGAACCGATCACGTCACAGGCTTCCGCGGAGGAAGATTTCAAGGAGGAATAAAAAAATGGCAGAATTAAAACCAACGAAAGTCGTTACCGATAAAGTGCGGTTATCCTATGTGCACCTGTTTACGCCGCAGGCGAGAAACGCGGGAGAGGACCCGAAGTATAGCTGTACCGTGTTGATCCCAAAATCCGACACCGCGACAAAAGCGAGGATCGACGCCGCCATCGAGGCGGCGAAACAAGAAGGGACGCGGAATAAATTCGGTGGGGTGGTGCCACCGATTTTACCGACACCGGTACACGATGGAGACGGCCCGCGTCCTTCTGACGGGTTGCCATATGGGGAAGAATGCAAGGGCCACTGGGTGATCAACTTGTCTAGTAAACAGGCTCCACAGATCGTCGACGCGAATCGGAATCCGATTTTAGACCAGAGCGAGATTTACAGCGGCATCTATGGGCGCGTATCCATGAACTTTTACGCGTACAACAACAATAAGAAGGGCATTGGCTGCGGCCTGAACAACGTGCAGAAACTGGCGGACGGAGAGCCTCTGGGCATGAGATCGTCAGCGGAAGAAGATTTCGGACCGGCCTCCGGAGCCGCGGCGCCCGCTTACCAGCCGCAGGCTCCGGCTTTCGATCCGATCACGGGGATGCCGCTGACACCGGGAGCATAAAACCATGAAGCACTTATCCATTGACCTGGAGACCTATTCCAGCGTAGAGATTGGAAAAGCGGGACTGTACAAATACGTGCAGTCCCCGGATTTCATGATTCTGCTGTTCGCCTACAGCATCGATTACGGTCCAGTGCGGATCGTGGATCTGGTGAACGGCGAGCGCGTTCCAGCGGAGGTGTTGCTGGCTCTGGACGATCCGAACGTGATCAAACACGCCTACAACGCAGCCTTTGAGTGGTACTGCCTCAACAAATTCGGGCAGAGCCCGCTACAGCAGTGGCACTGCACCATGCTCCACGGCCTCTACTGCGGGTACACGCCCGGCCTGGAGGCCACCGGCAAGGCGTTAGGCTTGCCACAGGAAAAGCGAAAGCTGATGACCGGCAGGCGGCTGATCAAAATCTTCTGCGCGCCGACCAAGCTGTCAAACGCTAACGGAAACCGCACCCGCACCTGGCCAAAAGACGAGCCGGAGAAGTGGAAGCTGTTCAAGGAATACTGCGCGCAGGACGTGGTGACGGAAATGGAGATCGAACGGCGGCTTTCCGCCTTCCCGGTGCCGGAAGAAATTCAAGCCCAGTGGGTGCGGGACCAGAAGCAAAACGCCTTCGGAGTCGCTTTGGACGTGGAGCTGGTACAGGGGGCGCTGGCCGTGGACGCCATGGTCAAGGCAGAGTTGACCCAGGAAGCAAAAGAATTAACCGGACTCGAAAACCCGAACAGCGGGGCGCAGCTAAAGCCGTGGCTGGAGAAGCAGCTGGGACAGCCAGTGGAAAACCTGCGGAAAGAAACCGTGTCGAGTCTTCTGGATGAGATCGAAGACCCAAAGGCGAAGCGCGCGCTGCGGCTACGGCAAGAACTGTCAAAAACGTCGGTTAAGAAATACGCGGCCATGGAAGCGGCCCGCTGCGAAGATGGCAGGGTCCGGGGGCTGATGCAGTTTTACGGCGCCAATCGGACGGGCCGGTGGGCCGGGCGGCTGATCCAATTGCAAAATCTCACCAAGAACCGGACGGAGATTCTGGATTTCGCCCGGCAGCTGGTGAAAGAACAGAAGACAGAGGCGATCAAGGCGATCTTTGGAGGCGTTCCGGATCTGCTGTCCCAGCTGATTCGCACGTGCTTTATCGCGGAACCCGGAAAGAAGATCATTTCCGCCGACTTTTCCGCCATCGAGGCGAGAGTCCTGTCCTGGCTGGCGCGGGAAGGATGGAGACTGGAGGTTTTCGCCACCCATGGGAAGATTTACGAGGCGTCTGCGTCGGCGATGTTCGGCGTGCCGATCGAACACATCGTCAAAGGCCGGCCGGAGTACGCGCTGCGGCAAAAAGGCAAAGTGGCGGAGCTGGCCCTGGGCTATCAGGGCGGCGCCGGCGCGTTGGTGCAGATGGGCGCGCTGAAAATGGGCCTAACCGAAGAAGAACTTCCGGACATTGTGCGGAGATGGCGGCAGACCAACAAGCGGATCGTGGACTTTTGGTATCAGATTGACCGCGCGGCGATCTCCGTGCTTCAGGAAGGCCGGCCGGTCGGGCTGGCCGGCCTTACTCTGCAGCGGGAATGCGACTTTGACCACGGCCAGGACTTTTTCACCATCCGGCTGCCTTCCGGAAGAAAACTCTTTTACGCGCGTCCGTTTTTAGCTCCCAACCAATGGGGAAACGACAGCCTGCACTACTACGGCATGAACCAGACGACGAAGAAATGGGACGCGCAGGACACCTACGGCGGAAAACTCACCGAGAACGTGGTCCAGGCCATCGCCAGGGACTGTCTGGCGGAAGCGCTGGCCAGATTGGAGGCGGCGGGCCACCAGGTGATCTTCACCGTCCATGACGAGGCGATTTTAGAGGTGCCGGAGCAGGTGACGGTGGAAGAGGTGTGCGCCATCATGGGACAGCCGATCCCGTGGGCGCCGGGGCTTGACCTTCCGGCAGATGGGTTCGAATCGCCGTATTACAAGAAAGATTAGAGGGGCTTACATAAATGAGACTGCAAAACGACAGACAAATACAGATCAGCGCGGCGGGATCCCGCTGGGCAACGTCTTGGCCGGCGCAGCAGCTTTGGTGGTCCGAATTTCTGGAGCGCGTCAAGACACCGGCGAGGAGCACGGAGAGCCTGCTGGCCTATTTGCGCTACCCGAAGAGCCAGCAGGACAAGCTCAAGGACGTGGGCGGGTTTGTCGGCGGCGTGGTGGACGGACAGCGGAAGGCGGCCAACGTCAAAGGCCGGGACCTGCTGACCCTGGATTTAGACAACATTCCGGCGGGGGAGACGGAAAACGTCCTCTGCCGGCTGGAGGGTCTTGGCTGCGGGTATGCGGTCTACAGCACCAGAAAGCACGAACCGGCCAAACCCAGGCTTCGGGTAATCGTGCCCATGTCCCGGACGGTGAGCCCGGACGAATACGAGCCTGTAGCCAGGAAGCTGGCCGAGATCATCGGCATCACCCTGTGCGACCCGACCACCTTTCAGGCGAGCCGTCTGATGTACTGGCCCAGCTGCAGCAGCGACAGTCAATTCATATTCCAGTATGGTGACAAACCGCTGCTGTCCGCGGATGGCATGCTGCGGCTGTACGGAGACTGGCGCGATGTGTCCCAGTGGCCACAGGTGCCCGGCGCGCAGCCGGCGCGGAAGCTCGCCGCGAAGCAAGAGGACCCGGCAGGTAAAAAAGGGATCGTTGGCGCCTTCTGCCGCATCTATGACGTGTACGCGGCCATGGAACGGCTGATCCCCGGTGAATACGAGCCGTGTGATTCACGAGATCGTTACACCTATGCCGGAGGCTCCACGACGGGCGGGGCCATCGTCTACGGCGAGGGAAAGTTCCTCTACAGCCACCACGCCACCGATCCGTCCGGCGGCAAGCTCTGCAACGCCTTTGATCTGGTGCGGCTGCATAAGTTCTCGGAGCTGGACGAGGAGGCCGCGGCGGGAACGCCCACTGGACGATTGCCGTCCTACACGGCCATGAAAGAATACGCCAGGGCGGACCCGCGGGTCATGGCGCTGATGAAGCGGGAGAAATATGAATCCGCGGTCAGCGAGTTTGGGGATCCGGATCCCGCGTCCGACACGGATTGGGTGCAGCAGCTAAAAATCAACGGCTCCGGAAACTATTTGAAGTCGGTCGACAACATTTTGATCATCCTGCGAAACGACCCGCTTTTAAAAGGAAAATTCGCTTATGACGAATTCGCGAACCGGGGGCTGGTCATGGGCGCCGTGCCGTGGAACGAAGCGGAGGGGAGCCGGATTCACACGGATAACGACGATGCCGGGCTGCGCTGGTATCTGGAAGCGATCTACGGCATCACCGGCAAAGAAAAAATTTACGACGGGGTTATGCTCGTGGCCATGGAGCGGGCGTTTAATGACGTGCGCGACTATTTGACCGGCCTGACCTGGGACGGCGTGAAACGGGTCGACACGCTGCTGTCCGACTATCTGGGAGCGGAAGACACCCTATACTGCAGAATCGTCTCCAGGAAGAGCCTGGTGGCCGCCGTGGCGCGCGTGATGGAGCCGGGCGTCAAATATGACCACATGCCGATCTTATCCGGGGCGCAGGGCATCGGAAAAAGCACGCTGTTCAGGTTGTTGGGCAAAGCCTGGTATTCGGACAGCCTGGCCACCTTTGAAGGCAAGGAAGCGGCGGAGATGCTGCAGGGCGTGTGGATCAATGAGGTTGGGGAACTGAATGGCCTTTCCAAGTCCGAGACCAATGCGGTCAAGCAGTTTTTAAGTAAGACGGAGGACATTTACAGGGAGGCTTACGGGCGCAGAACCGGGCGCTTTCCAAGGCGGTGCGTGTTCTTCGGGACCACCAATGACAAAGAATTTTTGAAAGACCCCACCGGGAACCGGCGCTTTTGGCCGGTTGACGTGGGCGTGCGGGAGCCAATGAAAAACGTGTTCACCCAGCTGGCTGGCGAGGTGGACCAGATCTGGGCGGAGTGCGTCGTTCACTGGAGGATGGGGGAAACCCTCTATCTGCCAAAGGAAATGGAAGAGCGCGCCAAAGAGGCCCAGGAAAGCCACCAGGAGGCGAACGCGAAGGAGGGAATCATCCTGGATTTTCTGGAAAAGCCCCTCCCGGAGGACTGGCGGCAGCGGGACGTCCTGCAACGGAGGATGTACTGGTCCGGGGAGTTCGGGCAAACGCCGGGGGACCTGCCAAGAGACAGGGTGTGCGCGGCGGAGATTTGGTGCGAATGCTTCGGCTCCGATCTGAAGCACATGAAGCGAGGAGAGGCCAGGGAGATCAACGACATTCTGCGGGGACTCCCCGATTGGGAACCGATGAAAACCTCCGGAAGATTTGGCCCGTACGGCTTACAGAGAGGGTACAAAAAGGTGTCTACATCACCCAAAAAGTAAAAATCGAGGCTTTGTAGACGCGTCTACGAATCTACATTTGAAAAATCGGCATGTAGACGCGAAAGTAGACGGCGAAAGCGTTGAAATTGTAAAGACTCCTGTAGTTGTCTACCTTGTCTACATTCTCCCTATAGAGAGAAATAAAAATAAGGAAATAAGAAATAGATAATCCTTTATGTCTTAAAAATAAAACGTGTCACGCACGTGCGCGCATACGCGCGTAGCAAACGGCGTGCCAAAAGGAGGAAAAAACATGGAACGAAAACGGATCAGCGAAAAAGCGATCGAGGACCACCTGCGGCTGCGGGTGAAGCAGATGGGAGGCAGGGCGTACAAGTTCGTGTCGCCGGGAAACGCCGGCGTGCCGGATCGGCTGGTGGCGCTTCCGGGAGGAAGGATCGCCTTCGTGGAGCTGAAAGCGCCGGGGAAGAAGCCGACGCCGCTGCAGATGAAAAAAATGCGGGAACTGGAAAGTCTCGGCGCGACCTGCGCCTGGACGGACAGCGAAGAAGGCGTGGACCGGATTTTGGAGGAGCTGCGAGATGGAATTTAAACCGCACCCCTATCAGCGGTACTGCGTCCAGAGGATCGTTTCGGATCCGGCGGTCGGCTTGTTCTTGGACATGGGCCTGGGAAAGACCGTCATCACCCTGACGGCCATCAACGAACTGAAATACGACCGTTTCCAGGTGCAAAAAGTCCTGGTCATCGCGCCCAAGAAGGTGGCGGAGGCCACCTGGAGCAAGGAGGCGGAAAAGTGGGACCACCTGTCTTTGCTGCGAATCGCGCCCGCGCTGGGGAGCGAGCAAAAAAGGATCCGGGCGCTGAACACGCCGGCCGACGTGTATGTGATCAACCGGGAAAACACGCAGTGGATCGTGGAGCGTTACCGCAACGCCTGGCCCTTCGACATGGTGGTCATCGACGAGCTGACCAGCTTCAAGTCCCACAAGGCGAAACGCTTCAAGGCCTTGACCTGGGTGCGAGGGAACGTCAAGCGGATCGTGGGCCTCACCGGAACGCCGGCGCCCAACGGCCTGCTGGATTTATGGGCGCAGGTCTATCTGCTGGACGAGGGCCAGAGGCTGGGAAAACGGATCACCCATTACCGGGAGCGGTATTTCGATCCGGACGCCAGGGACCGGGATCACGTGTTCAGCTACGCCCCGAAGCCGGGAGCGGAGGAAGCCATCAAGCGCTTGATCGGGGACATCTGCGTCAGCATGAACGCCGAGGACTATCTGCGGCTCCCGGAAATGGTGGAGGACGCGGTCCCGGTCATGCTGGACGCCAAAGCGGCCAAGGCTTATCGGGATTTCGAACGGAGCCTCCTGGTGGAGATCGACGACGAGATCCTCGACGCCGGTTCCGCGGCGGTCCTGTCGGGGAAGCTGCTGCAAATGGCCAACGGGGCCGTGTACAACGGGGAAAAACGGCCCGTGGAAGTCCATTCCTGCAAGCTGGAGGCGTTCCTGGAAATCGTGGAGCGGCTTTCCGGATCCCCGGCCCTGGTCTTTTACAACTTCCAGCACGACCTGGAGAGGATCGAAAAGGCGACGGAGGGAAAAGGCTTGACGGTCCGGCGGCTGAAAACGCCGAAGGACGCGGACGACTGGAACGCCGGGAAAATCGACCTTCTGCTGGCCCATCCGGCCAGCGCCGCCTACGGGCTCAACTTGCAGGAAGGCGGCAACCACGTCGTCTGGTTCGGCCTCAACTGGTCGCTGGAACTCTATCAGCAGGCCAACAAACGCCTGCACCGGCAAGGACAAAAGCGGACCGTCTTCGTCCATCACCTGGTCACCCAGGGCACCAGGGACGAGGACGTGCTGGAAGCCCTGCGCATGAAAGGCGACGCGCAGGAGCACCTGATGCGGAGCCTGAAAGCCAGGATCGAAAAAGTAAAAGGACGTTAGGAGGAAAAACATGAAACTGGAGAAAGTGCACGGAATGATTTTGAAAGAACGACTGAAAGAACCGAAAGAGGGGAGAACGTTGGTCTCCCTCGCCCGATTGGGAGAGCAAACCGCGGTCGTCATGGAGCACGTCGCTTTTCTGCTGCCCGAATGCCTTTTGGATTTGAACGAATTCGCCAAGGCGGACTTGGCCGAGCGTCTCTTTCGGGAGGCGGAAACGGGTTACGATCCGGTGGAACGAGTCGGGGCCGAGCGAAAAATAAGATCCGGGCTGACGGGAAGGACGCTGACGCTTCGGGAGCTGGAAGCGGGTGACGTCCGGGTCCGGGTGCAGTCCAAGTATCTGCGGTTTTTTGAACGCCCGGAATGTCGGGTGAAAGCGGCGCTGAAACCGGTCTTCGTGTACGAGGACGGGGAACTGCGCGGAATGATCCTCCCGGTCCGGTGCGCGGAAGAAGACTGGGAGCGCGGAGAATGGATCTAGGAAAGCGAGGTGCGACATGGCGAGGACCAAACTGGACGCGTCCGGGATCTGGAAAGACGCGCCGGGCCACGGGGGCAAATACCAGGTCTCCGTGGACGGACGCGTCAGGAGAACGTACAAGACCAGGGAGCCGAAAGAACTGTCCCGCTTCACCAGAAAAGGGAAACCGACGCTGTGGGTGAAAATCACCTTGGAGGGAAAAAGCCGGGACGTCAAAGCGGCCCGTCTGGTGTGGCTGACGTTTCGGGGACCGATCCCCGAAGGCCTGGCGGTTCACCATAAAAACGGGGACCTTCAGGACGACCACGTCAACAACCTGGCCCTGATCGACAGAAAAACCTTGGGCCGGATGACCGGGGCCAAATCCAGGCGAAAGCCCGTGGCCAAGAAAACCACGGGCGGGCGAGTCGTGGAATTTTACGCGAGCGCGAGGGAAGCGGCCAGGAGGAACTTCATGAGCTACCAAACGGTCATCGACCTTTGCAACGGGAAAGTGAAACGGGGAAAAGCCCCGGACGGGTTCGTTTACCAATGGGACGACTGAACCCGGGAAAGAAAGGAGAAAAACATGAGAGCGAAATTACAGATCGACGAAAAGATCATGTTCAGCCACTACGTTGAAGTCGAAGTGGAGAACGAGAAAAAATTGGATGAATTGGACAAGCGACTGGAGCGGGAATTCCAAGACCTGGACGAAGTTTGCGAAGCCTTGAGAAGCGTGGAAGGCGTGAAACTCGTGGACGTGTGCCAGGACGACAGCGGCAGCCCCGACGAGTTCGATGTTCTGGATTGGTATGATCAGCGAGATTAGAAACGAGAGGAAAAACATGATTGATGAAAAGAAATTGATCGCCAAGCTGGAAGACATGGCGAAGGAAGCGAGAGAGGAATCCGGCCTGAAAGAGCCGGCCCTCTTACAAAAGGTCATGGACGAGGTACGGGCCATGGCAGTGAATGAGGAAATCAAGGAGCGGATAGAGCGGGAGGACAAAAGCGCCAGATGGACACCGGTGACGGAAAGGCTGCCAGAAGAAGGAAATTATGCGCTTATATCTTTTGAAAACGCCACCTTAATTGACATCGGCAGATATGAAACGGACAGCGAAGGTGGAGCCTTTTATCCAGGAGACGATGAGAAAAGCTACATAGGATATGGATTAGTCGTAAACGCTTGGATGCCGCTGCCAGAATCATATAGAGGGGAGCCAATGAAATGAAAAAAGGAATAATCGAAATAGACATGCCAAAAAATTGTGATGAATGCCTGATGAGACAATCGAATCTGGCGTACTGCCTGATCGCAAAAAAATCAACGTCACACCACCCAAGCGGGAAACCTTTGGACAAATCAAAGCGCCCAAAGTGGTGCCCAATAAGGCCTAAACAGGAGGCGATGAGATGAAAAAAGTGAATTTTTATTTAGACACGGGATTCGGGGCCAACTGCGTCCATGAAGATTCCATGGAATTCGATGACGACGCGAGCGCCGAGGAGATCGAGGCGGAACTCAACGCGTGGGCCAACGATCAGATCGACGCGTGGTGGGAGGAAGAGAAAGAATGAATAAACTGACCCTGCGCAAGGCCCTGGCGTCCGCCGTGGCGCTTCTGATTCTGGGATTGGTAGTTTTGGTTAGGCTGTGAAGCCAGAGGGTTGTCAGGGGAAAGGAGAAGCGAGAGTGAGGGATTACGTGCCGAAAAGCTGCGGGCTGCCGGACGCTCTGGCCAACCAGGTGATCTGGCTGGTCAAGGACTACGACAGAATGAAAACGGAATACGACAACGCCATATGGGACAGCCCCGACCCTCCAGACGGGCAGCCGAGGGGAAAAGGCAACGGCGATCCCACTTCCAAAGAAGCCATGAAGCGGGCGGAGCTCTTCCGAAAGCTTCAAGCGGTGGAACAGGCCAGGCTGGCGATCCCAGAAGTCTACCGGGACGGCGTGTGGAACAGCGTGCTGTATAGAACGCCTTATCCGAGGGACGCGAGCCGCAAAACGTATTGGTTTCACAAGAGCGTTTTTCTGCGCAAGGTGGCCGAAAACATGTTTTGGGTGTAGATCGAGCGGAAAAAAGCACAAAAAGGTAACATGGGGGCAACGAAAGTAACCCTGGGGCAAAGATTTCATGGTATTATGGTATCAGTGAAAAAGTGAAAAACGGGCATATGTTTTGACTCCTTTTTAAATATCATTGGCGAAAGCTCCCTGGGAACGGGGAGTTTTTGTTTTGGAAAATTGAGTTGACAAGTGCGCCTTCTTGTAATACAATGTGTTACAAGAAAGGAAGTGAGCGGCATGACGATTTCCGTGAGATTGAATGACGCGGACACGGAACTGATCAAAGAGTACGCGGAACTGAACCACATGTCCGTATCGGAACTGGTGCGCCAATCAGTGCTGGAAAAAATCGAAGAAGAGCTTGATTTGGCCCTGTATTATGAGGCGAAGGCGGAGCATGAAAAGAATCCGGTGACCCATTCCCACCAGGAGGTCAAAAAAATGCTGGGGTTCGAGCCATGAAATACGCGGTGGAATACACGGCGAGAGCCATGAAGCAGCTGAAAAAACTCGACAGGCACGTCCAGGGGTTTCTCCTGGGGTGGATCGAGAAAAACCTCGTGGATTGCGAGGACCCCAGGCGACACGGTAAATCTCTCGCGGCGGATCGAAGCGGACAATGGAGGTATCGGATCGGCGATTACCGAGTGATCGCCGAAATATCGGACCAGACGATCACGATCCTGGTTTTGAACATTGGACACCGAAGAGAAATTTACAAATGATCGAACCAAGAGACAGCGCCCCGAGCCTGTCTCTTTTCATTCATAAAACAAAACGAACAAGCGAGGTGAGGCGGTTTGCCAAGGAAGAGAAGCCCGAAGCGAGACTTGGCTCATCGGCTTTGGCTCGATTCGGGAAAAACGAAAAAATTAAAGGACATAGCGGCGGAGCTGGGAGTGTCGGAAAGCCAGATCCGCAAATGGAAAAATCAAGACGAATGGAACGGTAACGTTACCAATCAGGCGAAAGGTAACGTTACCAAACCAAACCCAACCGAAAAAACAAAAAAACAAGAAACGGCCGAGCAAGTCGAGCAGGTTCTGGGCAACCAGGAACTCAATGACAAGCAGCGGCTTTTTTGTTTGTATTACGCGAAGTCCTTCAACGCCACCAGAGCCTACCTGAAAGCGTACCCGGGCTGCGGCTACAACACCGCCACGGTGAAAAGCTGCCAGCTGATGAAGGACGAGCGGATCAGGAAGGAAATCTTCCAGCTGAAACAAGCCAAGATGAACAAAGCCATGCTGGAGACGGAAGACGTTTTCCAGAAATACATAGACATCGCCTTTTCCGACATCGCCGATTTTGTAGAGTTTGGCAGAGAAGAGGTACAGGTCATGGGAGCCTTTGGTCCGATAGAAAAGCTGGATGAAGAAACTGGAGAGCGGGTGCCAGTGACTAAAACCATTAATTCCGTCCGCTTCCGGGAATCCAGTGAAGTGGATGGCAGCTTAATCAGTGAAGTCAGCCAGGGCAAAGACGGAGCGAAAATTAAGCTGCTGGACAAGATGAAGGCCTTGGACTGGTTGACCGCTCACATGGACCTGGCCACAGAGGAGCAACGGGCAAAGGTTGAAAAACTGAAAGCCGAGACCGCCAAGATCAAAGGCGAAGACGCGGACGATGGCGGCTTGGACGACGGCTTCCTGGAAGCCTTGAAAGGAGAAGCGGCCGACTCATGGGAAGACGAATAAAACAAGCGGCGTTCAAGTTCAAGCCCTTTTCCGGAAAGCAAAAGAAGCTCCTGACCTGGTGGCTGCCCCAGTCCCTGGTCCATGAAAAAGACGGGATCATAGCGGACGGGGCCATCCGATCGGGAAAGACCGTTTCCATGTCCCTGTCCTTCGTCATGTGGGCCATGGAAACCTTCCAGGAACAAAATTTCGCCATGTGCGGCAAGACCATCGGCTCTTTCAGGAGGAACGTGCTGGCGGTGCTCAAGCCCATGCTTAGAGGAAGAGGCTACAAAGTCAAAGACCACAGGGCGGACAACCTGGTGGAGATCGCCAGGAAAGGCAGAACCAATTATTTTCACATATTCGGCGGAAAAGACGAACGTTCTCAAGACCTCATCCAGGGGATCACCCTGGCGGGGGTCTTTTTCGATGAAGTCGCCCTGATGCCGGAAAGCTTCGTCAATCAAGCGACGGGCCGCTGCTCGGTGGAAGGCTCCAAGTTCTGGTTCAACTGCAACCCGGAAGGGCCGTATCACTGGTTCAAACGGAATTGGATCGACCAAGCGGGGGAAAAGAACCTGGTTTACCTGCACTTCACCATGGAGGACAATTTGAGCCTGTCGGAGAAGATCAAGGCCAGGTACCGCTCCATGTACGCCGGAGTGTTTTACAAGCGGTACATCTTGGGGCTGTGGTGCGTGGCCGAGGGCGTGGTTTACGACATGTTCGACAAGGCCAGGCACGTGACCGAGCGGATCACCGGAGCGCCGACACGCTGGCATGTCAGCTGCGACTACGGGACCCAGAACGCCACGGTCTTTCTTTTGTGGGGAAAAGACGAGGCGGGCAAGTGGATCTGCCACAGAGAATATTACCATAGCGGCAGGAGCGAAGCCGCCCAGAAAACCGATTCGGAATACGCCGACGATCTCGAGGCGTGGCTGGGGGACGTCCAGCCGGAGAAGATCGTCATCGACCCTTCGGCGGCGTCCTTCATCGCTGAACTGAAAAAACGAGGCCACCGCATAAAGAAAGCCAACAACGACGTGCTGAACGGGATCCGTTTTGTGGCTTCGCTCTTGAACCGAGACCGGATCGCCGTGAGTGCGTCCTGCGAGAACACCATACAGGAATTCGCTTCCTACGTGTGGGACGAAAAAGCGGCGGAACGAGGAGAAGACAAGCCCATCAAACAATTTGACCACTGCATGGACGCTCTGCGGTATTTCTGTTACACCGTCATCCGTAAAAAAAGCGGCATGGAGATTTTGAAATAGAGGTGCGACAATGGAACTGGAACACGTGAAAAAATTAATCAAACGGCACATGCCGGCGCACAAGGATTTCCAACTCAAAGCGGCGACAGGGGAACGGTATTACCGGAACAAGACGGACGTGCTCTACGCGCCCAGAGAAGAGGCGGAAAGCGACAACGCGCCCCTGCGAAACGCCGACAACCGGATCCCCAGGAACTTTCACGGCTTGATCGTGAACCAGAAAGCGGCTTACGCTTTCACGGCGCCGCCCCTGTTCGACGTGGGAAACGCGGCCGCCAACAAGCGGATCACGGCTCTGCTGGGGGACGAATACGGCAAAAACTGCATGGAACTGTGCGTCAACGCCGCCAATTCTTCCGTTGGCTGGATTCATTATTTTGACCGGGGAAACGGGTTCGAATGGGCGGTGGTGGACAGCAAAGACCTGATCCCGATCTTTGACAACGGTTTAAAGCGAAGGCTGCTGGGCGCTCTGCGGGTGCGTGACGAGCTGGACGAAAGCGACGGGGAAAGATACGCGGTCTATGAATATTGGAACGAGCGAAAATGCCAGGCTTTTCGGAGGCGACTGGCGGACACCCTGGACCAAGGACTGATGCGTTATCACATGTTCACGGATCCGGAAAGCGGGGAGCCGGCGTTTGAGTATGAACACGGATTTGAAGAGACCCCCTTCATTCCCTTTTGGAACAACAACATCCACACGAGCGACCTGGACAACATCAAACCGCTGATCGACGTGTACGACAAAGTGTTCAGCGGCTTCATCAACGATCTGGACGACGTGCAGGAACTGATTTTCGTTTTGTCCGGTTACGGCGGGACGGAGCTGAACGGGTTTTTGCAGGATTTGAAAAAGTACAAGGCCATCAAACTGGACGCTGACGAAGACGGGCACCCGGGAGTTTCCACCCTGAACATCGAGATTCCCATCGAAGCCAGAAACAGCGTCCTGGAAGCGACCAGAAAAGCCATCTTTGAACAGGGGCAAGGGTTCGATCCGCAGCCGGAAACCTTCGGGAACCAATCCGGCGTGGCGCTGAAATTCATGTACGGCTTGCTGGAAATGAAGGCGGGGCTCATGGAAATCGAGTTTCGCATCGGCTTTTCCAAACTGGTCAGAGCCATCTGCGGGCATGAAGGGCTGCCCTGCGAGAACATCATTCAGACTTGGACCAGGACCGGCATCCAAAACGATCTGGAGCAGGCGCAAATCTGCCGGGACAGCGAAGGCGTCGTCAGCAGGCTGACCATCCTGAAAAACCATCCTTTCGTACAGGACGCGGAGGCGGAGCTGAAACAGCTGGAAAAGGAAGAGCGGGAGCGTCAGGAAAAAGCGGATCCGTATCAAGGGGCGTTCAATCATGCGAATCCTGATGACCCGGAGAACCCAAAGGGCGGTGAACCGGTAAATGGCGAAGAAACATAAGGAATACTGGCGGCGGCGCTTTCAACAGCTGGAAGAATCCCGTCATAAAGACATCCAGAGCCTGCTGCCGGACATCGACCGCGTGTATAAGCAAGCCCAGGCGGAAATGGAAAAGGAAATCAGGGCCTGGCACCAGAGGCTTGCCGACAACAACGGCGTTTCCATGGCCGAGGCCCGAAAGCTGCTTTCCAAAGCGGAATTGGAAGAATTCAAATGGACCGTCGAGGAATACGTCAAACGGGGCGAAGAAAACGCCATCGATGAGCGTTGGATGAAAGAACTGGAGAACGCTTCGGCCAGGTTTCACATCAGCAGATTGGAAGCTTTGAAGCTTCAGGTCCAGCAATCCCTTGAGGTGGCGTGTGGCAACCAACTGGACCAGCTGGACGCATCCATGCGGGAGCTTTACCAGGAAGGTTATTACCGGACCGCCTTTGAATTGCAGAAAGGCTTTCATGTCGGCTTCCCCATCGCGGCGGTGGATCAGAACAAATTGGACAAGATCATCAAAAAGCCTTGGGCACCGGACGGGAAGAATTTTTCGGATCGCGTTTGGCGGAACAAAGCGAAGCTGGTGAACGAGGTTCACGCCGAGCTAACCCGGATGTGCGTCACGGGAGCGGCGCCGGACGCAGCGATTCGGAACATCGCCAAGAAGATGAACACCTCCCGTCACAACGCGGGCCGCCTGGTGATGACGGAGGCGGCATATTTCGGGTCCGTTTTCCAGAAGGATTGCTTTAACGACCTTGACGTGGAGCGATACGAAATCTGCGCCACTTTGGATTCCCACACAACGCCGCTCTGCCAGAGCCTGGATGGAAAAGTGTTCGACATGAAGGATTATGAAGCCGGGGTCACCGCCCCGCCTTTTCACGTGTTCTGCCGGACCTGCACGGTGCCGTATTTCAACGACGAATTCACGGCCGGGGAGCTACGAGCGGCCAGGGGCACAGACGGCCAGACCTATTACGTGCCGGCGGACATGAAGTATCCAGAGTGGAAGAAACGGTTTGTGGGGAAGAAAAAGACCACAAACGCTGAAAAAAGTGGTATAATAAAAACAGATAAGCAATTTGGAAAAAAAGTTGGAAAACACGCCCAAGACTATGGACTAAATCCTTCTAAAGCAGAAGATAGGGAAAAGATGCGGGAGATTATCGAGAATGTTTTACTTTATCCCGATGAAAAAGTTTCGGGTGCTTGGAGGGGGCAAAATGGAGTCGTTGATTTTTATATCAAAGGCAATGATGTGGTGATCGTTAATGGAAATCAGTTTGTGACCATATTGAAGAATGGAGTAGGCAATGCAAGGGTTAAGGACGCAAGAAAGCAAGAAATTTAACCGATTCTGGCAACTGGTCCAGGACGCGGCCGCGAAGAAAGGCTGCGTGTTCTTTGGTGAAAACGGCGAAGGTGATGATTTTGAAACTGACACAATGGAAGGCGAAAGTTTTTGTGGCTGGCTGATTCCAGAGAAGGACACCGTTGCGTTTGAGCCCGCATGGGCGAAAGGTAACGTGCCAGAGCAATGGTTGGAACACATGGCGTGGGTAAGCTGGGAAGTGTCTGGAGAAAACGTGACCGTTGCGTTTGAAGGATATGAGTAGAAATAAAAAGAGCCGTTCATAGAACCAGTCAATCAATTCAAAAAAATTGGGACAAGGGGTTCGAGGACGGCTCTTTCCTTAAGTAGTTTATACCACGTTTGAAAAAATGAAAGAGAAATTTGGAAAACGGGAATAAAGCGCCAAGGAGGAATGAAAAAATGGCGAAAAACGATTATTTTGTGATCGTGTATAAAATATTGACGTATTTATACGAATGCTTCCAGAGCGGCGAAAATCCGGACATGGATCTGTTCGGCCCGGACGCGCTTAGGATCAACAACGGATATTGGACAAACGTCATGGAGAGCCTTTCCAACGAGGGATACGTCATTGGGATCAGCACGGTTCCACGTTTGGGAGGCGCGCCGGGAATCAAGCTGCTTGACCCTAAAATCACGCAAAAGGGAATCGAGTATTTGCAAGACAATTCGAAAATGGCAAAAGCAAGGGACTTCCTGAAAGCGTTGAAGGAAACCGTCCCTGGATTGTAAAGAAAGTCTACGCCCCGAAGCCCATGGGCTAGGGGTATTTTTATGGGAAAAAGTAAATAATTGCTTGTTGATGCGAGATGTTGTAAAATATATACAAAGGGGAAAGTAGAAAGGATGGTAAAAAGTGAAAACCGCATTAAAAGTCCTTGGAATTATTGCCCTGATGATATGGGAAGTTGCATTCTTTGTTAATTTTACAACGTATGATACTACAGAACAAGTCATGTGTATTGTGCTTATGGTTATCCCGTTTCCAATCGTGTTCTTAGTAGTCAAGGTAAAAAAGAAAAGGCAGAAACAAGATAATGTAATTTACGTACAAAAGAAAAAAAACACAGAGAATGCAAAGAGTGATACTGGAAAAGTAGAAGGGTTGCATAATTTTTCTATTGATGTTTCAATAGATGCGGCAGAGGCACCTCAAGAAGTGTTAACAGGAATGAAAAATAGTATCACGCAAGAACAATTGGACAGCTATAACAGAATCGTAGCTGAGTCTTTGCAGATAATGAAAAATACATCTAACATGGAAACCTTTTTTAACCGATATGAAGTAGCTATGCAGTATGCCTTAATCTTAGAACAAGCTTCAAAAGCGGGGTGTGACATCAACTTAGCCCATAGTATTCCTATGGAGATTAGGAGAGAAAAGGATGAAATGCTTGGAAAAACTCTTATCAGAATGTATGATAAAGAGCGTGCCCAAATCAATGAATTAAAAACAGTAAAGGGCAAAATTGCAAGAATTGATAAATTGATTGCTCGAATAAAAAAGTATGAGGAAGAGTTTGAATTTACTGAAACTGAAACATATGTGAATATTCTTCAAAAACTGAATCAAATGAAGAGAAATGTAGACGATTAACTTTTATCCTAAAACGGCTTGACTTTTAAGCGTGCATAAAGTATAATAAATGTGTGCTTGAAAGTGAGGTGATGAAGTGGCACCAAAAACAGGAAGGCCAAAAGTGGATAATCCAATTAATATTAGGACAAGTGTGAGGCTAGATAAAAAAACGGATGATGCGCTTAATAAATACTGTATTGAGAACAACATCACAAAAGGGAAAGCTATTCGCAAAGGCGTTCATTTACTTTTGGAAAACGACAAAAAATGAAGAAACAGGTTGATTTGATTGGTAGTCGTGCAACCTGTTTCTGATTACCAGAAGTCACCCTCTGATAAATCTATCATATCAGAGTGGCTGGCTTCTTTCAAGAACAATTTTGAAAGGAGTTTTTTATATGATCAGATTAACTTACGAACAAAAACAAAAGAACAGCGAATTAAGGCATCAAATCATTGACGAGATCATGGAAATTCAGGACACCGGTTCATTGAACGCCGTGCGCACGATGTCAAAAACCATGCTGCGGCAAGAATACTGCGACCACATGCTGAGTTTGGAAGACGCCATTGCCATGACCGATATGGATTTGATCGGAAAGCTGTACCGACTTTTCAGCGAGGGAGAAGACTGCGTAGTGAAGGAGCAGACGCTTGAACTTTGTGAAGAAGCCATTCAATATTACGTGGATCACGGCGGCAGCAGGTCAGAACTTGTCGGACCATGCGGGGCATTGGAGGGTTGAGACATGAAAAAAATATATAGTTACCTGGACGATTCCAATGTATACGCTATTTATGATAAAGCTAAAAAAACTCTGATTGTTTCAACGAACCCGAAAGCCGCAAAAGGCTTTATCGTGATTATCTAAAAGATTAACCGGAAAGGAGAACGCAATGAAAGACTTGACCATGATAGAAAATGAATTAGTCCCAGTCTATGAAACCGACACAGGAGAAAAGGTCGTGTATGGGACGGAATTGCATAAGGTTTTAGAGGTAAAAAGCCGGTTCAATGATTGGATTAAAAACCGTATAAATGATTGTGAAGCCCAAGAAAATGGAGACTTTACAACGCTTACTAAAAATTTAGTAAGCGGCGGGCAGTACAATGAATACATCATCAAACTAGACACCGCTAAAGAAATGGCCATGCTGGAAAGAAACGAAAAAGGCAAACAAGTCAGACGATATTTCATCCAGATCGAAAAGAAGTACCAACAGCAGAAACCAGCTTCCACGATTGATCTAATCGAGCTGGAACTGAAAGCCATCAAAGAAGTGGACGGAAAAATCGAAGCGGTCAACAATGATTTGCAGAAATTCAAAAAGAGCATGCCGCTCCTGGGAGTTGAAGAAAGCCGCATCACCTGCGCCGTCCAGAAAAAGGGCATGAAGTGCCTGGGCGGGAAAGACTCGGCGGCGTATCAGGACCTGTCCGTCAGAGGCAGGGTCTACGCGGACATTTACCGGCAACTGAAACGAGAGTTCGGCGTGAAGTCCTACAAAGCGATCCAAAGGGAAAAGTGCGATTACGCGGTGGGCATCGTCGAAGGATACAAATTGCCGCACGTGCTCGCGGAAAAGATAAAAAGCCTGAACCTCCAAATGTCCATGGGAGGTGAAGCGAAATGAGAGCGGAAATCATCCAGAACATGTACGGCTATCTTGTAAACGAGTACGGCTTATCCAATGAAATAGATGGCATTTATCAGCGGATTACGAAATGGGCCGAAAATTTAAGCGATGAAAATGAAGCCGAAAAAATAGGATCAGAGTTGGTGAATTTGGAATACGAAGTGTTTTGTTTAGCGGCCAATACGGTATTAGATTTTATCTCTGGCAAGGAGACGGCGTAAGATGGACAGCGTTTAGAAAAAAAATATAACACACCGATTACCGAGGGCGGCCTGAACGGGCCGCCTTTTGTGATACAAAAAATCAAGAAAGGAAGGACCATGAAGAAAGAATTTTTAGAGAGTCTCGGTCTGGAGGTGGAAGCCATCGACAAGATCATGGCCGAGCACGACAAAACCATGCGAGCGGAGCAAGCCAAAACCACGGCCAAAGAAGCGGAGCTGAAAACGGCGAAAGAAACCATTTCCGGCTTGCAGGAAACCATCAAGAAATTTGACGGCGTTGACGTGGAACGGTTGCAAAAGGCGGCCAGGGATTGGGAAAAGAAGTACAAGGAAGACTTGGCGGCGGAAAAAGCCAAGGCCGAGGACGCACGCAGGGAATATGCGTTGAAAGAGGCCATGTCCAAGACAGGGGCTCTGGATCCGGACTACCTGATCTACAAAGCGGGCGGCCTGAAAACCTTCAACTTCGACAAGGAAGGAAAGCCGATCGGCTTAGAAGATGCGTTGAAGTCGTACAAGGAAGACAAAATGACGGCGCATCTGTTCAAAAAGGAAACGCCGCCATACGATCCACAAGGAAGCGGAACGGGCGGAGCGGTCAACCCCTTCGCGAAAGAAACCTTCAACATGACCGAACAAGGAAAAATCCTGAAACAAGACCCGCGGCAGGCCAGAGCCATGGCAGCGGCGGCGGGAGTGAAGATTTAGAAAGGAAAGGTGAAATAAATGCCAGGAACGACCTTACGGGACGTGATCGTCCCAGAATTATTCAACCCATACGTGGTCAACAGGACCATGGAGCTTTCCGCTTTGGCGCAGTGCGGCATCATAGCGAACAGTTCCGAATTTGACAGTTTGGCCTCTCAAGCGGCGCCCACTGTGAACATGCCGTTCTTTGAAGACCTGACAGGGGAATCCGAGCAGGTCATCGAAGGGCAAGACCTGGAAGACAACAAGATCACGTCCAGCAAAGACGTGGCGGCGATCTTCCGCAGGGCGAAAATGTGGAGCGCCACCGATCTTTCAGCGGCCCTCGCGGGCACCGACCCGATGATGGCCATCGCCGACTTGGTGGCCGGCTTTTGGCAGAGAGACCTGCAGAAAGAGCTGATCGCCGTGTTGAACGGAATTTTCGGCACAGTCCCAGCGGTCACCGGAGACGCTCCGAAAGACGCGGAAACCAGGCTGGAAAGCAACCTTTTGGACATTTCCGGCAAATCCGGGAACGCCGCCAATTGGAGCGGCGGCGCCTTCATCGACGCGGAGCAGCTGCTGGGGGACGCGAAAGCCCAGCTGACGGGGATCTGCATGCATTCGGCCACGGAAGCGGCGTTGAAAAAACAAAACCTGATCGAGACGGTGCAGCCTTCCAACGACGTGGGCTTCAGCACTTATCAGGGAAAGCGGATCATCATCGATGACGGCTGCCCGGTGGACAAAGGCGTGTACACCACGTATTTGTTCGGAAACGGAGCCATCGCCTTAGGGAACGGAAACCCGGCGGGATTCGTGCCCACGGAAACGGACAGGGCCAAGCGGAAAGGATCCGGCGTGGATTATCTGATCAATCGGCGCACCAACATCCTGCATCCGAGAGGCGTGGCCTTCACCAGCGCGAACGTGGCCAAAACCGAAGGGCCTTCCAGAGAGGAACTGCGGGATCCGGCCAACTGGAAGCCGGTCTACGAGCCGAAGCAGATCAGGATCGTGGCCTTCAAGCACAAGCTGGGGGCGTAGCGGATGGACGTGCAAAAGTTAAAGGGCTTATTGGGGATCCCCGAAGAAGACGATTCCAGGGATCCCCAGCTGGCCTTCATTTTGGAAGACGCAAGGGAAACCATTCTCAATTATTGCAACATCGAAGAACTGCCGGAAGGCCTGGTGAACACGGCTTATCGAATGGCCATGGACCTGTTTCGCAATGAAAACGTGGGACAGGCGGAAGCGGCGGCGGGGTCGGTGTCCTCACTTTCGGAAGGGGACACTTCCGTGTCCTTCCATCAGTCGGTGGACGAAGCTTTCAAGGACACGATCCTAAAGGACTATCGCCCCAGCCTGAACCGGTATCGAAAGGCGGTGTTTCGATGAAAGCGGCCATCCAGAGAGCGAGAATCGCTCATAAAAAAGCGTTGGAGCTGCTCCATGAAGACGTTTGCGACATTTATGAGCTGGAATCCGTAAGAGACGAAGCCACCAAGATCACCAAACAGCGGCCGGTCATCGCATGGGAACAGGTGCCTTGCAAGCTGTCTTTTGAAAGCCTGGACGCCGTGACCATGGGAGACGGGGCGGCGGAAAAGAAGATTTCCATCAAACTGTTCTTGTCAGCGGACATCGAGGTGAAAGAAGGCAGCAAGATCATCGTCCGTCATCAAGGCGAAGAAACGGCTTACCAGCGTTCCGGCGTTCCAGCCATCCACGCCACGCACCAGGAGATCATGCTGGAGCCTTTCGAAAGGTGGGGATGACATGGGAAAAAATGTGAAAGTGGACATCAAAGGCCTGGAAGAGTTTCAAAAGCGGTTTGAAAAGGTGAACCGGTCCCTGCGAGACGAGTTCATTGAGCAATGCGCGAAGGAACTGACGGCACGTTTTTTGCGTAAAGTCATCAAGCGCACGCCAGTGGGAGTTTATGGAGGTCCGGTCGATTTTGTGACGAAGGACGGGAAACACGTGTCATTCATAGCCAAAGCGAATAAAACAGGAGGAACTCTAAGAAGGGCATGGACGAAAGAAAACAAGAAACCTGAAATCATCCGTACGGGTTCATGGTTGCGTGTTAAGATCATGAACTCGACGGAATACGCCAGCTACGTGGAATACGGGCATCGGACTCCCGGCGGCGATGGCTGGGTTCCGGGAAAATTCATGATGACGATTTCCGCCCAGGAAATCCAATCCATGGCTCCCGCTTTCCTGCGAAAAAAGCTGGAAGCGAAATTGAGGGAGGCGTTCAAATGATCAATGGCATCATAGACGGCATCGCCGCGGCAATCCATGAGGAGTTCGGCGACCATTACGAAATTTATGCGGAAAACGTGGAACAGGGCTTGACGGAACCTTGTTTTTTGATCACTTGCGTCGGCCCTAAAAGCGGCCGGTTCTTAGGTGAACGGTATCTTCGGGAGCATTTGTTCCTGATTCAATATTTTCCGGAAAGCGCGGAAAAACCGCGGCGGGAATGCATGGAAACGCAGGAACGGCTTTATGAAGCTTTGGAATTCATCACGGCGGACGGACGATTGAGAAACGGCACGGGCATGGAAGGGGAGATCGAGGACGGCGTGCTGCGTTTTCAGGTCCGGTACGATTTCTTCACCGTCAAAAAAGAAGAGACCGGCGATCTCATGGAAACGTTCATTCACGAAACGGAGGTAAGGACATGACAGAGAAGAAAAGCGTCAGGACGGCGCAAGCTTTTTCCAGGGAGCAGATCCTGGAATCCAAGTTGTATCGAGACAGGCGGGACCTGCTGGGGGCGCTCCTAAAAGAGGGAGAGACTTACACCTTGGCACAGGTGGATAGCCTGCTGGAAGGATTCATGAAAGGAAAGGTGAAATAAATGGCGTTAGGAGGAGGAACCTTCACCAGTCAAAACCAGGTGCTGCCTGGGGCGTACATGGTGTTCATTTCAGCCGCGCACACGGGGGCCTCGGTGTCAGATCGAGGAACGGCGGCCATGGGATTGGAATTAGACTGGGGACCAGAAGGAGAAGTCTTTGAGCTTCACGCGGCGGATTTGCAGGACCAGGCGCTGCCGATGCTGGGACATGATCGGTACGATGAATCTTTGAAGGGCATCCGGGACGTGTTTCTCAACGCTCATACGCTTTACGCTTATCGGCTGAATGGCGGCGGGACCAAAGCGGAAAACGACTACGCCAGGGCCCTTTATTCCGGGACAAGAGGAAACGATCTGAAAATCGTCGTCCAGGCGAACCCTGACGAAGAAGGAGCCTTTGACGTGCGGACGGTTTTGGGAAGCAAATCAGTGGATCAGCAGACCGTGACCAGCGCCACGGAGCTTCAGAGGAACGATTACGTGGTTTGGAAAGATGCGGAGCTCAAAGCCACGGCGGGATCCGCTCTTTCAGGCGGGGAAAACGGGACGGTCACCGGGCAGTCCCATCAGGATTTCCTGGACAAGATCGAATCCTATTCCATGAACGCCATCGGCTGCCTGTCCACGGAAAGCAGCGTGAAGGCCATGTATCGCAACTTCGCGAAAAGGATGCGGGAAGAAGTGGGCCTCAAATTTCAGGTGGTGGTCCATGATCACGCGGCGGATTATGAAGGCGTGGTCAACGTGAAGAACAAGAGCCTGGACAAAGGCTGGCCCGAATCGTCCATGGTGTACTGGGCCACCGGAGCCAACGCCGGCTGTGATCTGTCCGGTTCCTGCACCAACGCTTTGTATGACGGGGAATTTGAAGCGGACGTGAATCACACCCAGGCGCAGCTGAAAGCGGCCATCAAAGCGGGAGAATTCATGTTCCACCGAGTGGATTCCAGCATTCGGGTGCTGACGGACATCAACAGCCTGGTCAGCCTGACGGACACGAAAAACGAATTGTTTCAGGCGAACACCACCATCAGAACCATTGACGAGATCGCCACGTCTACCGCTCGGATTTTCAGCGGGGGTTACATCGGAAAAATCAGGAACAACGCCGCGGGCCGCTTGTCCTTCTGGGGCGACATCGTCGCTCACCGCAAGGAGCTGGAAAAGCTGGGAGCGATCGAAAATTTCTCCGATGAAGACGTGACAATAGAGCAGGGCAAGGAAAAAGTGGCCGTGGCGGTGAGCGAGGCCATCACCGTCACTGGAGCCATGGAAAAACTATACTTGACCTGCGCCATCGAATAGAAAGGAGGACGACATGGACGGAAATATCACCATGCTCAGCGAAAACGCGGTTTCGGCGAAAATGGCGCAATGCTTCATCACCATCAACGGCCGCAGGTACAACTTCATGAACATGATCAGCTTCACGGCCGAAGTGGAAAAGAAGAAATCGTCCGTTCCCATTTTGGGAAGGCCGATGGAAGGCAACAAGACCGTGGGGCTGAAAGGGACTTTTTCAGGAAAGGCCCATTACAACCAATCGGTGATGCGCAAAGCGGTGACCGACTACAAAGACACCGGCCAGGACATCTATTTCAACGTGATGATCCGAAATTACGACAGATCATCGGGAGTCGGCGCGCAGACCGTCAACATCATCGGATGCAACACGGACAAGATCACGCTGGCCAAATTCGATGCGGAAGGCGAATGGCTGGACGAAACCATGGAAGGCACGTTCGAAGACTGGAACATGCCGGAAATGTTCAATCAACTGAAAGGATTATAAAGGGTGAAAAACATGGACATGAAAGCTTTTTTCAAAGAAAATCAAACAAAGCGGGAAAACGTCACTTATGCGGCCACCAAATCGCTGCGGGACGAAAACGGCGAGCCGCTCAAGTGGGAATTCCGGCAGATTTCCGCCAAGGAAATGGAATTGATCCAGGAGGAACACACCATGGATGTTCCCATCCCTGGAAAACCGGGCGCTTATCGGCCAAAAGCCAATTCCTCCGAGATCAACAAGGCCATGGTCTGCGCTTCCTGCGTGACCCCGGACCTGAACAACGCGGCGCTTTTGGATTCCTATGGGGTTCCGACGCCGGAAGAACTTTTGACGGAAATGGTGAACAGCCCGGGCGAATACACCGATCTGGTGGCCTTCGTGTCCAGGCTCAACGGATACGACATCCAGGAGGACGTGAAGAAGGCAAAAAACTCATAGCCGGGGGCGACCCGGATGCGAATTATGCGTATTACTGCCTGCACAGGTTCCACATGCTCCCGCGGGAGTTTCTGGCGCTGGATCGTAAAAGCAAGGCCTTCGTCACCGCCTGCATTGATCTGTATGTGGAACACGAAAAGAAAGAAGCGGAAAAACTGGAGCGGGAAGCGAAATAAAGAGCTGGAAAACGCGAGTCAGGTAGGATATAATGAGAACCAGGCAAGAATAAGGTGGCGAAAGCGGTTAGCCTTCCAAAAGAGGGGAGGCCGCCCTGTCTACAGGATCATCCTGAAAGGAGGGCGAAACTATGTCAGATTTTGAAATGCTGTCGATAATGCTTATGTTCATAAGTGTGATTGTGGCGCTCTTAATCGAGTACATAAAGAAATAACCGCCCCGAGCCTGAGAAACTTGAGCGGTTATTCTTTAATGACTAATTAAGTTGGCTGACCGTTTTCAACGGTTCCACCAGTTCTTGCCTTTATTATACGCGAAATCAAATGAATTTGCAAGAGATTTCAGGCGGCTCACCAGAGCCGCTTTTTGTGACGCGAAAAACAGGGGAGGAGGTGGTCGCGTGGCCACCATCAGCACGGCGATACAATTGAACGACCTGGTGTCAGGTCCGGCGCAGCATATGTGCAACGCCATCAACATGACGCTTGGTTCCTTCCAGGCCTTGGAGAACGGGGCGGACGTGAATTTCAACGCCATACGGTCCGAAGTGGCGGAAGCCAACGCGGGGCTTAAACAAATGGAAGAACAGCTGAACCGGAACAATGAAGCCACACAAAAGGTGACAACTGGTTTTCGAGGTTGGGAAAAGGCGATCATCGTCGCGAACCAAGCCGTGGGATTGGTAAAAAACACGCTGGGAAGTCTTGGCGTGCTTGATCTGGGCGGCGCGTTTGAGCGAATCGACACAATGGACCGCTTCCAAAAAACCGTGTCTGTCATGACAGGAGATGCGCAAGCGGCTAATGCGGCACTGACACAGCTTAAAGAAACCACGACAGGCACCGCTTATGGCCTGGACGTCGCCAGCAAAGCGGCGCAAGGTTTTTTGACGCGGGGCATGTCCCTTGGCGCGGCCACGGACCAAGTGCGCATTTGGGCGGACGCTGTCAGCTTTTATGGCGAAGGAACCAATGAACAGCTGGAAAGCGTCGTGGACGCCATAGGAAAGATGTATTCCAAGGGCACGGTAGAAGCCGATCAATTAGACCGGCTGTTCGATGCTGGGATCGGCGCGGCGGAAATCTATGCGGGAGCGGTCGGGCAGGCCGTTAGCTCGGTTAAAGAGGATTTGAGCAAAGGAAACATTTCCGCGGCGCAATTCATAGACACCGTAAGCCAAGCGATGGACGCGGGTCTGTCCAGCGGCGCGGCGAAGGATGCGGGCGCGACTTGGGCGACCACTTTCGCGAACATGAAAGCGGCGGCGACAAGAGGCTGGGTCGAAGTCATAGAAAGCCTTGACACCGCTTTGGCGTCAAAAGGATTGCCGAGCACCATGGAGATGGTGGCGTCTTTTGGAGCGACAATGGAGAACGTGCTCTCAAGTGTAGGTGACAACATAGGCGCTGTGGTTGGCGTGGCGGCTGGTCTTTTCAACGTGATCGGAGCCGCTGGAGGGTTCATCGCTGACAACTGGGCGTTCGTGGAACCGATTTTGGTCGCTGTGGCAGCCGCCCTGGGAATATATACCGCAGCTTTAGTGGTGCATAAAGGTATTGTGCTCGCTGCTGCGGCAGCAGAGGGGATCCTAACGCTCGCAGCGGGAATGAAAGCCGCTTTTACCAGTCAGTGGACCGTGGCGACTTTCGTACAGACCGTGGCGCAAGAAGGTTTGAACGCAGCGCTATACGCATGTCCGCTGGTTTGGATCATCGGGCTCATCATCGTGGCGATCACGGTGATTTACCTTGTGGTCGCGGCCATCAACAAAGCACAGAACAAGACCATAAGCGCGACGGGAGTCATTGTTGGAGCGCTGGCGGCGGCTGGGGCCTTCATCTGGAACAGTTTTTCCGCCCTATACAACGGAGTCATCAGCCTGTTCGCGGGATTGTGGAATTTCATAGCCGGTTTTGCCAATTTTTTTTCCAACGTGTTCCGGGATCCCTTAGGAGCGGCGGCGCATCTGTTCGCGAGCTTTGGCGAAACGGTGCTGAATTTGATTAGCTCCATTGCCGGTGCCATTGATTCGCTGTTTGGAACGGAGTTCGTGTCCCGCATCAATGGCTGGATCGATGACCTGCATGGTTGGGCGGACACCAAGGGCAATGGGAAGTACCAGGAGGACGTGCGGAGGATCAACCCACAGGATTATTATTTGGATCGCAAGTCCTACAGCGGCGCATACAAAGCTGGCTACAAATGGGGAAGCAGCGCGGGAGACAAAATAAAAAATTTGACCGGCGGAAAAGGCGCATCGGGCGCGACCGCAGGTGACATTCCATCAGAAGTGGCGAAAGGCGTGGGCAACATCGACAAGAACACGGGCAAGATCAAAGATTCCGTCCAGTCCACTTCCGAAGACCTGAAACTGCTGCGGGAGCTGGCGGAGCGGCAGGCCATCAACAAGTTCACCACGGCCAGCGTGAAAATAGACATGTCCGGCATGACCAACCAGCTCAATTCAGACAGGGACATCGACGGGACGATAAACGTGCTGACCAAGAAACTGGAAAACGCGCTTGTCACCAGCGGGGAAGGAGTTCACATATAAATGTATGAATTTTACATCGACAACATCCGCTATCCGCTGCCGCCCCAGAAATTTCAATTGAAGATCAACAACAAGAACGAAACCGTCACCCTGGTCAACGAAGGGGAAGTGAACCGGATCAAAGCCCAGGGACTGACGGACGTGCAAGCGACGGAATTGCTGCTGCCAGCCGTGGAATATCCCTTCGCCAACTACGGAAAAGCGGGATTTCAGAAACCAGACGTTTATTTGAGCCAGCTGGAGAAACTCAAGACCTCCGGCGCCGTCTTCAAAGTGGTCCTGATCCGAAACTTGGCGGGGAAGGCGCTGGGATGGAACTTTTCCATGGAATGCACGCTGGAGGATTACACGGTGGAAGAAGACGTTCAGGAAGGCGTTGACGTGAAGCTGACGCTCAACTTCAAGCAGTGGGTTCATTATGGGACGAAGGTTCTGACTTTCACGAAAAAGAAAAACGGCAAAACCACGGCCACGACAAAGAAAACGAGAAAACCGTCATCCTCGAAAAAGAGCGGAGACGATGGAGGCGGGTACGTGGTGAAAAAAGGGGACTGCCTGATCAGCATTGCCAAAAAGAAACTGGGCAAGGGGAGCAGGTGGAAGGAAATCTATCAGCTGAATAAAACCGTGATCGAAAAAACGGCGAAAAAGAAGGGCAAGAAAAGCAGTTCAAACGGACACTGGATCTATCCGGGGACGAAGCTGAAGCTGCCGAAGAAATGAGGTGAGAACGCATGGGAAGTTGGGTGTGGCCGATCTCCACCAGTGCTAGAGTCACGTCTCCATTCGGCCCTAGATGGGGAAGGATGCACACGGGCACGGATTTGGCCTATGGAGGATGCCACGGAGGAAAAATTTTTGCGGCTAGGGCCGGACGGGTTGAAAAAGCGGGACCAGCTGGCGGCTATGGAAATTTGGTCATCGTGGATCACGGTGGCGGCATTAAGACCAGATACGCGCATTGCAGCGGATTTTTGGTCGGGACCGGAGCGCAGGTAAGCGCTGGGCAACCCATCGCAAAAGTGGGATCAACGGGCCATTCCACAGGGCCGCATCTTCATTTTGAAATCCGAATCAACGGCGTGGCCAAAAATCCGATGGCTTATGTCAGCAAGTCAGATACTCTGGCTAGATTTTCCGGGGACAAAGGAACCAGTAGCCAGGCCGGAACGCCGCTCACGGGAACCACGGGCGGGAACGCTGGCGGGACTCAAGAAAAAAGAAAAGACGTCACCACGGTGAAAGTGAAATCCGTGACCGGAAAAACTGGGAACCAAAACGCCAGCCTGCGGACAAAAGCGGGCGTTTTGAACAAGGGGGCGGAAATCCTGCTTCAAAACGGCGGCAAGATCTTTCAGCCTTCCTTGAAAGGGGAGATCACCTTGGAATACGAAAGAAAAGGATCCCCGGGAAAGCTGACGTTCACCGCGTACAAGGACGAGACGTTGAAAATCGCCAAAGGCAACGCCGTGCGTTTCCGCTACGATGGGAAGCGGATGTTTTTCGGATACGTCTTCACCTTCAAACGAGAAAGCGGCGGGTTCGTGACCCTGACCTGCTACGATCAGCTGCGGTATCTGAAAAACAAAGACGTGCGGTCCTACAAGAAACTCACTTACTCCAAGCTGCTGAAACAGATCGCCAGGGAATACAAATTGGAGTGCGGCGCCATCCAAAACACCAAATACGTGATCCCAGCCCGGATGGAAGAGGGAACGCTCTTCGACATTTTGGGCAACGCTTCCGATCTGACAGTGAGCCACACGAAAAAGCTGTTCGTCCTGTATGACAACTTCGGACGGCTGACACTGAAAAACATCGAGAACATGAAGCTGCCCATCCTGATCGACCGGGACACGGGGGAAACGCTGGATTATCAGTCCTCCATTGACAAGGACGTTTACAACCGGATCAAGATTTACTCGGACAACGACAAAACCGGGGTCCGTGAAGTCCACGTGAGAAACGCCACCGAAAAGCAGAAAAAGTGGGGGATCCTGCAATACGTGGAAAAAGCGGAAGGCCTGTCGAAAAAAGAGATGAAGCAAAAGGCGAAGATCCTGGCCGGGTATTACGGAGTGGAACAGCGGACGCTCACCGCCGGCAAGCAGCTGGGGGACACTCGGGTGCGGGGAGGCTCATCTCTAGTGGTGAGCTTTGACCTGGGAGACAAGAAAATACGAAATTACATGCTGGTGGAAAAAGTGAAACACGTTTTTGCCAATGGCTCCCACACCATGGATCTGAATTTGGCGGGAATAAAGGGGGAATTCAATGTCTGAACAATACTTATTGAGCTTGATCAAGAAGGCGGCCGTGGAAGCGGTGGAAGCGGCCATGCCCATGGCCATCGTCAGTCGGTCATTTTTTGCGGACAGTTCATACATGCTATCCTTTTCTGTTCTCTG